>CBINGY010000049.1:0-32844 GCA_966250325.1 uncultured Cytophagaceae bacterium | reverse complement strand
AAGAATACCCGTTCTTCGGCGGTGAGCTCAACGTTCTGGGAGGACCTGCCACAGATGGGAGATGCAATAACCATCTCAAGTGAAATCAACACCACAGGCACAAGCACCTCGGTCTACTACCGGGCAATCTACGATTGCGAGTTAAGCAGCTGCAATAAGTTTACCTCAGCAGCGGTGCAGGTGCAGATAGCACCACAGCTGACCGTAGAGGTTAGATCAGACAAGGCAGAAATTTGCTCGGGTCAATCTGTAACATTAACTGCCAGCGGCTGCAATGGAAGCCTTCTTTGGTCTGATGGAAGCACTGCTCCTTTAATAAATCCGACACCCACAACAACAGGCTGGTGGGTGGCATCGTGCTCGGTGGACGGTTGCGATGAAGTTGTCAAAGATTCGGTTGAAATCACGGTCAAACCCGGTATTCCTGCTCCGATCATTCAAGCTAACCAAACCGAAGTTTGTTTTGGTCAGTCGGCTATTTTGACAGCATCCAATTGCACAGGCAATATTCTTTGGAGCGATGGACAAACGACAACAAACATCGAAATAGCACCAACAGAAACGGTCATTTATACGGCAACCTGCAGTTCAGAAGGTTGCACAAGTCCGATGAGTAATACATTGACTATTAATGGATATTCTCAACTGCTGGCAGGTTCCATCGGAGAAGTTTCCGGCGAAAACTGTTCAGGTTACAATCCGCCCACAATAGCCAGCAGCACAGAATCGAGTGGAGGAAAAGGCGTGAGAACCTATCAATGGGAGCGAAGTGAAAATTGTGAGTCGGCAAGTCCGACATGGTCGTTGATTGCCGGAGCCACGGGCAGCACCTTTAATCCGGATGTATTGACAACCACGACCTGCTACCGAAGACAAGTTACAGACGAATGTGGAGCTGAGGCCTTTAGTAACATAAGTGTTGTTCGTGTGCTACCAGATCCGAACCTTACAGTATCTGTCTCCAAATCATCGATTTGTTCGGGAGAAAGTTTCGAGCTTACAGCCACAAAGACAGGCGGAGCAGGCAGCTGCAGTCTGATTTGGCAAAAGAATACCCGTTCCTCGGCGGTGAGCTCAACGTTCTGGGAGGATCTGCCACAGACAGGAGATGTAATCACCATTTCGGATGAAACAAATATAACCAGCTCAGCCGCGACAATCTATTACCGGGCTATCTATGATTGTGAACCAAGCAGCTGCAATAAGTTTACCTCAGCAGCGGTGCAGGTGCAGATAGCTCCGAAACTGACCGTAGAGGTTAGAGCAGACAAGGCAGAAATTTGCTCAGGTGAATCTGTAAAATTAACTGCCAGCGGCTGCAATGGAAGCCTTCTTTGGTCTGATGGAAGCACATCGGCTTCAGTAAATGCGACACCGACGTTGTCTGCCTGGTGGGTAGCTGAATGTTCGGTAAGCGGTTGCGACAAAACTGTCAAAGATTCGGTAGAAATCACGGTCAAACCTGGCCTTGCGGCTCCGGTGATAGAGGCCAGTCAGACTGAAGTTTGTTACGGTCAAACGACCACTCTTACAGCTTCAGGCTGTTCCGGAGACCTGCTCTGGAGCGATGGACAGACCACTTCAAGCATTGAAATTTCGCCAACAGAAACGGTTCAATATACAGCTACCTGCAGTTCAGAGGGTTGCACAAGTCCGATGAGTAATACATTGACTATTAATGGTTATTCTCAACTGCTGGCAGGTTCCATTGGAGAAGTCTCCGGCGAAAACTGTTCAGGCTACAATCCACTAACAATAACCAGCATCACAGAATCAAGTGGAGGAAAAGGCGTGAGAACCTATCAATGGGAGCGAAGTGAAAATTGTGAGTCGGCAAGCCCTACATGGTCGTTGATTGCCGGAGCCACAGGCAGCACCATTAATCCGGATGTATTGACAACCACGACCTGCTACCGAAGAAAAGTTAAAGACGAATGTGGAGCTGAAGTTTTCAGTAACATCAGTATAATCCGTGTGCTTCCAGACCCAAATTTGACTGTATCCATCTCAAAATCAACGATTTGTTCGGGAGAGAGCTTTGAACTTACAGCCATCAAAACGGGTGGAGCAGGTAGTTGCAGTCTGATTTGGCAAAAGAATACCCGTTCTTCGGCGGTGAGTTCAACGTTCTGGGGGGACCTGCCACAGACAGGAGATATAATCACGATTGCGGATGAAACAAATGCAACCAGCTCAGCCGCGACAATCTATTACCGGGCTATCTATGATTGTGAACCAAGCAGCTGCAATAAGTTTACCTCAGCAGCGGTTCAGGTGCAGATAGCACCACAGCTGACCGTAAAGGTTAGATCAGACAAGGCAGAAATTTGCTCAGGTGAATCTGTAACATTAACTGCCAGCGGCTGTAATGGAAGCCTTCTCTGGTCTGATGGAAGTACATCTACTACACTTAATCTGACACCGACGATCACAGGCTGGTGGGTAGCTGAATGTTCGGTAAGCGGTTGCGACAAAACTGTCAAAGATTCGGTAGAAATCACGGTCAAACCTGGCCTTGCGGCTCCGGTGATAGAGGCCAGTCAGACTGAAGTTTGTTACGGTCAAACGACCACTCTTACAGCTTCAGGCTGTTCCGGAGACCTGCTCTGGAGCGATGGACAGACCACTTCAAGCATTGAAATTTCGCCAACAGAAACGGTTCAATATACAGCTACCTGCAGTTCAGAGGGTTGCACAAGTCCGATGAGTAATACCTTGACTATTAATGGTTATTCCCAACTGCAGGCAGGTGCCATCGGAGAAGTTTCCGGCGAAAACTGTTCGGGTTACAATCCGCCCACAATAACCAGCAGCACAGAATCGAGTGGAGGAAAAGGCATCAGAACCTATCAATGGGAGCGAAGTGAAAATTGTGAGTCGGCAAGCCCTACATGGTCGTTGATTGCCGGAGCCACAGGCAGCACCATTAATCCGGATGTATTGACAACCACGACCTGCTACCGAAGAAAAGTTACAGACGAATGTGGAGCTGAAGCCTACAGCAACAGCAGTATAATTCGAATATTACCAGACCCGAACCTGACGGTATCTGTCTCCAAATCAACGATTTGTTCGGGAGAGAGCTTTGAACTTACAGCCACCAAAACAGGCGGAGCGGGCAGTTGCAGTCTGATTTGGCAAAAGAATACCCGTTCTTCGGCGGTGAGCTCAACGTTCTGGGAGGACCTGCCACAGATGGGAGATGCAATAACCATCTCAAGTGAAATCAACACCACAGGCACAAGCACCTCGGTCTACTACCGGGCAATCTACGATTGCGAGTTAAGCAGCTGCAATAAGTTTACCTCAGCAGCGGTGCAGGTGCAGATAGCACCACAGCTGACCGTAGAGGTTAGATCAGACAAGGCAGAAATTTGCTCGGGTCAATCTGTAACATTAACTGCCAGCGGCTGCAATGGAAGCCTTCTTTGGTCTGATGGAAGCACTGCTCCTTTAATAAATCCGACACCCACAACAACAGGCTGGTGGGTGGCATCGTGCTCGGTGGACGGTTGCGATGAAGTTGTCAAAGATTCGGTTGAAATCACGGTCAAACCCGGTATTCCTGCTCCGATCATTCAAGCTAACCAAACCGAAGTTTGTTTTGGTCAGTCGGCTATTTTGACAGCATCCAATTGCACAGGCAATATTCTTTGGAGCGATGGACAAACGACAACAAACATCGAAATAGCACCAACAGAAACGGTCATTTATACGGCAACCTGCAGTTCAGAAGGTTGCACAAGTCCGATGAGTAATACATTGACTATTAATGGATATTCTCAACTGCTGGCAGGTTCCATCGGAGAAGTTTCCGGCGAAAACTGTTCGGGTTACAATCCTCCTGCGATCACCAGTTTGACAGAGTCAAGCGGAGGAAAAGGGGTGAGAATCTATCAATGGGAGCGAAGTGAAAATTGTGAGACAGCAAGTCCAACATGGTCGATCATTGCCGGAGCCACGGGCAGCACCTTTAATCCTGATGTATTGACAACCACGACCTGCTACCGAAGACAAGTTACAGACGAATGTGGAGCTGAGGCCTTTAGTAACATAAGTGTTGTTCGTGTGCTACCAGATCCGAACCTTACAGTATCTGTCTCCAAATCATCGATTTGTTCGGGAGAAAGTTTCGAGCTTACAGCCACAAAGACAGGCGGAGCAGGCAGCTGCAGTCTGATTTGGCAAAAGAATACCCGTTCCTCGGCGGTGAGCTCAACGTTCTGGGAGGATCTGCCACAGACAGGAGATGTAATCACCATTTCGGATGAAACAAATATAACCAGCTCAGCCGCGACAATCTATTACCGGGCTATCTATGATTGTGAACCAAGCAGCTGCAATAAGTTTACCTCAGCCGCTGTACAGGTGCAGATAGCACCTTCCAATGATGTAAAGTTGAATTTTTCAGATTCCACTGTTTGCGAAGGGCTTAGCATTCAATTGGTCGCGTCTTCATGTGGAGGCTCTTTGTTATGGGAAGAAGGGTCAGTTTTACCTGAAAGAAAAGTAGTAGTCAGTGGGCCTGCCACATATACGGTAACATGTAGCGGTAGCTGCGGTAATTTTTCGGCGTCGGCATCTGTAGCTGCGTTGCCTGGTGTGGAGCCACCGGTTAGCAATACACCTGCCACCGCTGTCTTACCGGAACGTATTCTTTTTTCTGCGGCAGGCTTCAATCTTAAATGGTACTCGGCAGATCATCCCGATTCACTGCTAAACGGGGCCCCGGAGGTACAAAATGTTGGGACGTTTACCTATTGGGTGAGTCAGTCTAGTAGCAGTTGCGAAAGCCCCAAAACGAAAATAGTTGCAATCGTTTACTCGCCGCTTACCATTATTCAGCAGCCATATGATCAGTATGATTGTGAAGGAAATTCTGCATTTTTTGAAGTTAAGGCGGTTGGTGCAGGTAAGTTGTTTTATCAATGGCAACGGAAAAAACCATTTGAAGCTGATTTTTCCAACCTAACCAATAACGATGCGGGAATCCGGTTCGCCAATGATCCTTTTCTTCGGGTATCTTCTGTAGGTGATGCTGATAATCCCAATTATTCTCAATACCGATGTGTGGTGTTTGATTCACTGGGGGCGGTAATTACAGAACCCAAAACGCTGTTTGCCAATGTGATTTACCGTACCTTACCCAATATTGATGTTTGTCGCGGTCAGAATTTTGATTTCCGTCTTCAGGATTATGTGAGTATTGAAGGTTCTGTTTACGCGTATCAATGGCAGGTACGAGATGATGCTGCCGGAGTTTGGCATGATATTGCAGAAGATTATCACGTTCGCGGGGCAAAAACTGAAACGCTTCAATTTTTTGATGTGCGGCCAGAGCACGGCAGAAAATACAGATGCCGGGTTTATTTTAATACGGGAGGATATGAATGTATCGAGAATACCGATCAATCGATTGTTACTATTGGTGAGTATCCTGCCCGCCCGCCCGATCTTTCTGCAGATTATTGTGTGGGCGAAACTACAAGGACTCTCAGTTTTAACGCACGCCCATATGATGATATCTGGTATTATTCTGAAACTTCGGATGCGGTTGGAACCAGTAAGGCTCCCCGCCCTTCTTCCGATTCTGCCGGCGTATTTACCTGGTGGTTTTCTGCGGTTTCTGATGAAAAATGTGCGTCACCTAAAGCACGCTACACAGTCACTATTCATGAGATTCCCAATCCACCCGCCAGTCTTACTCCTTTATATGTTATTGAGCCAGATACCTTGGTATTTGATGCCCTGGGAGCCGATTTGAAATGGTACACCAGTCGTACTGGCAGGAGGTTTGACTTCAACAGACCTTACTATACCGAGGCAGGAGAGTATACACATTACGTATCGCAAACCAGCAAGGCGGGCTGCGAGAGTGAGCGAAACTTCATTTCAGCTCAGATTCTGGGTTCCCTTGGTTTCAAAAAGGATTTGGAAGATCTGGCAGATTGTGATGGGAATTCTGTGCGTTTTCAAGTTATTGCCAAAGGCCTGGATACACTCCATTATATCTGGCAGAAGAAGCGACCAGGCGAGTCGGATTTTGTAACTCTTGAAAATGAAACCGAAACGAGCTTGCTGGTTACGAATGTAGGTTCTGCAAATAATCCACATTTGACTCTTTTTCGGGTGATGGTAACTGATTCAACAGCAGATACTTTGGTGAGCCGGGAGGCGAGTTTATTTGTCAATCAGTTGAATCATCAGCTTGAAGATCAGGTTTACTGCATTGGCTCCGGGCTTAGAATACAAATGAAGGATAGCACTATTCAGGGTTTGGTGTCTTCTTATCAACTGCAACGCCAGAAAGGAAGTGCATGGCTTACAATCTCAGAGTCCATTCAGGCAAAATTCGATACGCTGAGTGAGGAAATTGAAGAGTTGGCAGATTACCGGCTTCGGGTTCAGTTTGAATCCGAAGGGAACTCTACCTGTGCCCGTAGCAGCAATGAATTTGAGATCAAAAGGTCCATGACACCAAATTCTCCCGGTAATGAACTGATGCAGGCGGTTCGTTTTTCAAATCTCGCAGAGCTGGATTTGTTCAAATCCGATACCCTGGATTTTCGTTTTTATGATTCAGATACAGTTTGGATTCGGGAACCTGCAGACTTTGTATTTGACTCCATGACAACCTACAATTTAATCTACACGGTTAGCAATGAAATGGGTTGCGAAAGCTCCTTTGATTCGCTGATTGTTTGGGTGGGAGATAGTTCAGAAACTGAGTCAACCCATCTGGCAGAGAACAGAAAGCCAGATCAAATTCCGATGAATACAGTTTCAGAGAATCGGGGGAAAGGGCCTGAACCCATCTGTTTTACTTTCCCGAACCCTGTAACGAGCTCAACTTTCGATCTGGTGACAGATTTCATTGCTCCGGATCTGGTGATTTTGACCGATTTTAAGGGTCAGAATATACGGATGAACAGCCTGAAAAAGGAGGAGAATTTAGTCACATTGAGATTGGAACAGCCTCTGAATGAAGGGATTTATTGCCTACGGATCATTGGTCTGGATGGCAAAAACTGTGTATTCAGGTTGATGAAGGGAGCATTGTCAACAGATTAAATGATATCTTTGAGACGTGTAAAAAAGAAAGCAGGAAATGGAATTTGACTTTAAGAAATATCATGTTCGGGCCATGAATTCGGATTCGGAAGAAGAAAAAGCTGCGATAAATCTGGAACTGAAAGATTTGTATGAAACACTCACGGAAGAAGAAAAAATCAGGTTTAATGAAGAACTTCAATCCTTTTTGATCAGTCAGATGGCTGCAATTAAGTCGGTTTACGACGGTGTGCAAGGCAGTGAGCCTTCGGTAAATTAATACCGATTTGATCAGTCAGATGGCTGCAATTAAGTCGGTTTACGACGGTGTGCAAGGCAGTGAGCCTTCGGTAAATTAATACCGATTATGACAAAGTGGATGCAGAGAGAGTTTAATTTAGTATGATAATAAAAGTATTAAAAACGGAAGCAGAGTATGAAGCAGCCATGAACCGGCTTGAAATGATATTTCATGCTCCTGTGGATACTCCTGAAGGCGATGAAGCTGAGTTGCTGACGCTTCTCATTGAGCAATATGAAAACCAGAATTATCCTATCGACCCTCCCGATCCAATAGAAGCGATTAAATTTAGGATGGAGCAATTGGAAATGTCAAATAGTGATCTGGCCGATATTATAGGTTTTAAGAGTCGTGTTTCTGAGATACTTAACCGAAAACGGAAGCTTACCTTAAAAATGATACGAAGTATTCATGAAAAATTGAAGATACCCTATGAATTGCTAATTGCCGATTATTAGTCGCTTTTCTGAATTCTTCTACTAAGGATACGTCTGTTCCTTTTTCAAAATATACAGCTTCCAATACTCCTGAATCATACCCGTAGCATAGGCAATCATCAGTGCGTTAGCCATAAGGACCGACCAGCAGGAAGTAATCAGGTTTTTATGGGTAAAGAATGAGGATACAAAAATCAAAAAATTGTAAAGCAGGTAAGGCAGGGCAATCCAAAGGGCATAGTTTGGGGAAATAAATATTCCGGATACGATGAGTAACAAATAGGCCATAAAAACAAGAGGAAGCAGATGAGTCGCCTTAAATGAGCCCGGAATCAACTGAGCGATATTGATACGGGCCCGCCCGAAAAAATGAATCTGATTGTAAAAAAGTCGCGGAGTCCGTTTGCGTTCGTGATAAACAACCACTTCCGGGATCAAACCTGTCTTGAACTTGTTTGCCATGACGCGTTGACTGAACTCAATATCTTCTCCCAGAAAAGGAATTTTGAAGCCCTTTGTCACTTCAAAGACTTTTCGGCTTATTCCCATATTAAAACTACGGGGATAAAATTTACCAACAGCTTTTGACCCACCACGCGTACCACCTGTGGTGAGAAAAGAGGTCATACAAAAATCTGCGGCTTTCTGAAAATCTGTTGAGTCAGGATGTAAGGCATCGGGTCCGCCAAAACAATCCAGTTTTTGTGTTTGTATGCCGTCATTAACAGCTTTCATATAACCGGGCTCCAGCACAATGTCAGAGTCTAGAATCACGAAGAAATCGCCCTTTGCGATCTTCATGCCCTCATTTCTTGCAAAACCTTGACCCAGTCCAGGCGTTTCCAGATAGGTTATTTGCAGTTTATCTGAAAATTGATCGATAATAAGATCTGCCTTACGGGTGGAGCCATCTTCTATCACATTGACATCAAAATCAGTGAAAGTCTGCACCGCCAGGCAGCCCAGTAGCTTCTCAATGTGATCGGGCCGGTTGTGTACCGGAATTATGAGTGAGTAAAACATGCGTCAGAATTGCGGCATGAAGATACGGTTTTAGTCCTTAAATTCACCGGAGATTTTGGTTTGAAACCTTAACAGAGGCTGGATAGAAGATAAATTCTACCTCCAAAAATACAACCATGAACCGAAGAACCTTTCTGGCTGCTCATGCCGGTTTGCTTATGATGCCCTACCCAGGGAAAAAAGATCCATCGCATTTTCTCTTTATCGGAGATAGCATCACCGATGGAAACCGGGGCAGAAATGCAGACCCCAATCACCTACTGGGGCATGGCTATGTATTTAGTATTGGCAGCAGACTTGGGGCTCAGTATCCATTGAAAGGGCTTTCTTTTGTTAATCGTGGTATCAGCGGAAATACAGTTACTGACCTTGCAAATCGTTGGGAAGAGGACTGTCTGGCCCATAAGCCCGATGTATTGACCGTGATGGTGGGTATCAATGACTTCTATTTTCAGGTCAGGGAAAAGCGGGCCGACTGCACTCCTGCAAATTATGAAAAGATTTATCGGGAATTATTGATAAAGACAAAAGAGGAATTGCCTGCTCTGAAACTAGTGATCATGTCACCTTTTCTAATTCCGGTCGGCAAAGCCCATGGACTGCTAAATGAAAGTCACCGGGAGCTCTTTTATGCATATCACGAGACGTCAAAACGAATAGCCAACGAATTTGGAGCCATCTACATGGATCTTCAAAAAATGTTTCTGGAAAGAGCTCAAAAACCCAATTACGAATACTGGGTTTGGGATGGAATTCATCCTACTTATAGTGGCCATGAGTTATTGACTCAGGCGTGGTTTGGGGCTGTGGCGAAAGAGATTGGTTTTGTTGGAAAAGTACGCTGATTTTTGCCACTAAGACACGAAGCACCATTACAACATTTCTTTATGAAACCTGGAGCCTTTGAGGCAAGAGTTTGATTTTTTTACCATGAAAAATGGAAAATAAATTTGGGATTTTCATGGTAAATAAGCGATAGTTACCATGAAAAATGGAATTTTAATTTGGGATTTTCATGGTAATTGCTTTATTTTTGTTTCTGATTTATTGTAATCATGAGCATAAGAAGAAACATCAATGGGCTGCTTCAGGAATACCTGGATTTGTTTCCGGTAGTGGGAATATTAGGGCCCAGGCAGATTGGCAAAACTACTTTGGCTAAAAACGTTATAGCGGATAAGGAAATACATTATCTTGATTTAGAGTTATCGGCAGATCGTGCAAAGCTTTTTAACACTGCCATGTACTTTGATCTGCATAAAGACAAACTCATAGTACTGGATGAAATCCAATTCATGCCTGAACTTTTTGCCGAGCTGAGGGGAATTATTGATGCAGACAGAAGACCCGGCAGGTTTTTGATTCTCGGCTCGGCCAGTCCAAATCTTATTCGCAAGAGTGCCGATTCGCTGGCCGGTAGAATTGGTTATCTGGAATTGGGTACGTTTATGTTATCAGAAATAGGACCTGAAAATCAGGAAGAATTGTGGCTTAGGGGTGGTTTTCCTTTGGCCTTTCTGGCAAAAACAGACCGTGCCTCACTTCTTTGGCGAAATAACTTTATCAAATCTTACACAGAGAAGGAATTCAATCAATTTGGCTTACCGGCAGAAGCGGTAGTTATTGAAAAATATTGGAGAATGCTGGCCTATAATAACGCTCAGTTTTGGAATGCAGAGCAGATTGCCCGTTCTATGGGCCTCAGCAGCACCACTGTCAATACTTACCTGAATGTCATGGAAGGAGCCTTTATCATACGTAAACTGCTTCCCTATTCTGTGAATTTAGGGAAAAGGCTGGTGAAGTCTCCCAAGATATATCTGAGAGATTCCGGGCTGCTTCATGCATTTTTTTCTATTGAAACTCAGGGAGATTTATACAGTCAGCCAATCATAGGCAGTTCATGGGAAGGCTTTGTAATTGAGCAAATAGCCCTGGCGGTGGGGGCAAACGCCTCTTTATACTTTTACAGAACACATCAGGGTGCAGAATGTGACTTACTCATAGAAAAAGGCGGGAGAGTAAGGGCAGCCATCGAAATCAAGATTGGTGTCGCCCCAAAAATCTCAAAGGGCTTTTATATCAGTATGGCAGATACTTCCGCAGAAAAGGGCTTCATTATCGCGAAAGTGAATGAGAATTATCCTGTGGATGCGAAAGTTATGGTAGTTTCCCTGGCGGGTTTTCTGGAGAAATATTTGGGGGAAATTTTGAAGTAACAGAGAAGATTGAGGAATTGGTCGTATTGCCAATTCGAAATTATGCATTTCTAAAGTCAGGAGACCTTATTTCGTGGCTTCGAAGTCTTAGACTTTGAAGAACTGGTGTCTTATTTTGTGGCTTAAAAGTCTTAGAAACCAAGGTAATTGGTTTTTGAAAGTAGTATAATTAAGGTATAGTTTTTATATCTTTGTAGAAAGTTTAGTACTTCCATACAATGTATTTTGAATTTGATCCTGAAAAAAGCCTCACGAATTGGACCAAACATGGGATTGATTTTATTGAAGCTCAAATGCTTTGGTTGGATGAAAATTTAATTGAGATTCAGGCGAAGACTTTAGACGAACCGAGGTTTTTGATCATTGGTACGATTGAGAAAAGGCACTGGTCGGCTATTGTAACTTACAGAAATGGGAAAATTCGTCTGATTTCTGTCAGACGGTCAAGACAAAAAGAAATTGAAATTTATGAAAGCGGAGGAATTGGATGAAAAATTTGATAACGGGGAGGAAATTTTAGATCAATTTGACTTAGAATCTGCTCGTCGTATTCAAAAAGAAAGCAAACGCGTAAACGTTGATTTTCCCCTTTGGATGGTAGAGTCACTTGATTTCGAAGCCACAAAAGTGGGAGTTACCCGACAGTCCCTGATCAAGCTTTGGCTGGCGGATCGGCTCAAGCAAAGCACTGGAGACAATTAGAATTGGAAATCGGTATTTTTGAAAGAGGATTATTTTTGTTCTGCTCCGATTTCACGAGAACTTTTACAATTTCCTTATTCAAATTAAAAGATTGGTCCAACGCCCTGTTTCCATGACAAACAAAATAAGAGAAATTGAGCATGAATCAAGTTGATCAAAGCTTTCAAAATGAAATCGAAGGTTATATCCATACAGGAAAAGAAGGGCACTGGGATTTCAAGGAAAACCCACATGAAAATAAAGCCGCCCTTCTTCATGACATTATTTGTATGTCTAATAACCTGCACAATGGCGACTCTTATATTATTCTTGGTGTTAGGGATGGTGGAATATTAAAAGGCTTATCGAAAGGACAACCTTTCAGAAAGAATCAGGCTGACTTAATTACTTTTTTAAGAGATAAATTTTTTGCAGGTCAAAATAGGCCTCAAATTTCTTTAACATCATTAGAAATTAACGGGTTTGAAATCGATGTAATAACAATCCATCATTCTCCACAAAAGCCCTTTTATATAACTAGGGATTACACAGATAAGGGTAAAACTGTTCGTGCAAATTATATTTATACTAGAATAGAAGACTCAAATACACCAATTGACTCATCTGCAGACATAATACATATTGAGAAAATGTGGCAAGAAAGGTTTGGAATTAACCAACCACCCTTAGTCAGATTTCAAATGTTACTTAGTAAATCAAAGGATTGGTTCTCAGATATTGGGAACAAGAAATATATCTTTCATCGACAATTTCCGGAATTTCAAATCAAGCTAGGGAAATGGAAAATTAGTCAAAAAACATACAGCTTTTTCTTTACGAATGAAAGGTCGTTTGAGGGACAGTTGAAGTATAAATATTATTCAGGTTTAGTATTTAAGTGGAGTTACATATATGTGGATGAAATGAATATTTTCCTTCAAAAACCCGAGATTGGAGATTTTGAATTCTCAAACCAAGAAAAGCACTACTTCTATTATTATGATTTGTCGACTCTTCAAGGAGCCTTTCTGACATTTTTAAAAAACTCTCAAGTTAAGAATCATTATTGGCGTGTTGGAGATTTCGAACCATTCTTGATTTTTAACAATACAGAAGATATTTCAAAGTTCAAAGAAAAAATTCAATATAGTAAAGATCAATTTGAGGAAATAGAAATAGACATTGATTACATAAAATCTACAATGATGGAAAACCAATATTCTTCATTTATTAAGCCTGAATCAATCAAAAGATGTTATATTTTCTGGTCAAAGTATTTTAAAAAAGTAATAGATTGGTAGCTATCTCGAAATATTTTACTGGGAATAAACAAAAATTCATCGGATGACCTCCATCTTACAGGGATAGTCACCCGATGTTCCATATCAAACTACACCTCAAACCCCTTCCGGTACTCACGCCCCACAAACTGATTAGCTTCTTCCAGGTTGGTGATTCGCATATTTTCACCGTCCCACAGCAATTTTTTGCGGGCAAAGAACTCCATTTTGCCTTGCTCATTCTCTTTTCTGAGCATATAGCTCCGTATGGCCAGGTTACCCATAAGCACAGTCTCGGTCATAGGGCCGGCGTAGTCAAAAGAAGAGGTAAGACCCTTATGTTCGCTGCTGTTGAAGCCAGCCTTGCAGGCATCTACCCACATCCGCTGGTGACCATATTCAGGCTCGTCGGTTGGGCCGTTTTCCGGACCAAATTCGGTGGTGCCGTCATTAAGATATAGTTTCGGCATAAGAGGCGATGCATCATTGATATTGGTGCTGATAATTCCTTTCTCGCCGATAATCAGCACTCCGTTCGCACTGTCTTTTCCGCCAATATCGCTGTTCGCAGGAATGATATCCGGATGCGAGGGACGTATTCCACCGTCAGACCAGGTCATTTCTATCGGTGATTTACTTTTGGCTGTTTCTGCAAAATGAAGGGTAATGAAGGAAGACGCCGGGCAGCCTTCCGGATGGTAATCTGCCGTCCACATTTGAGAATAGACCGATCCCACGCTACATTCTGCATCTTTCGGATACTTCAACCCGAGCGTACGGAAAGGAATATCAATCAGGTGGCATCCTACATCACCCAGAGCACCTGTGCCGTAATCCCACCAGCCACGCCAGTTGAATGGGTGCAGGTTTGGGGTGAAGGGCTTCCATTCGGCCGGGCCGAGCCACAGATCCCAGTTGAGGTCTTTAGGTTTCAGAGATTCGTTGGCTTGCGGAAATGCTCCTCCCTGCGGCCATACCGGGCGGTTGGTCCAGATCTGAACTTTAGCAATTTTGCCCAGTTTACCACTATCTACCCAGCCCTGCACCATTTTCAGCAGCGGATTAGAGGCACCCTGATTACCCATTTGGGTTACCACTTTTTGTTTCCGGGCAAGTTCGGTAAGAAATCTGGCCTCACGGATATTGTGGGTCATCGGTTTCTGCACATACACGTGTTTATTGCGTTCCATGGCATATTTTGCTGCCGGGCCGTGCACGTGATCTGGTGTAGAAATGGTGACTGCATCGATATCCTTTTGTTTATCGAGCATCTCACGGTAATCTGCATACAATTTCGCTTTCGGAAAACGTTCTACCGAAGCTTTGGCAGATCCGCTGAAATCCACATCGCAAAGAGCCACTACGTTTTCGCGGCCATTTACAGAGGCATTACGGATATCTGAGGCCCCTTTGCCACCGGAACCAATAGCGGCCAGATTTAGCTGATCACTGGGTGAGGTATAGCCCACACCACCGAGTACATTTCTAGGTACAATGAAAAAGGACGAAGCTATGGCAGATTGTTTGATAAACTCCCGTCGGGAAGCTTGTGTCTGTTTTTTGTTCATAGGTTTTGGGTCAATTTTGCTTTCAAGTTAAGGGCAATTCGCAGGAAATACTACAATTTGGTTATTTGAAAGGATTAAAAGGGTAGTACTGTAGACGAGAAAACGGAGACATGAAAAAAACAAATAGCTGCACCTGTGCGTCAAATGTCACGATAGTTACCAGTGAATTCCTGTAGTATTGCCGTTGAGATTTTTTCTGCAGACAGAAACGGATATCTCTGTAATTATTCGAACGGAAACGAATTTGAAAATGAAGGAATTCTGGAATGAAAGGTATCTGAGGGAAGAATATGCCTACGGTAAAGAACCGAATCTATTTTATAAGGAATCATTGGATAAACTTAACCTCAAAGGAAACATACTTTTGCCTGCCGAGGGCGAAGGAAGAAATGCCGTTTATGCGGCCGGATTGGGTTTGCAGGTTTCTGCTTTTGATTTTAGTAGTTCAGGCAGAGATAAAGCACTTGCTTTGGCAGATCAGATAGGAGTGAGTATCGAGTATACCGTGTGCGATTTTCTTGAGGCAGATCTAAGTCCTCAATCATTTAACTCTGCCGCCTTAATTTATGCACATTTTCCCCCGCCAGTGTCTGGAAAAGCTTATGCAAAGGTTTCAGATGCACTTAAACAGGGAGGCTATCTCATTCTGGAGGGTTTTGCCAAAAGTAATCTACCACTGAGACAGCAAAATCCACAAATCGGCGGGCCGGATAATCTCCAAATGCTTTTTACTATTGAAGAAATAGCTGCAGGGTTTCCGGATTTCGAGCAATTGTATCTCAAAGAAGAAGAAACAGAACTCAGCGAAGGTCAATTCCACGTAGGCCGGGGCCGGGTGGTGCGGTTCATTGGTAGAAAGAAGGGTTGAAAATATGCAAAGGAAGAATGAAAAGGCCGCTACAGTGAGCGGCCTTTTGTTTTCTATTTGCCTCCCTGAGAGGTTATAAACCCTTTTTCCCGGTATTTTTCAATGTACATCTGATCAAGCTCTTCCGAGTCTTTGTATTTGACCCGCAAAGCAGCTAAATCATCTTTGAGCTTTTTCAATGTATTGGCATAAGCCGGGTCTTCAATTACATTTTTGAGCTCTTTCGGGTCTTTTTTGCGATCGTAGAGTTCCCATTCATCCACATCGTAATAGAAATGGACCAACTTATAATCTTCGGTTACGATCCCGTAATGCCGTTTTACCATATGCACAGCCGGATATTCGTAATAGTGATAATAAACCGCTTCTCTGAAATGATCTGTTTTGCCTTTGAAAATCGGTATCAGACTTTCCCCCTGCATGTCTGATGGAGCCTGAATACCCGCTGCTTCCAGTATGGTTTGTGCAAAATCTAGATTCTGTACCATCTGTGTGTTGCGGCTACCTGGCTTTATAACTCCCGGCCAGCGAACCAGAAGCGGTGTTTTGAATGATTCGTTGTAGATAAAGCGTTTGTCAAACCAGCCGTGCTCTCCCAGATAAAAACCCTGATCTGAGGTGTAAATCACAATGGTATTTTCGGCAAGGCCACTTTCTTCCAGGTAGTCGAGTACGCGACCTACACCTTCATCTACAGAAGCGATGCTGCCTAGATAATCCTGCATGTAGCGTTGATACCTCCATTTCATTTTATCTGAGGCGGTCATTTTGGGGTAATCCTTTTTGAATTGCTCATTCATGGGCCCGTAAACAGCGTCCCATTTAGCTCTTTGTGCGGCATCCATTGCACCCACTTCGCGGTCAAATGCTCCTTTGTCCCATCCGGCGGTCTCCGGAATTCCCAGCTCATCCATTACTTCAGGATAAATTTTCGAATCGCCGGCCCAGTTCATGTGCTTCAGCAGGTTCATTTCGGCTTCGTGAGCAGCACTTCCCCGACCGCTGTAATCGTCAAAAAGTGTCTCGGGTTCTTTGAAAGTGCGTTTGGTAAATTCTTTGTAATGCCGCTCAGCAGGCAGCCACTCGCGATGAGGGGCCTTATGCAGATAGGCCATGAAAAAAGGTTTATCTTGCTGTCTTTCGGTTTTTAGCCAATTGATAGTGAGGTCAGTAATAATGTCAGTCACATAACCCGAAATGGTCTTTTTTCCTTCCTTTTTGGTGATGAATTCGGGATTGTAATAGCGTCCTTGTCCCGGCAGAATCTGGAATTCGTCAAAGCCTTTCGGGTTATTGCCAAAGTGTAGTTTGCCAAACATGGCAGTCTGATAACCATTGGCTTGCAGTAACTGCGGGAAAGTCATCTGCGTGGTATCAAACGGGAAATTATTGTCAATTTTTCCGTTCAGATGACTGTGCTTACCGGTCAAAATTACGGCTCTGGAAGGAGCACAAATGGAATTGGTCACGCAGGCATTGGTGAAAAGCATGCCTTCATTGGCTATTCGGTCAATGTTTGGCGTCTGAATAAGTGTACTGTCATACGCAGAAATAGCCTGATATCCATGATCATCAGACATAATGAAAAGGATGTTTGGGCGTTTGGGTGTTTTTTCTTTGCAGGCCATAAATGAGGCACTCAGGCAAAGAATAAGAAGAATAAGACGTTGATAGTTCATAGGGTAAGGCTAAAATGAGGCTCTAAATATCTGAAAAGATAAGGATAGCCTCAACTATCCGCGAAATCTATCGACTTCCGGTTGATTTTTGCAGTTGCAACTGAAGATCTTTCATGAGGTTTTCAAGCCCGGCGATTTTTTTCGAAAAATTTTGATTTAAGGAGGAAATATTCGCTTTCAGAAGATCATTTTCTGATTTCAGATCCTTCACAGCCTCAAGTAAATGGGGGATAAGGCCAATGTAATTTACTGACAAATACCCGTTAGAATCTTTAACTACAAACTCAGGGAAAACCTGCTGAACCTCCTGAGCAATAAGGCCCGTTTGGAGGCCATCGCCCCGGCTCTTGTCTTTCCACTCTGAGGTAAATGCATTTAAGAGGTTAATTTCAGACCAGTTGAACTTCAAAGGCGAGATTTCTTTTTTCAAACGCAGGTCTGACGAACATGAAATGTTTGCTGCACAAATGTTTCCGGCAGCGGTAATGGCCCCGGTGCTGTAGAGGTCGGCAGTCTGGGTAAATCCTGAAAAAATGGCATTATTGCTCACCCTCAATTGCCCATTGACTCTCATTAATCCGTAGGTACTGTAACCTTCGAGCTGAAGAATATCTCCTACCTCATTGTAATAAAAATTAAGGTAAGCCGGTGTATTTCCATCTCTTGTTCTGCCCGCAATGGTCCAGTAATTAGAATTAAGAGTGTTTTTGAAAGTCAATCTAGCAAAATCATTTTCTTCTTCATAAAGAGAAATGTGAGCATCGGAGATGGATGAATCATGTCTTATTCTAAGACGGGAATCGCTGATTGATGATTCATTGACTCCGATTCGCCCGTTTTTCAGAATCGTGAGAGCGTTATTGCGGTCGCCGGAAGAAGTACCATTGCCCACCACGAAAAGTGCCGTGCCCGCTGACCACGAAGAGGGCGTTGAACTCAGCACATTGTATCTTCCCAAGGCGGTCATGGCATAGCTGTTGGCGGTTGCATTAAAGCCCATTGCCATGGAATTTACACCGGAGGCCAGGGTATTCTGACCCATGGAAACGGCATAATTGGCAGATGCGGTGGTGGTTCTTCCAATTGAAAAAGAAGCATCTCCCGATGAGGTTGAATTCATTCCGCCTGCGGTACTGGAGTTTCCGCTGGCGGTATTGTGGAGGTCATTTCCACCGTTGAAAACGAAACTATAATCTCCAGATGCCTCGTTCGTACTTCCTCCGAAAACAGCTGTAGTTAATCCTCCGCCACCAAAAGCCACTGCACCTTCCCCCGAGGCTACCGCCCCTTGTCCGAAAGCTATACTTCCAACATCCGAAGACACAGCGTCTTTTCCAAGAGCAATGGAAAACCTATTCGATGCAATTCCATTCATTGCTGCCAGCGAGCTCTCTCCAGATGCCTTAGATTTTCCAAAAGCCACAGAATTAACACCCCGGTTTAGCAACTCT
The DNA here is from genome assembly GCA_966250325.1 of uncultured Cytophagaceae bacterium. Lineage (GTDB taxonomy): Bacteria > Bacteroidota > Bacteroidia > Cytophagales > Spirosomataceae > Jiulongibacter. Next base: position 14,287 of record CBINGY010000049.1, on the reverse strand, counting down.
TCCGATGGGAAATCTCCTGCCCTGAAAGTTCCCCGGCCCGATTCAAAAAGGAGGGTAGGGCCTCCAAGCACCTGACTGATATTGGATATACTTTCGGTGTCATAGAGAAGTTGGAAGCTAAGTTCAAAGCCGGTTCCTGTTTCGCTGTCGCCGTTAGCGGTGAAGTGTAGGTAGATATCAATATCTGAACCGTAAACCAATAAATCCTGAGGGATTTGTGAACCGGTGTATTTGGCAATAATCTGAGTTCGTGCGGCGTCTCTGCTAAAAAAAAGCGTATCGCCGGTCATGTCCATGTCCAGACTAATGAATCGGAACTTCATACCACGTACTTCGGCACCTGAAGGAGGTGTGCTGGAATGAGTTATTCTGGCTCTGGCATTATATGTCGTATTAGCCAGGTAATTTGAGTTACCGTTTGGGTCGAGTATAATACCTGTACTTTGTTGAGAGATGTTTATCAGAGAATTGTTGATGAGATTGCTGGAGACCGGTGAGCCTGATAACGGAACTTCGTAAAAGCTGGATTGCACCAAAAGCCCGTTTCCTTGTACTTTCAACGTCCTGTTTTGAACCTCATTGGCATTAATTCCCTGTTTGCCAGGTTCAATGAGCACGCTTTGAGCAGAGACAGTGAGGCTGAAAAGCACGGCAGCCAACATGGATGGTAGGAGTTGTTTCATGGTAGTTTGTTTTTTCGTGAAAATGGGGGAGAATGGTGAGACCTGCCCTCACCCAAATGTGGTATTTTTACAATCAGATCATTTTTAACTATGATTATTCTGCTGACGGCGGGGCTTGCGGGAGCTATTTGTGCACTGTGTATATTAATTGCATGGAGCGGAATTAAGCTTGGTATGCTTGTGTATCGCGACCTCGCTTTCTGGGGGTTTATACTGGGATCATTTTTATGTGCACAGTCTTTGAAAGTGCAGGGATTGCTGCCTGGAATTCCGTTGAGTTCGCTTCATCTTTTTAGGAACCTTCCTGTTTTTCTATTCCTATTTCTGATCAGAAAACTCACCAGGGTCTCTGCCTCCGGTTCACCTTCCTTATCCCGGGTATTTCTGGCGGCACTTTACCTACTTTTCCTCAATGAAATAATCAGGCTTTTTCTTGGCCTTTCTCAGAGCATTGCATTGTTTATTTCAGAAACCATTTTCTGGATACTCATCTTCACTTCTTTTGGTATCTCTTTCTTTTGGGTTATGCGTACGCTTAAGTTCAATGAGTATCTGGGGAATTTTCTACTATCGTTTTTTCTGCCTTTTACATCTTTTCTTACTTTTTCAGGTTTGAATTATTTTCAATGGATCACCGGAAGGGAGCTTGTGTATGTTTTTACTCTATTTGGTTTACTGGCTCAATTGTTCTGGATTTATACCCATCAGGTAAATCTTTTGGTTTCCGAAATGCCGGAAGAGCGAACGGTCAATTACGCTTTTGATAATGAAGGAGTAGCCGCAGTGATTCCCATAAATTCAGAATTCTCTAACAAAGCACTGGCTTTGCTGACCAGCCGCGAAAAAGAGGTGCTACTGGCTTACTGTAACGGATTCACGTACCAGGAAATTGGAAACTCGTTTTTCATTAGTCCGAATACCGTGAAAACTCACCTCCGGAACATTTACAGGAAGCTTGAAATAAATTCAAAAACAGAAGCGATTTATCTTCTCAATAATTTCAGGGAAGAATAAGTGATTGAGAAATCAGTGGAGAAATGAGGTTTTTCAATGCCGGTAGATTATTGGCGATGAACCAACTGTTCTTTTTTAGCCAAATGTTATTCCGCGGTGAAGGATGTGGCAAAGGAAAAAATTCGGGCAAATATGCTTCAAAATTCAAGACGGTTTCCGTCAGGTTTGAACGGGCGTTCACTCTCAGATAATGGTTCTGGGCGTATTGTCCAAGGAGTAAGGTGAGTTTGATTTCTCTTAATTCATCCCAAAGTTTCTCATGCCACTCGGCAGCACATTCGGGACGAGGAGGTAAATCGCCGCTTTTTCCTTTACCCGGGTAGCAGAAGCCCATGGGAATAAGTGCAAAGAGATCCGGATCGTAAAATTGTTCTTTTGACACACCCATCCAGGTTCTAAGAGTATCACCACTTTTATCGTCCCAGGGAATTCCACTTTCATGCACTTTTCTGCCCGGTGCCTGGCCTATGATCGCTATCTTGCTTCTGGATGATGCCTGCAATACAGGTCTGCATCCATGTGGCAGGTGGCTGCTGCACAGGTTGCAGCTTCGAATATTCCCCAATAATTTCTGCATCATCAAAAATCTAAAGAAATAAGCAAAAAACCCTCTGCACATCTTGCAGAAGGGTTATAGAATTTACCTGCCTGGTTTTGGAGGTACAGGTGGAGTTTTGGCAGGAGGTAATGGAGAAATTTTGGCAGGCTTCGCTGGTTTGGGCGGTTTGGGTGGTTTTACGGGTTTCGGCACATCACCGAAACTCTCTCTCACCTCGGCTGGTAACATCTGAAGAATGGCTTCGTGATTGACTTCTATTTTCTGAGCAGCTTCCTGTATATACACTTCCTGCTTTTCCACCACTGCTTGAAGTTTTGAGATGGGAACCTCCAGTTCCTGCTCTATCACAAGTTCATACTCCTTCATTTTTTCAGAGAATCCCTCCATATTTTTTTCAAGGACCTGCATATTTTCTTCGTACGATTTCATATTGGCCTCAAATTCCCTGCTGAGTTCATCCATTTTCTTCTCGTAATCTGCATCCTTGAAATTTAGTTTCTGAACCTCCTCTTGGTAAATCATGGCATATTTCTGAATTTCTTTACCCATCTCTTCAATGCCCTTTAATGATTTCTGAAATTCAGGATCTTCGTCCGGGTTCCCGGGAAATCTTGCCTGAATATCTTCATGAATCTTTTGCATTTTTTCAGATTCTATCTGGATGTCTTTTGTTCTTATATCCAGGTCTGCAGAGGCTTCTTTAATGGCCGAAAAATGCTTTCTGAGATTTTTCCGCTGAGCATCAGTTAATTCCTGAGCCACCCCATTAACCAGAATACCATCTTCATTAATTTTTACATCATAATTTTGGTTTCGCATCTGAATGTCATCATCTCCAAAACCCATGTAGATATGTTCTCTCTGTCGTCCTGTATCTGGCAGCATGGATATTTCCGGAATTATATTTTCCATGATAGCCAGATCTGATACTTCTCGGATTATTGGATCTGATATGCTTACAGAAGTCTTTTGAGCGTTATTGTCCTGAGTAAAGCTAAGTGCAACAATACCAGACAACATCAGAATGAACGCCGTAAACCTGGATGTATGATTTTTTGGGGTCACCCCTAGCAGGCGTTCAATGCGTGCGAGAACAGGCATTTTCTGTTTGCCAAAGGCCATAGCCAAAGATGGAGTGGTCCGGCTTAATTGAAGTTGAGCAAGGGTTTCTGCCAGAAGTATACGGTTTCCTGTCAGACTTGCAGCAAATTCATCACAGGCGTGCTCTCTGTTTTCCCTGATCTGGTAACTCACCAGCCAGTATGCCGGGTGATAAAAGAACAGGTTTTCGGCTAAGGTCTGAATCAGATTGATCAGAAAGTCACTTCGTTTTATGTGGGCTATTTCATGAGCTATAATAAGTTCAAGTTGTTCATTGCTTAAACCTGTCACGAGTGCAGCCGGAAGCAGCATGACAGGCTTAATATGCCCCAGAACCATAGCTGTACTTACTTTGAGAGACATTTTTGCGTCAAAAGAAGGGGTGTAAGTGCCTAGTTTTTCCATTACACGCTTTAATGCCCCTTCTGCTTTGGTATTCAGTTTTGAAGTACCCGCTTGTTTCAGATAGTGCAGGTAAGCCAGCCCTCCAAGTTGTCTTATAATAAGGAAGGAAAATCCAATGAGCCAGCCGGCAAAAATCCAGTGAGAGTTGGCCTGAATCCGTTCAAAATAAGATTGGGTAACCTCAGTTTTAAGTAAGTTACTAAAGGTGAAAGTAATGTCGGGCGAGACCGCATCCGAATTGGCTAACTCTGGTTTTTCAGGAAGCAGATAAAAGAAGGTAAGTAATGAACCTGCGGTCTGAGCCAGAAATGCTCCAAGTCCCAGCCAAACTTTCTGATCAGATTTTGTGTGTAGCCTCTGGATGACCAGATACGCAGAAACGATGAGAACCCCCTGCCAAATGGAGTGAAGCAGGGTCTGGCCCAGTATTCCGGCCAGAGGAGTTTCGATAATTGATTGTAGCTTATTCATAATTTGTATTGGTTTTCTATTTCCTATTTTCCTGTGAACTTCAGTAAGGGTTACAGGTTACTTTTTCAGGTTTTCCAGCAGTTTCTTTATCTCTTCAAGTTCTTTATCAGAGGCTTTGTGGCCGCCCAGAGCCTGCATGACCATTTTCATGGTAGATCCTCCAAAAGCGGATTCTACAAATTTTTCGAGCAGATGTTTCTGGGTATGCTCTTCAGAAACGGTGGGTTGGTACACATGATACCTTCCCTCTTCCTGTCTGTCGAGAAGTCCCTTCCCATGCATGATCTGCATAATTTTTAGCGTGGTAGTGTAGCCTACTTCTTTGACTTTACTCAGTTCATCGTTGACAAATCTCACCGATGATGGCCCATGTTTCCATAATACCTGAAGGATTTCTAATTCTGATTCTGTAGGCTTTGTCATAACTACGATTAGTTTCGTAACAAATGTAATACGATTGGTTTCGTAGATGCAACTATCTGGTACGATTTTTTTCGTAGTTAAGAATATTTAAGGATTAGCCAATTGCTTAATTGTTGGTAAAGTGCTTTTATGTAGTTGTTTGTGTAATTAGTGGTCAGAGTAGTGTCCAAGTGCAGACAATACAAAAACAGTGACTATTTCTTCTTTGACCTCATAAATCAATCTATCCTTTTTATTGATCTTTCGGGACCAGTAGCCCGATAAGTTGTGCTTTAGTTTTTCAGGTTCGCCTGTACCCTCATACGGATTCTCGGATAGCTCGTCAAAAATTCTTTCGAGCTTAATCAAATCAGCCTTTCTACCTGAAACTTTGATTTTCTGCAGTTCTTTAAGTGCTGTTTTTTTTTACTTCGACCCTATACTTTCCCATAGATTTTTTGGGTCGATTTCAAAAGAGTCTTCCTCACAGGCTTTTTGAATCTTAGCCACAAATGCCGTGTCATAGGGAGATTCTTCCATTGCTTTAGAGCTGGTGAAGGAAATATCAAAAGCCTTGAGAAAGTTTTTCAAGGCTTTCATTTTATCAGGTTCTGCTTTAATAGTAATGGTTTCCATTTCTAACGCAATTTTAGTATTCAAAGATAAGCCTTTGATAAAAATATAACGGTTATTTGTGCGGCTTTGTTCTAATAGACCCTTTTTCTTCAATGAACAATTAAAATGGAAAGTTCCTCAATCCTGAAATTTCGTAATTTTGAACTATGATTTTTCCCGGTTTAAAACACTTGTTTACAGGTCTATGGCTTCTGGTTATGTTTCAGGCTCAATCCCAAAATGCTTTTGAAATAAATCAGCGGCTTGGTCGGGGCGTGAACATGGGTAACATGTTTGAGGCACCTGATGAAAATGCCTGGGGGAATCCGTTCCGGGATGATTATTTTGAGCGTATTGCGGGTTTAGGTTTTGACCATGTTCGTATTCCTATAACCTGGGATGTCCCTGATCGTGCTTTACAAACCGCTCCATATACCCTCAATCCGGATTTTCTTCAGAGAATTACGTATGTGGTGGATAAAGCCCGATCGGCTGGTCTTTTGGTAATCATTAACATGCACCATCATGATCAGCTTTTTGACAATCCCGAAAACGCAAAAGCTCGCTTTTTAAGTCAATGGAAGCAGATCTCTACCGCATTCAAGAGCTATGACGAAAACCTTCTTTTTGAAGTATTGAACGAACCTCATGGAAACCTGACACCAGATTTATGGAACTCCTATTTCAGGGAGGCTCTTGATGTGATTCGTGAAGATAATCCAGAGAGGGCAGTACTTTTGGGTGTGGCTCTTTATGGAGGTCTCGCCGGATTGCCACAGTTACAGGTACCGGAAGATTCCAACCTTATTCTTACGATTCACTATTACGAGCCATTTTCTTTCACGCATCAAGGGGCTGAGTGGGTGCAGAATTCAGATCCATGGCTTGGTACCGTTTGGAAAAACACCGATTTGGATCAGGAAAGCCTCAAAAGCCAGTTTGAGTACCTGAAAACCTTTTCAAAAGAAAAAAATATTCCGGTACATATTGGTGAGTTTGGAGCCTACGGCAAAGCTGATCTGGAGAGCAGGGGGCTCTGGACCTCTTTTCTGGCCAGATGGTTTGAAGAGCAGGGGTTTAGCTGGGCTTACTGGGAGTTTAGTGCGGGTTTTGGTTTTTTCAATCCTCTTACAAATCAATACAATGTTCCTCTTGTAGACGCCTTACTGAGAAACCCATTACCTGCACCCATACAAACTGACCGTAGAATACTGTATGAATCTGACTTTTATCAAACTTTGGGCGGCTGGAATTTGCAGGTCAATCAACCAGCCGAAGCATCAATGGATCGAACCGGTGGCGATTTAAACATTGCAGTTACCAAAGCCTCTGCAGAGGGCTGGCATGTTCAGCTGAGCCTCGGAAACATTCCGCTTGAAAGAGGGAAAAATTACCTGGTAAGTATTACTGGTAAGTCAGATAAAGATGTTACTATCACATCTTATCTGGGGATGTCTGTATCTCCATGGAGTAGTTATTCGGGATACACGGGACTAAGTTTTACGGATGATAACAAGGACTATATATATACATTTTCTATGACCTCGCCCTCAGATCAAAAGGCCCGTTTTGTTTTTGACCTGGGCTCTGCGGAAAGCAGAATTTCACTACGGTCGGTACGAATTGAAGAGTTGGTCTCGGGAGAGCAGGTTTTGTCCGCAAGCACTCAAAAGGAGCCGGTTATTTATCCGAATCCTGTCCGTGAAGTACTTTTCATGGAGGGTTTTGAAAATGGAGAGACACTTCTTTTAATTGATTTGAAAGGTGTTTTGTTAAAGAAGGTCGGGCAATCGGAAATTCGTCAGGGATTTATCGTGGTATCAGATCTCTATCCCGGGAAATATTTCTTGAAATCAGCTTCGGGAAGAACGTATCCTTTTATTGTACGCTAAATTAGAATACGCATAACATCCATACCCGGGAGTCTCCAGAATGCACCCGGACTAATAAAATAGGAACGTTCTTTAGGAGGAAGAAGATCTGCGTATAGGAATGCACTTCTTACCAGTTCGGCACATGTATATTTATTGTCTTCAAAAATCTCCCGAAGCCCAATGAAAGTTCTCCAGAGCATTCGGTAATACTCGGAATGATCGTATTGCTTACTAAGATTATCCAGGCAAAATTCTTTTATTTTTTGTTTTTTCTCCTCAGAATCAGCAATCGATCGGTAGCGGGCCCATGCTATCCTGCCACCATACGGCTCATTTTGGCCGTCATAATCTTTAAATACATTAGACATGGGTATCATTCGCACACCAGTCTCCAGAACAGACTCCACCAGAAATACCCGATCCATTTCTTCAATTTTAATTACAAAACCAAGGTGACTCCAGGCCGATCTGGATCTTACTCTGATCAACGAGGAAATCCAGTGGTCTCCCGAGAAAAACAAAAGATCACCCGTTTGCAAATCCGAGCGTAAATGCTCATAATTTTGCATATTGGTTTGAGCATCCTTTCTCGGATAAGCTTTTTCCAGATTGGATTTTCTGTAGAATGCATCAGCCATGAACTTTTGCCCGAACGGATTGGTTAGAAAGTTGATTACAAAAGGTAGAGCAATTTAACGAAATTATGGTAACTGTAACGGAGCAGGCAAGGATTAAGATAGAAGAACTAAAGGCCAAAGAGGGTAAGGATGGTACACAGGGTATTCGCGTAGGTGTACAGGGGGGTGGTTGCTCAGGGTTAATGTATGACCTTGAATTTGACGGTGTTCAACGTGAAAGTGATCATGTGTTTGAAGATAAAGGAGTAAGAATTTTTGTAGATAAGAAGAGTCTCCTGTATTTGATTGGCACCGAACTAGACTTTTCAGACGGTCTTAATGGAAAGGGATTTCAGTTTAAAAATCCGAATGCCTCAAGAACCTGTGGGTGCGGAGAGAGTTTTTCCGTATAGAACATAAACCGCCTGTCAAACACCGTGTAGTATTTGGGAGTTTAGTTTTTTATTCTGTTTTTCGTAGCATTATTAAATACAAGCAGACATGGAAAATCCTAGAAGACTCACACGTACCCAGGGCCCCGAGGCGATGTTTCTGGGCGTTTGTGGTGGCTTGGCGAAGTATTTCGCACTTGATCCGACCTTAATTCGGGTATTATGGGCCGTAATTACTTTTGTAGGAATTGGTTCCCCTATTCTAATCTATCTTTTAATGGCCCTTATAGTGCCCAAAGAGCAATAAAAAACCGGCAAAAGAAACTTCAGCCGGTTTATAACCCTCATTCTAACCCTAAATTCTAAGCAGCGTTAAGCTCATATCTTTCACTCCTGGGCATTACTATCCAGAGAATGATATAGGTAAGTACTACCGGAAACGGTGTAAAAAAGCCTAATGCAAATAATACTCTTACCAATGTGGGGTCAATATCAAAGTAGTGTCCTAAACCAGCGGCTACACCACCTAACATGCTTCCTGATCCTTTAATTCTAAATAGCTTTTTCATGTCTTTATATAATTTAATGTTTATAGCTTTTTCGTCCTTTTGACATTTCAAAGATACACCATCCGCAAGGTACTATGCTATACAAAGTACATGGATGGCTTTAGCAAATGAAGAGTGGTTTAAATTAATTTTGATAGCTGAAAGGATTACCCGGGAGAAGACATTATCTGGTTTGCCTGGCTCTGATAATGGCGTTATCAATCAGTACTTTAAAATCACGTTGAGTGATAATTCTGTTAATTGGTTTCGGGAATAATTTCCGTAGCGGGAATTTGTAGTTAAGTCTGATATTTAGATCATAATACTCATCAAATGAAACTCCGGCACTATCCTCGGAATCAAGGCAATTGATCACCGGTGGCGAGTCACGTAATTGAAATCCCTCCACCAGCCAGGGTTGCAGGCATTCTTCCACATCAAATTCTCTTTTAAGAAGTACATTTCTACTTGGGAGTCTGTATGCATCTGTCCACCAGTCGTCCTTTACCAGATCCATGGCCTCCTTGGTTTCCTGAATGGAAGAAACCGCTTCTAATTCCACTAGTTTTTGAAAAAGTAATTCTGTCATAGCCTGCTCAAATGGCTTATCACTTTTTAGGGCTTTCAGGCCAAGCTGAGCACCTAGCATGTTGGAATAGGCATCTTCCATACTGAAAGCAGAGTATCTCTCCGGTACCAAAGGCACCGTACTGGCACCATAAAAGGTAGCAATTTCATGCCAGATGGAAAGATCGTATGCAATTTTTGCAGCCAGTTTCATTTGATCTTCCTCTGACAGGTTGCCTGGTATTTTGAGACGTAAGATTTTATTTCCGCCCTCATGTCCCAGGTCTGATTCATAATATGAACCGAGATTCTTTTTGATAACGGTGTATAGATAGGCCGTCCAGTCAGCCTGGTCTCTAAGGTGGCCCACGTCAATAAATCCTCCACGATGTGTGTATATAATTCCGTTTTTTTCCTGGTTGCTCCCCAAATATTTATGCGGTCCCAGCAATTCGAGGGAACTGAGATCAGAGTATTTTTTGAAAGGAACGCCTGCCATTTTGAGTTCATCACCAAATGCACAGCAAGTGCGGATGATCCTGGGTGGGGCTTTTAAGACCGCCTCCCTGGGCAACTCGGCAGAATAAACAGCCAGTGGTAGTAAAAATAAAAACAATAACTTTTTCACCCGTATAACAGTAGAAGACAGTGTGCGAAGAAATTAACGCAATAGGAGATAAATTAATCTCACAAACATGAAAAAAATATCGGGCAAGCTGCCCGATACGTCCGTCAAAATTAAAAAAGTCTTTCTGAAGGAGGAGTTACTCCTTTCAATCTTAAATAGAGGGTGGTTTGGCCTCTGTGATGAGCCCCATGTTCAAAAGCCTTGGCAAAGCCTACCGCTTTGGTCATTTCAAACTGATTAAACAGTTTAATAGTTTCTTCCAGATCGGCTGAAGAGCTCTTTTTCAGGACGTTCAAGACAAAATCATAGCTCTCAGTTACAGCCTTCATACACGCCTCTTTGGTTTGGTACTCGTCAAGCTTTTCAAACTCGATACCCGCCTTCGGGTTTTCCACACCGGAAATGGACGAGGCAAAAAAGTAATTTGCACCGGCAATGTGCAGGAATTGCTGAGCAAACGACCGTACATCTGCCGTAGGTTTGTAAGAAAAACTTTCTGCCGGCATAGCATTCATATAGTCCTGAGTGTAGGCTTTGGCCCGCTCAAAATCAGCAATCAGATTTTCTCTGGTCTGATTGGTATCCAGTGCCATAGCTGTGGAAAAGGAAGCAATAAACAGGGCAATAAGCAAACTGAAAGGGTCAATAAGTTTCTTCATATATCAGAGTAGTTTGATTTTACCATACAAAGAAACGGAACACCTGCCAAGGAAGTTTCACTTTTACATGAATGGCAAGTATTCCGTCTCTAACTATGACTGATTCAGAAGAGTTTATTCGAAGAAAGGAATTCCTTCCGGTGCGTATTTCTTCATAGCTTCCTGATTTATTTCTACGCCTATACCCGGTACGTCTCTTACCCGGATAAAGCCGTTTTCTACAGCCTCGCCTTCAAACGTAACGATTTCCTTAAACATTGGATCTTTATGGAAATAGATCTGCCACTCCATAATCATGAAGTTTGGAACCGATGCACAAACATGTGCCGAAGCCATAGCTCCCAGATAAGAGGCCACCATATGCGGAGCAAAAGGCACATAGTAAAGGTTTGCGAGGTTAGCGATACGCTGGCCTTCGCCAAGTCCGCCCGCTTTCTGTAAATCAGGCATAATGATGTCTACGGCTCCACTTTCAAGCAAGGGTCTAAAACCATAGGCCAGGTAATGGTTTTCCCCGGCACAGATAGGGGTGGAGGTAGACTCCGTAATTTTTCGGTAAGCATCGGTATTTTCTGCAGGAATGGGTTCCTCGAGCCACATAAGATTCAGCGGCTCGAGCATTTTGGCCACTTTTTCACCAGTGATAGCATCATAACGGCCGTGCATATCCGCACAGATGTCTATATTGGGGCCAACCTCCTGTCTTGTTGCGGCCATCTGATCATACATTCTTTGCAACTCAGCAGGCGATGCAGTCCAGTTAAAGCGATCATACTTATTGGGGTCATTGGCCTGGTCCAGGTCAAATTTTACGGCAGTAAAGCCCATGTCCACAGCTTCGCGGGCGGCTTTGGCAAAATCCTCTGGTTTTGGAAGCCGGTTTTGGTACAGGGCGGTATCCATATAAACACGCACTGAATCTCTGAATTTACCTCCAAGAAGCTGATAAACGGGCAAACCGAGTGCTTTACCGGCAATATCCCAAAGAGCGGTTTCTATGGCAGTAAGTACGGCCACATACATACCACTTTGACCACCCTGAAAGAACCCTGCTTTCCTGATTTGCTCAAAAAGACGATTTACATTCAGTGGGTTTTGGTTTCTAAGGAAGAACCCCATTCTTTTCACAAGATGGTACGTCCCTGCTACTGCATCTACCCCTTCACCGTGCCCTACAATATCCTGATTGGTATAGATCTTTACAAACAGGCTTCCTCCGTTTCGGATATAGCCACATTTGATGTCTGTGATTTTGAGGTCAGAAGGAGCAGAGCTTTTCGGTGTACGATCAATCGCCTGCGTATATTCTCTTCCGAAATTTGCCAACGGGGCCGCTGCAAAGGCAGAAGTAATGGCCGCTTTGGTTAGAAAATCTCTTCTTGATGATTTCATTTTGGGTGATTATTAATGGTTTATATTATACGTTTTAATGAGTTTTGACTACCAGGTCCTGTTTTTAAGAATTTCCTGAATTTGCTCAGGCTTAACAGGAAGTTCATTGATATGATCACGCAGCCATTGTGAAAAATCCTTTTCGATCTCCTCAGACCATCTGGTATCTATCTGGCCAGGGGTATATTTCTGTTCACGAAGTCTCTCATGACCAAACATATCACGTAAACGAACCACCTCTGAAACCTTTACCACCTCTTCTGCCAGGTGTGGAGGTATAAAAAGGACTCCGCCGTCACGACCCAGTACCACGTCACCCGGCATACAGGTGGCGGCACCAATTCGGGTAGGTTGGTTGATTCCAACCAGGGTGGTGTTAAGTGCTCTTTCTGCACTGTTCAGGTGGTGAGAAGGGTGGTAACTTTTAAAGAAAGAAGTGAAACCACCGATTTCTTTCAGTCCGTTAATGTCTCTTACTGCTCCCTGATATACGATTCCATTGCCTGTTTTGGCGTAGATCGAATTGCCGAGATTGTCGCCGATCGTAGGGCCGTCCACATAGGCATCAAACTGATCTACTACATAGACGTCTCCTTTAACGAGAAGGTCAATAGGCCAGGCATTCTGCGATTGAATTCTGCCGTCTTCCTTGTGCCCTTTATCGTCGATAGCCTTTTGAATATCAGGTCTTCCCGGGGTAAAAATAGCAGTTACTGCACGGCCTACCAGTACGGAATCAGGATTAATGGTTTGCCAGTTTCCCTCAAACTGATAGCGGTAGTTTTTGTTCCGGAGTACCGCCCAGGCCTCTTCCAGAGTTACTTTTTTCATCCGTTCAATGATCTGATCGGGTACTTTGGGTCTGCCATCGTCAAAACGGTCTCCTTTCCACTCGCGGGTGAGGAGCATCAGATATTCCTTGGAGATTTGCTGAGCCTGTGTCAGCGTAGAAATAAGGAGGGTTACCAGCAATAAGATGCCTGTAAGAAATCTTCTTTTCATAGGGTTGTTATTGAAAATATGATCGAAAGTAGCGAATTCTCAATCAAGCCCGTAGCGATGAAAAGATATTTTAGGTGTCAAATCGACAATTAATAAAAGAAAGGTGGCAAGAGGCAGAATTTGGCGGTCTAATTCAGCCACAATATGGACGCATTAAGAATACCGGCAAACGTTACCCAGAGCAAATAGGGAACCTGAATAAAGGAAGCTGTTTTGTTAACTTTACGGAAGTAAAATATCATCATCCAGATAGTAACCCATAGCCCTGTAAGCTCGAGAACGGCCAGCCCGGGATTTTCAAGATAGAAGAAGATGAAACTCCAGCAAAAATTGAGGAATAACTGAAGCCCGAAGATTATAAGGGCGTTTTTTCGTTCCTGATTCTTTGGACTCTGCCAGATCAGATAAAGTCCGATTCCCATGAGAATGTAGAGGAAGGTCCAGACGGGCCCAAAAAGCCAGTTTGGCGGGTTAAATGATGGTTTGTTTAAAGTGTTATACCACGAATTAAGCCCCGTTACTGTGGCAAAACCCGAGATACCCCCCACTGTAAGTGGAATTGCGAGACAAATTATGAAGGTGATAATCTTTTTCATAATGGAAATATACGCTTTCCTAAAGGATCGGTTTCCTTGTCTGAGATTATTTATCTATCCGGGGAATGAAGCATACACATGAGAAATCAAGTACTCACAAAATCACTTTATATTTGTTGCCCATGAACATACCACTCCAGCCCGGCAAAAAAGCCTATTTTGTATCAGACTTTCATTTAGGAGCACCCACACATGCAGCCAGTTTGGAGCGTGAGCTGCGTATTGTGAGTTGGCTTCATGAAATATCGGAGGATGCCCAGTTTCTCTTTCTGATGGGAGATCTTTTTGACTTTTGGTTTGAGTATCACTCTACCGTGCCCAAAGGTTATGTGAGACTGCTTGGTAAACTGGCAGCTCTTTCAGATGCCGGAGTAAAGCTCTTTATATTTCCCGGAAACCATGATTTCTGGATGATGGATTATTTTTCGAAGGAGTTTGGTGCACAGGTTATCAGAACGCCATCAGATTTCACCATCGCGAATAAAAAGTTTCACATAGGGCATGGCGATGGCCTGGGCCCGGGAGATAAGTCGTATAAGTTGCTGAAAAGTTTGCTTTTTGCCAACCCCCTTTGCCAGTTTCTTTTCAGATATGTGTTGCCCCCTGATGTGGGTCAGTATCTTGGAAATCTCTGGGCTTCAAATTCCTACAAAAAGAACAGAAAGGAAGATCTGGTGGTGGATCAGATCAATCATGAGCAGGAATTTATTTATCAGTACACTTCAAATCTTGAAAAGCGGGGCATGCGACAGGATTACTATG
>CBINGY010000048.1:0-34628 GCA_966250325.1 uncultured Cytophagaceae bacterium | reverse complement strand
GGGGCCAATGACGTGGTGAACCCGGCCGCACGAACCAACCCGCAGAGTCCGATTTTCGGTATGCCTATTCTGAATGCCGATAAAGCCCGCACAGTAATTGTCTCGAAACGGAGCATGGGAAAAGGCTATGCTGGTATTGAAAATGAGCTCTTTGGTTACGATAACTGCCTCATGCTTTTCGGAGATGCCAAACAAACCATTACCAAAGTGGTGAGTGAACTGAAGGAGATGTAGTGAAATTATAAAAATCTCCTCCTGGGAGGAGTGGCAGCCTGACGCAGTCGGATGACGAGGTGGGTATTTCCCAAAGGTTGAAACTCCGAATGAAAGAATATACGCAAAAGTAAACAGTTAACGAAGGGTGGAAGAATACTGGATGGTTGACCCTTCGGAAAAGGTAATCTGGCAGTATTTTCTGGAAAACGGCCGGTTTGTTAACTACCAACCCATCATTGAAGATGATTCCATAGGCAGTCGTGTTCTGGAAGGTTTTGAGATGGAGCTGAAAGAAGTTTTTAAGGAGAACTGAGTGTGTGCCGAGGAAGAAATGGGTTTCGCGGGAACCTGATTTTCGTCAAATAGGTTAATGCCCATGAAGAAGTTTCTTCGCCTTTACATTCCTAACATTCAGTTAAATAAAATCAATAATGAAAATAGCACTTGGACTTGCACTTTTGGCTGTGGCCTTGATAGCCATTCTTAATGTATCCACGATTAAAAATATCCTTTCAGATAAAAAGGCGATCAGTGTGAAACCATCTGAAATTTCGGTTCTGGGTTCATTGCATGATTTCAAAATGACCAGTCTGGAAGGTAAGGAAGTAGACCTCAGTCAATACAAAGGAAAAAAAGTAGTCGTTCTGAATGTGGCTTCTAAGTGTGGTTTCACACCGCAATATGCCGACTGGGAAAAGTTTTATGAAGCTCACAAAGAAAAAGTTGTAGTCTTAGGCTTTCCGGCAAACAATTTTGCAGGGCAGGAGCCGGGTTCAGATGAAGATATTGCCGCTTTCTGCGAAAAGAATTACGGTGTTACCTTTCCCATGTTTTCAAAAGTAGATGTGATCGGTGAAAATCAACATCCACTTTACCAATGGCTAAGCAAAAAAGAACTGAACGGCTGGAACGACAAGGCTCCTACCTGGAATTTCTGCAAATACGTGATTAACGAGAATGGTCAGGTCACGCATTTCTTCGCTTCTAAGATTAAGCCTGAGGATGCCGAATTTAAAGCTGCGATTGGCATCTAAGGGTTTCAATACTTAATATTGCCGCATGAAATCCTGGATTGAGGCGGCCCGGCCGCGTACCTTGCCTTTGGCCCTGTCATGTATTTTGATGGGCTCCTTTCTGGCTATTTATCAAAGTGTATTTGACTGGCGTGTATTTGCTCTGGCTTGCAGCACTACCATTTTGCTGCAGATCCTCTCCAATTTTGCGAACGATTACGGAGATACCCAGAATGGTGCAGATTCAGAAGAGCGTGTAGGTCCTCTCAGAGCAGTACAGAGTGGTGAAATTTCTGCTCAAAGTATGCTTAGAGCTATCATTCTCTTTGTCATTTTGTCACTAATTTCAGGTATTTCGCTGCTCTATCTGGCTTTCAGAGGGGCCGATTCATCCATTTTCTGGTGGTTTCTGGGTCTGGGCTTGCTTTCGATTCTGGCGGCCTACACCTACACGGCCGGGAAAAAACCTTACGGTTACGCCGGCTTGGGTGATATTTCTGTACTTCTTTTCTTTGGTCTTCTCGGAGTACTGGGAAGCAACTTTCTTTTTACACACCGATTTGTACCTGTGAATATTCTTCCAGCCCTTAGCTGCGGCTTATTGGCTACTGGTGTACTGAACCTCAATAATATACGTGACATTGCCAGCGATACAAAGGCCGGGAAATTGACCATTCCCGCTCGGATTGGAAAACCAGGTGCAGTCATTTATCACTGGATTCTTTTGCTGGGTGCGATGACCTCGATGGTTGCCTTTGTTCTTCTCAGAGGAGATATATCCTGGTATTTTTTGTTGGCATTTCCCTTATTCGTTCTCAATGGACTTAAAGTTTTGAAACTGGATAACCCCGATCCCCTCTTAAAGCAACTGGCATTAAGTACACTGCTGTTTGTGCTTTTAAGTGGAGTCTCTTTTCTCTATTAACTCAAAAAGTGGCCGTTTTTCGCTGTTTCTTCGGTGAATAACTTAATTTTGAGCCACTTCCCAGATTATCCTGATTTGAATATGAAATTAAAACTACTTTTCCTGATAACGTTATCTTACGTTTATTCCAATTCATTTTCTCAACAAACCGCGGCTGATTTCTTCGAAGCAGGAGTTTCAAAAAGCAAGGCCAAAGACTATACCGGAGCATTGGCCGATTTCAGCAGGGCTATTGCCATGAATCCGGAAAACGCCCAGAGTTATTTTAACCGTGGACTTACCAAACAAGCCTTGAAAGATCACCGAGGTGCCATTCTTGACTTTGGAAAGGCCATCGAACTGAATCCGCGGGAATCATCGTCTTATCTGTATCGTGGTATGAGTGAGGCCGACCAGGGTGATCCCAAAACGGCGGTTCAGGATTTTAACCGAACCATAGAGCTTGACCCTGATGACTCGTACGCTTATCTTCAACGTGGCTTTACTCTTGCAAAACTGGAAGATTACCGGAAGGCAATTTCTGATTTTAACCGGGTGGTGGAATTATCAAATGATCAGGGAAGCAAGTATCAGGCTTTTTTTTCCCGGGGATTCTGCAAATCGAAACTGGGCGATTACAAAGGAAGTATTCTGGATTATTCCAAGTCGCTTGAGATTAATCCGAAAAGAGCTCAAACCTACTCTGAGCGGGGCATGAGCCGAATGAAAGTGGGTGAATTCGCAGACGCAATCTCAGATTTTGATAAGGCTTTGGAACTCAATCCTCAGGACGGAGAAGCTTTTTATAACCGCGGTTTTGCCAAAGCCAAAGGAAAGGATTATCCAGGAGCCGTTAAGGATTTTGATGCGGCTTTACGGATTAACCCCATGCACATAGAGGCTCTTTATGGCCGGGGCGTGAGCTATTCAAAACTGAACAATCAACGGGCTGCTATTGCTGATTTTGACAAGGCGATTGAATTGAATAATCCGAATCTTGAAACCAAGTTTGTGTATTCGGCGGTGATGCCCGAAAGTACGCTTACCAGTTTACGAAACGCCGTGAAAGAGGATATCGGCATTCTTTCGTTCTCAGATAGCCGGGCCGAAGCCTATTATTTCAGGGGGATGTCTCATTTCAGAAGCGGAAAGAACAAAGATGCCATGGAGAACCTCACCCGATCTATAGAATTGAATCCCACGCTGCCGCAGGCACATTTTGGCAGAGGTATGGTGAGGTCTTCTGAAGGAATGCAACGGGAGGCCGTAGTAGATTTGAATAACGCCATTGTGCTCGATCCTTTTTACAAAGAAGCCTTTTATGTACGAGGTTTAATTCAGCAGGCTCTGGGCAATACCAACGCAGGCTGTCTGGATTTGAGCCGGGCGGGTGAATTGGGTTATGTGGAAGCATATGAAGTGATCAAAAATAAATGCAACTAAAAGAATATGAAGAAGGTAACTTTCTTTTTTGTCCTAACACTTTTTTGTCAATCTGTTTTCTCTCAGGATTTGGAAGGGCTGCTTGGTTCGGCTCTCAAAATGCAGGAGAATGGAGATAACAATGGCCTGGCCAGTACACTCACCTCTCTTTCCGGAGTTCTCGAAAAAGAGGTGGAGGATGGCGAAGAGAACGAATTTAGCAAGGGACTGAAATCCCAGATGGGCGGCTTAAAAGCTTTAATCCCGTTAGCTTCTAAAGGAGAGGTGAAGGCAGGGCCGCTTCAGAAATTAATCAATACCATTCGCATGCTTGCGGGTGCCAATCGGGTGAAAAAACTGCTCGGTGGTAAAAGTGGTGGATTAGGAAGCAATCTGGGTGCTCTCAGCTCCGGTTTGAATCTTATGAAAGCTGGCTCATCAGTGCTGGGCGATAAGTCTTCCGGCATGAGTTCTCTGCTGGACGGTGCTCTTGGTAACGTTTCCAAACTCGGCGGAGGTGGTGTTGCCGCTAAGGCAGCAGAGCCTGCTCTCACTAAACAACTGGGCGGTATTCTTGATCTGGCGAAAGGAATCTTATAGTAATCGATCAGGAGGTTTGTCCGAATCAGTTGCTTAAGACCTGTTTTCAGTTCAGATTTTCTGAGATATATATTTCTGTCAAAACAGCGATGACCTCTTCAGAATTTAGTCCATTTCCCACTTTTGGATGGTATAGCAGGCGAATAAGTTCCCTGTCGATCTCTGCATAGGTGGTGGTGAGGGTCCATTTTTCCTGAAAAATGCTTTCGGGATATATGGGTGAATCCCGGGCGAGTCCCAGCGATTGCGTAAGTTCCTCGCGAAGAAGGTGTAGTTGTGCCTGTTTATCAGCCCGAAATGTATCAACATACATGTGTCCGGAGGTTATGGTATGGTTTCCATTCCAGAATACGCTGAACAGACCGTAGTTATTTTGGGTATAGGTGGCCTGTGAGGGATACATTTTAATATAGTTGCTGGCACTGCCCAGGTACAGGTGATAATTGGAGGCAGATGAGTCTGAAGTAAGGATGATTTCGAAACCATCTGTGCATAAGCCATTGATCTCCTGGACGATTCTACGGATTTCTGCCAGGTTTTCGGCGTCTTTCGAACCCGAAATATACAGTTTCATAGGGCCTGTCCATTTTCGGGTGACTTCACTGGCGTTTCCGAATTCAAAGCCCAGAGCCACTTCCTGAAAATAGCGGATACTTTCTTTCTGAAAATCGCTGAGGCTTTGGTCTTCCGGGTTTAATTCCTTTGTGGAGCAGGATGCCAGAGTG
Source organism: uncultured Cytophagaceae bacterium (assembly GCA_966250325.1). GTDB lineage: Bacteria > Bacteroidota > Bacteroidia > Cytophagales > Spirosomataceae > Jiulongibacter. The sequence goes on along the minus strand of CBINGY010000048.1, from coordinate 29,748 downwards.
AGTATGGCCGCTACTGAGAATATCAGGGCAATCCGGCTCATTTTAAAGTTCTTTTTCAAAACAGACGCTATTTTCAATTCCTTGGTACTGTCCGTAATTCGGGATTAGTTTATACTCGTTTTTGGAATAAAGGGCAACGGCATCCTGCTGCCTTTTACCGGTTTCGAGTACGGTTTTTTTGTAGCCCAGCTCCCAAGCCCATTTTTCCAATTCCTTTAAAATAAGGGTGCCTGTTCCTCTGGATCTTCCTGCCGTACTCACATACATTCGTTTGATTTCAACCACCTCTGCTTTAAATTCTTTGAAGGCACCGCAGCCAACCGGAACATCATCATCATAGATCACCACACAATGACTCAGGTTGTCTATTTTATTGTATTGATGATAAAATGCGTGATCGTCACCATCAATCACGGCAAGTTCTCTATCAAGATGAGAGACAAGCTGTATAAAATCAGTATCTGCAGAGGTAGTACGTCTGATTTGCAAGACTTCAAAAATTATGTACGAAGATATTCAGGATTTTAATCGGATAAAAATCCTGGTCGAATTAGGGGTTTTCTGTATCGAGCTTGTCTGTAGGGAAACAACTAATTCAAATGAAAAAGTCTATTCTAATACTCGCAGGCCTTTTGTGCCTAATAACTTCTGTTTCGTTTGCTCAGAATTTTGTTCAGACTGTACGCGGCGAAATACATGACGCAGATGGGAAATTCGTATTACCCGGAGCTACAGTTTCGATTACTCAAAATATGAAAGTGGTCTCCGTTTCTGCCGATTCTGAGGGTCGTTTCCGGTTTGACGACACTCCGGTAGGTCGTGTAAGTCTGAAAGTCTCTTTTATGGGTTACGAAGATAAAATCCTGAGCAATGTAGAGGTTACCTCAGGGAAAGAAGTGGTGCTCCAAATAGAACTGAGAGAATCATTGACCCAAATGAACGACGTAGTGGTAAAGGCCCGGAAAAATAAAGGAGACCTGAATAATGAAATGAGTCTGATCAGTGGCCGTTCTGTGACGGTGGAGGAGACTCAGCGGTATGCGGGCTCTTTCAATGATCCGGCTCGCATGGTATCTTCCTTTGCCGGCGTAACGGTTAATCCTGAAGGTAATAATGACATTGTGGTTCGGGGAAATTCTCCCAAATACATTCAATGGCGGCTTGAAGGGATGGAAATACCTAATCCCAATCATTTTGGTGATGTAGGCTCCAGCGGTGGGCCAATTAGTGCTTTAAACAGTAACATGCTTTCTAATTCCGATTTTTATACCGGAGCCTTTTCCCCTGAATACGGAGATGTGCTCTCCGGTGTTTTTGATGTAAAATTCAGAAACGGAAACAACGAGAAGCGGGAGTACACCTTTGGCGTAGGAGCTCTTGGGATAGAAACAACACTGGAAGGCCCCTTCAAAAAAGGATATTCCGGATCATACCTTTTTAACTACAGGTACTCCACGCTGGCTTTGGTGGATAATCTGGGTCTGGTAGATTTTGGAGGTGTTCCGAAATATCAGGATGCAGCTTTTAAGGTAAATCTGCCCACAAAACATGCCGGAGCTTTCTCATTTTTCGGGCTCGGCGGAAAAAGCAGTATTGAGGAGAACTATGAATTCTCCAACACCTACTCAGTTCAGTCAAATGAGGTATTTGACTATGCCGGGAAAGGCACTTTTACACTGGGAAATCATCTTTTCACGGTTGGGTTTAATCATGTAATGCCGGTAACGCAGAAATTACTTGTTGAAACTTCACTTACCTACTCGGGAAACGGAATTCGGGAAAATGAAGAGGTGGAGCATTCAGGTACTATTCTCGATTTGTCGGGCAATTTTATTCGTGATAGTACCACTTCCCGCTTTACAGATTACAAATCCGATTTATTCGATGACTCTTTTCGGGCCGGTATTAAACTTAGTTACAAAGTAAACCGCCGGCATAAACTGGAACTTGGAAGTAAATACATTTTATCCATGAATGATTTTCAGACGCAGCATGCCAGAAGCAGAAGCAGTGAATTGCTTACTGATATTGATCTTAGGAAAAACATGGAAAACCACCGGGCTTACCTGGCGTGGCAGTTTAGATTAAATGAAAAAGTGACGTTGGTTTCTGGTGCCCATCAGTTCTATCTTCCACTTACCGGTGAGTTCAGTTTTGAGCCCAGAGCCAGTGCCAGAATATCCCTGAATAAGGGTGCGACTCTAAGTCTTGGGTATGGCAGACATAGCCGTATGGAGCATATCAGTACCTATTTTGCCCGGGTAGAGGAGGTTTCTGGTGAGATATCAGAACCCAATAAAAATCTGAAATTACTGAAAGCCAATCACTTTGTAGCAGGCGTAGAGAGAAGGTTTTCAGAAAATCTTCTGGCCAAGCTGGAAGTTTACTATCAGGGGCTTTCTGATTTACCGGTAAGTGAGGCAGGAACTTACTATTCTTCTATCAATGAAACCGCAGGATTTTACGATGTGGCTTTGGTAAGTAAGGGTACCGGTAAAAACTTCGGTGTTGAATTTACGCTGGAACGCTTTTTCGCGGGCAATTTTTATTACCTGCTAAGCGGCTCGGTTTATGACTCGAAATACAAAACCCTGGATGGCGTGGAAAGAAATTCGGCGTATAACGGGAATTATGCTTTCAATTTCCTCGCAGGGAAGGAGTTTGTCTCATTGGGCCGGAAACGAAACAAAACGATCGGGATCAACGCCAAGCTCTTTTATGTGGGTGCACGCAAGATCATCCCTTTGCTGCGTGATGAACAAGGTAATCTGACGGTAAATCCTGATCAGAATTTGTATTTCGACTACTCAAAAGCCTATGAAAGGGGATTGGATAATGTTTTTCAGGTCAATGCCTCGGCTAATTTAAAAATCAATAAAGCGAAAACTTCCCATGAATTTGCCATTGACATCATCAATGCAAACAATACCCAGGTAAGACTTTATGAATACTACGATCGATCAGTACCAGGAAAAGTTGCTTACGGCAGACCTCTGAGCATTCTGCCCAATGTTATTTATCGTATTCATTTCTAGAAGTCTTCAGACCTGTATGTTTGGAATATAATTCTTTTTCATACCTTTGCAGCCCAATAAAAAGAAAGCGAAAGGAGGTGTAAAGCATGATCCAGGTAAAAGTAAAAGAGAATGAGTCGGTAGAAAGAGCACTTAAACGTTTCAAGAAGAAGTTTGAGCGTACTGGTGTCTTGCGTGAGCTTCGTTCGCGTCAGCAGTTTACAAAGAAATCTGTAGAACGTAGATTCGAGATTCTTAACGCTGCATACAAAGAGAGAATGTATGGCCGCATAGACGATTAATTCGCCGGCTGTTTCTGATAGTTTCGACCATTTTGGTTTTAGCTGCTTAGGGTTACCTTTGTAAACCAAACGTGTTTTACTGAAATGGTCGATTCTTTTTTGGCATACCTGAAAAACGAGCGAAGGCTAAGCCCTCACACCTGTCTGGCTTATGAAACAGATCTCCTTCAGTTTCAGGTTTACGTTCAGGGGGAGTTTGAAACTACAGATATCGTTCAATCTACCTATCGGGAAATAAGAAGTTGGGTAGCTTCTTTGAGCGAAGATAAACTATCACCAACCAGTATTAATCGTAAAATAGCCTCTCTACGAGCTTTTTATGGTTTTCTTTTACGCAAAGGACAGATCACCCAAAGCCCGATGCTTAAGATAAGATCCTTAAAGAAACCACACAGACCGCCCGTATTTTTGGAGGAAGAGGCTATGCAAAACCTCTTTCAGCATATAGAAGAAGATGAGGAATCGGGTTTGAGAAATCTGCTTATTCTGGAGCTGTTTTATGGAACAGGGATACGTTTAAGTGAGTTGATCAATCTCAAAGTAAAAGATATAGATCTTTTTGATGCCAAAATAAGTGTACTGGGTAAACGGAATAAGCAAAGGGCGATTCCTTTAACCAATTCATTGAAGGAATTGATAAAATCTTACCTTTCTAATACAAATCTTGCCGCAGATTCCTTTGTTTTTCAAACCAGCTCTGGTAAAAAATTATATCCCGTTTTTGTTCAACGATTGGTGAAAAGGTATCTCGGCGAGGTAAGTACACAGCAGAAGCGAAGCCCGCATATCCTGAGACATACGTTTGCTACGCACATGCTGAACAAGGGAGCGGAACTTAACGCCATTAAGGAACTTCTGGGCCATGCCAGCCTATCTGCCACACAGATTTACACGCATAATACGATAGAGCAACTCAAGGCCGTTCATAAGCAGGCTCACCCAAAAGCCGGATAATTCCTTATTTTGCAACGATTTCCAGATAGGAATTGTCATTATTCAGCATCATTAACTAAAACCATTTCTGGTATTCTATGAAAAAAATCTTGTTTCAATGTTCGTTGCTTCTGCTGATTTCTGTCACAGCCTTGCAGGCACAGTATAATCATAAAGAGGCATTTGACCCGCTTTATGGCTACCGCCAGGGTACAGTTTACCGAAGTGCCACAGGAGCCCCGGGTCCGCAATACTGGCAAAACAGTGCCGATTACGATATTCAGGTTACTCTGAACGAAGAAGCCAACATGCTCTCTGGAAAAGTGACCATTCAATATACCAATAACAGCCCTGATCAGCTTCCTTTTGTTTGGCTTCAGCTGGATCAGAATCTTTTCAATGATCAGTCAAAAGGTGGAAAATCTACGGCTCTGGAAGGTGGACGTCATGGAAACATGGGTTTTGAGGGAGGTTATAGCATTGACAATGTTTCTGCCTCGAAAGTGATTCAGGCTGGTAAAAAGAAAACAATGGCCTCCTCTGTTTACCTGACACACATAATCAGCGATACGCGTATGCAGATTCGCTTTAATGAACCGCTTGGAACCGGAGAAAGTGTAAGTATTTCTATGGACTATTCTTTTGCCATTCCACGATATGGATCTGACCGTATGGGGAAATACAACGCAGCTGATGGCACCATTTACGAATTTGCCCAGTGGTATCCCCGCATGGCCGTTTACGATGATGTGGAAGGCTGGAATGTGCTGCCTTATGTAGGTGGCGGTGAGTTTTATCTGGATTATGGTGATATTACCTATGCGGTTACCGTACCTGCCAGCCATATCGTGGTTGGTTCGGGCGAACTGACTAATGCCTCAGAAGTACTTACCTCTACTCAGAGAGACCGACTAAAAGAAGCAGCTGCTTCTGATAAAACGGTGATGATTCGAAGTGCCTCTGAAGTAAACGATGCGGCCTCCAGACCATCAGGAAAAGAAATGCTGACCTGGAAATTCCGGTGTAATCAAACCCGGGATGTTGCCTGGGCCACCTCTAAATCGTTTGTTTGGGACGCGGCTCGTATTAATCTTCCCAGTGGTAAAAAGGCCCTGGCTCAGTCGGTTTATCCGGCAGAATCTGGTGGAAATGACAAATGGGGTCGCTCCACCGAATATGTGAAAGCAAGTATTGAGTTCTATTCAAATTACATTTACGAATATACATATCCTGTAGCTACCAATGTGGCCGGTGTCGTTTCTGGTATGGAGTATCCCGGAATTGTCTTTTGCGGTGCAGGCGATGGTGGTGCCGATCTCTGGGGTGTTACAGATCACGAATTTGGTCATAACTGGTTCCCGATGATTGTGGGTAACAACGAACGGAAATATGCCTGGATGGACGAGGGCTTCAACACCTTTATCAACGATCTTTCAAGCAAAGCATTCAATAACGGAGAATTCTACCGCCCCATGAACGTGAGACAATATGCTCCCTACATGTTTGACAGAGATGCGATCATGACCATTCCAGATGTCATTCAGGCCAGAAATCTTGGCATCACGGCGTATTTTAAACCTGCTATGGGTCTTAAGCTTCTCCGTGAAAATGTGCTGGGTGAAGACCGGTTTGACTACGCATTCAAGGAATTTGTAAGAAGATGGGCGTTCAAACATCCAACACCTTTCGATTTTTTTGAAACGATGGAAGATGCAGGAGGCGAAGATCTGGGCTGGTTCTGGAGAGGCTGGATTGTGGAAGACTGGAAGCTCGATATCGCTGTGGATGAGGTAATGTATGTAAATCAGGATGCTTCTGAAGGGGCTGTGATCACCATATCGCTCAAAGAGAAACTTCCGATGCCGGTTGTAGTTGAAGTACAGGAATCAAACGGGAAAACCGGCCGGGTGGAATTTCCGGTAGAAATCTGGGAAAAAGGAGGGCAGTGGATGTTCAGATACCCTTCCACTTCCACGATCACCAGTGTTACGGCAGATCCCGATAATTTGCTACCCGATGTAAATCCTAAAAATAATACGTGGAGACCCAAAGCCTATAAGATGCCGGAGGCAAATTGATTTTGCAGTAAAAAAGGGTGGCCTAGGCCTCCCTTTTTTATTGATGGGTTTTAGTCTTTGGATATTTTGCTGCCACCTGAAATTTCCTGATCTATTCGCGGTGTGCCGCGATAAACCACGCTGCTGGCTCCACTGGCCTCTACTTCCAGAAAATCGGAAACGCTCACCTGGGCTTTGCTGGCTCCGCTTAATTCAAGATATACCTTTTCAGAAGCGGCATCAAATGCATAAAGCTTTGAGGCTCCGGATAAATCGGCAGAAATTACCGGACAATTTTCTTTCATGGTAAAAACAGAGGCACCTGAAAGCTCCAGATCCAGCTCGTCGGCTGGCACATTCAGTTCTAATCTGGAAGCTCCTGAGATATCGGCATCAAGAACTCTGAACGCATTGAAATTTGCTATTTCCACCAGACTGGCACCTGAGGCATCAATTTCCCGGAGAGCGTTGGTTTCAATGACCAGATCCATCCGTTTGCGGTTTAAGCCACGCAACCAGTTTCGTTTATAATAATCGATTTTTAAGGTGTTATTAATCACGCGAATGTTCAGGTCGTTAATGTCTCTCTCTGCACCGTTTGCCGTAACCCTGAACTCATCCGATTCAATAATTACCACATTCATGGCAGAGCCGACATCTACTGAGCTAAAGCCTTGTAATTCAAATACTTCCTCTATAAGCTGATCAGAGCCTACCGGCTGGTCATCGGTATGAATACACGAAGTCATCGAAATTGCCAGGATGGCCGCAAAGTTTGCTGCTAGTATCTTTTTCATTGTTTGTTAATTGATCTTTTACTTTCAAGACAACAAGGCCAGGTTAAACCCCTATGTCAAAAAATAATATTTTTCCATAGGGGGAGTGAGGCTTTGAATTGTCTTTACACAAACCTTGTGTAGAAACATGTATGTTTGCGGTTACTGAACCCCTATCAAAGCAAGTGGAACAGAGTTATCTGGATGATATTCGCCATGGCGATGCTACCGCGTATGAGTTGGTTTTCCGAAAGTATTACGGCGACATGTGTCGGTATGCCTTCTCCATTATTCAAAAACAGGATGAATCGGAAGATATCGTTCAGCAGGTTTTTGTGAATTTTTGGGAAAATCGTGAAAAGACAATTATTACCGGATCAGTAAAAGGATATCTTTTCAGATCTGTTCACAACCATTGCCTTAATTCAATCAAACATCAGCGGGTAAAGGCGGGCTACCTGCAATACAGTTCTTTTTTTGAAAGTCAATACCAGTTGGGTGTTGAAGAAGGTGTGCAGGGAAAGGAGCTCTCTGAGCGAATAGAAAAAGCAATTGCCTCTCTGCCCGTGGAGTGTGGCCGTATTTTCAGGATGAACCGGCTGGAGGAGATGAAGTATAAAGAGATAGCCGACGAACTGAAGCTTTCTGTAAAAACGGTTGAAAATCAGATTGGTAAGGCGTTGAAACTTTTGAGAGTTTCCCTTGCCGATTACCTCGTATGTATCATTTTAATCTTACTGGGAAAATGAAAAAGCAACTAAACGATGACATGCTGGCCCGGTATTTTGCAGGCGAATCTTCAGAAGATGAGCTTGCGGGAATCAATCAATGGCTTGAAGACGACGAGAAAAATCAGGATATCCTTCTGGATTATCACCGGATCTGGCTTGGAGCACAACATACAGATTTCAAGCCGGATATTCAGAAAGCCTGGCGAAATGTGGCCTCAAAAACCATAGAACGCAAGCGGATTGCCGTTTTACCATGGGCAGCAGCTATTGCTGGGATTCTGCTGCTAGGGAGCTGGCTGATATTCACAGAGCAGAATAAAATGGAATATCTCACAAGGAATTCGGCTAAAGAGTCAGTTATGGAAACACTTGAGGATGGGACTCAGGTTACCCTGAATTCGTATTCCTCACTGGAATTTCCGGTAAGTTTTGAAGGAAAGGAACGACGCGTTAAACTGATTGGGGAGGCTTTTTTTGAAGTGAAAAGAGATGAGAGTAAACCATTTATCATCGAGGCAAATGGTACTGAAGTCAAAGTTTTGGGCACTTCTTTTATCATTGATGCCAGAAATGAGGATGTGAGGGTACGCGTGAATTCAGGCCTGGTGGAATTTGTATCACCCAGAAAGAAAAGTATCAGACTAAAAAAAGGAGAAGAGGCGGTTTATGAGGCAGAAATAGATACTCTTAAAGCCTCAGTAATTACCGATAGGAATGTCTTTGCCTTCAAAACCAAGGTGCTTGAGTTTAATCAGACAAGCCTTAAGGAGGTGGTAAACACCTTAAATAAAGCGTATCAGACTCAGATTCTTTTAGATAACGAAGACTGGTCAAGCTACAAACTATCAACCCGTTTTGAAAATGAAAAGCTTGAGGACGTTCTACTTATCGTCTCCGAGACCTTGAATCTCAGCCTTACCACCCGTGACAGTTCGTATATTTTACAAAAAAAAGCTCCTTTACAGTAGGGGTTATTACCTGTTAAGGTGTCTGTAGATTAAGTATAAGATGTTATTAATGAAAAAGTTATTACTGGTTTTGTTATTGATTTCTCATTCGGTATTTCCTCAGTCAGGAGGACTTGATCAGGTGCTTAATCTGGAAGTGCGTGATACTCCTCTACAGGAGGTTCTCAAACAAATTGAAGGGCAAACCGGACTTTTGTTTTCGTATAATTCCAACCTGATTCAGACCTCAAAAAGAATTACTTATACCAGTAGAGGGAATACGTTGGAGACCGTCATGTTTGATCTTTTGGGACCTGAAATTAAGGCCAGAGTTCGGGGAAAATACATTATACTGCAACCTAAGAATTCTCAGAAAAAAGACTTTTATGTTTTTGGGTACGTTCGGGATGCAGACACTGGAGAACAGATTGAAAACGTAAGTATTTATGAGTCTGTTTCTTTTGCCTCGGCACTGTCTAACACGCATGGTTATTATAAAATCAAACTTCCCAGAAGTCAGCGTGATATTGATCTTCATTTCAGTAAAGAGGAATATGATTTCAGAATAGCTACGATTTATGGGAGAAATGACCAGAAATTGGATGTGAGCTTAAGGCCTGAAGTCGCTGAGCGTGTTCTTACAGAAGAAGTGGCTTTTATCACTACGAAAGGAATACCACCCGGAATATCTACCTCTGAAGAGTTGAAAAAAACATTGGAAACCAGCAAGCCGGTAGGGGTACCCGTTGTGGAGGCCGATCCTGCTCCGAAGCTGAATATTCCCCGGGTAGAGCTGCGTGACGAGCTGGCCTTTCTTGACAGCACCGTTAAAAGGGGAAAAGATCAGTTTATGCAGTGGTTAATGACCACGCGGCAGAACAAGCATGCTCAGAATATACATGATAGTCTTTACAGACCGTTTCAGATTTCCTTTCTGCCATTCCTGGGAACTAACTTATCTCTTAGTCCGCTGGTAACCAATGATTATTCTGTCAATGTGGTGGCAGGATATACCGGTAATGTCAATAAACTTGAAGTGGGCTCCGTGGCAAATATTGTTCGCGGAACCATGAACGGAGTACAGCTTTCGGGGGCAATCAATGTAGTAGGAAAACAACAGAAAGGACTGCAAATGGCAGGTGCTTCCAATTTCAATTTTGGGAATAGTGATGGAGTAGTGCTGGCAGGTGCTTCCAATTTCATACTGGGCGATGCCAGGGGATTTGCCGCCGCAGGAGCAATAAATGCCACATTTGGTACTCATGAAGGCCTTCAAATTGCCCCATTTAATTATGCAGGAAGAATTGTAGGGTCACAGATTGGGATAGTGAATGTAGCCGAAGAGAGTACGGGCGTACCGGTAGGCTTATTGAGTTTTGTGAAAAGAAACGGATACCGGCGTCTGGAGATTAATACCAGCGAACTCAATGTGGGTGAGCTGAGCTTTAAAACAGGGGTGCCCGCATTTTACACACTCCTTGGCGTTAATTATAGCTTCAATCAAGTAAATAAACCTCTTTTTGGATTTGGTTATGGTCTGGGTACCTCCTGGAAATATAACCGTTGGCTGGGATCAGACCTGGATCTTACTTCCTATACTTATCTTCCAGACAGAACACTGAACTACGATATAGAAAACTGGTCTCAACAGTTCAGGCTGAGTCTGGGCCTTGAGGTAAAATTGGGACGACTTGCCTTCTTTGCTGCCCCAACGGCCAATTTGTTTTTCGCCGAGTCTGGTAGCCTTAATTTCTCCAACTATCCTTTACTGATTTCAGACCGAGAGCTGAATTGGTTTGGATCGGGAGGTCGGTACTACACCTGGATCGGATATAAGGCAGGTATACGACTTTGTAACAAAAGCTAGTGGTTTACTCACCCAGTTTATCGTAGATGTATTTGATTTCTTCCACCTTGTCGGGTTCAGAATTCTTTTTGAATGAAACCGTAAGATTTAACAGGGAGCGTCTGATGATTTCCAGATTTGAGCAGGGCTCGTAAAACATGGTGTTTGACTCCAGTTTTAATTGCTTCAAAAAGGTATCAATATCCTTTTTTTCAAAAATGATTCCCCGATTGAAAACATTGATATAAAATTGTATCTGGGGTGTTTTGTAGGTTAGAACGAACAAACTCGGCAGATTTACCCCAAAAACCGGTTGACCCAGCCGCTGAGCAATAAGCATATATACAACACACAGTGAGATAGGGTTTCCTCTTTTTGACTCAATAACCTGATTTAAAAGAGAATTTGAGGGAGAGTGGTAATTTTTTGTGTTGGCTGTAAACTTGTACTTATCAAAGAACACGTGATTCATGTTCTTGATGATGTCAAAGGGATGAAGATCATCACGAAGCTGCAGCCACGTATCAAAATAGATTTGATTGATTTCGTTTTTAAGTTTCTGAAACTCCAGATCGGGATATTGATATCTGGCAATAAGCCACATGCCTTCCAGTAAATCATGCTGCCGATACTTTTTCCAATCCAGCAGTCCGGAAGTAAAATTGTGGTATTGTAATTCGTGAATCAGGTCTTCCAGTTTTTTCTGAAGGGGGGCATTCAGAGAATTCTCCTCCCAGTGAGTTTCCAGAAAAGGAATGGCCTCATCACCCAGATCTTTAATCTTGCTTTGCACCATAGAAGCCACCTCATGGTCTGAATCATCAAGCAAAGACACCAGTGCTTTTATTTCATTGTTTGTCATGGAATGGCCTTTTCGATGCTTCAAATTGATTAACTCTTTGGAAATCTCCAAACTTAAATTCAAAACTTTCCTATTTTTGCCAAAACATCCTAATATGAACATACTTGTAACCGGTGGAGCCGGATTCATTGGATCCCACACCGTGGTTGAACTTTACAATGCAGGACACACAGCACTTATTCTGGATGACTTCTCGAATTCGGATCCTTCTGTCTTAACCGGTCTGAAAAATATTCTCGGCTTTGATGTGCCTTTCATTCAAGGAAATTGCAAGGATTATCAACTGATGTCTGAGCTTTTTAAGACCAACACCATTGATGGAGTGATCCATTTCGCTGCGGCAAAAGCTGTAGGTGAATCAGTGGCAAATCCTATCAAATACTATGACCTGAACGTAGGCTCTTTGGTTACCCTCATTCAGGTAATGCGGGAATTTGAGGTGAGAAAAATGGTATTTTCTTCTTCCTGTACCGTTTACGGCGAACCGGATGAAATACCAGTAACGGAAGAAACTCCGCGAAAACCTGCTACTTCGCCTTATGGAAACACCAAAACAATTGGGGAGGATATACTCCGTGATACGGTGGCTTCAGGGGAGGCATTCCAGTTTATTGCTCTACGTTATTTTAACCCCATAGGGGCTCACCCTACCGCTGAAATAGGAGAACTGCCCAATGGTGTTCCCAGTAATCTGGTTCCTTATATCACCCAAACGGCCATAGGAATACATAATGAACTGACCGTTTTCGGAGATGATTACGAGACAGCTGATGGAAGTAATATACGTGACTTTATTCACGTGGTAGATCTGGCTAAGGCTCACGTGGCCGCCTTTAACTACCTCAATAAAAATTCTGGCGGTGTTTTTGATGTATTTAATCTGGGAACCGGGCAGGGTAATTCTGTGCTGGAACTGGTTCATACATTTGAAAAAGTAAATAATCTCAAACTCAACTACAAAATTGGTCCCAGAAGACCCGGCGATACCGTAAAAATTTACGGCGACGTAAGCAAGGCCAACCGGCTTTTAGGCTGGAAAACAGAGAAATCTCTGGAGGATGCCCTTGAAGATGCCTGGCGTTGGGAACAAAAAATTGCTAAAAAACAATGAGCAAAACTCTTTTGATTACAGGCGGTGCGGGCTTTATCGGAAGCCATGTGGTACGCCTTTTTGTGACAAAATATCCTGATTATCAAATCGTTAATCTTGATAAATTGACGTATGCGGGTAATCTTGAAAACCTGAAAGATATCGATCACCTTCCCAATTACCACTTTGAAAAAGGGGATATCGTGGATGCCGGTTTTCTGGAAGGTCTTTTCGGTAAGTATCATTTTGACGGAGTCATCCATCTGGCTGCTGAATCACACGTAGACCGCTCCATAACAGATCCGCTCGCCTTTGTGATGACGAATGTGATTGGTACCGTAAACCTCCTTATGGCTGCAAAAAAGGCCTGGGATGGCCAATTTGAAGGAAAACGCTTTTATCATGTTTCCACAGATGAAGTTTATGGTGAATTGCATGATCCGTCTGAGTTCTTCACCGAAGAGACCAGCTATGATCCCCGTTCGCCTTATTCTGCTTCCAAAGCAAGTTCAGATCACTTTGTAAGAGCCTATAACAGCACCTACGGGCTTCCTGTGGTATTGTCAAACTGCTCAAACAACTATGGCCCCAATCATTTTCCGGAAAAACTGATTCCGCTGATGATTAACAATATCAAAAACAAGAAACCTCTTCCAGTTTATGGAAAAGGAGAAAATGTACGCGACTGGCTTTATGTGATTGATCACGCCAGAGCAATTGATCAGATTTTCCACGAAGCCAAAGACGGAGAAACCTACAACATAGGAGGAAACAACGAATGGAAAAACCTGGATCTGGTGCACCTGCTTTGTGATACCATGGACGAGAAGCTGGGACGGTATAAAGGTGAATCCCGTGAGCTTATCACCTTTGTGAAAGACAGGGCGGGTCATGATTTGAGATACGCCATTGATGCCACCAAACTCATGAATGAGCTCGGCTGGAAACCCTCGGTCACTTTTGAAGAAGGATTAGGAAAAACTGTTGACTGGTATCTGAACAATTGGGAGTGGATTGAGCGTGTGACTTCGGGCGATTATCAGTCCTATTACAATAAGATGTATAATTAATATTCTGTGAATCAAATAGTTGCCATGAGTAATTAGATGTAAAATCACAGAATTAATAAAAAACTACAATGAAAGGAATTATTCTCGCGGGAGGTTCAGGAACCAGGCTTCATCCACTTACACTGGCCGTAAGTAAACAGCTTATGCCGGTTTATGATAAACCCATGATTTATTACCCGTTGTCCATACTCATGCTTTCGGGTATCCATGAGATTCTGATAATTTCCACACCCCACGATCTTCCCAATTTCGAGAAACTATTAGGAGATGGTTCCAGAATTGGCTGCAAGATCAGTTATGCAGAGCAGCCAAGTCCGGATGGTCTTGCTCAGGCGTTTATAATCGGTGAAGAGTTCATAGGAAATGATAGCGTAGCTCTTATTCTGGGTGATAATATTTTCTATGGCTCGGGTCTGAGTAAACTCCTTCAGTCTTGTGTAGATCAGGAGGGAGGAACCGTTTTCGCCTATCCGGTGCATGATCCCGAGCGGTATGGTGTTGTAGAATTTGATCAGGACTTCAATGCCATTTCTATTGAAGAAAAACCAGAGCAGCCTAAAAGTAACTATGCGGTTCCAGGCCTTTATTTCTATGATAACCGGGTGGTGGAGATTGCCAAAAACATCAAGCCCTCTCCCCGTGGTGAGCTCGAAATTACCGATATAAACCGGGTTTATCTGGAAGAAGGAAAACTAAAGGTGGGTGTAATGAACCGTGGCACTGCATGGCTTGATACAGGTACTTTTACTTCACTGATGCAGGCAGGGCAGTTTGTGCAGGTAATTGAGGAGCGTCAGGGTCTTAAGATTGGTTGTATTGAGGAAGTAGCCTACCGAATGGGCTTCATAGATAAAGAAAAGCTCAAAGAAATAGCCCAACCTCTGATGAAGTCGGGCTATGGGGCGTATCTACTTAATATTATTAAATGATTTTCACCAGCTGTCGCTGATCACTACTTTGCCTTTAGGTTTGGCAGGAGGAGCAGCGGCAGCTTTTGTTTTTGACTCAGAAGCAGCCGGGGAGCCCGAAACAGAGGAAATCACATTCTCATCAGACTCAATCCGTGAATATACCCGGGTTACAATTTTCCATTCATTGCCAATCTTCAGCAAATTAAGATAATCTATAATCTTTGAAGTAGGATAGGTGGTTTCTGTAACTGCGGTACCGGCTATCCCGGAATAAGACCAGGAGACAATCCGTGTTTGCCGGTCCATTGTTTGACCGGGTTTCAGTTTCGAAGCCAGACTTTCAACGGTCATTCCTATAACCTCTCCGTTTTTGCCGATAGATCTTTGCACAGCTTCCGGCACAAAAGCACTTTTGAATTGCTGCACGTTCTGCGTGGTTCCTCCCTCAAGATAGTCGTTAACGGCCTTCATGAAAGCCGGGTCCTCCGATTGGGCATGGGCAATTTGAGTGAAAACCAGAATCGTCAAAATGCTTGTTATTAGTCGCATAGTATTGCTTTGAAAAGTTCTTCTACAAATTTAGGTCAACATTACATCACATAACGCAATTTGATCGAGGATATTTTTTTTCGATAGGATCAAGTCGGGTACTTTTAAAAAAATGTGAGATTGAATTGTGACTTTACTGATATTGTTCGGTCGAAAAATATAAATTTGTTAGTAGTTCAATTTAAACCAAATAACAACTCACTATGGGATTAATTTCATTTTTCAAAGGAGTAGGAGAGAAGCTGTTTCCTTCAAAGGCTGAGCCGGAAAAGGAGCCGGAACTTAAAGCTGCCGCACTGCTTTCACACGTACAGGGATTAGGACTTCCTTTTAAGAAACTAAGTATTAAAGTTACCGGAGATACCGTTACACTTCAGGGAGAAGTAGCTCAGCAGGAAGATGCCGAAAAAATTGCTCTTGCCGTAGGTAATGTAGAAGGTGTGGCTGTGGTTGATAATCAGATTGAGGTGGCCGAGCCAAAAGAAGAAGCTCAGTATCATACTGTTGAGTCTGGTGACTGGCTTTCGAAAATTGCCAAAAAGTATTACGGAGATGCAAACAAATACATGGTTATTTTTGAAGCAAACAAACCGATGCTTACTGATCCTGATAAAATTTATCCTGGGCAGGTACTTCGTATCCCGAAGATCGATTAGGAAAGACTTTATAAAGAATAATGAAAAGGGGCTCAGGCCCCTTTTATTGTTTAAAGAAACGAATAGCCCGTTTTGAGTTTTCTCCGGGAATCACCAATACGTAATTTCCTGATGGCAAAGCTTCAATATCCAGGGTCAAAGATTTTTCCGACTTTCCGCTAATTTTGAAATTCATGTTCCGTCCGTTTAAATCAATGATACCAAGGCTCCCGGGAATAATGGGCTCATCAAGTACCACTGTGAGGGTATTCAGGGCCGGAACCGGATAAGCCTGAACTGAAGTAAGTTCAGGGGTCAAAGAAAGTGGCTGGATGACCTGTACCTGGGCAGAACCTTCAACTGATCCCGCACCGCACCTGTTTTCTATCGAAATTACCCGGTAATTGATAGTGGAAACAGGTTTAACTGTCCTTACAAATGCTTCATCTGATGTAACGATCTCGAAGTTATCACCAAAGGTGATCTTCCAGGGTGATTCACCTGAAAGTGTTACATGCAGCATGGCTTCCCCGTTGGTATAAATCGTGGTATCTCCTGAAAGATACGCAGTGGGAAACCCATGAACCCGAAATTCAACACGTTTCGTTCCACTTTCGCAACCTGCCTCATTAGTCTGGCTTACGAAATAAACCACTTCTCCGGAAACGGTAGGATCGATGTCAAAATTGACAAGGGGCAGATTGATGGTATTTGCATACCAGTTTAACTTTCCTCCGTTGACCTCGAAGGACCCTATCTCCTCACCCAGGCAGTAGAAGTACGTATCTTTTAGTGCCGGAATCGGCGGAGTTTCTTTCAGAAAAATCGAACTGAATGTGCTGTAATCGCCGATGTTTTTCCCTTTTAATCTGACTTGGTAGGCAATTCCCGAGGGAAGTTCGTCAGGGAAAAGAAAGCTTATTCCAAACAAGGTGAAGGAAGGCGAAACTTTTCTAATCTCTCCGTTTCCGTGAATTTCTACCAGATAGTCGCCCAGGTTCGCTGAATTGAGATTGTTAACTAAAAGTTCTACAGATTCACCGCTACAGATTTCAGTGGAGGCCCGGGCCAGCAAGTTGAGGTCTGGTGGAGCAACCTCTATCCTCACCGCCTCTTTCTGGATGGAAATAGGGCAGGATTGGGAGGCTGAAATTACTGAAATAGAGGTGGTTTCGTTGATGACTTTCCAGAACGTCATTTCGTTTTGCCCGAAGCTGACAAACTGGCTCCCCTCATTCAAGGTGAAATTCCAGGGGCCGCTTCCAGTGAGGGAAACAGAGATTAACACCGAATCTCCCGGATTTACCTTTTCAGCTGAGGCATTGAGGCTCACACTCCCTTTTGCTCTAACTTCGAAATGTTCGGTGGGAAAGCCTTCTACAGTTTCTGTAGAAACCCGTAATCTGTATTTTTGGCCTTCAGGTAATTCTTCTGGTATTTGAAAGGATACAGTGCCGGAGGTAAATCGTGCGTTGATCGGTTTAAAGGTATAGCCCGATGTGTCTGAGATTTCTGCACGAAGTTGGGGGAGAAGCGTAGGTTCAGAAATTTCCAGTTTGAATGATGCGGTTGTTCCCTGACAAAACCATTTTGTGCTGCTTTTTTCAACAGCAATGTAGGGTGCTGGTGTAAGCAACTGATACGCAGCATCTGGTGAGACCCGTATGGCCGCCAATGCCTCCATTCGTTGATACTGTTGCGGCGTAAAACTATTTCCGCAGCCGACGTAATACGACATGATATTGTCTGTATCCGGATTGAAGGCATCTCCGTTCACATCAGACGACCCGGAAAATGTCACCGTGATTTCATTACAAAAAGAACCAAGCAGACCCGAAGTGCTGGAGTAGGGATCTGCCTGAGTGTCACAGATAAGATCTCCTGTAAATGAGCAATTGGCTCCTACACCCCGAGTCACCAGTTCACGCTCAGAAATATCAGGAGAATCGTTATCTTGAAACGTATGCAGAAGGCCAAAGTAATGCCCCATTTCATGAAGGAAAGTCTTTTCAAGCAGGAGGTTATATTCAGCAATTGTATTATTTCCGTAACTGAAAAAGAGACGATTGCTATTGACAGACAGAGTAGGTAAGCTGGTATAACCACTCAGCCGTGTACCATTCTCATTGAGAATTGATTTTACAAAATAGATATTTATGGCATCCGTTCTGTCGAATTTTGCTCTCAGATTTGCCTCATTCCTGGTCTCGAAATTGACAAATTCATCCGATATAAATGTGGTTACAGAATCTCCTTTGAGATGAAACTTTATCCCGATTTTACCGAAAGTCTCGTTGGCATGAAGAAGCAGATTGTCAATTTCATTTCGTTCAAATCGCTCCGAGCCGGTTTCTGATGTGACAATGATTACCTGTAGAGGTAAATCCAGAGTGGTTTTTCTGAGTGTCCTGAAGCTTTTCAGGTAATGCTGATGAAGCTGTTTTTCTTCCGAAGTAGTCCGCGATGTACCGCAATAAGACTGACCGTACAGCAGGTTTTGCATGAAAACTGCCGCAATTAAAGCAAAGACAATTGTTTTACAGTTAATAGTCACCTGGTAGCCTGACAAACAGATACCTGGCAAAGCTACAAAACACATCTCTGACCGGCTACAATGCCTTGTAATTTTTAAGGAACGTATCAAATTCCTGTTTTAGCGTCTCAAACCGGGTCTCAAAGTTTTCAAGGTTGCCGGTTTTGGCAGGAACCTCAATTTCCTTCACAATTTCGTGAATACGCATAAGTCCTATCGTGCCCGAGTTACCTTTTAATGTATGCAACTCTTTCTGAATGGTTACCACATCACCGTTTCGATATGCTTCACCTGTTTTATCAATCTGCTCTCTGGCTTCTCCTGCAAAATCCTCAAAAACGCTTTGAAGCATTTCTGCACCCACCATTTCTTTGAGACTATTAATAATTTCTATGTCAAATGCCGGAATGGCCTCCTCTTTGCTTTCTACTGACGATGGCGATTTTTCTTCCGTTTTATCGCCCGGCTGCAGCATTTCTTCTACTGCCAGAATAAGCGTATTGGCCCTGATGGGTTTGGAAACATATCCGTTAAATCCACTACTCAGAAATTTCTCACGGTCATTCTGCATAGAATAGGCGGTCATGGCGACCACATTCGGGAGTTTCTTACCAAATTCCGCTCTAAGTTTTGCGGTTGTCTCAATACCATCCATTTCAGGCATCTGGATATCCATAAGTATAAGTTCAAAAGAAGGATTATCCCGGAATGTTTGAATGGCATTTTTCCCTGAGTCTGCTTCGGTCACTGTACATCCTGCCCTTTGCAGTATTTCCCGGGCAACTTTCCGGTTCACGGCATTGTCATCTACAAGTAGTAAGCGAGGGACCCGTTCTTTGAAATAACCGTTCAGTTTTATCTCTCCCTGGTCTTTCCGTGAGGTTACCGGTGATTCCTTACTTACTTCGGCTTCAATGGTAAACCAAAACGTACTACCTTCGCCAGGTACCGAGTTAAGTCCCATCTCTCCGTTCATTCTGCGGCAGAGTTCTCTGGAGATAGCCAGCCCCAGACCCGTGCCTCCGAAAGATTTGCTGGTGGAATTGTCCAATTGCTGAAAGGCATTAAAAAGCTTGAGCTGGTCTTCTTTGGCTATGCCTATTCCCTTATCTATCACCGCGAAATGGAGTTTTACCCTTTCTTTTTTTAGTGATTTTATGGTGGCCTTTATTTCAACCAGATTTTGATCGGTGAATTTAATGGCATTTGAAGTGAGATTGGAAAGCACCTGAAGAAGCCGTGTCTGATCGGCTTTCAGATATTTTGGTACTTCTTCATCTATACTGAATTTAAGTGTATTTCCTTTTTCAAAGGCCTTTTGATGGAACAGTGCCACCAGCGTATCAAGTGTTTCTTTGAGCTCGAAAACAACAGGATGCAGATCCATTTTTCCCGCCTCAATTTTTGAAAGATCCAGAATATCATTCAGGATGGTGAGCAAAGTTTGGGATGACTTCCTGATGGTATTCACGTAATCTTGTTGCTCTGGCTCCAGTGTAGTTTCGTTGAGTACGTCCAGCATGCCGATGATCCCGTTCATAGGTGTGCGAATTTCATGACTCATATTCGCCAGAAAACGCTCTTTCACGGCCAGCGAGTGCTCGGCCTCCTCCTTGGCTTTCTGTAGCTCACGCGAACTTTTCTTCAGTTCCGTAATATCCCTGGCTACCCCTTCCACCTCCATCGGGATACCCTTTTTATCTTTTATCATCCGGATATTGAGCATAAAAGAGCGTAGTTCTCCATCTTTTCGTCGTACGGTGACATCAAAATTGGTGACACTTCCGGTTTTGAGCAAGGTCTTGATATGAGCTGCACTATCCTGGGCATTGTCAAAGAATTTATCCACCTTGTTTCCCATGACCTCATCCACAGAATACCCGGTATGGGTTAATACGGAGGGTGAAATCATCGTGATGTTTCCGGCCAGATCTGTACGGTAATAAATATCAATAAAGGACTCAATGATATTTCTGAACTTTTCCTCGCTCTGCTGCAGATTAAGCACACCGTTCTTTTTATCGGTAATGTTTTGGGCCATTCCCGAAACCTCGGCGATTTCTCCGCTTTCTGAGGAGAGTATTGGATTTAAAAAGAATTCGTACCAGTCTTCTCCGCCATCTACCGAGCCCCAGTGCATTTCAAAATATTGCGGCTTTCCTTCGAATGCGAGGTTATATTTTTCCCGAAGTATTGGACGGTCATCAGGTGCAATGAGCCTCCATCCCAGTTTTTCAGTACTCACATTGATCTCGGGAGGGATACCCAGTTTTTCCTGGATGAGTTTGAAATAGTTTTTATTGAATGAACTCAGATGTCGTTTTTTGTTTACCGTCCAGATGAGGTGCGTGCTATTGTCAAACACCGCATTCAGTCGGGCGGTTTGAAGTAATAAATCCTCCTGACTTTTCTTTCTGGCCAGAGCCTGAGCCACCTGGCCCGAAATAAATTCGAGTAATTCCAGATTACTACTGCTGAACTTTGTGGCGTCTGAGTAACTTTTTATTCCGATTACTCCAGTGACCTTATTATCGACGCGGAGCGGTACAAGAGCTTGTATTTCAGGAAGTTCTTTGCCATAAAGAAATAATTTTTCCTGCTTAACGAGTGCTTCAAACTCCTGCTTGTAAAGTAGCAAAGGATGGTTTTTCAGCATCGCGTACTCCACAATACCATTTCCGAGTTTTCGGCGGTCATCTTCCGGACTTTCGTAGTGCTCATCTACCCGGTAGGGGAAATAGATGCTGCCGTTTTCAGGCTCGTAAATAGCTACAAAGAAATTGTTGGCGTAGAGTTTTTTCTGTAACTCTTCATGAACACGCTTCAGGAATTCTTTGAGATCGTGGGTGTTCAGGTTAGCCTGAGCTATGGAATAGTATAAATTCTGGGCTCTCTCTGCTCTTCTTCTTTGTGTTATATCCCTGAATAAAAGCCGTAGGTTTACCAGTTTTCCTTCTTCAAAACGTCCGGTAATTTCACCCTGAAGATACACTCGTTTTTCTTCCTTGTTTCGGGTGATCATTTGAAAATCAGAGACTTTTTGCCCTTTTTTTACTTCTTCCAGTACTTCCAGCACTTCGGCTGAGGTGGTTGGATGTAAGATATCCTGAAAGTTCAGACTACCTATTTCTTCCGTGGTATAGGAAAATGTCTCTCTGAAAGCCCTGTTTACGAAAAGGAAATTAAGATCTGGCCCAAGCATCATGACTACCTCTGAGGTATTGTCCATGAGGTCGAGTAAGGGGTCAAAAGCACTGTATACGGATTTTTTATCTGGCATTGCACATTCGTTGAAAAACCGATAAATCTAGCAAATAATGGCTATTTTTGAGGCTTTTAAGAGATTATTCAATGACAAAAGTCAAAGCAAAGAAACATCTGGGGCAGCATTTTTTGAACGATTTACAAGCTGCAGGCAGAATTGTGGACTTGCTTCAGCCTGCCGGCAGATACCAAAAGGTGCTGGAGATAGGCCCGGGAATGGGTGTTCTCACGCAGTTTCTTCAACATAGAGAAGATATGGAGACCTGGCTGGTGGAGTTGGATGCTGAGAGTGTAACGTACCTGGAAGAAAATTTTCCTTCTTTCAAAGGAAGAATCTTCTCGGAGGATTTTCTGCAGATGTGGCTCGAGAAATCACTCTCTGTGCAGGAGGAGGAAGGTCTTGGCATCATTGGTAATTTTCCATACAATATTTCGTCCCAAATCTTTTTCAAGATTCTGGACCACAAAAATCTGGTGAGAGAGGTGGTTTGTATGTTACAGAAAGAAGTGGCCAAACGTATAGCATCAGAGCCGGGAAACAAAGATTATGGCATTCTGAGTGTTCTATTACAGGCCTACTATACCATCAGCTATGAGTTTACAGTGCCTCCGGGGGCATTTACTCCTCCTCCCAAAGTTCAGTCGGGGGTAATTCGTCTCGAGCGTAATTCCAATGTGAGCCTGGGTTGCGACGAGAAACGATTCAAAGCCATTGTTAAAACAGCTTTTAACCAACGCCGGAAAATGCTGAGCAATGCCCTGAAGCCACTTCAGATTGAGCCCGGTCATCGCTGGGCCAATAAGAGAGCTGAACAGTTACATTACACCGAATTTATAGAACTCACCCGCTGGGCAGATGCTCAAAATGGGACTGTTTAATTTCGCATATTTCTTAATTTGCTCATTTCCAGTATTTTGATTTTGCCGCTCACAATATCAATCAGTTTTTCATCTTTGAAATCTGATAAGGTTCTTATGGCCGTTTCAAGTGAGGTTCCGGCTACATTACTTATATCTTCCCTGCTTATTTTTACTCCCTTATCGGCATCTTTTGAATCAATATGTTCGAAAAATTTGATAAGAGCTTCTGAAACTCTTTTGCGTACCGAATTATAGGCTAGTTTCAACAACTGTTCTTCATTTTCGCTGATTTCTTTGGAGAGAATACCAATGAATTTTTTACTTACCTGTTTGTTTTTATACAGCAGATCATTAAAATCCGATTTGGGAATCAAAGATATTCGGGACTCATCCAATGCAGCGGCACTGTCTGTATAAGGGGTTTCTGTCATCAGATTGGCATGCCCGAAATAATCGCCTGCAGAATACAAACCAACAATGAGTTCCTTTCCATCTTCATTGGTTTTGTAGGTTTTCACACGGCCACTTTCGATATAAAAGAGGTAGAAAGGATGATCACCCTCGCGGTAAATTTCAGATTTCTTTTTATACATCCGCATTTCCCGGTTTTCTCTCAATTTATGAAGGTCTGCGTCGCCGCCTACATCACGAACGAGTTCTTCCAGACCACCCATTTTCTCATATTTTTTGCCAATAAGGCCCTGTTTTTTGAAACGACTTTCGATGGCATTAAGTAGCTCTACATCCTCAAAAGGTTTGGTAATGTAATCATCTGCTCCCATTTCCATGCCTTTCCGGTAATCTCCCCGATCTGCCTTAGCCGTAAGAAAAATAAAGGGTATTGATTCGGTATGTGCGTGTTTTGACAACAGATGCAGTACTCCGTAACCGTCAAGCACTGGCATCATAATATCGCAGATGATGAGGTCTGGGGTTTCTTTCAGAGCCAATTCTACTCCTGTTTTACCATTTTCTGCCGTGATTACTTTGTAACCATCCAGTTCCAGAATCTCGGCAGTGTTCTCCCTGATTTCGTTGTTGTCCTCGATGAGTAGAATCTTTTTCATTTGCTTCTTTTTAATTCTCCATTTGAAATGAGCATAGCACTGATTTCAGTTGCTATACTTTTAATTTTTTTGGTAAAGTCACGGTAAAGGTACTGCCCTCCTTTAATTTACTTTGGCAGGTTACATCACCATGCAGTAGTTCGGCATATTGTTTCACAATAGACAGTCCCAAACCGGTTCCTTGAATCTGTCCGGCATTTTCTGCTCTGAAAAACCGGGTAAAAAGATTTGCCAGATCATGCTCTGGTATGCCAATGCCGCTGTCACGTATCGAAATAGAAACCTTGTCTTTTTTATCCTGAACAGATACCTCAATACTTGTATCGGTTGCTGAAAACTTAATGGCATTGGAAAGTAAATTTAAAACCACATGTCGCAGCACTTTCGGATCTTGCTTGAGCATTAAATCTGCCTCAGAATCAATATTCAGGAGTATGGACTGTCCGTCTTTGGCTATAACCCGGATCTCAGAAATCATATCATTCAGGTAATCTTTCAGGTCAAACGTATGAGCATTTATCAGAACTTTTCCTTCTTCAAGACGATTTGCCGTTAGCAGGTCGTCAAGAATTTCTGTTAGGGTACGAATAGAGGTTTTTACCCGATGAATGTGTTTTTTACGTTTGTCAATGAATTGATTGTCTTCATACTTCTCGATAAGGGATAGGGATGACAATGCTGTGGCCAGCGGTGTTCTGAATTCATGGGAAGCCGTGGAAATAAACTTGGTTTTCATTATATTTAGCTCCCGCTCTTTCTGAAGCGAAATGTCCAGTTTCCTCCGTGTATTCTCCAGATTGGCTATAGCCTCTTTCAGAATTAAGGTTCGGTCTTCTACTTCTTTTTCAAGCTGCTCCTGATAGTTTTTTGTCTGCCTTTCGGCTTCCTTTCTGATCGTTATATCAATTACAAAGGCCACTACCATTTCTTCGCCTTCAATGGTACAGGGGCTTAGACTTACCTCAACAGGGAACTCACTCCCGTCTTTTTTACGGGCAAACAAATCCAGATTGGCACCCATTGACCGCGGCTTGGGGTTATGATTATAGCTTTTTACATAATTTTCGTGCGACGAGCGGTATCTTCCCGGAATCAGAATTTCAAGAGCCTGGCCGTCAATTTCTTCTGAAGAATATCCGAAAAGCCTTTGAAACGAGGGATTTACTCTTTTTACCTTACCCTCTGAATTGACCAGAAGGATGGCCTCATTTGCATGTTTGAAAATAGTTTCAAATTGATGACTACTATCCATAATGGAATTTGCCGTGTTACTGCGGGCGGTATGTTTCGGTATCTAAAGTATGACAAATCTCATACAAAGTCACGTTTTGAATCGAAGTCGCCGGTCATATGGTTTAATGAGCAATCTCATATTTCAATTAGCAGGATATTTTCACTTTTGTAAGATAGACCTATTCAGGTAAAAAAGTCTGAGCTGAGGGAATAATCAATTGGTAAAATAGAAGTGGAAAGCAGAAAGATTGGCGTTAACGGAGATCTTAAATTTACAGAGCTTGAGCTGCTGTTTTCTACGGCATTTCCATTTCTTGTAATTGAATTTTATCAGGGAGGAGAGCCACTTGACCCTCGCTACAAAAACAAGACACTCTCTCAAATTGGAAGAAAAAAGGAATCAACAGCCTTTAATATTCTCCCGGAAATGTCTGTAAATCAGTTGGAAAAACTTTTTTGGGACAATTTTGGTCTTCAGATGTCTGTATTCAGGAAAGTAGGTGCTTCCTTACTTGAAACTACCTTTACCTCAAGCTGGACTCTGGCTCATCAAAATGAGAAAGGCGTACAGATTATGAATGATTTTAATCTGGCCGATCATTCTGTTTAATTTGCAGAAAATAATCGCATGGCATGAGTCAGCAAGCCGGTAAGTATATTCTTCTTGCGGGAATAATTCTGGTAGTTCTTGGTATTCTGGTTTACTTTTTTTCTGATAAACTTCAGTGGCTGGGCAAACTCCCCGGTGATATCCGAATTGAAAAAGAAAATACACGCATTTATTTT
This sequence comes from uncultured Cytophagaceae bacterium, assembly GCA_966250325.1. Taxonomy (GTDB): domain Bacteria; phylum Bacteroidota; class Bacteroidia; order Cytophagales; family Spirosomataceae; genus Jiulongibacter. The sequence goes on along the minus strand of CBINGY010000048.1, from coordinate 4,281 downwards.
CCCTGGGTTACGATGTTGCTGCTTAGTCTTCTGCTAAACGGAATTATTTACCTGATCAGAAAAATTATGGATTATCTGTAAACGATCTTATTCAGATAGAAGAAATCTTTTGGGTAAACGGTACCTGGTGTACGGATACTCTGAATGCCATAGGAAAGGAAACTGTGAGAATACCAGGAAGAAAGCTCACTCTGGAAAGTATCGAGCACGTTATCTTCAGCCGCCTGAAGTTTTAACGGTATGTCTTCTTTGGAGTGATTTGTGCCATCCAGAACCGTATTTTTTATGATTCCTTCATCGGGGTAGGCCACTACATAGTGCCCCCCGGGTACCGAACTAATCTGGATTTTATGATCCAGTGTACGGCTTTGAAGATCGTTGAGGCTGATACTTTGATCCCATTCAAGTGCTCCTTTATTATTGAATTTCAGAATAAGTGCATGGGTATATCTGAAATTATTGAAGGAATAATAGTTATTGGCACTCCAGCGGTAATTTCTTCCGATGGGGTACATAGTTGACGAATAGTTTTTGTATTCGGGATAGAATACCTCGGCAAGCATGATCATTCCGCTGTCCACTTTAATAGGATCCTGGATAATAAGCCGTTGTCTTAGTTTAAATTCCTTGCCCTTTGAATTTTTCTTTTTGATTCGGTTCTTCACCCGGGTTTGTCTCTTGTCATTCATATAGCTAAGAAAATTATCGAGCTCCACAAAATCGTAATAAAGCGTTTCGTCTTCACGCGACAAGGAGTGAATGTAAAATCCTACCGAATAATCTGTGCAGTTATCTGCGTAGTTTCCGGTAAGCACAAAGTCGCCGTTCGGTATTTTTACAATTTTACCATTTAAAGGAAGTTTGTTTTTCTCGCCAAGGGTTTCTTTACCTACAATTTTACCCTCGTAATCGTACACTTTGAGTAAAAGCTTACAGTTTCTCGAGTTTTTAAGAAGAATGTACACCAGCTCTTCCTGTTCGTTCACTTCGATATTGTTCAGTTTGATATTGTTCGAGTGAATTTCGGGCAAAACTTTGGCAGATTTCGAAAAGAGGTTGACAAGCTCCACTACCGGTCTGTCATTATACCTGCCGCCAATAAGTACTTTGCTTTTTATTACCGTGAAAAGGTCAATATCCATGGAAGTAAGGAGCTCGGTATCGGTCACCACATAGTCTCCGGTTACAATATCTAGTCTGAGAATAAGGATGTCTCTTGACTCATCTTTTCTGAAAAGACAAAACAGATGGTCGCTGGTTTCAAAATATTTTACCATTCGGAAGAGAAACCCGGGAGAATAGCTGTTATCCCAGGTTTTTGTAAGCGTGGTGTCAAATTTTACAAAATGCATCTCCAAATCTCTTCCAAAATTATTGGCTTTGGTATTAACTACCAGCACCCCTTTTTCTTTAAATCCCAGCACATTAAATTCATCGTTATCCGAAGAATTCAGCTCAAAAGTTACGCGTTCGGTGACGGTTAATTGTGCTGAGGCCAGTTCTGGTGAAAACCAATAGAGCATTACCGGAATGAGAACCCTTGCCGGAAAAATTTTGAAGTTGAAAGACAAGATTTGTTTAATTTTTTTCGACATCCCAATTTACTTTCTCCCCAGTCTTAATACCTCCAAATTAGTGATTTTTTTATTGTCCACCCATATTTTCATGACGGTTCTGAAAAGATGAAAACCTTGCCTGCCCGCTGCTCCGGGGTTTATAAATACTAAATTTCGTTCTTTATCTTTTATGACGGCCTGCATGTGGGAATGACCGCAAAGAAGTACGTCAAAGGCATTGTCATTCAGTAACTTTTTCACCCGGGCAGTATATCGCGGAGGTTTGCCTGCGATATGGGTCAGAAGGAAACGCAAGCCTTCCAATTCGATTTCTTCGTTTTCCGGGAGAGACCACCTAAGTTCGTTGGGGTCAATGTTGCCATAAACTGCCCGCGTAGGAGCAATCAGGTTAAGCTGGGTAAGGATATCCTGCTGCCCAATATCTCCAAGGTGCCAGATTTCATGACAGTCTGAAAAACAGGCAGGCAACTGAGGATCAAAAAAATCATGGGTGTCAGCTATGAGCCCAATCGTTTTCATCAATATTTTACCTTGATTCCGTGGTATTCTGAAGGGTCTTCATAATCCTTTCTGAGCGGATGACCCTGCCAGTCTGCAGGCATCAAAATTCTTCGTAAATCCGGGTGGGCTTTAAACCGCACGCCCACCAGATCGTAAGCCTCTCTCTCATGCCAGTCTGCGGTACGCCAGATGGAGTTGAGAGAGTCAATTTCGGGAAGATTTTCAACTGTGCCCCGCGGTAAGGTGACTTTAAGTGCCAGTGAGATTTCGTTCGGTATAGAGCTCAGGTGATACCAAAGATCAAGGGTGCCGGCCACCGGGCCATTGTCAATAGCCGTAATGCAGTTCAGAAAATCAAAATAAAACCCGGGGTCTTCGTGGAGAAAGTTGCAAACGGGCAATAGTCCATCAGGCTGAAGCTCAATGTAATCCTGTTTCTCACCTTTTCTGAACCCCATAACCAGCTTTTCACCGAATTTCTCGGATAGTAAACGGGCGATATGTTCAGTTTTTGAAAAATCCATCAGTTTTTTTGTGCCAGCAAATACAGAACGGCCATGCGAACAGCCACACCGTTTTCCACCTGCTCCAGAATTATGGAATGCTCTGAGTCTGCCGCATCGCTACTTAGCTCCACTCCTCTGTTGATAGGTCCGGGGTGCATAAGCACGATCTTTTTATTCAGCTCATCGAGCATGGCTTTGTTAATTCCAAAATATAAGGAATACTCTCTAAGCGAAGGAAAATATTTGATATGCTGCCGTTCCAGTTGAATCCTCAGTACGTTTGCTACATCACACCAGGCCAGAGCTTCCTTTACATCGTGCATAACCTTAACTCCCAGGGAGGGAAGAAATTTAGGTATGAGGGTGTTCGGTCCGCAAACGCGAACCTCCGCCCCAAGTTTCTGAAGGCAAAAAATATTGGATAAAGCCACTCGGGAATGAAGAATATCGCCAATAATCGCTATTTTCTTACCAGCCAGATCGCCTACATTCTCCATCATAGAAAAGGCATCGAGTAAGGCCTGAGTGGGGTGCTCATGCGTGCCGTCACCGGCATTCACTATGTTGGCTTTGATGTTTTTTGCCAGGAAATCGGGAGCTCCGGGGCTGCTGTGACGCATCACCACCATGTCTACCTTCATGGAGAGGATATTATTAACCGTATCCAAAAGAGTTTCGCCCTTTTTGACAGAAGACGATGCTGAGGAAAAATTAATTACATCGGCCGAAAGCCTCTTTTCTGCCAATTCAAAAGAAAGTCTGGTTCGGGTAGAATTTTCAAAAAAAACATTCGCGATAGTAATATCCCGAAGAGAGGGTACCTTTTTAATGGGACGGTTAATTATCTCCTTAAATTCTTTGGCTGTCTCCAGAATGAGGTGAATATCAGATGACTGTAGGTGCTTTATTCCAAGTAAATGCCGGGTGTTTAAAGACTGCATCTGCTAAAAAAAGTTTCACAAAGTTAACAGAATTCAAGGCTAAGCCATGCACTTGATTGACTTAGTTTTGGTAGAAATTCATCATCTTTTCAAATACAAAGGATTTTGCTCCGAAAACTTTCGCGTCTTCGCCAAGCGGTGAAGCCTTTATCTGTAAATTTTCCTTGAAAGGACTAAGACAAAGTTTATGGATGGACTGCTTTATACTGTTGATAAGAATTTCACCTGCATCTTTCAGTGCTCCGTCAATAATAATGATTTCGGGATTAAACAAGTGAACCGCAATGGCCAGGCCTTTGCCAAGTTCACCACCTACTTCCAGAATGATATCTGTGCAGAAGGCATCACCCTGCTGAGCAGCTTTGATAATATCATCTAATACTATTTCGCGTTTAACTGTTGCCAGGGAGGTAGCTACTCCCCGTTGCAACCCTTCCCTTGCTTTCGAAACTATGGTGGAAGCCGAGGCCAGGGTTTCCAGACAGCCGATTTTACCACAGTGGCATAACTGGCCGTTAGGATTTACCTGGATATGGCCAATTTCACCCGCAAAGCCTTGCTCACCTTTAACAATCAGGCCATTGTGCAAAATACCCATACCTACACCCCAGTCGACATTCACCAGGAGTACATTCTTTTTACTTTTAGCCAATCCGTAATGATGTTCGCCCAGTAAAGACGCTCTGGTATCATTGAGATTAAAAACGGGGATTCCGTATTTTTCTGAAATTATCTGACTCAATGCCACACCATCTT
>CBINGY010000047.1:0-35485 GCA_966250325.1 uncultured Cytophagaceae bacterium | reverse complement strand
ATCAGGAAAGTGGAATTTGCCGAGTCTGAAGTACCTTTTAAAATCGCCGGAAACCTACGACAAATGTTTACCTGTGAGGATAGTTTGATTTTGGGAAATACTTTCAATCTTACCACCGGCGGACCAGCAACGTATCAATGGATACGGAATGAAAACGAAGTGGTCTCGAATAGCAAAGTCTTTTATGCCAAAGAATCTGGTAACTACAGGCTAAAAGTAATGGTGGATAATGCCTGTAATTTTTTATCAGATGAAATGGAGGTAAAACTCGGCTCAATCTACGCTGAAGTGACAGGTCTGGCGAGTACCTTTTGCGAGGGTGAATTGAATCAATTATCGGTTTCAACCGGAAACAGTGAAATTCTGGTAACCAATGCATCTGGTTCAAAGTCAGACCCTAATAATCTGGAGGTAGAATGGCTGAAGGACGGTATCCCATATAAAAAAGGACTTACTGTTTCTTTAACTCAATCAGGCGTTTACAAAGCCAATGTGACATCTGGATCATGCCGTACAATTACCGATGATTATCTCATTACATTAACCAAAATTGAGTCCTCACTCAGTCCGGAAGATGATTCGCTGTTCATCTGTCCGGCAGGAGGAAAGGTGCGGCTCTTTTCAAATGACCCATTAGCAGATTACAAATGGTTTAAAGATAATATACCGCAGGCCGCCAACGGGCAAAGCATCACGGTGGAAAATCCTGGCAGCTACAGCGTTTGGATGGAGCGTGATGGATGTTCAGGTATGAGTAAAAAAGTGAGCATTACCACCAAAGAATCGCTTCCTGAGGCCACAATAAGCGGAGACAAAAGCATTATTTTCGGTCAATCTGCCTTCGTTACCATTCGCTTTACGGGAAGCGGACCCTGGACATTTACCTTTCCTGGCGGAGGTTCCTTTGAGACTTTGTTAAATCCTTATATTTTTGAGGTGTCGCCATCAGGCACTACCTCCTACATCCTTGAATCTGTAAGTAATCCGTGCGGTTATGGCACTGTAGAGGGAGAAGCCCTGGTTTCAGTCATCGTACTGGGGATTGAAAACGAAATGGACAGGGAAGTCCTTGTTTATCCCAACCCAACCTACGACCGAATTCTGATCAGAAAGAATGATTTTGAAGAATATACGCTTGGTTCGGTTTCGGGAGCCAGTCTTATATCAGGTTATCTGGATAAGGAATCAACAGAAATCAATCTGAGCCATTTGCCTTCCGGAATTTACTTTCTGGAACTTTCAAATTCGAGCCACAGAGTAGTCAAAAAGGTGATTAAGAGGTAAGTTTGTATCAACGAATTGATCTCTTTCGACAAAATTGAACGCTCATTTGCATGTATAAAAGAGTATTAAAGATTGCAGGGGTTATTCTCCTTTTTCTGGTGGCTGTTATTTTTTCATTGGTTACCACAATCGACGGAACACCCTATCAGCAGACCGATTACTACAAGGCCTGGAAAAGCGGTCTTGATTCTCTGGATAAGCATTCAGTCGAAAGTCAAAGTGATTCCTTACGGGCCGGATGGGCGGTTGAAAACCTGACACCCGCTTTACCTGGGCCCATGGCAGGCTATGGAAAACGCAAAGGTAAGCCCTTTGAAAGCGTACATGACTCTATCAAAGTACGTACGCTGCTTTTAGAAAGTGAAGGTTTAAATGTGGCTATTGTGTCAGCTGACCTGCTCATTATACCTCCCGGGGTCAAAAAAATAGTCTTCAGTAAAAAACCGGAAGACGTACAGATTTATTTTGGGGCCACCCATTCTCACAATTCTATCGGGGGATGGTATAATACACTGGTAGGTGAATTATTTGCCGGCGAATACAGTGCAAAACAGGAAGAGCAAATTGCCAATACGATACTTCGCAGCATCAGTTCTGCCCAAAAAACTGCTCAGCCCGTACGAAAAATAACCTATGAAAAGGATCTGGATGAAAGGGATGTACGAAATCGATTAATCGAAAACGGCCCTAAAGACCCTTATATAAGAAGTTTACAAATTACCACAGACTCTTCCAGACTGGCTCTGCTCACCTATTCTGCTCACTCGACCCTCCTAGGACCCGGCACTATGTTATTATCCAGAGATTACCCCGGCGTACTGGTGGATTCTTTAGAAAATAATGGGTTTACTTTTGCCACCTATCTGGCCGGGGCTGTGGGCAGCATGGGTCCGGTAGAAGTTGGATCCGAAGATTTTGAGCAGGTCAAAAATCAGGCGAATGGTGTACTGAATGAATATTTATCCGCAAACGAAGATGAATCGCAGGTGAAAGGTTCCATGCTCTGGACCAGGGTCAAGTTACCTCTGAGAAAACCTTCTCCCAAAATCACCCCGGGCCTTGCACTAAGACCGTGGGTCTTCTACTGGCTTTTTGGGAGAGCTCCTGCAGAAATCGCCTGTCTGAAAATTGGCCAGGTTTTGATGATTGGGCTGCCATGCGACTTCTCCGGAGAGCTTATGGGTGAACTGGAATCTTATGCTGCCTCACGTAATTTAAAGCTCATTATTACCAGTTTCAACGGAGGATACACCGGTTACATAACCTCAGATGAACATTTCGATAAGGACGCGTATGAAACCGTAACTATGAACTGGTTTGGCCCCTATAACGGAGCGTATTTCAGTGAGGCGGTAAAAGACCTTATTGACCGCTTTTGATTAGCTATAGGGTATCGTAAGTACAACCCGCGTTCCGATCGGATCTCCTTCAGGATCTACCAGATCTTCAATGCTTAGCTGGTATTCCTTTTGAGAAGATTTGAAATAATTGGAAAGCCGTTCCTTTGTGAGATCTATACCTACCGACTTATTTTTTATCGTTTTCTTCGATTTGATTTCGGCAGACCTTTCTCTGCCAATTCCATTGTCTTCAATCTCAATGTTCAACAGACCCTGTTCGCCTTTGCGTACCGTCAGATCAAGGATTTTATCCCCTTCCTTTGATGACAGACCGTGCCAGATGGCATTTTCAATAAAAGGCTGAAGTATGAGGGACGGAATCCGGATATGCTCTGTCTTAATGTCATCTTCAATTTGAATACCAAAACGTATTTTATTCGAAAAACGAATGTTTTCAATGTTCAGATAGAGCTCCATGGTTTCGAGTTCGTCTTTCAATGATATATCCCGTTCCTGGGAATTTGAGAGGATCGTTCGAATGAGCTTCGAAAACTTATTGAGGTAATAAACCGCTTTGTCTTTATCGTTATTAATGATATATAACTTAATGGAATTGAGGGAGTTGAATATAAAATGAGGGTTCATCTGCGACCTCATCATTTTCTGTTCCAGTGCAAGAAATTCCTTCTCTTTGGAAATCATATTCTGCCTGTAAAGAATATAGGCCAGGCCACCCAGCAGGACAAAACAAAGCAGTGTTATAAGGAAAATTTTACGGTTATCCCGAAGTTTTACTTTGGCCAGTTCATTCTGCTGCTCCAGTATCTCAATCTGATTTTTCTTTTTGTCAGCATCATACTTAATGATCAGGTAAGACATGTATTGCTGGTTTTTTTCATTGAGATATACCTCCTCATTTTCGTGATATAGCCGGGTATAGGTCAATGCCTCCTTAAAGTTTCCAAGTTTCTCATTCAATTCTGCCAGAAGGTTGTACGATTCGGCAATCATGTACTGAATTTTTCGCTCTTTGCCCACCCTAAGAGCTTCTCTGAGCAAGGGCTCACTTTCTGATAATTGGCCCATCTCAAGTAATGACCAGCCAAGATTAAGCTTGGCCAAACCCAGATAGTACAAATCTCCAATTTCATTCAGCACGGGCATGGTTTCGGAAATCATTTCATAGGCTTGTTTAGCCTTTCCCTGTTTGAGATAGATCTGAGCAATACTGTTTTTACAGATCATTCGACCGATATCTGAGCTTATTTTCTCATTGTATTCCAGCGATTTGCGGTAGTGAATAAGTGCCTTCTCCAGATTTTCCTGTTCTTCGTAGATTCCCCCCAGATTCTGGTAATTGATGGCCAAACCCAGATTATTCCCAATGCTTTCCTCGATTTTTATAGACTCCAGAAACTCTTTCTCAGCCAGATCGGGCTGCCTGAGGGTGAGGTAAAGGTTTCCAATAGAATTATGCGAAACAGCCAGATTCCTGAGATTATTTTTTGTTCTACGCCCGCTTTTTTCGGCCAGTTCAAGTGCCTGCTTGTGATAATCCAACGCCAGCCTAATCTCATCTTTTCTGCGATACACCACCCCGAGCATGTTGAGACCATAGACTTTAAAATCGGTATTGTCCAATATATCTGCTATCTCTATCCCTTTGCTATGATATTTGATAGCCTGGGTATATTGAGCCAGATTACGGTTTACTATCCCCAAATTGGTATAGGCATAAGAAGTACCTGCAAAGTACCTGGCTTTTTCTGATTCCTTCAGAAATGCTTTGAGTTTAAGCGTATCTCTTCCTATATCTTTCAATACACTATCTACTACCACAAATGACTCTATCTTATTCTCAATCAGACTCTTTTGAGCGGTGGTAAGCTGTGCATTGACCGAAAACCCGGAAAACCAGGCTAGTATCCCTATGTAAAAGATCCTCTGCATTAAAACCTGTTTAGGAAATCAGTTTTACGCTGCCGGGATACCGGAATGTGCTTGCCATCGCACATGATAATATAGGCGTCTGTTTTGAGGTATTCACGAACCTTCGTAAGGTTAACGATGAACGAATTATGAACCCGATAGAATTCGTCTGTATTTAGTTTTTCCTCCATTTTTTTGAGGGTTTGGGTAAGAAAGAGCTTCTCACCTGTTTCCAGAAAAACCGAGGTATAATTTCCATCACCTTCACAGTAAAGAACTTCATCGGGTTTCAGAAAGATAATTTTACCATCCACATTCAGCCCTATCCGTTTGCTTCCGCCTGTTTTGCCTGACATCAGATTTAGCAGTGTTTCTTCAAAACGGTCTTTCAGCGAATGCTCCCGATGGTATTCCTTTATGCGTTCGCAAGCCTGAATGAGGTCATCCGAATCAATTGGTTTCAGCAGATAATCGAGGGCTCTTTCTTTAATCGCATTGATCCCATACTGGTCATACGCAGTGGTTATTATCACGGGAAATGTTCGCTTGCCCAGCTCATCCAGAAACCTGAAACCATCCATCTGAGGCATTTCAATATCGAGGAAGAGGCATTCCACATCGGGCTCCTCCTGGAAAAAGAGCAAAGCTTTGCGGGGGTCGGTGAATGTAGCAACTATCTCCAGATCGGGACAGAAGTTTTCCAGCTCCCATTTGAGGCTCTCTATGGCCTTAGGCTCATCGTCAATTAGCACAACTCTACTCATAAACACGATAGTGGTAGCACGAATTTACGATACGGAATTGTATGTACAGAATAAACTGTGCAGATGGTTGCGTTTTCTACGTAGTTGGTAAAAATACCTGCGTGAAAATACTTGTTCTGGTCAGGAATAAAACCCGGCCAGAACAAGTACCTCTTACCTAAACATCAAATTTATAGATCGGATCAATGCCCGAAAGATCGCCTGCCGGTATCTCACAGATTCTTTCAATGGTTCCCGTTTCCAGACGAAGCACCCAGCCATGCAGATGCGGATAATCTCCTCTTGCCCAGGCCTTTTGAATTACCGATGTTTTCACCAGATTTCTTACCTGCTGCTCCACATTGAGCTCCACCAGCCTGTCAAATTTCGGCTTTTCCTCTGTTATTGATTCCAGCTCTGTTCTGTTGGCCGCATATACATCTTTGATTCCACGAATCCATTTGTTTATAATTCCCAGATCGCTGTGACCCATGGCGGCCTGTACTCCTCCGCATCCGTAATGACCCACCACCATTACATGCTTCACTTTAAGAACATCCACCGCATACTGCAGTACAGAAAGCATATTGATATCGGTATGTACTACCAGATTGGCTACATTCCTGTGCACAAAAATGCTTCCCGGTTGTGTGTTGGTTATCCGGTCTGCCGGAGCACGGCTATCTGCACAGCCAATCCACAGAAATTCCGGATTTTGACCTGCAGCCATTTTTTTAAAAAAATCAGGGTCATTTTCGGCCACAGAAGCGGCCCATTTTTTATTATCTTCAAGCAGTCTTGCGTACGATTCCATTAGGTTCTTTTTAATCTAATCTTAAAACTTCATTGTCTTTTCCAAACCGTAGTTTGGTTCTGGTGATATCCAAAAGGTTCACTTTTATGTTTTTGTTGACCGAGTCTTTCACAAAATCTTCAATGGCCAGGAAAATATCGTGATCCATAAAATCCACGTTTCTCCCATCGAGTGTGATCTCATCGCCGTCTTCCAGTTCACTGAATATTTTCATGAGGTTCGCCCGGTTGTAAAAAAATACATCCTTCGTAAAGTCAACAACTATGTGATTTCCTGACCTCTTATAAGCGATAGATGATCTGAAATTGGTGTAAAGAACATATCCCAAACCTACCATAAGCCCAATCAGAATACCAACGAGCAGATCGGTGAATAGTATGGCCAGAATAGTCACCATAAAAGGAATGAACTGATCCTGCCCTTCACGCCACATTTTAACAAAGAGCTCGGGTTTGGCCAGTTTATAACCAACCACAATGAGCACAGCTGCCAGTGCCGAGAGCGGTATCATATTCAGAATTCCGGGAATAGCGAGTACACAAACCAACAGTAATACTCCATGGAATATGGCCGAAAGTTTGGTGCGACCACCCGCCTGGAGATTGGCAGAGCTTCGTACAATCACCTGAGTAATAGGTATTCCACCAATAAGACCCGCTACCATATTTCCTGCCCCCTGGGCAATAAGCTCACGGTTTGTAGGTGTGATATTCTTTCGGGGGTCAAGCCGGTCTGTGGCTTCTACGCAAAGCAACGTTTCCAGACTCGCAATGATGGCAATAAGAAAAGCCGTTTTTATTACGGCCAGATTCGTGAAAGCAGAGAAATCAGGAAAGGTCAAAAGTGATGTAACTCCTTCTCCTGCTGCCAATACGGGTAATTGAACCAAATGTTCACCACCTAAAATTAACCCTTCAGGATAAAACTGGTTAATAAAAACACCCGCCAGCACCGCCACCAGCGGACCAGGAATTAAACCCAACAGGGCATTCCCTTTTATAAATTTCTTATCCCACAGCACACGTATTACCAGACAAACGACTCCAATGATGAGAGCTCCCTGATTGAAATTTACTACGTTAAGAAGCTCCGAGAAGGTATTTTCTCCGTCGCGTTGAATAAATTCCATTTCCCCTTCGGGATCTTTGTCAATACCAAAGGCATGAGGAATTTGTTTCAGGATGATGGTAATTCCGATAGCTGCCAGCATACCTTTTATAACCGAAGATGGAAAGTAGAAAGCGATTTTGCCTGCTCCTATAAGTCCAAGCAACAATTGGAAGGCCCCTCCAAGCACTACAGCAACAAGAAATACCTCATAAATCTGAAGCTCTGCAATGGCATTTGCAACTATGACGGCAAGGCCCGCGGCAGGGCCACTTACGCCAAGTTTAGAGCCGCTGATGGCTCCTACCACAATGCCCCCCACCACACCTGCGATGATACCTGAAAACAGCGGTGCATCTGAGGCAAGTGAAATTCCAAGACAAAGTGGCAGGGCTACAAGGAAAACTACAAGACCGGCTGATAGGTCTTTGCCTAAATAATTAAACGTGAAATCGTTTTTCATTTGAATAAGTTTAATCTGTAAAATGAGATCACAAACCACTGGCTGGTGATCAGAGTGTGGTCATTGACCTATGAACAGATTAAACCTCGGGCGGCGGGGAAGTTATGAGGCTGAAACGGCCCTCGTATTCAAGAAAAACGGACGTGATTAAATTACTTTCTTTAGAGAACTCAAAAAAAGAAAGCGGCTCTCCCGGGAAATTAAGAAGGTCCGGTGTTTCCATTTCCTCTTTTCCAGACTCTTCTTTCTCGCCAGACTCTTCTTCTTCCAGTTCATTAAGCACTATTTCCTCTTCGACAGGTTGATTCAGCCAGAATGATAATTGCCTTTGCCCTCCAGAAAGGACAAACACAAGAATCAACAAAGTGATCTGACTAAAAAACCTAACCTGCATTTGCATGTTACAAAAGTAAAACTCTTCCACCAAAAGTTTCCTTTTGTTCGATATAATTGCATCTGTGAAGCTGGAAGTTTTAAAAAAAGCCAATGAAATAGCCCGGGGCCTGGGCCAGATAGACCTTCGTGACTATGCTCTGAAGAATCCGGAGAAGTTATCGCCGGAGTTACTTCGCCTGGTGCTGGAGCAATACAGCTTTATTCAGAAACTTTCTCAGAAAGTACCCTCCTGGCACAGGAACCCCGAAATTCTTGGAGCTTCACTGGTAAATATTGCTCAGAGTACATCTGAAGACGTAGCCCGCTGGAAATTCCATAAATTAAGTACCCGGCATACAGCAGATCTCACAGGAGGCTTTGGAATTGATAGCTTTTTCCTGAGCAATTCCTCAGAAAATCACGTGCTGTGTGAAGTAAATACAGAATTGCTCGAAGTAGTAAGACATAACTTTGGCCTACTAGGGAAAACCAATGTGACCTTTCGCAACGAGAGTGCCGAAGAGTTTATTCACAACACCACTCAGCAATTTGACCTCATTTATTTGGACCCCGACAGAAGAAGCTCTGTTACCAACAAGCTGGTAAGAATAGAGGACTGCAGCCCCGATCTCACACAAATTCATGAACAATTGCGAAACCTGGCCCCGGAAATTTGGGTGAAGTACTCTCCTTTACTTGACATTTCCAGAGCCCTGACTCAACTACCCGGTGTGTTTGAAGTGATGATAATTGCCGTAAAAAATGATGTCAAAGAACTTCTTTTCAAGCTGGGGAACGGAGTTCTCCCCGAAAATCCGATGATCCGGGCCGTCAATATCACCGGTCCACATGCTGTGCGGGAGTTCTCGTTTCATCTGAATGAAGAGAAGGAATCTACAGCACAAACAGGCCCTGTTTCTAACTATTTGTATGAACCGAACAACGCAGTACTTAAAAGCGGAGCCTTCAATCTGCTGGCAAAGAAATTCGGTCTAACAAAAATGGCTGTAAACTCTCACTTTTATTCTTCTGAACACGTAATCAGCGATTTCCCGGGAAGAGTTTTTCACATTTCAGATGTCTTTTCCCCCGCCGAAAAAAATCTGAAACCCTTCCGGAACACCGGCTGGAATATCATTGCCAGAAATTATCCGCTTAATCCTGAGACCATCTGCCGGAAATATCGTCTTAAGGAAGGTGGCAAAGACTATTTAATCTTTACCACCGATCAAAATAACAACAAGATCGTTCTAAATTGCACCAAAATACCTGACTATGACTAAGCGATTTCTTTTTACTTCAGTACTGGCTATCAATACCTTATTTGCCAGTGCCCAGCACATTTTACGCAGCGATGTAATCTACAAAAATGAAGTTCATCAGGAGCAGTACCTTTTTGTACGTTCAGATGCCAAAACCGTACAGAAAGACTGGACCACCTACCTTTCGAAATATGGTAAAGTATCGGAGGTTAAGGGTGAAATAACCATCGAAAAAATCAAAGACGGAGGGTTGGGAAGTTTTGTAGATCATGCCGTAAGTACGGTTCGCGATGAGAAAGACTTTGCTGTAATTTCTATTTTGTTTTTTGATGAAAACAACCGTTCTCTGGATGAAAAGCAGATCAAAAAAGAAGGGCTCGAGAAAATGTTTTACGATTTCTACGACATGGCCTACTTCAATGAAGAGATACGAATGGCCGAAAAAGATCTGGAATACGCCAATGACTTGCTTAAACTCGCTGAAAAAGATAAAGGAAAAGCAGAGCGTGGGGTGGAAGCCAATCTGAGAGCTCAGGAGAAACTAGGTAAGAAACTAAGCCAAAGCCCCGAAGAACTCAGCCAGATCATTCAGGAGAAAGATGCTATCTATCAGGAACTGCTCAAAAAGACTGAGGTAACTGAAGAAAAAGCGGCCCTTGAGAAAGAAATGAGTGAAAAAGACAAAGAAATCCTGAAGGAAAAAGAAAAAAAAGATAAAAACACCGAACGCCTATCAGGCAAAGAAGAGGAATTTCCCAAACTTACAGAAGAGTTGTTTACTGCCAGAAAAAATCTCGACAAAGCCAAACAGGTGGTAGAAAGCAAAAAACTGGTACTGCAGGAACTCAAAGCGAAACGCTGATCCAATCTTTGGTTATACCTTGAAAACCCGATGACTCAAATAAGTCTTCGGTTTTTTTCTTGGTACCAGGGCAACCTGGCTCCGAGAAAAGGGTTCATGATTTATTTCAACTTAAACTTTTTACCCGGCAAAGCTTTAACGAGGTCCTGAAACTCCAGATTTAAAAGTAAGGAAGCCAGCTTATTCAAAGGGATGTTTGATTCAAAACTGAGATCATCTATCAGACATTCGCCTTTTTCAATCATAATCCTGAGAATTTTACTTTCATCTTCTGTAAAGCGGGTGAGGTCAATCTCAGGTACAGCCATCGCATTTAACGTTTCGGTATGATCCATTTCCCAACCCAGATCATCAATAATATCTGAGGCAGAGGTAAATATTTTGGCTTTGTTTCGTTTGATAAGGGTATTCGGCCCTTCCGAAAAAGGCTGACCGATAGCTCCCGGCACGGCATACACTTCTCTGTGATAATTATTGGCATATTCGGCTGTAACCAGGCCGCCACCTCGTTTGGCAGATTCCACCACCACAATGGCATCACTCAGAGCCGCAATAATCCGGTTTCGTGCTATAAACTGAGGCCCTACGGGCACGGTATCCGGGTCATTTTCTGATACGAGCAGACCTTGCTTCAGAATTTCAGGAATGTACTTTTTATGGGCGGCCGGATAGATCACATTCAGGCCTCCGGCCATTACGGCAAGTGTAGGCATATCGTTTTTCAGGGCAGCTTTATGTGCAGCGATATCGATTCCATACGCCAGACCGCTTATGATTGTTACCTCATACGCTTTCAGATCTTCAATCAGTCTTTCTGTGACAGCTTTCCCGTATTCTGTGGCTTTTCTGGTGCCTACCACACCCAATGTACGCCCAAAATTCAGATCAGAGTTACCTGAAACATACAATACCGGTGGTGCATCATACAAACCCTTAAATCTTTTGGGATACTCCTCATCCTGAAAGGTGATAATCTGTTGACCTCTTCGCTGGCAATCAAGCCACTGCTGCTCCGCTTTTCTAAGTCCTGAGCGGGAGTCTTTGATGCCTTTGACCACGCCTTTTCCTATGCCCGGAATCTTGAGTAATTTACCCTCTGAGGCTTCCAGTACGGCTTTTGCTGTCCCGAAATAACTGATGAGATGCCTGAAAAGCACACCTCCCACGCCCTCGGCTTCTTTGAGAGCAAGTTTGTAAATAAGGTCTTCCTGCATGGATTAGTCTTCGCCTTTGATTCTTACCAATAGTTCGCGTATTGCCTTGAGTTTATCTATAACCAACTCGTTTTTTTGCTGTCCTTTATCTTTCTTTTTCAGGCGTTCACGGGCTCCTCCCAGCGTAAGTCCTTCCTCTTCCGTGAGTTTAATGATCTCGGCTATGCGTTCAATATCTTCTTTTTTGTACGCCTTTTTATTCCCTCTGGTTTCTACATGCAGATCAAACTCCCGTTCGTAAAACCGGATTTTTGAGGGCAGCACTTCAAAATGATCGGCCACCTCCTGGGTAGTGTAGTACAGCTTTAAGTCGCTCATTTCACCTGAATGGATCGTTGCTCCAAATCTACAACGAATTGCTGAAAATCAGCCTTTAGCTTCTTATCCTTTTCCATTGGATTATTAGAAACGAATAACTTACGAAGGGCAGGAAGTTCCTTCAATTCAAAGGGTATGGCGGCCAAGCGGCAATTTGAAATATCAAGTTCAGAAAGACTTTTTATAGCTGTAACGGTCTCGGGTACTTTTGTAAATTCATTGAAACCAATATCCAGCAGGCTGAGCGGTGAGTTAATTTTTGGCAAACCAGTTAGTTTGTTGTGGTGGGCATACACGATTTCCAGCTTTTTCAGGCGGGCAATTTCATCGGGTAATTTCCAGAGTTTATTGTTAGATACTGCTAGTCTTTTCAACTCAGTGAGCTCCCCTATTTCTGCTGGCAGCAGCGTGAGGGTATTGTAATACAAATCCAGTTCCTCCAGATTTTTGAGTCGGGAAATAGACGGCGGGCATCTTCTCAACTCCGCATTGTACAGATTTATCGCTTTTAACTGCTCCAAACCTTTGAATTTTTCATTTTCCAGATCACTCAACATATTATTTCCCAAAATGAGCTCCCTCAGATTTTTCAGTTTCCGGATATCTGATGGAAGACGAGTGATCAGGTTGAATTGGATGTTCAGAACTTCCATGGACGTATTTCTTCTCATTTCAAAGGATCGGTCGGTCAATTGGTTTTTGCTCAGATCCAGATTTTTGAGGTTTTTAAACTTCCATATTTCCGGAGGAATACTCTTAAATTCATTGTCAGCCAAAATAAGTTCTTCCAGATTCTCAAACCGGCTAAGCACTGGCGGAATTCCGGTGAGTTTCAGTCCCGAAAAGTCCACTTTTTTTACCGTCCGCGGATTTTCCACGGCCAGGGCCTCCTGTGGAGTACAAATAAAGCCCGGTTTACAGGTTCGCTCTGCCGGGTGCAAGGCCATTGCAAAGGAATAATGCTCTTTGTTCAACGAAACAGTATTCATCCTGAATTCCCGGCAAAATCCATAAAGAGCCGTGCGAAGCTTTTCCTCCAACCCGGGCGGGTATTCTTCATCAAAGGTCATTTTGATACGATCGGTAGCCGGGTCTCTTTCTGAGCTGTAAATGGCATAAACCACCGAGCCGAAGGTGCCATCGTTTTTGAGTTCAAAGGTCAGATTTACGAATTTCTCATTGGAATATTCCGGGAATCGGAGTCCTTGCTCCCGGGCAAAAACCTCAAAATAGTAGGCCAGTTTGTTTCTGCCGGCTCCTTTCCATTGGCCATAGGCATTGCGTTGGGTAAGCAGCCCCCAACGGCGTTCGGGTGAAAATGTGCCGTATTTTTCTTCATATTGGTCCAGGCTCAGTACTTCCGTCTGAGCCTGAAGAGCCAGCGAAAAAAGACAGAGAATAAGCCATAAGAACCTGTTCATACCACGAAAGTAACAGGAATTACTGCCGCTGAGTTATTTCAACCCGGAAGAATCTCAGCGGCTTACTTCACCTGAACCGCTCTTTCCTGAAGTGAATCAACAAGAACTTTGTACTCTTCCAGAAGTTTACCATCTTTTTCCAGCGGGTTATTGGAAATGTAGACTTTCTGTAAGCTCGGCATACCGGCAAGATTCACCGGAACTTCCTCGAGGTTGCAATTTGAAAAATCTACCTGTTCCAGGCTTTTGAGCTTATAAACACCTTCAGGAATTCTGGTAAAATCATTGTAACCCACATCCAGCAGTTTTATTGAACCTGATAACTCAGGAAGCCGGTCAATTTTGTTGTGATGGGCATACAAAACCTGCAAATCGGGAAGTTTTGTGAGCCCTTCCGGCAACTTCCAAAGTCCGTTATGACTTATTGCCAGTGTCTTAAGTCGAGATAATTTGTCAAAATCCAGGTCGATCGTTTTAAGCTGATTATGATAGAGATCAAGCTCCTCCAAAGCCGTAAACCGGTTCAGTGAAGAAGGTAAACTTACGAGCCCGGCATTGTAAAGGTTCAGAATCTGAATATTCCCGGTATGACGCAGTCTTTGCTTGTGAAAATCCGAAAGAAGGTTATTACCCAAAAGAAGGTGATTCATTTCGCGAAGTTTATGCATTCCTTTAGGAGCCTTTGAAAGATAATTGTATTGCACATTCAGCGTCTTAATGGCATTTCCTTTTCGTATTTTTAATGACTTGTTTCCAAGTACATTTTTTGACACATCCAGTTTTTCCAGGGTCTTTATTTTCCATAGCCGGGGAGGCAGAATCGAAATTTGATTGTCGGAAAGCAGCAGTTCTTTGAGTTGACTAAACCTATAAATCTCGTCGGGTACTTCCGTCAGATCGTAAGAGCTCAAATTGATTTTTGTGGTGGTATCAGGCAAAGCCCGAAGCATTTCAAGGTGCTTAGCTTTTTTGTTTTCAGCAATATTGAAAAAATAAGAAGATACGAATTCCAGAGGAATACCGCTTGTTTCAAAATCGGTGAGAGCCATACTTTGAACGACCACCTCCAGAAGTTTATCCTGATCTGCGGCTGATAAAGGATAATTGGTTTCCTCCACTCTATTCTTTGAGATTTTCATACCAGAAGCCTTATAAAGCACCTCTTCTGCCTGGTAGTTTTTCCCAAATTTTATCAGGACAAACACCCTGACAGGGTCTTTTACATCCGCAATCAAACCACTCCTGAGGGCCTCCTTTTGAAATCGGTACGTGAAAAGATCCAGAATGGCGGGTCGCGTGATACGTTTGTTATTTACGTTGATTGCTACAGTACCAGATAACTTCTCTGCGGCAAGCTCGCCGTTCTGTGCGTTATACGCTTCAAATGTTTGAATTTTTAGTTGTGCAGAGAGAGAAGATCCGAGCAGAAGAAGGCTAAAAAGCAGTGTATTTTTCATGAGTATGCGTTTTGTTTCTGAAATATAACTAAACATTTAGTGTAAACTATATACTTAGTTAGAAAAATCTTTCTAAGCCAAATGAATCTTAATCGTATTTTTGCAGCCTTATTCAATAATTTTTAAGGCATGACCTCGCACGAGATTCGTAAAGCATTTCTTGATTTCTTTGTTTCAAAAGGACACCTCATTGTGCCATCCGCACCCCTAGTAGCCAAAAATGACCCCACACTGATGTTCAATAACTCGGGGATGGCCCAGTTCAAAGATTATTTTCTCGGAAATGCCACGCCGCCCTCCACACGAATCGCCGATACCCAAAAATGTTTGCGGGTAAGCGGTAAGCATAATGATCTGGAAGAAGTGGGTTTTGACACCTATCACCACACCATGTTTGAGATGCTGGGCAACTGGTCGTTTGGAGATTACTTCAAAAAAGAAGCCTTACAGTGGAGCTGGGAGCTTTTGACCGAAGTTTACAAACTACCGAAAGACCGGATCTACGTCTCGGTTTTTGAAGGGGATAAAAAAGACAATGTGCCGTTTGACCAGGAGGCGTTTGACATTTGGAAAGAAATTCTGGGCTCCGATGAACGTATCATTTTCGGAAACAAGAAAGACAATTTCTGGGAAATGGGCGATGTGGGTCCCTGCGGACCGTGTTCAGAAATCCACATCGATCTGAGAGATGCGGCAGATGTGGCAGCGAAATCAGGGAAAGAATTGGTGAATGCCGATCATCCGCAGGTCATTGAAATCTGGAATAACGTATTCATGCAGTTTGAGCGGAAAGCCGACGGCTCGCTGGAACCCCTTGAAAGCAAGCATATTGACACCGGAATGGGCTTTGAACGCCTCTGCATGGCCATTCAGGGAAAACAATCCAATTACGATACCGACATTTTCATGAACACCATTCAGGTGCTGGAGAAAATGAGCGGCATACAATATGGAGTGAACGGCACGCTGAGGTCAGATAATTTCGCCGATGTGGCCATGCGTGTGGTGGCAGATCACCTGCGTGCGGTGGCTTTTGCCATTTCCGACGGTCAGCTTCCATCGAATACCGGAGCGGGCTACGTGATTCGTCGTATTCTGCGTAGAGCGATCCGTTACGGGTATTCCTATCTGAATTTTAAGGAGCCTTTTATGTCACACCTGGTGCCGGTGCTGGCCGATCAGTTTAAGGATGTGTTCCCCGAGCTGAAGCAGCAGCAGGAGTTTGTGACCAAGGTGATAGAAGAAGAAGAAAAAACCTTCCTGCGTACGCTGGATCTGGGTCTGAAACGTCTGGATCACATCTTTGAAAACGAGGCTGCCAGCAAAGAAATTGATGGCAAAACCGTGTTTGAGCTCTCTGACACTTACGGTTTCCCGGTGGATTTAACCGCTTTGATTGCCCGTGAAAAAGGCTTCAAAGTGGATGAAGAAGGTTTCAAAACCGAGCTGGCCAAACAAAAAGAACGCAGCCGTAAAGACGCCACCAAAGAAGCGGCCGACTGGGTGGAAATCAACGAACTGGATAACCCGGAATACGTGGGTTATGATGAGACCGAGGTGACTACCCGACTGGTACAATACCGCAAAGTCAAAACCAAAAAAGGAGAAGAATTCCACATTATTCTGGAGAAAACGCCTTTCTATGCAGAAATGGGTGGTCAGGTAGGCGATACCGGTACGCTGGAGTTTAATACCGGCAAACAAAATTTCACAGTAAATATCACCGACTGTACACTGGAGGCTGGTCTGCATGTGCATGTTGCACCAAAAGCTCCGCTGGAAGATATTGATTTTGAAGACCTTCAAAATGCAACAGTGACTGCGAAGATTGATACCTACAGACACGGAAATATTAAGAAAAACCACACCGCTACGCACCTGATGCTGGCTGGTCTGCGGCAGGTGCTTGGAGATCATATTGTGCAGCGGGGATCGTATCAGAACGATGAGGTGACACGTTTCGACTTCTCCCACTTTTCTAAAGTGACCGATGAAGAACTTCAAAAAGTGGAAGACATTGTCAATGAAAAAATACGACAAAACATCGCTTTGGACGAACGCCGCAATGTGCCCATCGCGGATGCCATGAAGCTGGGAGCTACGGCTACTTTTGGTGAGAAATACGGGGATTTTGTACGGGTGATCATCTTCGATCCGAAGTTTTCGCTGGAGCTTTGCGGGGGTACTCACGTGCCTGCCACGGGTGAAATCGGCTTATTCAAATTTGTTTCTGAAGGCTCGGTATCTGCGGGAGTGCGTCGTGTGGAAGCCGTAACAGGAATCAAAGCTCTGGAACGCATGCGTGAGCAGGAGGCTTTGCTTAACGAACTGAAAAATATCCTGAAAGCCCCGCAAGACCTTCTGGCCAGCGTGAAAGCTCTGCAGGAAGAGAAATCTGCCCTGCAGAAAAAAGTGGAAGCTCTGGAAAATGAGAAGTTGCAAGGTCTGAAACTGGAATTGCTCAAAGAGGTCAAAGAAATCAATGGAGTCCAGTTGATAGCTACCCAGGTAAGCGTACCAAACGCCGACGCCCTGAAACAACTGGCCTACGACCTGAAAGCCAAAATGCAGAAGCCGTTCATTGTACTGGGCACCGTGTTAAACGACAAACCACTAGTAGCCGTAATGATAGACGAAACATTGGTGAACGAAAAAGGTCTGCACGCGGGAAACATAGTCAAAGAAGCCGCCAAAGAAATGCGTGGCGGCGGCGGCGGCCAGCCTCACTTCGCCACAGCCGGTGGCTCAGATGTAAATGGGCTGCAGAAGGCGATTGAGAAGGCGGTGGGGTTTCTGTAAACTACTCCCCTCTCCTTCGGGGAGGGGCTGGGGGTGGGGTTGATGCGTAAGAACTTGTTACTCAATTTCCCTCTACCCTGACACACCCCACCGAATCGTCGAACCTCCCGCCCTCACCGATAGGGAGGGTGTTCTCAGATTGAAATATCACATTTTGATTGGTGCAAAGCCGGGGTGGGAGCTTCGGCTTTTTTCATTTATTAGCTAAAAAATTTAGCATGATTACTGCCTATTGTGTAATTTGACTAAATGTTTTCTAAAGCTCGCTTGATATACTATATGAAACAATTCATACAAAATCACAAACATTATGTAAGAAACGGACTCCTAATTTATTTGCTACTGTGGCTAAATCAATTTTCTTTCTCTCAAAGTGAACTTATACCAGCAAAGAATATTGATGCATTAAATCAGAAAATCGACTCCCTGGAAATTGTTTATAATCATACTCCGAAAATAAATATTGCTTCCTTAAATCAAGGCATTGGTGATTATTTTGAATTAAAAACAAAATCGCCCGAGACGTTCATATCCGAATTAATTTTTGGCAAAAAACTGGAATCACTTATTAGTGGATTTCCCAATCTTCAAATTGATCGAAACTTATTGCTTCTAAGAAATGATTACAAATATTCAAATGGTACTCACAAACTTGAAATTCAATCATTTGAAATCAAAAATAATGGCTCTCATCGCATAACTATTGACTACTCAGACTCCTTAGTATTCAATAAAATCAAGTTTTATTACTCGGCCTACACTGATAAAAAGTCGCAAGTAACTTCATTAAGAGGGTTTCTAATAAAAGAGGACTTTTCTCAGATTAAATTACCAAAAAAATACGCAGACTGGGTTCTTTATACAGACGTACTTGTAATTCCTGAAGAAAACCTATTCTATTCTAAAAAAGATCTTGCCCAAAGGCTTTATATTCAGCCTAAGAGTGTGGTTGATTCTTTAGTCAACTATTATGCTATCAAAACAAATAAGCCTAAATATTTCGAGGGAGCGATTTTAGAGAATTTAATGAAACAACTGGATAGTTGGGAGGAAAAAAGGCCATTCTATACTGATAGTCTTTTTCGCCAAGATAGTGACTTTAAAAAACTCCTTCATGAAGCACTTGGCTATGCTGAAAATAAACAGGAGTCAAATGGTGAGTTAGAGTATTTCACGGCAGCTTTAATTTCAAAAACCAGAGCTTTACGTTTAATGCGTTTCAATAAACAGGTAGGTACATGTAGTTTTGATAATGGTCCGGTCAATCAGCAAAAAAGAATGGCCGCTTTGGCCGCACAAATTCCAGATTGGAACGTCTTCATAAAATCCTTTCTCAATGTGATGAATGATAATGTATCCAGAATAGCAAACAATAGCATGGCCGTTAATGCAAGGGAAACCTACATTGAGGAGCTAAGTATGTTAAAACTAGATATTTCTAAACTATTGCTAGGATCAAATATGCGAATTGACAATACCGAAAAACCGCATTACTTTTCAGATGGTGGTAAAATAGGTAAAGCGTTTTCATTAATGGATTTAGATCAGCAAGCAAAATTTGAAAGAACTATAGAAGGAATAATCCGTGACGAGAAAGTTGACGCATTCAATAAATTGCATTTTTACAACACTTTTGTAGCCTATCAATACCATCTGGAAGACAGTGTTAAAAAGAGTCAAATTGGTATAAAAATCAAAGCATTGGAAGATTACATGCCTATTGTTCTTAAATCACGATTAAAAAACCCGGATAAAGAGCTCCAGGATTTACTGTTTACGGAAAAGGATGAAATGGACGACTTTGAGATTTTGGATAGTTCTGTAGGTTCAATATACTCATATACCTATGGTGGTGATTGCTGGATGGCTGAATTGCGGGAAAAGAACAAAAACTCTCGGATTATTTTTGACCTTACTATGCCAATTGAGGATAGTATTACGCCTCTAAGAAACTTTATAACTCAAAAAGAAGAACTAATCTCAAGAGTTACTAACCACTCTTTTTTAAACAATCTTTTGAATACCAATAAGGAAAACCTCTTATACATTTATTTCACTGGAGACAGATCATTCCTGAATTTTAGAAATCAAATAATTGGGGATATGCCAAAAGAACTTCAAGAATTAGATTATCATAATGCCATTTCATTTTATATATCCTACCCAGACAGGAAATATGTTAGATATATCATGCTTGAAAATAATAACATAATTCTGTTAGGAGTGCCGGAGGATTATACAATTCCTGGATATAGTTTTCAAGAATTGGTTACGGAAACAGAAGAAATCCTATTCTCAAAGTTTTATAAAAGCTACAAGGTTTTTGACGAAAAAGGAAAGATGTTAAACTAGCTAACCCCCGGCCCCGCTCCGCGAAGTCTTTTCAACTTCGAGATAAATGTCACGCGGTCTTCTCACAGAGCCTACGGCAGACCAACGAATAATTGAAAACTAAAAAAATACTCATGTAAACGATCAGGTCTGAAGACCTTGTAACGAGTCCACATAGTCCAAATTTATCCACCTTTGGCCGGGAGACTATGCGGAGCGTTTGATCAAAATTTACTGCGGGAAGTTATCTTTCCGAAAAATACCTCGTTCCCTTTTATGCCTGCTGAAATCAGAGCCGCCACCCTCAACGACCTCCACGTTCTCGATGTCCTAATAAATTCCGCCTTCCGGGGAGAATCCTCCAAAAAGGGCTGGACTACCGAGGCTGATTTGTTGGGTGGTATCCGCACCAATGAGCGATTGCTCAAAAACCTGATAGAAGAAGCAAACAGCGAGATCTGGACCTATGAATTGGATGGTCAGGCCATGGGATGCATTCATTTGAAATATCATCCGGAATTTGCCTATCTGGGTTTGTTCACCGTTTCACCGTTTCATCAGGGAATGGGAATCGGTAAAAAGCTGATGAAATTTTCGGAACAAAGGGCTCGGGAACTTAATCTGGCCAGGATTCAAATTACGGTTTTAGCCCCCAGAACCGATCTCATGGCCTGGTACGAGCGGCATGGCTACGTAAAAACAGGAGAAATTCGCCCCTTCCCCATGGATAACCCGGATTTCGGCTTGCCAAAAGTGTTTCTGGAGCTGGTGGTGCTGGAGAAGATGATTTATACTCACTAACGCTTTTATAAAGCACAACACTTCTGGAAAACAACTGCTTAATTAATACTATTTTTAATCCAAAATAAGGAATAATGGAAAACACAGATTACTCAAAACTCACCACGGAAGAGCTTATCACCGAAGAGAAAAAACTTAAACGCAATGAAATTTATTCTGCCGGTGGCATCGGCTTTTTGATTGGAATCATTGCCTATGGACTGTTTACCAGGGGTTTTGGCTTTCTATATGTGGCCATTTCTCTGGGTTTGATGTATATGGTGTATCGGAATTCGAAGAAAACAAAGGAGAAACTCTTTGAAATCAGAGAAGAACTGAATCGTAGATCTTCGTAAAATTCCTTCTCAAGGCGAAGAATCGTATTTCCAGAAATATAACCATCCCAACAAACATTTTAAAGTATCCGGCAAAGTGCAGATTCTGTGGCCCGCTTTTAGTAGATAAGAAAGCTGAACTTCCGTATTTTGTAAAAATTATCGGACAGCTATGACGATAGATTATCAACTGCAAGACAAAGGTTTAGCTACAAATATTCAGAATGCTCGGGTGCGGGTTCGTTGGGCGGTTTCAGCCTTCTACTTTTTTCAGGGATTGTGTTTCGCCTCCTGGGCGAGTCGTATTCCGGATATCAAATCGGCTCTCATGCTTTCAGATGGTCAAATGGGTTCCATCCTCTTTGCACTTCCGGCGGGTCAGATGTTGACTATGCCTTTTTCAGGGTATCTGGCAAGCAAGTATGGCAGCAAGAAGATCATGCATTTTGCTCCGCCTTTGTACTCGATGGCTATGGTTTCCCTTTCGTTGGCTACCAGTTCGTTTCAACTGGCTTTGGCCTTATTTTTCTTTGGTATCACAGGAAACATCAGCAATATCGCCATCAATACTCAGGCCGTGGTGGCCGAGAAAATGTACCGCAGACCTATAATGGCTTCTTTTCACGGATCCTGGAGTCTGGCGGGTTTTGCCGGAGCACTCATCGGGCTTCTGATGGGTATTCTGCAGCTTTCTCCCATGTACCATTTTGCCATGGTTTCTCTGGTGGCCATAGTTTCTACCGTCATGAACTCACACTATCTGCTGAGCGATGTGAGTGCTTCCACCGAAAAAAAGAGTTTCTTTTCCAAACCTGACGGCTATCTGCTCTCTCTGGGAGTGGTTGGTTTCTTTGCCATGTCTTGTGAAGGGGCCATGTTTGACTGGAGTGGTGTGTATTTCAAAGACATCGTTGGAGCCACCGGCGGGTGGATCACGCTGGGCTACGCCAGCTTCATGGTGATGATGACGGCCGGCCGTTTTGTAGGCAATGAATTCATGGAAGCTTTCGGGCAAAAAAGACTCATGCAGATCAATGGTGCACTAATTGCTGCCGGTCTGCTGCTCGCTGTCATTTACCCGACTATCCTCACCGCTGTCCTCGGATTTTTGCTGGTAGGATTCGGGGTCTCTACGAATATTCCTATTGTGTTTAGTCTCGCTGGAAAACACAAAACCATGGCACCAAGCAAGGCACTCGCTGCTGTTTCCAGCATTAGTTATCTGGGTTTTCTTCTGGGCCCGCCGATGATCGGTTATATCTCTGAAATTTCAAATCTGAGAATTTCGTATCTCGTGATAGCCCTTTTCGGACTCATGATCAGTTTTATGGTGACGCGGCTGAAGATCATGAAATGAAAAATACATTTTTCGTGTTGATTCACTGAAACAATACCATCACGTACCATCGCAAATAAAACTTCGGACAAATAGGCCTGCCCGCCGTGGCTGGAATTAATCCGAGATGCTGTATTTTGACCCCGTTAAGTTTTATTTGATTGAATTAATATACGCATATATGCAAATAGGAATTGACAGCTTCGCTGCCGCACCTACAAATCCAGAAATTGATCATGCTCAGGCCATGGCCCAGTTACTGGAAAGAATGGAAGCAGCTGATCAGGCAAGACTCGATGTTTTCGGCATTGGTGAACATTACCGCAAAGAGTTTCTGGACTCGGCCAATGCTATGATACTGGCTGCGGCGGCTTCGCGAACTCAACATATTATTCTGACTAGTGCTGTTACGGTGCTGAGTGCGGCAGATCCGGTGCGGGTATTTCAAAATTTCGCTACCCTTGATTTAATCTCAAAAGGCAGAGCAGAAATGGTAGTGGGAAGAGGTTCTTTCATTGAATCTTACCCACTTTTTGGTCTGGATCTCGATGATTACGATGCCATTTTCGAAGAAAAACTCGATCTCCTACTGAAAATTCGTGACAATGAACTTGTCAGCTGGTCGGGTAAATTCAGGCCCGCTTTGCATAATCAGCCGGTTTATCCGCGGCCGCTTCAAAAGAAACTACCCGTATGGTTAGGCGTGGGCGGCACACCCGCCTCCTTCGTTCGTGCCGGTTCGCTGGGCTTACCATTGATGGTTGCCGTTATTGGCGGAGAAACACATCGGTTCAGACCTCTGGTTGATCTATACCGTAAAGCGGGTGAAAAAGCTGGCTTTTCACCTGATGAACTGCAAGTTGGATTGCATTCATTAGGCTATGTAGCAGAAACCTCGGAAGAGGCCATAGAAACCTACTACCCGGGCTATGCCGAGATGTTTACCAAAATTGGAAAAGAAAGAGGTTTTCCGCCGGTGACCAAAGAGCGTTTTCATGCCCAAAATGGGCCTTTGGGTGCTTTGCTGGTGGGAAATCCCGAAGAAGTAGCTGAGAAGATTTTAAGACATAGTCAAGCCCTTGGAGGGATTTCACGTTTTACCTTCCAGATGGATGCGGGCATTCCCCATGAAAAACTTTTGAAATCTATTCAGTTAATCGGAGAGCGGGTTTCTCCTGCTGTCAATAGCATAGGCTGACAATGGAAAACTTATGAACGGAGTGGCTGACCGGGACACGATACGCCCGATAAATTTATAACATCCCGTTACCAAAAGCTCATTTTCTTCGTAAGCTCAGGTGAAAAATGATGTCACCCCTATTGAAAATACTTCACATGGAAGCCGAAAAACAAGTATTATCCTTTTTACCCGCGGAACTGGCCGATAAAATAATTCAGGAATCTACCCTCAAAGTAATCCCTAAAGGA
Organism: uncultured Cytophagaceae bacterium; assembly: GCA_966250325.1. Classification (GTDB taxonomy): domain Bacteria; phylum Bacteroidota; class Bacteroidia; order Cytophagales; family Spirosomataceae; genus Jiulongibacter. Next base: position 11,887 of record CBINGY010000047.1, on the reverse strand, counting down.
ACCGAAATCCTGAAAGAGGAACAATACGTGAAGGTATTGCCTATTGTAATACGTGGTCTGGTCAAAGTGTACTCCCGGTTTGACGAAAAAGAGTTATTGCTCTATTATATTGAGCCCCAGCAAAGCTGCGTAATGACCTTCTATGCGGCACTCAGGAATACACCCAGCAAGGTTTATGCCCTTACCGAAGAAGATTCCACCCTTCTGCTGCTACCGGTGCAGCACCTGCCTGCCTGGCTCAAGGATCACCCTGATTTTAACGATCTTTTTTATAACCAGTTTAACCTGAGGTACATGGAATTACTGGAAACCATCAGCCATCTGCTCCTCGATAAAATGGATAAACGCCTCTATGATCATCTGAGCAGGAAATCTGTATTGACAAACAACAGCCCGATAAAAATGAGCCACAGCCAGATTGCCAATGAACTTGGAACAGCCCGGGAGGTAATCACCCGTATTCTGAAAAAGCTGGAAACCGACGGAAAAGTGGAGCAAAACGCCGAGGGTATAAAAATAATTGGACAGTGGTGACTGCGGTCACTGCACATGCTAAAACCAGCGGCCATCTTTGTTTTATAAAAAAAACAAAAAAGATGAAAAAAAATATGGGAACTGCAGATCGTATTATCCGGGTGATAATCGCTGCTATCGTTGGAGCTCTTTATTTCACAGGGACTATCTCAGGTACACTTGGCCTGGTACTTCTGGTTCTAGCTGGGGTGTTTGTACTTACAAGCCTCATCAGTTTTTGCCCGCTGTATCCGATTTTCGGAATTAGCACCTGCCCGGTAAAAGACACGAAATAAGCAGATTTCAGAATATGTTTTAAGAGTCAACTTGCGGCATCTGCTTTGAGATACGTATTGTGGCTATCCAAAAATGAAAGCATCAAAACAGCGGTAAATTCCATTGGTTTTGGTGCTTTTTCATGATATAAACCTGATCCCGGGGCTTGGTAATTAGTTAGCTTCTCCCGCCCTAAAATAAAACAATCAGTTACTGTTCGGTTTCGATCAAAACTCTGAGCTGCTTAGGGAAATGAATAAGCTAACCATGAAAATTGTTCAATTAAGCCTTTGTCTGCTTCTATGCTCTTTCGTGAGATTTTCTCCACTGAGGAGATTTCACCAGCTGAAGGCAAATTAAACCTAAGGAATACTTCGATCCAATTATCAGGTGCCAGTAAACTGGCATTCATTCATGTGGATAATCCAAGTGTTCTTGATGGTGGTTCGGTATCTATTATTGATAGTCCGCTGTGCAATGCTAAAGACAAGGTCATGCTGTTAGTGACTCCGTTTCTGTGTTACGCTGAAAATACGGCTCCATCGTATACCCCGGTAGGTGTATTTTACGATAATGTAACTTTTAAATGGAAATTGATACGCCTGGATTTTAGCACCATCCAAACCGGTTCCAAATATTTTATTTGGTCATAAATAAGGATGAATTGCCCGGCAAAAGTCTGGCTTAAACTCCCTGTGAAACAATTAATCCTAAATTTTAGCTGGCCGGTTTTCATTTTCGAGGCAAGCCTTGGTGTTTACTACGGACCTGCGTAAGTTGCTCCGTTAATTAAAACCTCTTCGAAAACATGCGGATATTCTTCACCGGAGGCTCAGGAAAAGCCGGAAAACATGTCATCCCTTATCTGCTTGATCAAGGCCACCGCGTATTGAACGTTGACCTGGTACCGCTTAAACATCCAGGCGTTGATAATCTGATAGCTGATATCACGGATTCAGGTCAAATGTTTAATGCCATGAGCTCGTATGCAGGTTTGGATGAACTGGAACCGGGCACAGGCGTACCGCAATTTGATGCCGTAGTTCATTTTGCAGCTGTGCCCAGAATCCTGATAAACCCGGATAACGAGACTTTCAGAGTCAATACTATTGGCACCTACAATGTGATTGAGGCAGCCGTGAAACTGGGAATCAAAAAGGTAATCATCGCGTCATCGGAAACCACTTACGGAATTTGTTTTTCCGATGGTGAAACCGATCCAAAATGTCTGCCTCTTGATGAAGATTACGATGTGGATCCGATGGATAGCTACGGTCTTTCCAAGGTGGTGAATGAGAAAACCGCCCGTGCATTTCAGAGGCGATCTGGCATTGACATTTATGCCCTTCGAATTGGCAATGTGATTGAACCTCATGAGTATGCCGAACTCTTTCCTTATTATTTCAAACATCCCGAAGTTCGCCGCCGCAATGCGTTCTGTTATATTGATGCCCGTGATTTAGGTCAGATTGTGGATTTATGTCTGAAAAAAGACGGGCTCGGCTATCAGGTATTTAATGCCGGTAATGATCATAATGGAGCAATTATTCCCAGCAAAGAACTGGCTGAGCGTTTCTTTCCGGGGGTGCCGTTGACCCGCGATTTAGATGAACATGAAGCCCTGTTCTCCAATCGGAAAATCAGAGAAATGTTGGGTTTCAAAGAGAAGCATAACTGGCGAAAATACGTCAATAGAGAATAAAATCGGTTGCATTAATTCATCAAAATGAGTCAAAACAGAAACATTATAGAAGAAATTTTTACTGCATTATCAAACGGTAACGACGAGCCACTTCTGGCAGCAATGGCCGATGAAATGACCTGGAACTGGAAGGGAAGTTTGAACTGGACCAAATCCTTTAAAGGTAAGGACGAAGTTGTAAACGGGCTCTGGAGAAGTGTTCGTGAAAATATCAAAAAACCGTACAAGGTGAATGTCCATCGAATTATCGGAGAAACTGATTTTTTTGCGGTAGAAATGACAGGTAGAAACTCCACCACCACAGATAAGAGCTACGAAAACAATTACTGCTGGGTTTGTCATATGAAAAATGGCAGATTAGTTGAAATCAATGAGTACATGGATACAGAATTGGTTAGTCTGGCATTTGGATCAAATAAATAATCCTGTCTCTTGAGCCTCCTGCAAAAGTTTTACAATTATTAAATCGAATGCTACCTTGCGACCAGGATATAAATACTATGAAACTACTCGTTATCGGAGCCGGAAACATGGGGCTCACCTACGCCAAAGCTATTTCGGCTTCGGGAATTTTGAAAGAACAAATCCTCATTATTGATGCAGATAGGCAAAAGCTGGAGGACTTAAAAAAAGAAGGACACTTTCAGGTGTTTAACGACATAAAAATAGCCACAGCCGCTGCAGACGCTATCATGCTGGCTGTTAAACCTCAGCATAAAGATGAGCTTTTTGCCGAAATAAAATCTGCTGTTAAGCCAAATCAATTGATAATCAGCATTATGGCAGGGGTGAAAATTGAGACTATTCAACAGGCCCTGGGTTTGACCAAAGTAGTTCGTGCCATGCCCAATCTACCGGCTCAGGTAGGGCTGGGGATGACCACCTATTTCGCCGGTTCTGAAATTTCGAAAGAGGATAATGAGCTCGTTGGACAATTACTGGCTTCAACGGGGGATTCGGTGGAAATTGAAGACGAAGACGACATAAACACCTCCACTGCCATCAGCGGTAGCGGCCCTGCCTACATTTTCTACTTTATTCAGGGAATGCTGGATGCCGCCACACACTTTGGCTACGACGATGAAACCGCAAAAAAACTGGTGGTCAAAACCTTTGAAGGGGCTGTTGAACTATTCAAACAAAACGATTTGAGTCCGGAAGAATGGATGAGTCGTGTAGCCTCAAAAGGTGGAACCACTCAGGCCGCCCTCGATTCTTTTGAATCGGATAAAGTACGGGAATCAATTAAAAAAGGACTTATTGCAGCTTACGACAGGGCCATCGAATTAAGCAAGCTATAAGTATTCATTTAAAGCAGAGAATTTCCACTGTTTTTGGTTCTTTTTTCTATCTCAAACCTCCGCAGAATACATTCAAGCCTTCTGCCGACTCGTGTAATCGGCCGCTTTCGTTTATATTTAAGAAATAAAACCTCCGGACTATGAATTTAAAGCTGGCTATTCCTGTGTTTGCCCTATGCAGTCTTACTTCAATGGCCCAAAATAAAGCTCCATTTTGGCCTCCGGGAAAAGAAATGGCACTTAGCCTCACCTGGGATGATGCCAGAGCCAGTCAGGTTACGATTGGTACCCACATACTTAATTCCTACGATATAAAGGCTACTTTTTACGTGCAACCCGGCCCTGTTTCAAAGCAACTAAAAGCTTGGAAAGAGGCAGTTGCAGCGGGGCACGAAATCGGAAATCACTCTGTTTCACATCCTTGTTCAGGCAATTTTCTCTGGTCCAGATACAATGCTCTCGAAAACTACGACCTCACTACCATGAGTTCTCAACTGGAAGACGCAAATAAGCAGATTTTTGAACTACTGGGCACCTCCCCCGTTTCATTTGCCTATCCATGCGGGCAAACGTATGTAGGCAGAGGTTTAGGCACCCAAAGTTATGTTCCGGTGATTGCCCGACTATTTACTTCTGGCCGTACCTGGCTTGATGAGGCTCCAAACGACGCAACTTATTGTGACCTGGCTCAAATTACCGGGGTGGAAATGGATGGCAAAAGTTTTGAAGAGCTACTTCCAATCATTGAAGATGCCAGAAAAAATGGACTTTGGCTGGTGCTGGCAGGCCATGAAATTAATCAGAGTGGCCTTCAAACTACGCAAACAGAAACCTTAGAAAAGCTACTTCAATATCTCCAAAAGCAGAGCGGAATCTGGGTGTCTACAGTAGGGGAAATCTCTGCTTACGTTTCGCAGAAAAGAAAGAATTAATGATAGACAAAGGGAGAGGAAGAGAACAGTTCCTCTCCTGTTGATCCATGACAATTTCTACAATAGTTCGATCGGAAACTCAACCACCGTATTTTCCCAACCTGCCTTTAGATGAACAATCCGCGGAGAGGCTTCAAACATGGTAATTGAAAAAGCCTCGATGAGCGAATCAGACTTTTTAGGCGTGCCGGAAACTTCTGCCAGAGCCTTGCTGTCATCGTATCCAAAATTACCCCACCCATCCAGATTTGGATGTACTTTCAATGTCCATGAAGAAGCACCCGGAACACAATACAATGTATATCTGCCAGGAGCAAGCACACTCTCTCCGATTTTTACCGGTGTATAAAAAGTAACTTCTGTTGATTCATTGGCACCAAATCTCCAGGGCTGATCGTACTTCACAAGGTCGCCAAAAATGGTACGTCCTTTTACCAGCGGTCTGGAATAGATTATTTTAATACGTGGCATAAGTTTGGCCTTCTCCTCTGCATTTTTCGCAAAAGCTGCCCGATGGGCCCCGTTCGGAAAATAGGCTAAGTCCATGATACTGAGATCAACCGGAGCAAACTCCTGAGCAGATAGCTGCAGGGCACATAAAGTCAATAAGGTGAAAATAACTTTTTTCATTCTGTTACGTTTTTAGGCAAGTTACACATTGCGGGCGGCTATTCTATGTAAAATCGATAGATCAGCCTAAAATTAAGCTGAGGTTCACAGATCCATCTTATTTTTGCCTTTGAACGTAATTAAACAAAAAAGAATCTTATGAAATTGATTGCTTTCTTGTTTCTGCTGAGCGGCATCGCGTGCCAGAAGAAAAATATGCCGGTTTCTGAAAATAGCTCTGATAAAAGGACCTTTCTGGCTTTGGGAGATTCCTACACCATAGGTGAAAGTGTCAGCACAGAAGAAAGGTGGCCGGTTCAGTTCACATCGGCATTGAATGAAAGAGGAATTAACTTTAACACTCCGAAAATAATAGCCCGCACGGGATGGACTACCGACGAACTTCAGGCGGGCATTTCAAAAGAAACTTTGAATACTCCATATGACCTCGTCTCTCTGCTTATTGGAGTAAACAATCAATATCGCGGACGAAGTGTTGAAAATTTTATTCCTGATTTTGAGAAATTGCTGGCTCAGGCTGTGCAATACGCGGGGAATGACAAGTCCAAGGTAATCGTTGTATCCATTCCCGACTATGGAGTAACTCCTTTTGCCCGGGGAAGTAATATACAGAAAATTGCGAAGGAGCTTGATGCTTATAATTCAGTTCAAAAAAGTATCTGTGAAAGAGAGGGAATCCTGTTTTACGATATCACGCCCATCTCCCGACTCGCCAAAAATGACGCCTCACTGATAGCCTCCGACGGCCTGCACCCAAGTGGAAAAATGTATCGGCTTTGGGTCAACTTAATTCTTGAAAATTTACCCCCACACCTGAAAAAATGAATTTACTGGATAAAGCCAGAATACTCGATCAAAACGACCCACTTGCTGACTTTAAACATAAGTTTGCCCTACCGGAAAACACCATTTATCTGGATGGCAATTCCCTGGGTCCATTACCACGAAAAACCACAGAAATTCTGGCGGAAACTATTCATCAGCAATGGGGAAACCGGCTCATCAGAAGCTGGAATGAAAACTGGCTGGAAAGTCAGCACCGCATCTCTCAAAAAATTGCCCATCTTATCGGTGCCAAACCCAACGAAGTCTGGGTGACCGATAGTACCTCTGTCAATTTGTTCAAACTTGCCCACGCCTGTTTAAAGAAAGCAGGAAATAGAAAAAAAGTGATTACAGACTCCCTGAATTTTCCAGGAGATGGTTACGTACTGCAAAAACTGGTCACGGAGAGTGCACAGAAATATCAGTTGAAAACCGTTGACATCGAGCATTCTGAAAATGCCGAAAATCTTATTCTCGATTCGTTGGATGAAGATACGGCACTGCTCAGCCTCAGCCATGTGACCTATCAGGCCGCTTTCAGGTACAGCATGCATCGCATTAATAAAAAGGCAAACCAGTTGGGCATTCCGGTAATCTGGGATTTAAGTCATTCGGTGGGAGCTATCCATATGGATGTTAAAGAAAGCCTGACTAAACTAGCCGTGGGCTGTACGTACAAATACCTGAATGGTGGCCCTGGAGCACCTTCTTTTATTTACATTTCGGAAGAACTCCAAAACGAGCTGGAGAGCCCTATAGGCGGGTGGTTTTCTCATCAAAATCCCTTCGCATTTGATCAAAAACTTGAGCTCACCCAAGGAATTATGAGATTTGCCGTAGGTACGCCTTCTGTACTTTCTCTTAAAGCCATTGAAGCAGGTGTAGATATCTATCTGGAGGCAGGTAGTAGAAACTTGGAAACAAAGTCAGTAGCTCTTTTTAACTATTTCATGGAACTCTACGAGCTGTTTCTGAAGCCATTGGGGTTTGGAAATTATACTCCTATAGACAATGATCAAAGAGGTTCTCATATAGCACTTTCGCACAATGAAGCCTATCGCATCAATCTTTCTCTAATAAATCCTCGTATCTCTGTGAAAGAAATAATTACGGACCATCGCCCTCCGGATATTCTAAGACTGGCCCTTACTCCCCTTTATCTGGGTTTTGAGGAATTGTATGAGACTGCAAAACGTTTAGAATATATTGTGAAAGAGCATGAGTTTGAGCATCATAGTCCCGTTCAATCAGGGGTGATCTGAGAATGTGTTTTTTGCACTTCATTTAATGAGATAAACTTTATGAAAATTGTTCTTTTTACATTTTTGGCTTCTCTCCTGGCTATGGGCGAATGCCAGCCGGGCCAGCAAAACCAAAATGAGCCTGCCCGTGTGGAAGAGGCGGCTATTAAAGGGAAAGCAACGGCCTACTTTGCCAGCGGCTGCTTCTGGTGTGTAGAAGCTGTTTATGAAAGTCTGAAAGGGGTAGATGAAGCCATAAGTGGCTACTCAGGTGGCACCAAGGCCAATCCTACCTACGAAGAGGTAGGCCGTCACACCACCGGCCATGCCGAAGCCGTAATGGTAATATATGATCCGGCTATCATAAGTTTTGAAACGCTGGTAAAGGTGTTTTATGGAAGCCAGGATCCCACCACAATCGGACAAGCCCCTGATTTCGGCGATTCATATCGTTCCATCATTTTTTACCAGACCGATCAGGAGAAGCAAATCGCTGAGAAAGCAAAAGCAGAAGTTCAAAAGCTTAACAAAAAGCCGGTAGTAACGGAAATAACAAAGTTTGAAAAATTCTGGCCAGCCGAGAAGTATCATCAGAATTATGAAAAACTTAACCCGAATCAGCCGTACGTAAAGGCCGTCTCTATTCCCCGCTTAAACCGCTTCAAAGCCAAATTTCCAGAGTTATTGAAGGAAAAAGAAAAGTTGTAAGCTTACTCGTTGGTTAGTTTATCGTACCAGGAGAATTTCAAAATAGCCATGCAGGCTAGTACTACAATTGAAGCCAAAAAAGCCGGTAAAAACTGAAGTAGTACTAAATATACCGGCACCAGAAGTAATCCGGTCTGCCAGATGGTTCCTATGATCACATTAAACACATCGCGTTTGAAGTCTTTGTTTGCTGTAAAACCGGGATTTTCGAGCACGACAGATTCATGAACCGGTTTCCAGAAACCCCATGGCTTAACGGTTTTGTAAAAAGATTTTAAGGTTTCTTCATCCGTTGGCGGAGCCATGAAAGTACCTGCCAGAGCCGCGGCAAGAGAAAGAATAAGGAGTAATGGGAAGGTATATAGATCAAGTACATTCGGGAAAAAAAACCGGAAACTTAATGCAGGCACCAGCCCTCCGATCATTCCCCAGAAAAATCCGGAGCCATTAAACCTCCACCAATACCATTTCAGCATATTAGAAACCACGTAGGAACCATATAAACCAGAGACAATCCATTGAAGAATATCGTTGACATCCATGGCATATAATCCCATAAAAATGCTGATCAGAACCATTACAATTCCTGCCAGCCAGCTCACATTCCGCACCTTTTGATTATCCGCCTTCGGATTCACGTATTTCAGATAAATGTCATTAACAATATAAGCCTGGGTGGAATTGAGGGTTCCGGCAAATGTTGACATAAATGCGGCGAGCAATCCGGCAAGAAGCAGTCCTAATAACCCAGCCGGAACAAACTCATGTATGGCCGAAGGCAAAATCTGCTCAAAATCGGGCTGCTCGCCCACTTTTAGATCCAGCTTGTCATAAAACAACAGGGCCAGCACCGCAAAACCCGTTATCATAAAGTATCGCATGGGTACCAGAATTAAACTCACCGAACCAGACATGAGGGCCGCTTCCCGGGGAGATCTGGCAGAAAGTATTTTCTGCATATCATAGGTGGGGGCGGGACCGGCAAGAGACACCAGAATTCCTTTCAGAATCATCATCCCGAAAAACAAGGAAAAAAGACTGTAGCCGTCACTTTCAATCTTTATGTTCACCTCCGGAATAATTTCTGACCAATCAAGATTGAGTTTCCAACCGAAAAAAGGACTCATCCAGCCCTCAGGAACAGAAAGTGAATGTGTTGCCAACTCCTGCATGGCAATTATTCCGATAACCACACTCGCTACGGTCATTAGACCGTATTGGATCACATCTGCCCAAACGATACTCATCATTCCTCCCAGCAAGGAATAAAAAACAGTTATCAGCGTGAATAGAATTCCGTAAAAATGAGGAACGTATGAGGGAGCAATATCAAAAGGCAAATAGGGAGAAACTGTATTCCAGGGAATGAAAATCTGTACAAACTTACCTATCCCGATGAAACCGTATGCCAAAAATCCTAATCCCACCACGACCGCAAAAAAAACCACAGCAGTATGCGAAGCCACCGCCCATTTACCACTGAAACGGGTGGTAAGCCACTCGGCTCCGGTGGTCACATTGGATCTTCTGAGCCAAACCGAAAGAAAGACCATCAGGAATATCTGATTAAAAACAGGCCATAACCAGGGAATCCAGGCAGATTTTAACCCGTAAACAAACATCAGCGTAACCAACCACATGGTGCCGGAAATGTCAAACATCCCCGAAGCATTGGAAAGACCCAGCATGTACCAGGGAATTCGTTTGCCTCCGAGCAAATAGTCATTCTTTGATCGCTCAGCTCTCTTTCTGACTAACAAACCAATGATCAGAATAGCTGTTAGATAAAGAAAGATAATAGCAAGATCTACTCCCGCTAATTTCATGTTTGCAGTGTAAGGTAGGTCAAAATATATCCTGCCAAAAATGAAAGGTTTGAACAGAAAATACAAAAAGCAGAGGCACGGGTTCACAAGAAAAGATAAAAGCGTCAACGAACATGGAATTTCTGACGATAAACCTCTTTATCTGTCTTCAGAAACAAGATATAGTTACCCGGTGGCAAGGACTTCACCAGAACACCTAGCTTCCTATCCCAGATAGGTACATTATCCAGTTGCTTGATTTTGCTTCCTCGGCTATCCGTGATATATCCCGAAAGGTTACTCTGTGTTTCGCGACTCTCCAGATACAAAACATCCTCCGCCGGGTTCGGATAAGATACGATTCGGTCATTTTTCCCAATCTCCAGATTTACCTTTCCGGATTCATCAGAAACGCATAAAGTACCATCTGTGGTGTTCACCCGATATCTGGCTGAATAGGTACCTGACTCGGTCACATGAAAGGGATTTTTGCCGATTGCCAACTCACGTCCTTCTTTGTACCAAACCAGTTCAGCATTCTCAAAAACCTCAGCACTGGTTAACTCAAAAATTCCGGTGGCTGAGATTACTGGTGCTTCGGGCACACTGATTCTTTCTACAAGTACCACTCTGGTAGGGGTTGAGCATCCGGGCCCATAGACAGCTTGTACCTCAAACTGTCCTTCTGTCAATATTTGGCGTTCAGCTTTATTATTCCCGTCATTCCAGGTGTAGGAATCAAAACCAGAAGGGACTGACATTTCTATGGTTTCATTCCCGCAAAAAGTGAAGGATCCGGGTGTTTCTCTGACTAGAACGCCGTTAATTTTAACGTAAAATGAATCAAGCGGCGTTGGAGGAGAGGGTTCCTCAAGCATCAAAACCTGCGACCTGAACTCACAGCCCGCTCCATTAATAGCCTTATACCCATATTCTCCACCTTGCCTTGCTGTGAATTGTTCGCCAGCACTACCATCTGACCAGCGGATAGACTCAAACCGGTCATCTGCCTGAAGTAGAAGCTCTTCTCCTTTGCAGATATATGATTTTTCTGCAACGGGAGCTGCCGGTTCAGAAAACAGAATCGCACCCGTGTTAATCGTTGTGGACAATTTATAATTCAGATTTTCATCTTTCAGAAATGCCGTGTATAATCCGGCACCTACAGTACGCTGATTTTCATAATTGTAGTCATTCCACCTTTCAAGAGTATAACCGGCAGGAATCGTCAATCTGGTAGCTACACCCTGCTCGCAATCTACCTGCAGACCTGCAATCGGCTTTTCGATAACCGGAACGCAGGAAGTAAAAAACTGGTCATTCAGTTGCCTCAGCCAGGCCGAAGCCAGGAGCCCCAGGCCTCGTTCTTCACGGGTATTTTCAAAATGAACGCCATCTGGTCTGGGAATTTGAAGTGTATCAGTAAAGGGTCCTGCGAAAATGTTGAAACCGGGCTCCCCGATAATTCGCTGCTGAGCATTGATTACCTGTTGCGAAAACACTCCCCCGCTGTAAGAAACCCGGGAGACCATCCAGCCTACATTACTTCCATAATCTTTTCTCGAATGGGTGATGATATCTTTATAATACCCGTAAATCTCTTCTTCGCGTGGTATGCCGGGATTGGTATCGGTTTCTCCCTGATGCCATAAAACCGCACGTACCCCTAGCAAGGAAGCATACTGTTTAAGACTGATTTTTAGGTTATTATACGGAAAACCCGAAACGAAAAAATCACGAAAAATAGCACTGAAGGTAGGCTCCCCCCGCGAACTCTGCCACCAGTTATAACTCAAGGTTCCGGTTAATGCCGAATTGAAAAACATCACAGGTACTCCCAGCCTGTTCACCAGACTATCCCCTACCTCTCCCCATATCCAGGGAGTTCTTCCCATAGGGCCAATGTTTGCATTATCATCCAATTTAGAAATAGAAAGATTAGGGTTTAGAGTAG
>CBINGY010000046.1:0-35770 GCA_966250325.1 uncultured Cytophagaceae bacterium | reverse complement strand
TGATCGTTTGACCTACCGTGTTGTTCAGACTGTTGTCGTTTATGGCGATAGGAGGCTCTTCCGATACAATTAATTCCAGATAGGCATAATCATCTTCGGTACTTACATCGTTATCGGGTGTGCTATCCGGGTCAAATTGGTCTGCCGCAGTAATCTGAGCTATTGAGCCAAAGGAAACAAGTCCAATGGTGGAAGCCATTTTCGTTTGATAACTCACCGTAATACTATCACCAGGAGCAAGCGTAATTGAGTTCCATGTGATGGTATTCCCATTCAATAGCCCCGAATTGGAAATTCCCTGAATATCTGTAAAGCCATTCGGAAGTAGCTCTTCCAAATTAACCGATGTAGCGGTATCCGGACCATCATTGACAATTTTTACATAAATAGTCACTACATCTCTTACGAAAGGCGTGGAATCATCTGCCCATTTTTCAATTCTCAAATCCGCCAGCTGAGGAATTGTAGTTTCACTCGATGAATTATTCAAAGTATCCGGATCAAACTGATCGCCTGTAACCTTCCCTGTGTTTTGATAGTCTCCGCTGCTTAATACCCTGGCGGCTACATACATACTCTGTGACTCTCCGGCATTCAAGGTTCCGACAGTCCAAACCGGAGAGGTCCATGTTCCTTTGCTTAAAAGTGCACTTACGAAAGTATAACCCGAAGGAAGAATATCTTCCACCTCTACTCCTGTGGCTATACTTGGACCTAAGTTTTGTACGGTCAAAGTGAAATTGACCGTATCACCTACATTAGGTCTTAGAACATCAACCGTTTTTAACAGAGACAAATCTGTAACAGGCAAGGGATAGGTAATTGCAGTTGAGTCATTATCATCCGGGAAAGGATCTGGCTGACCTCCAAGTATCGACGCGGTATTGGTATAGCTACCTGCTGCATTTACCCGGGCCGTTATCAGGAGGGTGTCTCTTTGTCCATTGATCATGTTTCCGATATCCCAAACCGGATAAATCCAGGTACCATTACTTAGAGACACCCCGGTAATGGTATAACCAGCCGGAAAAACATCAGTAACCTGTACATCCGTTGCAGGAACAGGCCCATTATTAATGGCAACTATAGTAAAGACAACCTCCTCTCCAACTAGTGGATTAGGATTATTTACGGTTTTTGAAAGGGCAAGATCTGCCACTGTGAGTCCGAAATTATTTTGGCAATCTCCGGTACCGGCTACAGAAAATGATGCCGTATGAATCCCGGTTGGAGAAGGCAAGGGATTTGTTAATCCGTATCCTGATGGCAAAGGCTGGGTTATCTGAACAATATAGTCGGTAGGTGTTGCTACCCGATAGGCTATCTCCACATTATCAAAATAAACAACATTCGTATTTGTCATCGTGGCTGAGCCAGATGTAACGAAACGAACCGTGGTTACAGATGACATGTAATTCGAAATATCGTATGTCCGGCTTCCGGTTTGGTTGCCATCTGCCCCAGTAAGGCGGGTTAATGTATGCCAGGTGGTAGCCAACGGCGAGGAGGCTACCTGAACATCGACATAATCACCGACTTGAAGGTCAAGCCCTGATTCAATAAAACTGAACGATAAAGTAGCCGATAATGCATTGGCAATGTTGGCAGATCGATAAGCTCCGCTCACCAGGTTTGCAGCGGATGTTATCTGGAGCCCGTTTGCACTGTTAATCCGGATATTATTCACGCTGAAATCTCCACCTTCACCGATTTTGGTCCAGGAGGTGGTCCATGCGGATGTTCCGTTGCTTTGATTACTTGTAGTGTTTACGTTGAAATTATCTCTGTATGTGGAAGTAGTAAACGGCGGATCTATAAGGAAAGAATAATACCCAAGGGCATCTGTAGCCTCTGTTAAAATCAAAGGCTCTCCGGCATTTAAAACACCATTTTTATTCAAATCCTGATACAAACTCAGGCTTATACCCGGAAATCCCGATTCGGAGGAGCCAAAATTGCCATCCATGTTTAAGTCCTGATAAACAGCTCCATTTACTTCAAATTTGTACGGAGTAGAAACGCAGGAAATATTCAATGAAACCAATGCCACATCACATACCCCTGGATCATACATACTACATACCCGATACTCAAACTGGTCTGTTCCTGTATATCCTGGTTCAGGCACATAGGTTATTGTTCCGTCCGTGTTAACTGTCGCCGTACCATGAGCGGGCTGAATACCGACTCCTGCAACAGTAACAGATGAGGGGTCTGGTGATCCTATGATGTCATTGTTAAGTACATTAAGCACAGTGGCTTCGTCCATCCCCACATTTACCGCATCATTAGAGGCCACCACATGTGCCAGTACGCCCAGATTATTGTCCTTATCACAAACCCCTAAGACCGAAAACGTCGAGGTTTGCGTAGAACGGGAAGAAGCGGTGAACGCACCATTGGTGTTCGAAGGATCTACTTCGGTTATAAAACAAACCGGCGGATTTTTCCAATAGGTTAACTCCACATTATCAATCCAGAAAAAATCATCCGTTCCTGTGGAACCATTGGTCGTAAACTGAATTGTATTTATTCCATTGGCATTGTATGCATAAAGAGGTATGACAATATTACGATAATTAACCTCCGTGCCTACTGTACCTCCATCGCTGATCGTGAATATGGTAGAACCGTTAAGCGTAATAAACAAGGTTTCACCCTGCCTGTCAAGACCCTCTCGCCTATAACTCAGTTTTAGCTGTGCACCTAAAGCATCTGAGAATGCAAAGGATCTGGCTATTCCTTTGGATGAACCTGAAAGACGAATAGCATTCCACATTCCGCCAGGGGATGTATCCCTTCTGATCTGGACAGCTCCGCTGTTTACACCGAAGTCGTCATTCACCTCGTTCCAGTTGCTGTTCCAGGTTAATCCGCCGTCATTACCATTGAATGAAACGGTAGAATCCAGATCATCTTTGGCGTTGTTTCCATTTTTTGAGCTGAATGTATACCAACCATTGAGGTCGGTGGTTGTAGTCTCCACAATTCCATCTCCCGGATCAATTAGTCCGTTACAATTGGCATCCAGACGAAGATTAACTTTGATTCCGGGGAGTAGTGCTTCGTTGTTGAAGTTTCCGTCATCCGGGAGATTTTCAACAAAAACGCTTCCTTTGATGAGGTTTTCGCTCGGGCTGGCTAAACAATCAGAAATACGTACTTTCACCAGAGCCACATCGCATATACCCGGGTATTCGATCGAACATACCCGATATTCAAATTCATCCTGCCCCTGGAAACCGCTGTTCGGGGTATAGGTCATACTTCCGTCTGCATTAATGGCAATGGATCCATTGGACGGAGGCAACAAGCCCAGTGTACTGATAGAAGTTGGGTCTGGGGTACAAAGGAATCCATAGTCATTACTCTGTATATCAATAATAACCGGAGTATCGGGCTCTGTGTCTTTTTGGTCGTCGTTTGCCACAATGAGCTGCTGTAAACAACGGGGCTCCATCACATAGCCCACATCCTGACCTGGCGATCCGGTAGGTGCACCATTTGGATTCTGGCCCCAAACGGCAGCAATTGGTGTTCCGTCACAAGTAAATACGGCCAACCCCGACTGATCATTATCCGGGTCAAGAATTTTGTAGGATTGAAGGGCAGCAATGGGAACTGCAATATCATAAGGCATTCCGCACGGGCTGATCGTTGCCGTATTGGATGTTAAATTTCCGTCGTATTTGATATAAAGGGTGGTAGCAAATGGAGCTGTAACCCAAACCGGATTGAAATTCCCTGAAAAATCTCTGCTTCCCGGAGCCCAGGCTATACTGGCAAAAGAAGAGAGGCGTTCGATTGGAATCATGTTATATGACCAGTCATAGGCCGAACCGTCTGCATCCGCATCGAATACAGCAACGGCCGTATAAGCTGCACCATTTCTACTTTTAAAACGGTATGCTCCGTTCTGGTTCATATCCAGAAAAGCATCGCCATTTGCCGGAATGGTAAGACTTCCTGTGGCACCTGTTCCTGCCTGCCAGTCAATGATAATCGAAGATGACAAATTATTGGTAAAGAAGGCATATACCGGTGCTGTTGCCAAGGTGGTATGCCCCGGTGAATAATACTCATCGCCGTAGAAATTACCTGGCCATAGTGCCATATTCCGGGTTCCATAGCTGCCAAGGTCACCAAAAATGACATCCACCCCGAAATCATTGGCAGAAGAAATTACTGCACCCGACTTTATGTCATTAACCTGATTTACATCACCAAGTACCCCAGGTGTAGAAGCTGTCCCGTCATAAAACCATACCTCACCTTCATTTAATAGTGGTGACGAAACGTCTATTGACCCGTTCCCGTCATAATCGAGATTGATAATTGTCCCATTTTCTTTGGCTCTGGCAAAGAGACCCGTGTACCTGAAGGCAGTTGTACCACCTAACGTATTATCTTCTCCAAAAGGAACAATAAAGAACTTACCAAATCGGGTTATATCAACAACATTGGTCTTTACACTTTGAACATCAAAGTTATTACTTCCTCCTCCGATGCCCGCATCACCTGTTACCTTTGAAACTGCGATATCACTTGAGCTCAATAGTTTATCACGTCCATCAAACGCTATTTCTGCAGGATTTCTGGGATTGTAAACAAATTGATTGTCAATAAGAATGTACCCACCAGCAGGAATAATATCCGTAGGATACCCCGGAGCCCAGCCATTATTCACGTTGCCATCACCCCAAATCTCGGTGGTTGATTGAACAGGATAGGTAATATCTGTCTCATAGCCATCTTCCCAATGATCATAGGTAATAATGTTTCCGGGATATGGAATCTTGATACTGATTACACTTCTTACGTCATTCGTAAGATAACTCACACTACCAGCACTCCAGAGAGCTTCGCGTAGCAGATCAGTATCCTCAGGGAATGGCAAATAAAATATTTTACTCTTTGTGGCCTCGGCACACGGATCATTGATACCCTCCTCTACGGTAATGGTTACGGTTGCCGAAGTACAGCAAAGCCCGTTACCCAACGCACAAACACTGTATGTAAACTGATCGGTACCGAAAAATGTACCATTCGGAAGGTAGGTAATCGTACCATCTGCTCCTACCTGAAGAAAACCGGAGGTAGGCTGAGAGACAATACTCACCTTCGTAGGATCAACATCTCCCAGATCATTGGCCAACACATTTACAACGATAGGGTTACCTTGCAAGCCCTCACCTGTATCGTTATTTGCCTGAAGATAGGTGGTATAAATGGTATGCGAACTTGAACGCGGACCGTTACACCCAGTTGCGGTGGCAGTAATCACAGAGTTTCCCACCCATCCGGCCAGAAAAGTGATTGCTCCAGTACTGGTATTTATGGTATTTCCGAATGCCTTACTTGTAGCATCGAGGTCATAACTCATTCCTGTTGAGTTAGTGGATGTGGCACTGTAAGTGAGAGTTCCGGCACCCTGACATCTCACAGAATTTGTCCCTAAGGCAAAAACCGGAAGACCTACGGTTGGGGTAACAGTAACCGTATGAGTTGCGGTTCTGGGACCATTACAGCCCGTGGCGGTTGCGGTAATTACCGAGGTACCACTCCAGCCAGCCACATAATTAACCTGCCCGGTCGTAGAGTTTATGGTATTTCCCGCAGCTAAACTGAAACCATCTAGCTGATAAGTCAATGTAATAAAGTTACTAGAAGTTGCGGTATAGGTTACCGTTCCCAATCCCTGACACCTGGTAGAGGTAGAGCCCATCGCAAATACCGGAACCGTGACAGAAGGCGTAGTGGTAACCGTATGTGTGGCTACCTGCGGACCGTTACATCCGCTTGCTGTAGCTGTAATTACAGAGGTTCCGCTCCATCCGGCTACATAAGTGACCCTTCCTGTTGATGAATTAATGGTATTTCCTGCACTTAAGCTTGTGGCATCAAGTGAATAAACCATGCCGGTTGAATAAGCGGCCGAGGCCGTATAATTCACTCCATTTGCACCCTGACATCGAACCGATGTAGCTCCTAAGCCAAATATTGGCACTTCTACATCGCTAAGTGCATTAATTGTTATACTGACCGAAGCCGTACATCCGTTTGCATCAGTCACGGTAACCTGATAATTTCCTGAAATTAAGCCGGTTCTGTCTTCTGGATCAGAGCTGCCAGGCAGATCATTCCAATCGTAGGTATAAGGCCCCACTCCACCGGTTCTTGTAATATTGATCAGACCTGAGTTATCTCCGTTACAGAGACCACTGGTACTTGAAGTCACAGAAAGAGCAAGCAAAGCCGGCTGAGTTATACTTACAGCAAGTGGTGCCGTAGCACAGCCATTCACATCTCTTACCACCACAGAATAATTACCTGCAGTAAGTCCTGTTCGATCTTCCGGGTTATTTACTCCAGCCAGATCAGCCCAATCATACGTGTAAGGTGAGGTGCCACCAGAAGCCGTTATTTCGATCGTTCCATTATTTCCTCCGAAACACAGTATGTTGGTTTGAGAATCACGTACTACCGAAATCCCGTTAGCAGGTTCAGTAATTTCGATAGAAAGCGGTGCCGCCGTACAACCCAGAATATCTCTTACCGTAATTATATAAGTACCAGCAGAAAGCGAGGTTCTATCCTGCGAATTATTTGTACCCCCAATATCTGCCCAATCATATCTGTAAAGCCCGCTTCCTCCTGTTGCGGTAATGTCAATAGCTCCTGTGCTATTGCCGAAACACAGCACATCTGTCTTTGTATAAGTCACGTTGAGACCTGTCGGCTGGTCAATCGATATATTTGCCGTACTGGTACAGCCCTTAGAATCGGTAATGGTGACAGAATAGGTGCCTGCTGTAAGCCCGCTGATATCCTGGGTGGTAGCACCATTACTCCACAGATAAGAGTAAGGAGCTGTGCCGCCGCTCACACTTAAGTTGATAGACCCGTCTGAGCCTCCGCTACAAACCACGTCGGTTTTCGTGTATGAATTACTGAGAACAGCAGGCTGGGTTATTGTGACGCTGAGCGTATTTTGACAGCCGTTCATCTCAGTCACAGTAACCGAATAGTTCCCTGCAGTTAAGCTACTTAAATCCTGGGTAGTTGACCCGTTGCTCCATATATACGTGTATGGAGCTACTGCTCCTGTTGCCGATAAATCGATAGAGCCGTCACTTCCGCCATTACAACTTACATTAACCTGTGTGGCAGAAAGGCTGAGTCCGGAAGCTGGCTGGGTAATGGTAGTACTGGCGGTACTGGTACAGCCATTGGCATCCGTAATGGTTACACTGTAGGTACCTGCTGGTATTGCTGATATATCCTGAGTGCTTCTGCCATTACTCCAGTTGTAACTGTAAGCTGCGGTTCCGCCACTTACAGAAAGATTGATGGAACCAGTAGAATTACCGAAGCAACTTACATTCACCTGAGTCAAACTATTTGACAAAGCCGCCAAAGGCTGGGTGATAGTGGCACTGGAGGTAGCGGTACATCCATTGGCATCAGTAACAGTGACCGAATAAGTACCTGCAGGTAAAAGAGAAAGGTCTTCAGTCGATGAGCCATTTGACCAGCTATAGGAATATACCGGAGTTCCGCCAGAAACAGACAAGTTTATGGAACCCGTGCTTTGCCCAAAGCAGTTGACATTCACCAGAGTACGATTGGCTACCAAAATGGCAGGTTGCGTAATCAAAGCTGTGTTCTGAGCCGAACAACCGTTCTGGTCAGTTACCGTAACCGTGTAAGCTCCTGCAGAAAGTCCAGAAATATCCTGTGTGGTTTGCCCGTTTGACCAGTTATAAGTATAACCTGGCGTTCCACCAGATACCGATAAGTCTGAGGCTCCGTTGGTCCCTCCAAAACAGCTTACGTTCGTATTTGTCACAGATAAACTGAATGCAGAAGCAGGCTGACTAATCGTAATAGATTGTGTGGCGGTACACCCCAGAGCATCTGTTACTGTAACCGTATATACCCCGGCTGCAAGACCAGCAATGTCCTGGGTAGTTTGCCCGTTTGACCAGCTGTACGTGTATCCCGGCGTTCCGCCAGATACCGATAAGTCTGAGGCTCCGGTGGTCCCTCCAAAACAGCTTACGTTTATGCCAGTTATATTGAGAGCCAAAGCTGTCGGCTCGGTAACAGTGGCTCCGGCAGTTGAAATACATCCGTTGGCATCGGTTACTGTAACCGAATAGACCGCAGCAGTCAATCCGCTTAGATCCTGAGTAGTCTGACCACTTGACCAGGCATACGTGTAGGGTGCTCGTCCTCCGTTAACGGAAAGATCGATTGAACCATTACTGCCGCTGTGGCAACTAACCTGAGTGGCTGTTGCGGTACTGCTCAACAAACCTGAACTGATCAAACTCAGCGTGTCTGCTAACACACAATCTCCCATGAGATCGATACTGGTAATCACACTCAATGAACCTGTGGTGCCGCAATCTACCCTGGCAGAGAACTCCATAATGAGTGAATCACCAGGTACCATCTCAAAAGCATCTGATTGCTCAATAAGGTTTCCGGGATCCCCGGCTGTGAGGTCAGGAAATATTCCACCGGGTATGTTGTCTTTGACCTCGGTAAGGGTTCCAAGTCGCGTAATTTTCGTTGATTGTGGGATATAACTTACCCCCGCAGGCAAAAAACTTGAGGCTGAAAGACTATCCAGATTGAAACTGCTGGCATCATTGGCTAATCTTACGACAAAATGTATGGTATCTCCAGGTGCTACTGTAGGTCCTGACAATACTTCAGTTGACAAACTCAGATTAAGCAAATCGCAGCAATAGGGACTCAGGGCCAGAGAATCTACGGAAACTCCAGGACTTTGACCAGCTCCGGCGAGTAATGGCATTCCGTTCGCATCAACAGATCCGCTCAGCCGGCTACCAGTAAGTGATGCAGGAGTAAAACCTCCGTCGCCTTCCAAGGCATCTGCACAGCCATCTCCGTCACTATCCAGATCAAGCCAGTCCATAATTCCATCATTGTCGGTGTCTTGATTACACAGATCATGCCTTAGAAAGAAGTCGTTAAACGTAATTTCATCGCCGGGGTTTCCGGGATCATTCGTTCCTCCCTGATTGATATCATAGAAATATACCCGTACCGTGTAGGAGGTATTCGGGGCCAGTTCAAATGGATTGCCGAGATCAAAATCCAGGAAGCTCATGGTTCCTGGATTGACCGAAGATGAGTTATCCAGAATGGTGTACGTTCCGGAAGAAAACCCCGCTGATGTAGGGTATATCAGTACACTATAGCTGTAGTCAAAATAGGTAGGTGTGGGAGCATCAAAAGGGAATGGCTGCAGGGCGTAGTTGGTAAGCGAGCCATATTTCCCGGGTAAAGTCTGAAAGGTAAATTCCAGGTAATCATTGTTGGTAATGGCACCAGCCAGATCGGGCTGATCCACACCAGTAATCTTGTAGGCATGCTCTGCCAGATAATGCGACAAGGCCAAACCTGCACCTGCCGAAGCATCGGAAGGGGGATCGGATATAAACAGGGAGTCTGCACCGGGAAACGATGGATCACCATAGTTTATCCGTGTAGCACCTAAGGGAGTTCCGTCACCATTCCCAGTCCAGGAGGCGATCGTAAATTTCCCAAAACAATTTTTTTCTAAGGCATCCGGAATTCCGTCATTATCATCATCTGCATCTAGCAGATCGGATATTCCATCACCGTCTGTGTCGGTTGTTTGGCCGTAAGACTCACTGGTAACCAATAATGTGGTAATCGACAGTAGTATTAGGAAAAACACCGATTTAATTTCCTGACATCGGTTCATGGCAAATTTCACCCATTACTTTCCAGGTTTTAATCTGCAAATCCAATGCCACAAAAATAAAATAGTGCTAACGGAATTCAGTTAGCCCATAAAATAGCCGTAGTAATGGCCAAGCTTCTCGATTGTTCAAAAAGTCTTAATGCTTTAAGTGCTTTGAAGTGCCATTTACTTTGACACAACCCGAATCTTAAGATAATCCAGGTTCTCTGAATCGGCAGTGGCATCTATCCGTATCGGATCCACCCCTTTATTCTGAAGCAATCTTTTCAAATGAAAAGCTCTGCGTATCGCATTTTGGGAATTTCCTTTCGAATCACCTCCCCTCACCTGAATCTGAAATCTCGGATTTCTTTTGAACTCGGCAATAAGTGTATCCACTACCGCATGATCACCTTCACGAAACTCAGAGGAATCGGGGCCGAATGCAAGACTCTCCAATCTGATCTCAAGTGCAGGGTCTAACTGAGGAGCCTTCAATACTTCCACAAGAGCAGATACGCCGGGATGAGCGTCCACAATTGCCGTATCAGCCGAGGATGTGCTATCCAAAACTACTTCGGGTAAATCCTCTACGACTACCTCAGTAGACTGGCTCTCCGACTTCCCAAACAGATCTTCACGCGAGTCATAAATCAGATACCCCAGTACACCTGCCAAAGCAATCACCGCCAGAATAAGCAATATTTTGCCTACCCCTCCACTTGAAGACTCCTCTTCATAAGTGACAGTTTCTTCTTCTCTCGCTTCGGCAGCCTTCATTTCCTTTTTCGCTGCAATTTTCTCTTCCTGTTTTCTGGCGTACGTAAGTTTCATGTTTCTGAGCTCATGCATACCCAAAGCAGGAATCATTTTCTCTACAAGATTTTCAGGAGCCACATCAAAAAGCGGGTCGCGATGACCCTTCAGGTAATTCATCAGATCATCCTTATCCATTCCCTTTTCAATTTCCTCATGCAGAAAGCGGATGATCATGGCATTCACAAATGCCGTATAATTTGCCGTCTCTTCTTTACTGGAGCCACTGTAGGCAGTGATCAGATTGATCAATTGACTTTTGAAAGACGGAAAAACCTGGCTCATATTCTGATTGCCTATTTCCACCAGTTTCAGCAAGCCGTCTTTGGTAGACAACGCTTTATCTACATCTAAACCTGTGTAATCTTTTGAAGTGATTTTTTCGACCTGATTGAGCAGCATATTTGTGCTCATATCACTGTTAGCCCTCCTGATCAATCCGGCAAGCAGCGTATAGAAAATTGCCCGGATGGCCTCCTCTGTATCTCCCAGTTTTCGCTCTGATAAACCACCCAGTTTATCTACCAATTCCTTACTTAAAATACCGTCAAATTTTTCGAATAACGTCATGCTTAGGAAATTTGTCTTCTAATTTGGATTTGAATTGCAAAACAACAAAAAAAACAGGTATTTGCGTCGCAATCTTATGTTTTATTCAACCCATTGATCTCAACCCATGAACCCCAAAGAGGAAAATAAACTTCGTAGTCAAAACTGGTTTGGAAAGGAAGGAAAAGACGGATTTATCTACCGAAGCTGGATCAAAAATCAGGGATACCCCGCTCATCAGTTTAAAGGAAAGCCCGTTATAGGAATATGTAATACCTGGTCAGAAGTTACCCCTTGCAATGGCCATTTCAGAGAGTTGGCACAATTCGTAAAAAACGGAATTTACGAAGCCGGAGGTTTTCCTTTGGAATTTCCTGTAATGTCTTTGGGTGAGACCATTATCAGACCTACAGCCATGCTTTACAGAAACCTGGCAGCGATGACTGTGGAAGAAAGTATAAGAGCCAATCCATTTGACGCCGTAGTATTACTTACTGGCTGTGATAAAACCACGCCTTCCCTCGTCATGGGTGCTGCAAGTGTAGGTCTTCCTACTATTGTACTTAGCGGAGGACCCATGCTGAACGGCAAATTCAGAGGAAAAGACATCGGCTCCGGAACCGACGTCTGGAGGTTTGATGCCGATGTAAAAGCCGGTAAAATGACTCTGGAAGAAATGGAGGAGGCAGAAGCCTGTATGAGCCGCAGCATCGGGCACTGTAATACTATGGGAACAGCGAGCACAATGGCTACTATGGTGGAGGCCCTGGGTCTTACTTTACCCGGAGTTTCGTCTATTCCTGCAGCAGACAGCCGTAAAAAAATGATGGCTCACATGACGGGAATGAGAGCCGTAGAGATGGTAAAAGAAAACTTATCCATTGATAAAATACTAACCCGACCAGCCTTTCTCAATGCCATTAAAGTAAATTCTGCTGTGGGTGGATCTACCAATTTGGTATTGCATTTACTGGCCATAGCCAAACGGATGGAAATACCGCTTACACTGGATGATTTTGATATTCATGGTTCCAAAATTCCTTTCCTTCTCAATCTGATGCCTTCGGGAAAATACCTGATGGAAGATTATTACTACGCAGGAGGTATTCAGGTAATTCTAAAGGAGCTTAGTGAACATTTAAGTCAGGAAGCTATTACTGTCAACGGCAAAACTCTGGTAGAAAACTCTGCAAAAGCCAGAAACTGGAATACCGATGTGATTCGTCCTATCTCAGATCCTATCCTTAAAGAAGGTGGTATAAGTGTTGTAAAAGGAAATTTGTGTACCGAAGGTGCAGTAATTAAAGTTTCTGCAGCCAGTCCTGAGCTGCTAAAGCACAAAGGCCGTGCGGTGGTTTTCGAAACCATTGAAGATTACCATGCCAGAGTAGATGACCCCGATCTGGATATTGACGAAACCTGTGTGATGGTACTTAAAAACGTAGGACCAAAAGGCTATCCCGGAATGCCCGAAGTTGGCAACATGGCACTTCCAAAAAAGATTTTGCAGAAGGGAATCACAGATATGGTTCGGATATCAGATGGCAGAATGAGTGGCACTGCATACGGAACAGTCTTTCTTCATGCCTCGCCTGAATCAGCACTGGGCAGTCCGCTGGCTTTGGTAGAAAACGGCGACCTTATTGAATGCGATGTGGCCAATAAAATGATACACCTGCATGTTTCTGACGAAGAACTGGCTGAACGTAAAAAGAACTGGAAACCCATTGACCTGGGTTTCGACAGAGGATATATCCGATTATACATTGATACGGTAAATCAGGCTCATGAAGGAGTAGATATGCAATTCCTGGTAGGGAAGTCAGGGCATATTGTGAATCGCGAATCACACTAGGTAAGTTTTAACAGATATTTTACGTATATACTTTGCTTCGTGCAGAAATTGGCGTTAAATTGGGCAAACCTTACCGCTAAAGTGATGAATTATGCAATTTCGTACAGAAATTGAGGCAATTAATTTTCCATTTTCAATTAAAAAAAAAGATCGGATAATTACCGCAGGCTCATGTTTTGCCGAGGTCTTTGGTAAATATCTGTATGATCATAAACTTAATTGCCTTTCAAACCCTTACGGCGTAATTTTCAATCCGGTTTCACTTTTCAGGCTACTTAATCAAAGCATTGGTAAACAGCCGGTTATGAAAAATCTTATGACCCAGAATCAGGGGCAATGGTTTCATTATGATTTTCATTCCCAGTACAATAATTCGAGCTCCGATGTCCTTGAAAAAAACCTTGGCAAACTTCACGCGGAAACCGGAGAATGGCTCAGAAAAGCGGATTATCTGATCATCACACTGGGCACTGCCTATGTCTACCGGCTTGTTCAGAATGAATATGTGGTAGCCAACTGTCACAAACAACCCGGCGAAAAATTCAGACGTGAGTTATTATCCCAGAAAGAGATCAGTGTGCGGTTCAGACAATTTTACGAAAATCTGAAAACCTTTAACCCTAAAATAAAACTCATTTTTACGGTAAGCCCTGTTCGTCATACCAAAGATACGCTTCAGGGAAACAACCTGAGCAAAAGTATTCTGAGACTTGCCGCACACTACTTTACTCAGGATTATAAGGATTGCTTCTATTTTCCTGCCTATGAGATTCTGATGGATGACCTGCGTGATTACAGATATTACGAGTCTGACATGATTCATGTAAATGAGACGGGTCAGAATTACGTCATTGAGAATTTCCGAAAGTCTGCCATGTCATCAGAAACCAATGAATTCATTGATCATTGGGCCGGACTGAGATCTCAGCTCAATCATCGTCCGTTTCATTCAGATTCGCCCGAGCATCAGAATTTTCTGAAAAGTCTCCTCAAAAAACTGGAAGAGGTAGGCAGCGAAGTGAATACCGAGAAAGAAAAAGAGCTGGTACGGGCTCAATTAATCTGACAAAAGAATTTAGGTTCCGGCCAAACTTAATAGACATTTCGTCTGTTCTCATTGGGTATAAAAACATCCAAAAACTGCATTTGTGATAACTCAGGAAGCTGTAATAAAGGCACTTGGCACGGTTGAAGAACCAGACCTCAAGAAAGATCTGGTCACACTTAACATGATAAAAGATGTGATCGTAGAGGGTAAAACCATACGATTCACGGTTATCCTTACCACGCCGGCCTGCCCTTTAAAAGAATTAATAAAAAATCGCTGTATAGAAGCCATTCACCGGGATATAGACCCCGAAGCTCTCGTTGAAATAAAAATGGATGCAGAAGTTACCAGTATTCGTAATAATGCTCCACAACTTCCCGGCGTTAAAAACATCATTGCTATTTCTTCTGGCAAAGGAGGAGTTGGTAAATCAACTGTAACTGCGAATCTCGCTTTGGCTTTGAAACAGTCGGGAGCTCGTGTAGGCATTCTGGATGCCGATATTTTCGGCCCGTCTATTCCTCTTATGTTTGGTGCAGAAGATGTTCAGCCCATGATTTCCCAGAAAGACGGGAAGAATATGATTCATCCGGTGATCCAATACGGCATCAAAATGATTTCTATCGGATTTCTTACGCCGGCAGATAACGCCGTGGTGTGGCGTGGCCCTATGGCTTCGCAGGCCTTACGGCAGTTTTTTGGTGACGTAGATTGGGGAGAACTCGATTACCTGCTGATCGATTTGCCTCCCGGAACAAGCGATATCCATTTATCGTTGGTTCAGACGGTGCCCGTCACAGGTGCCGTGGTGGTAACTACCCCACAAAAAGTGGCCCTGGCAGATGCCACCAAAGGACTGGCCATGTTCAGGCAGCCTCAGATTAATGTTCCTATTCTGGGAGTAGTGGAAAACATGGCCTGGTTTACTCCGGAAGAGCTTCCAGATCACAAATACTACCTCTTCGGAAAAGAAGGCGGTGTTAATCTGGCAAAAAAATTCGATGTACCTCTACTGGGCCAGATTCCGTTGGTACAAGGAATCCGTGAAGGAGGAGATGAAGGCCGGCCTTTAATGATGGATCAGCACCTCCTTACGGCTCATGCTTTTAAAGAAGCTGCTGAGAATCTGGCAAGACAATTGGCCATCCGAAATGCACAGGCACCAAAAAGTGAGCGTGTAGCCGTTAATTACAATTAGGAAATACAGAGCGTCAGACTTAATTTTGTGTCAAACTGAAAATCACAATGAGTTCGATAAAAGAACGTATTGAAGAAGCCTTAAATAGTGTACGCCCCTATCTGGAAGCAGATGGTGGAAATGTAAATGTGGCAGAAATTACGGAAGACGGCGTAGTAAAACTTGAACTTCTGGGAGCGTGTGGCACATGCCCCATGTCTGCCATGACCTTTAAGGGTGGCCTTGAAGATGCCATTCTAAGAGCAGTTCCCGAAGTAAAAAAAGTGGTGGCAGTAAATCTGGCACCCATGGCTTGAGATATTTTTTGAGGTAATTAGGAAGCTGTTTGCCCCGCAAGCAGCTTTTTTTATATAATTTTAAGCCCAGATGTGTTTTCCCTGTTTAACCTCTATGCTTTGATTTCCAATGACTAACAAGCTCAAAGTCGGTATTTTCTTTGGAGGCCCGTCCAGAGAAAGAGAAATTTCCTTTAAAGGTGGAAAAACGGCCTTTACTCACCTTGATAAATCGCTTTTTGAAGCGGTGCTCATTTTTGTAGACAGCCTTGGAAACTTCATTGAGGTGGAAGAAAGCATTTTCGAATATGAAAGCATCCGGGATTTTTATCCATCCAAAAACCTGAACAATGGATTCCGGGTGTATATCGAGTCACTCGGGCCCCTCAATGAAAACCAGCAATACAAGCTCATCTACAAAATTGGTAAGGAAATAAAGCCTTCGAAACTTGCAGAAAGAATAGACATTGCTTTGCCAGTGATGCACGGCCCCTACGCCGAAGATGGAAGTATCCAGGGCTTGTTGGAGTGGCTTAGAATTCCGTATGCCGGGCCAAACACGCTCGCGTCTTCAGTTGGCATAAACAAACCTTTTCAGAATCTGCTTCTTTCCAAATCAAACGGTCAGAAGAAAAAGTCAAAAATTGTTACTCGCAAAGAGTGGGAGGAATCTGACCGTTCTGAGCTTTTTACAAATCTTACCAAAAATCTGGGATTTCCTCTGGTGGTGAAAGCCCCCCATCAGGGAAGCTCCATAGGCGTTGGAATTGTAAGAAAGAGAAGCATGGAAGAATTTTCCAAACGGATGAGTCAGTGTTTCTTCGAACAGGTTATTCTGAAGAAAGAATGGGTCAAACTTACGCGTCGCCAAAAAAAGAATGTTTTGGAACGAATGGTAAGCCTGAGCGAAGGTATTGGTTTCCCGGTTGTCCTGACTGAGGAGACCATTTACCACCCCATGGATCTCCTTAAATCACTTGACCTATATTTTAAAACAAATGAGGAGGCCTTGATAAGCTCCTTTAATGCGGAAGATTATGTGCTTATTGAAGAGTTCATAGAAGGGCAGGAATTTTCCATGGGTTTAATTCAGGACGACAACTACAAGGTTTATGCTCTGCCGGGAACGGAAATTTATGGTGAAATTGAAAGTTTTGACTTCAAATCAAAATACCAGTCAAATGTTACAAAAAAGCGGATCCCCATTGATACTCATCAGGAAAATCTACGGAAAATTGAACGGGAAGGGGTAGCTGCATTCGATGACTTAGGGCAAAATGTCATTTGCCGCATTGACGGTTTTCTAACGGCCTCAGATGAGGTCATTTTCCACGACCCCAACACCCTGCCGGGCATGTCTCCTACCAGCCTCATTTTTAAACAAATGGCAGAGATAGGACTTAATATTACTCAGGCCATAACGTATCTCATCCGGCAATCAGTAAACCAGCGAATAAGAGAAGGCAAACAGACGCATCGTTTGCGTATGCTGAGAAGCACGATTGACCATCTGATGGAAAAAGCTTCTGCGGTACGCAAAATTAAAGTAGCCGTTATATTTGGTGAAAACGAGGAAGAATATCTGGTTGCTCAGAAGAAATTCAATGAGCTTTCTGCTGTAGGTGATTTTGAGGTACAATGTATTTGTTCTGCCAAAAACGGAAATTTCTATACGATCCCGGTTAATCTTATGTTTAAGGCCGGGATATTGGAGTTCGGAAAAACTATCGGCGGAGGCATTCATCCTTTTGTTCAAACATTGATTGATAAAACCGCAGAAATTAGAAAACGCTATGCCGGAGATATCCGTTTTGATGTTAAGCGAATTACAGAAAACGAGTTGAGGGAAAAATATGACCGACTTTACCGGGCTTCTGAAGATATTGTGAAGTAGAGAACGAATGGCAAAAAAGAAGTTTTATGTAGTCTGGGAAGGCAGAAAAAAGGGAATATACGCCAATTGGGATGACTGCAAGCGGCAGATTGATGGATTTCAAGGTGCCAGATATATGTCATTTCCAACAGAAAAAGAAGCTATTGAAGCTTTTGCCAGTAATCTCGAAAACTACATCGGTAAAAAAGCAAAGGAATCCCGGAAAATCGACCCAAATGCCCCGCAACCCATTAGAGAAAGCGTAGTGGTAGATGCCGCCTGGAACACACGCACAGGTGATATGGAATACCAGGGTTTCGACTTTAAAACCGGAAAATTACTTTTCAGAAAAGGCCCTTTTCAGGATGGCACCAATAATATCGGGGAGTTTCTGGCTATCGTACATGCCCTGGCCTTGCTGAAGAAACATCAGGCAGACCTTCCGGTCTATTCCGACTCAAAAACAGCTATCAGCTGGGTAACAAAGAAGACGGCCAACACAAAACTGGAGAGGACAGCCCGTAACGCCGAACTTTTTGAACTTACCAGAAGAGCGGAAGAATGGCTGAGATCAAACTCCTATCCGAATAAGGTACTGAAATGGGATACCGATAATTGGGGTGAAAATCCGGCGGATTTCGGAAGAAAGTAAAGAGTATCACGTACTCGAATCTGACATCAGATTTTGATATTCACCTTGAAAAGAACTACTTAAACCCTTCTTCCGATTATGTTTCGCTTCAAAAACTTCACGATTCATCAGGATAAATGTGCCATGAAAGTGACTACCGATGCCTGTATACTGGGGGCCTGGGCATGCGTGAGTGATGGAGAAAAGGTTCTGGACATCGGAACCGGGACCGGTCTGATTGCCTTAATGCTTGCACAGAAAGCCAGAGTACGTATAGAGGCCGTAGAAATTAATCCGCAAGCGGCCCTACAATCTCTGGAAAATGTATCTGGCAGTCCTTTTAGAGATCAAATAAGCATTTTTGAGGAGGATATTCATTTTTTTGAAAATAGAAATTTTGACCTCGTCATTAGTAATCCTCCTTTTTTTGAAAATCAGCTACAGGCACCTGATCCTGCCAGAAACGCCGCCCGACACACATCAGGGCTTAATTTTCAAAATCTGGCATCTATCATTGCCGCCAAACTTGCTGTTCATGGAAGAGCCGCCATTCTGCTTCCTCCCGATTCCATGACACTGCTTGAAAAAGAACTGGATCGATTCGACATAAAACCGGGAAAACGACTTGAAATAAAACACACGCCTGATTCCGTTTCGAAGAGATTGGCAGTAGAATTCAGACGAAATCCGGGACATCTCAAAGAGTCGGCTTTATGTATATATCAGGATGATGGTAAGTCGTACAGCGATGATTTTAAGACACTTTTGAAAGATTACTATTTAATTTTTTAATTTTGAGCAAATCATTGCTTTCCGATTATATGTCTAAGCCACAGATCAGTATCCTGATCCCCTTGCTCAATGAAGAAGAATCTCTTCCCGAGCTTCATGACTGGATCGACAAAACACTTACGGATGCCTCACTGTCTTACGAGCTTATCTTTGTAGATGATGGAAGTAAGGATAATTCCTGGGAGGTCATAAAATCGCTTCAAATGCGAAACGCCCGTGTAAGAGGTATCAGATTTTCAAGAAATTACGGCAAAACCGCCGCACTTGATACAGGCTTCAAAGAAGCCAGCGGCAGTGTTATCGTGACAATGGATGCCGACTTGCAGGACAACCCCGAAGAAATCCCGGAGCTGTATCGAAGAATTACAGAGGAGGGCTATGACCTGATAAGTGGGTGGAAAAAGAAACGTCATGATCCTGTTCTATCCAAAAATCTTCCGAGCAAGTTATTCAACTGGGCAGCCAGAAGAATATCAGGTGTAAAGCTTCATGATTTTAATTGTGGGCTGAAAGCCTATAACAGCAGGGTGGTCAAAAACATTAAAATTTACGGTGAAATGCACCGCTATATCCCTGTGATTGCCAAATGGAACGGCTACGGCCATATAGGTGAGCAGGTAGTAAAGCATCAGGCCAGAAAATATGGCTATACCAAATTTGGATTTGACCGGTTTATCAATGGCTTTCTTGATCTTCTGAGTATCACATTTATTAATAAGTTTGGCCGCAGACCCATGCATTTTTTTGGTGCATTTGGAGTTCTTGCATTTGTACTGGGCACTCTTATTACCCTCATTCTGCTGGGACAAAAGCTTTATAATATCTGGTTTAATCTGCCCTACCGCAATGTTACAGATAATCCGTTGTTCTACCTGGCCTTGCTGGGAGCAGCGGTAGGTGTACAGCTATTCCTTGCGGGCTTTCTGGGTGAACTTATGGTGAAACAAAACATTCATCAGCTCGATTACATCATCGATGAAAAGATTTAAACTTCTATTTTTACTGGGCATAGGTGGCTTACTTATAAACTCCTGCACCACAAATCTCCCCGATCCCGATGATCTCATGGGGAGGTGGAAATTGGTTTCAATAGAATCTCAAATTGACGAATCAACGGCAGACCCACTTTCCAAATCGAAAGTTTACGAGGGTAATCTCCTTTACTTTGATTTCAGAGGAAACGGAATCTTTAGTACAAATACCGATCTTGGATTAAATCAGTTGCTTTTATCCGAAGGCCCTTCCTCTCCCGGTAATTACAAATACAGCGAAAGCGGGGGCAGGGTTTATGTAGAAATTTCGGTAGTAGATCCTCAATTACAAAGTGTAATCACCCTGTATTTTGAAGCGATTGAATTGAATACCCAGAATCCCAAACTTTACATGAACAAGGACAATTACATCAAAAGCTTACGGGAATCTGCCAAAAAAATGAATGCTCAGTTCAGTACATCAATTAACAGCTTTTCGAATCGAATAAATCAGGCATGGTTTTCGTTAAGTTTTGAGAAACTATAACTCATACCTATGCAATCACTTAGCCATAAAATCTTTGCATTCGCCACGACTGTAATTTTACTAGCCGCCTGCGAGAAAGAAGACAACGTAGCTCCTCTAAATATTGAAGGAAAATGGAACGCAGATGAAGTCTCTTCAAAAATGCAGTTCCAGAATGAAGACCCTACCAATTCTACGGAAGACCTGAGCTCTTCCGGAATCTATTTCAACTTTGATTCGGATGGTACTTACACTACAAATGCGATACTGGGAATTGACAACATCAGTGCCGGTGACGGAACTGAATACACAAACGAATACAAAATAGTTGATGGAAAAATACAGCTTACATTTAAAGAAGCCGATCTGGGAATACCTATAAGTCTCTCTTTCACCCCCGTAATCATGGATAATGAAATGAAAATTACACTTACCAAAAAGGCGTTGTTGGATGACATTGCATCTATGTCTGGTAAACTGGATGTTTTCTCAGAAGCTATTCTTCAGGCGGTAGTAGGTCAGATTCTTGATTTTGAATATACCATTACGCTTGTGAAAGCGTGATCTGAAAGATTTCCGATACACAGGAGAAGTTCTCAGGAGCTTCTCTTTTTGTTTTCAGGCATATCAAAAGTATGTAGTTTTGCGAACGAATTGCCGAATAGGAAAATCATAAAAAGCTCTCAATGACTACTGCAAGAAAAATAGCCCGTATTCTTCTGGAAACTGAAGCCGTTAAACTCAGCCCGGCCGCTCCCTTTACCTGGAGCAGCGGATGGAAATCTCCGATCTACTGTGACAACCGGATAACCCTGTCTGATGTAGAGGGCCGAACATTTATTAAAAAAGCACTGTCAAAGGCCATAAAACGTCATTTTCCTGAGGCTGATCTGATCGCAGGCGTAGCTACAGCAGGTATTGCACAGGGTGCCTTAGTTGCAGATTATCTCAAATTGCCTTTTGCCTACGTGCGGCCCAAACCGAAAGAGCATGGCATGGGAAATCAGATTGAAGGAAAAATTAATCCAACACAAAAAGTAGTGGTTCTCGAAGACCTGATATCCACAGGAGGGAGTTCGCTGAAAGCCGTAGAAGCTCTGAGAGCCCAGGGCATCGAAGTAATAGGCATGATCGCTGTTTTTACATATGGTCTTCGGGCTGCCGGCGAAAACTTTGAAGTCTCCGGTGTACCGCTTGTTACCTTGAGCAACTACTCTTTCCTAATTGATGAAGCGGTCTCAATGAACTACGTGAAGCCAGAAGATTTGGAGTCTCTGAAAAAATGGAGGAGGAATCCTTCCAAATGGGGATAAGTCATGATTAGACGTAGTTTTGACTGGTCGGTTCAGATCTTGTCATTCGCCGTATGGCTCAGCTCCGGTATTTTCGGCTTGTATATTCTGGCTTTTTATTTCAAGTCTCTACTTCTGGGCACCACTGCCCGCTGGAATGAAATACTGCCGGGATTATATGATTTTACCACTCCCTCGGCTACCGTTGGAATAGGCATTCATTTCGCTGCAGGGGGTCTCATTCTGGTATTGGGCAGTATACAGTTTATTGAAGGCTTAAGACAACGCTATCCTGCTCTCCATCGCTGGTCTGGCAGATTGTACATTCTGTCAAGTCTCCTGGCCTCTGTCGGTGGATTACTCTTTATCCTTGCAAAAGGCACCATAGGTGGATGGGTAATGGATCTGGGTTTTGCAGGATATGGTTTACTTATGCTTTTTGCCGCTTTACAGACTTTCATCAAAGCACGAAACAGAAACCTTGAAGGTCACAGAGCCTGGGCTATCCGACTTTACGCCCTGGCCATAGGATCGTGGCTTTATCGCATGGATTATGGGTTCTGGCACGCGGTTATTGGCCTGGCGGGTCATGGAGATAATTTTAGCGGACCATTTGATTACTTCATGGATTTCTGGTTTTACCTGCCAAACCTACTGGTAGCCGAGCTAATCATTCGTAGAAAAACGATAAACTCCCCCATCCTTCTTTCCGTCTTTTCCTTTATTCTTCTTGGGATCATCGCATTTATAGGACTGGCTTCCAAGGTTTTCTGGGATCATTACTGGGGTGAGCCAATTCTCAACCTATTCAACTAAGTGACTGTAATCCGGCACTCTGGGCCAGATTGTTCAGCATTTCCAACGTATCAGCTCTAAGCGAAAGTCCGTTCTGTAACTGAAATCTTTTTCTTTGTAGACCGGCCTCTCCCGGCATTCTGACAGGTTGATCGGTATGAATCGGTTTACTGCTCAGGCACTGGTCCCTCAAATTTTGAATTTCATTTTGGAAATAACTTCTTCCAGCCATTGAATCAGGATTGATAACCTGCACAAAGGTACTGGCACCCCATCTACCTGGTTCTTTCACGCGTCCATAGCCACCCAGAGCCGAAGTAAGTGCTTCTATCATAATACCTAGTGCGAATCCTTTATACCCACTTTCTGTTCCTCCCAAAGGCAAGATGGTAGACGGTGGATTTTGAAAAAAAGTTTCAGGATCTGTGGTAGGCTTACCATCTGCTGTCAATAACCAGGGATGCTCCAGTTGCCTGCCTTCATTCTTTTTTTGGTGGATGAGTCCGTTTGATGTAGCTGACATACTCACGTCAATGATGATTGGATCGCCTTCTGCAGGAATCCCGAGTGCCAGAGGGTTAGGGCTGTAAACACCTTCTGTGCCACCAAAGGGTGCTACGGTACGATTGTCTGGGTCACTACAGGCAATGATCACCAAAAAGCCCCTGGAAGCGGCTTCCTCCAAATAAGCAGCCAAACATCCGATATGAGAGCATCT
This sequence comes from uncultured Cytophagaceae bacterium, assembly GCA_966250325.1. Lineage (GTDB taxonomy): Bacteria > Bacteroidota > Bacteroidia > Cytophagales > Spirosomataceae > Jiulongibacter. Next base: position 12,689 of record CBINGY010000046.1, on the reverse strand, counting down.
TTGAATAACAATTGTTCCGGTTCCATGAAGCGTTGCCATTTCGGTAGCTCTTCCAAGAGCCTTCTGAACCACCCATGGGCCGGGCAGATAGCGACCATTCCAGAGCTCGGTTGCCGTTTGAGCATTTAAAACCTCCACGCTGCCCTCTTTTTCCATAGCACCTTTTTCCAGATGCTCTAAATAGGGCTTTACCAAATGTAAACCGTGCGTTCGGTGTCCCAGAAGCTCTCCTTCCAAAAGAATTTGAGTAATTGAAAACGCTTTCTCCGGGGATAGTCCTGCTCTTAAAAATAACTTGTTGACCTGCCTTTCGGCCAATACCACATGAACTCCTTCCTGTTTCATAAGGGCAATTTAGGAAGTTAATGCTGCAAACGAAAAAGGCTAAGCACAAGCAATTTTATCCACTCTTCTCTGGTGACGACCGCCCTCGAATTCAGTACTCAGAAAAGTTTTGACAAATTCAAGAGCCAAAGCCGAATCAATGAACCGAGCGGGAATACAAATAACATTGGCATCGTTGTGCAGTCTGATAAGTTTGACTACCTCCATTTCCCATACTAGCCCGGCACGTATTCCCTGATGCTTATTGGCGGTCATGCAGACTCCATTACCTGAGCCACAGATCAGAATTCCGAAATCGTACTCCTTTTTTTCAATAGCAGAGCAAAGCGGATGAACAGAATCTGGATAATCGAACGAATCGGGGGTATAGGGACCAAAATCTGCCGTTTCGAAATTTTGCTCCTGCAGCCAGTTTAAAATTATTTTTTTGTATTCAAATCCGGCATGATCACCACCAATTGCTACTTTCATTCTGCTGAAATTTTTATGATTGAACGCTTGTTAATAACTAGGTGCAAAGTTACCAAAACGAACTTATCAATAAACTAATCTTATGGAAAACCCATCAACCGTAGATCACAGAATAAAAGAAGCATTTGCCGAAAAAGACTGGAGTGAGATTCAAAGTCAGGATAGCTGGCAGATATTTAAAGCGATAGCCGAATTTGTGGAAGGATATGACAAACTCGCCAAAATAGGACCCAGCGTGACCATTTTTGGGTCGGCACGTACACGGCCAGACCACATGTATTATAAAATGGCTGAGGAGATTGCAGAAAGACTGGTTAAGAAAGGTTACGGAGTAATTACCGGCGGAGGTCCCGGGATCATGGAAGCGGGGAATAAAGGAGCCTCCGAAGCGGGTGGAAAATCAATTGGTCTGAACATCAAGCTTCCTTTCGAGGCGGTTCCAAACAAATATGTGGATGTGGACAAGAGTATAAATTTTGACTACTTCTTTGCCCGCAAAGTCTGCTTTATCAAGTATTCTCAGGGTTTCATTGTGATGCCTGGAGGATTTGGCACCATGGATGAGTTATTTGAAGCACTTACACTCATTCAGACGGGAAAAATAGGTCGTTTCCCTATTGTCCTGGTAGGGTCAAAATTCTGGGGAGGAATGCTGGATTGGCTCAGAGATATTATGTGCAATGAAGAAAGTAATATCCACCCCGATGACATGAATCTCATCACCGTAGTAGATACCGCCAGCGATGCTGTAGCAGTAATTACAGACTTTTATGAGAAATACATGCTTAAACCAAACTTCTAGGCTATTTTTTCCAGCTTAGAGCGGCAATATGCTCTCCCACCTTCTTGCCTTCTGCCAAACCTTTGATGTTATCCTGTGGGGTATGAATTCCTCCGAGAATTCTTGACCAGCCACACTCTTCGGCAGTAGCCCAGATGGTCTCAAAATGCCGTGTTTTGAAATCTATACCCCTACCCTCGTCCCGCGGTCGGCCAGTATGGAAATCATCCGTAACCGGAGTATTGTTACCAAAAACTGATATGAGGACAGTAGCCGCTGCTGCCGACTGAGTGGAATGACCCGATGTAAAAGAAGGAAAAGGTGGCTCGGGCCAGAACTGCCAGTAGTTTCCGTGTATATTTCTGTTAATGTACTGGGTAGGCCGCTCAGCAAAATAATGATATTTAATTCTGAAACAGGTAGTAAACGCATCTCCCACAGCCATTCCCACTTTGGCAAATACAGAGGCTGCTTCAAACAATCCCACCTCTTTGTCTTTAACGAGTTTTGATCCCAGGTAATAGGAATGACCCGGAGGGCTGGGCGTAGAGCCAGGATCATCTGACCACCACAGAGCCATTTCACGCTCTGCCTGAGTGAGGGAAATTTGCTTCTCGTACACGGTAAAAATTTCCTTGTAATACGGACTGTTTGGCTCACGCGAAAACTCGATCATTTCCGGAATGGGCATATTTGAATTTTCTTTCACGAACGTGCGATTCTTACCCCAGTCGGGATGCATGGGAAGCTCCACAGAACTTTGTCCGAATTTGGGTGGAATCCAGAATGCCAAACCCTGCGGCAGAATATCATTGGAAGCAAAAACCCGGTTATATCCTTCGTGCCCACCGTCTGTTTTTGACCAGTCAAAAATATGGTTTGCTACCTCTCTGCCATATTCCTCAGAGTGCTTTATGATTTCAGACCCCGCAGATGCATGTGATGAAACTATCGCTTTGTGAAGACTGTCAAGCGATGCTTTTGTAGTCTCTGGCATATGTGGAAATAACTTGCCAATAATCTCCTTCTGCCCGCTACTGAGGCATACCTCCCAATCCAGATTCTTATTGTCAGGTTCAGGAACCTCTGTTAAACCATTCAATTGAGTCGCTACCGATCTGAAAACGATGCTTCCCGGCACCACAGACTCATACATTGTTATACCCGCATAACCGAGAGCACGACTGTTGTAAGTAGGAGACTTATTTGGAGAATCCTGTAATACCCGCAGGGTCATTGCACTCCATTTTAAGGCTACTTCGGCAGAGATAGATGGTTCCACAGGATCCGGATCCACCGGGTCGTCTCCTTTTCTTTCACAGGAAAAAACCGCAATCAAACATCCAATAAACAGATAATGTATATACTTTTTCATAGTATCTATGGTCTTTGAAAATCAGCGTAAACTTCCAGAATCCCGAGATCAGATTCATCCAGGAGCCTCACTTTCCTGAGATCGCTTATTGAATCGAAGTCTCCATGCTGCTCTCTGTAAGCCAGTACTGCTTTTCTTTTATTAGTTTTCAATATTCCCTTTGGCCAATGATCAAAATCTACTTCATTGATTTTGAATTTTCTTGGAGGAGTTTCTACAAAAATAACCTTTTTAAGTTCCTGAAACGTACTATCGGGAAGCCCAAAGGTATTTTTCACCTGGTCAACGTTCATAAACCCGCCCAAACTTTCACGGTATTTAATAATTCGTTGAGCAAAAACTTTACCAATCCCCCTCACATCGTCCAGATTTTCCTCGGTGGCCAAATTGATATCAAAAATTACCGGTGTCTTTTCAATGGCTTTGGGAGCGGGTGCCTTATCTTCAAAAATTCGTTCTGCAGTGGCATATTGCCTGTCCTCCTCAGCCGCCGGTAGCTGGATGTATCCTTCCAACTGATCATAAAAAGCCGGCTTTATGCCATACACCTTCAGAAGGTCTTCTTTTCGTTTGAATTTCATCCCGGATTTCCTGAATTTAATCAGCCTGTCAGCCAGATAAGGAGGAAAATGATTGGCTATCAGTGTTTGTCTGTCTGCAGTGTTTGGGTCAAAACTGACAAATTGCCTTTCACCGGTATTTTGAGGACGTTCTGTTTCAAACTCTCTTTCTTTCGTAAACTTCTGAAAAGATGCCTCTGGAGCCATATATTCTTTTAGCTCCACAGACTGTACATTTAAAGCCGTCAAACGGTCAATCGCCACGTAGGCTACAAAAAGAAAGAGCAGTACGACTAATCCCCAGAATAACTGCCTGCTTTCGTGCAAACTGAGTTCAAAGTTTTTACGGAGGTAATCCAGGATGTGTTTCATTAGAGGGTCGTGAATTTGACCGAAACTTACTGAAAACCAGAAATAATACAAAAGCCGGAAGAAAATCTCCCGGCTTCTTTATTCTTATAAAGAATTCAATTTATCTGAAAAACTCCAGAAATGTGAGACCGAACAAAGGCTTGCCCTCGGCATCCGGATTTTTAAACACCAGATAGAGCTTTCTGCGATCATTTATTTTATCACTGAAAGTGATCGTCTGCGGGGCCATACTCATTTCAGGAATAGTAGCCTTCCCCAACAATTGACCATCGGGTGAGTCGAGGCGTAGCTCCACATTTCCTCCGGAAGTCTGACCCTTCTGACTAAAGGCCCCGATTTTCACTCCACCTATTCCTGTAAAGTCTAAATCATCAAACATGACCCAGGTATCATTGCTCGCCACCACGAGCTCTCCTATCTGTGGTACATCAAACTTCATAGTACCCTGGGTTTCGTCGTAAGCGGTAGCAGGCACATGAGGTGATCTCAAGGCAAGAGAACTACTACCTGTCTGAGTCCCTATCACTTTACCACCTTTATCTTCATAGCTGGCCTGGATGATATACGCTCCGTCTTTTTTGCCCTTATGCTCTGAAGCCAAAAACTTTCCGGAAGCAGGCAAAGGTCTGGCTTCTTCATTATTTATTGAAAGAATGTACTGAACCATGCTCTGGGCCACTTCCAGTTTGATATCAGGATGTGCAGCCATGGCCACCTCTCCCCAAACGCCACCTCCACCAGCGATAATCTTCTCTGCCAGTAGATCAGTGTTCTTCTTATTCAGGGGGTATTTGCCTGCAATCGTTTTGAAACTTGGCCCAATTGACTTCTCCTCTACCTGGTGACAGGCCATGCAATCACTTTTATCTATGAGTCGTCTACCATTGGCGTAAGCCATATTCCTTTGATGACCTACCGTAACTGCGTTTTTGTCATAGCCTTCCAGATAATTTATACTAACCACCACTTCTTCCGGCTTTATACCATTGCCGATAGTTCCATCCTCTTTATCTGTGACAGAGACTGCGTAATCAATGCTTTCTTCTCCCAGATAAAAGGTTTTGTTTCCATTAACTGAGATGCTTACCTCAGGCACTTCATTACCCACCTTCAGAAACATACTTTCTTTTGACGTATTTCCGGCTGCATCCGTTACTTTCAAAGTAACCTTGTATTCTCCGGGCTTTTTGAAAATAACACCAGGATTTGCCAATTTGCTGTTTTTGGCCCCTCCACCAAAATCCCAGGAATAGGTGAGATTATCGCCGTCATAATCCATGGAACCTTCAGAACTGAAGGTTACTTTCATCGGTGCGGCTCCTAGGGTTTTGTCAGCCTTTATTCTGATCACCGGCGGGCGGTTATTTGGGATATACTCTATTCTGCTAAGAGCTGCCTCTTCATTCTGGGCAGACCATTTGGGGCCATACTCCAGCATGTACATCACTCCATCTTTACTGAAAGTCATATCCATGGGGTGATAAAACTTGGTATTAGGCATAAAAGGTTCTGTTTTTGAAACCTGGCCATTTTCATCAAAACTTACCAGCAATATCCAGTCACGCATCCACTCATAAGCAAAGAATTTTCCATCGAAGTATGCAGGAAATTTATGCTCACTTTCCTGATAATCTCCGGAATAATACACCGGCCCGGCCATAGGATTACAGCCCCCCGTGCCCACCATCGGAAACTCGGCAGATTCCCCGTAGCTGTAGTAAATAAAAGGTGTCTTAGCCGCTGGCAGATCCCGTAATCCCGTATTATTCGGGGAATCATTCACGGGCTCATTCACGTCATACTTTTCACCGGAAACTTTGGTGGCAAAATCATACTTCCTGTAGGCGTAGTTATTTCCAACAATCATTGGCCAGCCGAAAAAGCCCGCCTCGGTGGTTCGGTTAAATTCTACATAACCTTCAGGCCCGCGATCTGGATTGGGCTTTCCTGCATCGGGACCGATGTCACCCCAATACAAATGACCCGTTCTTTTATCAACCCCAATACGATAGGGATTGCGGCATCCCATCACAAAAATCTCAGGCCATGTATTTGGAGTACCGGGAGCAAAAAGATTCCCCTTCGGAATACGGTAGGTGCCATCTTGCTCAGGTTTTATGCGTAATATTTTACCTCTCAAATCATTGGTATTGGCCGAAGTACTCATGGCATCCCAGCCCTCTCTTCCCGGTTGAAAATCCATAGGTCCGAAACCATCCGATGCAAAAGGATTGGTGTCATCGCCGGTAGAAAGGTATAGATTCCCCTGTGCATCCCAGTCGATGGAGCCCCCGGTATGACAGCAATCGTTGCCTTTAATGGCCACCTTTAGCAATACTTTCTCAGAGGATAAAACCAGCTCGTCTTTATTTTGATCGTAGGTAAATCTGGAGAGGTAATTCTCCTTGTGCGTTTCGGTATTTGGTGTGTAATACAAATAAACAAAGTTATTCTGCTCAAACCCGGGATCAATTCCCACACCCATTAAGCCATATTCATAACTACTGAACACATCCAGATGATTTGCCGTTTTGAATTCTTCTTTCGCAGGTAACCAAACCTTCACATCACCTCTTCGCTCCACTACCATGATTTTTCCATTAGGCATCGCTACCAGCTCAGTAGGCTCAAAAAGATTATTTGCCAGAACCGTTTTCAAAAAGCGGTTTTCTTCAGGAGGTCTGAGCGAGTACGCTTTGCTGTAATCAAGTTTGTCTGCCAGCACCGATTTCAATCCTTCAATGATATGCTTTTGCATATCAGTTTCGGTCTCAAACGTAGATTCTACATGGCCGAAATTGGTGTAAAAAACCTTGCCACCATCAAATTCGTGTGCCCAGGCCATGGGATGCCAGTCACCCATTTTCCCTTGTTTATATGAATTCTCATCCACAGAAATCAGAACGTCTTCCCGTTTTACCTGAAGTGATCTGAAATCGTAAAATTCATCTTTCCTGCTAAAGGTTTTTGCCAGATGGCTGGTGGATGGATGGCTTCCGTTGTGCACATCCATTTTCCCTTCCTGAACATTTGACACTTCACCCCCGGGGTGAGAAGCAAACCAGCCGCCAACCAGTTTGTTATACCAGGGCCAACCATACTCGCAATCTGCCGCGGCATGAATACCCACAAAACCACCGCCAGCCTGGATATACCGTTCAAAATCTGCCTGCTGAATGTCGTCCAGGATATCTCCTGTAGTATTGAGGAATACCACAGCATGGAATTTTTTCAAATCAGATTCATTGATGATTGCCGCATCTTCTGAGAATGTAAAATTCAGCTGCTCTCCTGTGGCAATACGCTTGAAAAATGCAATTCCCGGCTCAATACTTGAATGACGGTAACCTGCCGTTTTCGAAAAAACAAGAACATTTTTCTGCTGAGCCATGCCCGCCGATACCACACAAAGCAAGAGTACCGCCGCTTTTATTAGCTTTATGAAACTCATGAATAGTTAAGGTTAGAATTAGAAAAGTCAAAGATAAACAAACGGGAATTCATCACGGCAGCCCTCAAGACGGAATATGACGAACGGCTATGATAAATCGCACCAGGCAAACGGTTGAGAAACTGCAATTTTTAGCAAATCTGTGCAAGCGTTGAAAACTTCTTTAATTTGCCTTTCCATTCAAAAATCAGGAAGCATTCATGCAAAATATGCCTTTAGCGGAGCGTTTGAGACCCCGAACTCTGGATGAATACATCGGGCAAGAACATATTCTGGGCCCCGGCAAACCGCTTCGGAAGGCTATCGAAAACAATCTGCTACCCTCTATGATTCTCTGGGGGCCACCCGGTGTAGGAAAAACCACCCTTTCGCTAATGCTGGCTGAAATCACCAAACGACAGTTTTATTCACTCTCTGCAATAAGTTCAGGGGTCAAAGATTTACGGGAGGTATTGAGTAAACCGAGTGGGTTGTTTCCTCCTATTCTTTTTATAGATGAAATTCACAGGTTCAATAAATCACAACAGGATACTCTGCTCTCAGCAGTGGAAAGAGGAAAGGTAACGCTCATAGGTGCCACTACAGAAAACCCGTCATTTGAGGTAAATGCTGCATTGCTTAGCAGGTCACAGGTGTATATTCTTGAAGCTTTCGGAGAAAAGGAGCTGCTTCAGTTATTAAACCGGGCCATTGATCAAGACAGCGAACTGAAGAATTTAACTTTCAAAGTGGAGTCCACCGATTCACTTTTCCGTATTTCTGGTGGTGACGGCCGTAAACTGCTCAATCTTCTGGAAATGGTGGTCACCTCGCAGCTGGGCTTACCTGCAATTGTTATAAATGATGAACTGGTAGAAGAGGTGGTTCAGAAGAGCATGGCCCGCTATGATAAATCGGGTGAGCAGCATTACGATATCATTTCGGCTTTCATTAAGTCGATTCGCGGGTCAGATCCCAATGCCGCTCTCTATTGGCTGGCCCGTATGCTTATTGCCGGTGAAGATATGAAGTTCATTGCCCGAAGGCTGCTTATTCTGGCTTCTGAAGATATCGGAAATGCCAACCCCACCGCGATGATCCTGGCAAACAGTTGTATGGAAGCTGTGAATAAAATTGGCTATCCCGAAGGGCGAATTCTCCTGTCTCAAACGGTAATTTATCTGGCTACCTCGGCCAAATCCAACGCCTCGTATCTGGCAATAGATGCCGCTATGGCACTGGCAGAGAAGACCATGCACCTTCCTGTACCCGTGGCGTTAAGGAATGCACCCACCAAACTTATGAAAGAGATTGGCTACGGTAAAAACTACAAGTACTCCCACGATTTTGAAGGTAATTTTACTCAGCAAAACTTCATGCCCGATGAGTTGAAAGGACAGAAAATATATGAGCCGGGGAACAATGCACGGGAAGCAGAAATTAAAAGAAATCTGGAGAAATGGTGGAAAGAATGGTACGGGTATTAATCCTCTTCCAATGTAATTTCTTCTCCGTCAACTCTTGAAACCAGAATTTTATCAATCCGGTTTTTGTCCATATCCACAATTTCAAAGCGGTAATCCTGCCAATCGAACGTATCACCGGTAGCTGGTATTTCCTGGAGAATCTCGAGGGCGAAACCTCCCATGGTGTCAAATCCGCTATACTCCTTTCGGTTATTCAGTTCGATTTCAAATTCCTGAAGGAATTCATCAAAGGGAAGAGAGGCATCGATCAGATAGCTTCCGTCTTCACGACGAACGATCTCGAATTCGAATTCATTGGTTTCTGATATATCACCCACCAAAGCATCCAGAATATCATTCATAGTCACTACACCCTGTACATTGCCGTATTCATCTACGATCACACCAAAATGCTTTTTCTCCTCCTGAAACTTCTCCAGCACCTGATAGCCGAGATTATTTTCCGGAATATACAGGCACTCTCGGAGATTAGACTCCAAGGTCTTTAATTCGGTAGAGAGACTTTTTCCCAGCAGGTCTTTCACATAAAGAAGTCCCAGCATGTTGTTTATGCCATCTTTACAAACAGGATACACCGAATGGCGTGACTGAATAATCTTCCGCCTGTTTTCCTGTGGCGTATCTTCCAAATCGAGGTAAGTAACTTCATTGATATTGGTCATCAGTGAAGTTATCTTGCGGTCACCCAGATGAAATACATTCTGAACCAGCTCATGCTCAATTTCTTCGATAGCACCACCGGTTACGCCTTCTCTGGCCATTGATTTAATTTCCTCTTCCGTGATGCTATTGTCATTTTCAGGAATACCTGTGAGACTGAAAAGAAACTTGCTGGTTTTGCTTAGAAGCCAGATGAATGGAGATGTGGCCTTTGACAACACTTGCATAGGCTGTGCCATCCATTTGGAAATAGCCTCGGGAGCTGCCATACCAATTCGTTTCGGTAGTAATTCTCCGAAGATGAGGGAAAGAAAAGTTACCAGTATGGTGATAATTGCAATAGAAATGCTTTCAGCATAAGGTTCGAAAAAAGCGACCTTTCGAAGCCAGGGCTCGATGTACATTCCCAGCTTATCACCCGAATAAATACCGGTAAAAATGCCGATCAGTGTGATACCGATTTGAACCGTTGAGAGAAATTTATTTGGCGAAAGGGCAAGATCCAGGGCACTTTGTGCTTTCCGATCTCCGTTTTTCGCAGCAATTTCAAGTTTGGTTTTTCTGGAAGAAATGAGTGCAATCTCAGACATTGAGAAGACCCCGTTCAAAAGAATGAGAAAAAATAATATGAATATTTCCATTGAGCATTCGGGTCATTCAGCGACCCCACGCACTGTTTTAGATTGCAAAATAATAGAATTGAATGCCTCTATGCTATTTAAAGATAAAAATTCTTTCTGCTAACTCTGACACATGACCATCAAATTTTAATTTTGCACCGAATCAAAATAACCGGGATGGTCATATTTATCAATGACACGCCTGTCAAACTCATCCACAAGACGGGTGACAAAGAAAAGGCAAAAAAGAAGTTTGACACACTCATTACCAGCCCGAAAAAGATCCGGGGCATCAAAGACTGGAGAAAAAAAGTACTTTTCCCGGAAGCCGACCAGGAAACCATACGGTCCTTTTTTACCGAGATCAGCACCATTAAGACTTTCTATTTTAAGAGCGTTACGTTCTGGGTGGAGGATATGGAGAAAGCCATGGAAGAAATTCTCAAATTCTATAAAATCGTAGATGCGGCAGGCGGAGTAATCCTGAATGATGATGGCAAAGTACTTATGATTTACCGCATGGGTAAGTGGGACCTACCCAAAGGCAAAGCGGAGAAAAAAGAAAGTATGATGGAAACCGCCGAGCGTGAAGTAGAGGAAGAATGTAATATTCATGTGGATGTGCTGGATAGTTTTGTGATTTCCTATCACACCTACCTACATAAAAACGAACCTGTTTTAAAACGTACGTACTGGTATAAAATGAAACTGGTTTCTGACCGGTACATGAAACCTCAACTGGAAGAAGACATTGAAGAAATACGCTGGATGAGCCGCAGCGAAATGCACAAGGCTTTGCTCAATAGCTATGCATCTATTACCTGGGTTCTTAACAAAAGTCTGAAAGAAGAACTGGAATTCAGCTAGGGTAAACTCATTCCCGCTTTCTTCAAGCGGTAATGAGAAGTTTCGGGTATCTTTTCGTAGCAGGCTTTAAGGGTTGGAATTCGTTCAAAAATTACGGGGAATACGGTGGCATTATCTATGATAATCTCAGGGAGTTCTGATCTTAAACTTTCATAGATGGAGGTAATGCCCTCGTAGGTATCGGCAGTGGTAAGCTCTGGTTCTGCAAGCTTCCAGTTCAGGTATTTGGTGCTGCTTTTGGCATATAGGTAAGCATCATTTGCTGGCCCCGTTACCAATATACGTTTACCTTTGACAAATTCAGAAACATCCTCATCTTCTTTAATAATCATCTCTGAAAGGTAATTGAAACCATTTCCAAAGAAATTATTCACACTTGCAGAGCTTATGGATACAATAATTACCACCAAAACCACAAACAACAACTCTGGGATGTAGGCACCTTTGAGGTGAATAAAAAAACCCATAATGAAGAAGACCAGAAAAGGCACTAGTCCGATCATCTGATAGGCAGCCCCGTCTGTGCCGAAAAAGTAGGCAAGAAAACCGAAAATACCTGAGAGCATGATCACCTGGTGTTTCCTGTTCTGAAAATTATTATACCGGGAGCCAGCGATTACCCGAAGCAAACCTAAAACAGCTAACACCATTGGCAAACCGAAAACAAGAGCGAGCATTTTAAAATCTACATTCACAAACGGGTGATTGTTCAGCCCTTTTAGTAACCACTGATCATAATAACTCGAAAAATTACCATTGAAATAGAAATAAAGCATTATTACGAGCTCCGGCAGGGAAAAGCCCAGCACAAAGAGTAAAAATTGCTTGATTTTCAAAGAAGTAAACATCAAAAGGCTTAAAATAGCCCACACGGTGAAAATGGGCATCTGAAACCAGAAAAGAGATCCCACACCCAGATAAAGTCCTATTTCAAAAACATATTCAGATCCATCATCTTTATTCTCAATCTGCTTGAATAAACTATTCAATGCAAGCAATAGAAAAGAAAGTGCCAACAATGCCGGTGTAGTCTTTGACAGGTCGAAGGTAAGTGACATAACCAGCACATAAAATAACGCCGGCAGATAGTTTTTCTCCAGAGTGAGACGTCCGTTATTACAGATAAGTGTGAAATATAGAGCCTGAAAATACACAATTACAAGTGCCACCAGTTCAAAATATAACTGACTTCTGCCAAAAAGTAAATGAATCACCGAATAAACGATCGCAGATAATGGTCCTGTGGAGGTCCATATTTCTGAATAAATGGACTTGCCCTCATTCAGTTTTTCTGCCAGTAACATCCACTCCAGCTCTGGTTGTAAAACAGGTAAGCCACCCAGCATGTAGGGCACCTTCAACAGTAAAAGAAGCACCAGAATAGTGAATACATGAATGAAGGAATTGACTCTGAATAAGGTTATCAAGGGTACCCTGGGTTTGAGTTTGAGCCGCAAAATTATGTTTTTGACCAGCGATTAACCAAAATAAAACGAGATATTTGCGGTTTGATAAAAACAAAATCTAGGAACTGTGAGTACGGAAAATAAACGGCAGAAACAGATTGGACGGATGATTCAGAAAGATTTGGGAGAGATCTTCCGGAAGGATTTGAAATCGGTGCTGGGGAATGCCTTCGTAACCATTACAGATGTGAAAATTAGCCCCGATCTTAGCATTGCCCGCGTATATCTGAGTTTTATGATGGTGAGCGATAAAGA
>CBINGY010000045.1:0-36989 GCA_966250325.1 uncultured Cytophagaceae bacterium | reverse complement strand
CCCGGGTGTCCCGAAGCACATCCATGTACCATTCTGACGATGTCTCTTCTTACCTGCGAGGCAATGTCCTGAAGTTCTTTGATTTGCATCTAGATTATTTTTGAGTTGAAAAACGTGGCAAAAATAGCCAAATGATTAGAAATTGGAAGTAGTAATTCAGTTTATTTCGTGTCAAATTGACACATATTATTCCCGGGAGCAATCGGCTAAAAAATCTGGGCGGTATGATCTTTTGCGGTTACCTTGTCAATTACTTTCTCAATAATTCCTGATTCATCGATAATAAAGGTAGTACGTACAGTCCCCATGTATTTTTTTCCATACATCTGTTTTTCCTGCCAAACTCCGTATAACTCGTTAATTTTGTGCTCATCATCTACAAGAAGATCAAACGGTAAGCTAAATTTTTTAATAAAATTCTGATGCTTTTTAACGGAATCGGGACTTATACCGAATACTTTAACACCCCTGGAGATGAACTCTGTGATATTGTCTCTGATATTACAGGCCTGTTCTGAGCAGGTAGGGGTATTATCTTGTGGGTAAAAGTAAAGAACTACCTTCTGTCCTTTAAAATTGCTGAGTTTGATCAATTCATTATTTTGATTAACTGCTTCAAAATCAGGTGCCTTGTCGCCTTTTTCAAGTGCCATGTCAAATATTGGTTTTAACTATTTTATGATTGTTACAATGATCAGTCACCTTTAAAACAATTTCTCCTGAAAATGGTTTGTCGTCTTTTCGTTCGGACCACAGCAGCCCGTTTTTGTATTCATACTCCATCAAAACCCACTCATCGTTTACCAGGCATTCAAATGATTTAATTCCGCTGAGTGCGTCGTTTATTCTGAAAACAAGGCTGGTAGGGCTTATCAGACGGGTTTCTACCACAGGAGCGGTTTCGTCTCTCAAAACTTGATAGTTACCAAATTCTTTTGGTTTGAAAACTACTTCATCGCCTTTCCATTGCCCTCCTGTAAACTTTGGTTTTCTGCCTGAGATGTTGTACACTTTGTCTTTCTCTTCGTTGATACCAGAGAGACCGGGTGTCCAGATTACCGTAAAAGTTTCCCGAAGGGGTTTCACATCTTCATCAAGTTGCAATACCCTGCCATCATTTTCAAATCGTACAAATAATGTATGGTAGAGAGAGTTTTCAAAATTGATATCAAATCCGTTCGCTTTAAGCCGGTTATGTTCTGGTGAAATTCTATGGGTCACAGGCAGCATCACAGGTTTGTTTTTGTGAAGAAAGTGCGTGAAAAAAGTGCTCTTTAAATCAAACAGGAAAGTTTCTTCCCGGCCCGTTGTGTAGGAAGGGACCATAGGTTTTTCACCCTGGCTGTTCGAAAGAATTAAGGGAGTGTTTTGAGCCAGTCGCGTTACTTTGACAATGGAGTCAAAAATATCCACCTTTAAATCTTGTCCATTGCCGAGGATGTTTCTGAGAGCCCCTTTAAATTCCTTAGAAATATTCAGATTCAGAATTGCATTTCGCTCATTTCCGAAAGAATCCGCCAGTTTTACGGTCAATTTAGAAATACCGCTTTCACGGCAATTAAGCACTCCCAAATTTCGGTCATATTCATAAAATTGCATGGAATTACCAGGCTCAAAATATCCTTTGTGAAGCTTATCACCACCCTCTACCATTTTCTGGTAGTTGGTGTGCAGATTCATATCTATTTTGTTATGAAAGGCCAGTTTATCCAATTCAAAGTAGAAAGTACTGAGATCATCCTTCCTGATTTCCAGTTTCTTAATGCCTAGTCTGAAAGGGCTGGTCTGAGCCTTGTCATATGTATAAATTTCAACGCCAATATCCCCCCAGACCTGAGGAGAAGAGCCTATTGAATAGCTTCCATCTGAACCGGGAACAGCCGGAAAATTGAACTCTCCAAAACTACCATTTATGCGGGAATCAGGTGACATGCATCGTAGTTTGATGTACTCTACCACTGGTGCTACATCGTCGGTTATTTCTTTGAAACCAAAAAGAGCAGGATCAAGTGTATTTTCTTGTTCATCTCGTATTTCGAAGTGAAGATGAGGGCCACCACTTCCTCCTGTGTTTCCAGATATTGCCACCATCTCTCCCTTTTTAACCGGCAGTTCGCCGGGTTTAAGTTCCAGGTCAATTTCCCAGGTTTGCTGTTCATATTGGTGGCGGGTGAGATATTGCTTTATTTCTTTGGCATATTCTTTTAGGTGTCCGTAAACGGTGGTGTAGCCGTTTGGATGTGTTATGTATAGGGCATTGCCGTATCCTCCGGTCGATACTTTAATTCTGGACACGTAACCAGGGCCCGCGGAAAAAACACTTTTGCCTTCTTGCCCACCTGTACGAATATCCAGACCCGCATGAAAATGGTTTATACGGATATCCCCGAACGATCCGGATAAACTCG
Source organism: uncultured Cytophagaceae bacterium (assembly GCA_966250325.1). Lineage (GTDB taxonomy): Bacteria > Bacteroidota > Bacteroidia > Cytophagales > Spirosomataceae > Jiulongibacter. The sequence continues at coordinate 34,581 of CBINGY010000045.1, read as the reverse complement.
TGGTCACGCCCGGATTAATCGGAAAGGAAAAGTAACCCTGAGGGTAGATTTCAGAAGGAGGTTCAGGAATTTTCGTTTGGGAAGATTCCGGAATAGATGTTGCTGAAAGAGAATAGATCAATAAGAAAATCTGAGGAGCACTAATCATTTTACTTCGAAATCCAGAATGAGATTGTTTTCAAGATACCCTTGGAGTTTATCGCCAATTTTGACCTCAGAAACGCCTGCGGGTGTACCCGTAAAGATCAAATCACCGGTCTTTAGAGTAAAGTAACGAGATACAAAACTGATTATGTAATCAAAGGAATAGATCATGTGAGAAGTGTTGCCTTGTTGACGATTTTCCCCATTAATCAAAAGATGAAAGTTCAGGTTACCAAGGTCAAAGCCTGTTTTGTTAAAGAAGTTTGAAACCGGAGCTGATCCGTTAAAGCCTTTTGCCAGATCCCATGGCAACCCTTTCGATTTCAGATCATTCTGAATGTCCCGTGCGGTGAAATCAATGCCCAGGCCGATCTGATCATAATATTTGTGAGCAAATTTTTCTTCGATATTTTTGCCCATTTTGGATATTTTGAGAACTACCTCCAGTTCATGATGAATGGAATTTGAAAAAGATGGATAATAAAAGGGTTCATTATCACGTATAAGAGCCGTTTCTGGTTTGGTAAAGACAACAGGAGCTGAGGGCACCTCGTTTTGTAGTTCATGAATATGGGCGACGTAATTACGGCCAATTGCGATTATCTTCATTGTTAATTCGTAAGGAACATGATTTTTAGCAAATTTACCATATAACGAGCAGAACCACATGGTCTGTCAATATTTTAATAGTTCATTAATCAGCTTTGAAAAACCTGTAATTTTGAACCCAACCAAGTAAACTCTAAAGAGAAACAGAATGAAAATCGTGAAACATTCCTTTTTGATTGCAATTGCCCTTGTATTTGTGATTATCGCCTGTCAGCGGGTTCCACTGACCAATCGTAAGCAGTTTGTTGGCCTTGTGAGTTCAGAACAAATGATGCAACTGAGTTTTGCAGAATATGATGGATTCAAGGATACTTCTAAAGTGCTTCCCAAAACAAACCCCAATGCTGCGATGGTAGCCAGGGTAGGCGGAAGGATTAAGAAGGCCGTAGAAGATTATATGATTCAGAATAATTACAGTGCTTTACTTGATGGGTATCGATGGGAGTTTATTACCGTTCAAAGTGACCAGATTAATGCCTGGTGCATGCCGGGTGGAAAGGTGTGCTTCTATACCGGGATTTTACCTGTATGCAAAACAGAGGAAGGTGTGGCCGTGGTCATGGGTCATGAAATAGCACATGCCATTGCCGAGCATGGAAGAGAGCGAATGAGCAGAGCGTTAGCTGCAAATGGAATTACACAGGTTGGAGCCATTGCCACTGGAGTAGCTACCGGTAACGAGGACATCATGAATTTGGCCGGGCAGGTATTGGGTATTGGTACTCAGGTAGGGGGCGTGCTGCCCAATAGCCGCAAGCAGGAGTCAGAAGCTGATCAGTTGGGGCTCATATTTATGGCGATGGCGGGTTACAACCCGCAGGAGGGAGTATCTTTCTGGCAGAGAATGCAGGAAGCCGGCAAAAATGCACAAAAGCCCCCCAAGCTATTGAGTACTCACCCGGCCGATGATCAGCGAATAGCAGATATGGAAAAGCTTATGCCTAAAGCTATGAAGTATTATTATGCCTATGGCGGGAAATAATTTTTTCTTTTGCCTACGTCCTAGATCGCCATTTAGTAAAATGCCCGGTAAAACAACGCGCATTTTATATTATAAATTAAATTATTTAGTTTTACACATTCTACACCAAACCTTTGGAATTACAAAATCTAACCACTAGTATAGTCGTTTTTTAAGGTTGAAAAACAATTGATTAAGTCGATTGACTTTTATCAATTAAACAATCCAACTTTTCATTACTGTATTACATTATTAAAACGCTTGTCTGGATAATTACAGCAAAATTTAAAATTATGGATTTACTTAAATTAGAAGAAGCAGAACTTCTTGAAATGAGAAGGTTTTATGAAGAAGAACTTGAGAAGACACTAAAGAGAATGCAGCACCTTAAGGGGGTTCTGGATAAACTCGGAGGTAATTTTCAAAGCATTCAGATCATAGTAAATCAATCTGCAGAAGTTGCGACAGCTGAACTCCCTGTGACTACTGTTTCAGAAGAGTTGAACATTGAGGAAGGTGTAAGCGATGAGCAGGAAAAAACTGAAGAGGAAACGAAGACCAGAAAAAAGAGAAAGAAGAAGACTGGTCCGAAACCCTTCTGGGAAGACGCCATAATGGATACGCTCAGAGAAACAGGAAAACCGCTCACATATGAAGAGTTAACAGATCATATTCAGGCAAGCCAGAATTTTTCTGATGACAAAAGAACCGCAACAAAGCAGGCTATTACCAATGTAGTGTTTCGTCTGAGGCAAAGAGGAGTTAAGTTAAGTACATTCTCTGCAGGTAAAAAAGAGAAATACGTGGCTCTGAAACGCTGGTTTGAGAAAGACGGAGGAATTAAAGAAGAGTTCCTTAATATGGTAGCCGAGGTGAAGGTCAAAAAGAAAAGAGGAAGAAAGAGTAAAGCCGAGCTTGCAGCACTAGCAAATGCATAAATAAAGAGGCCTCAGAGATAAGCTGAGGCCTCTTTATTTCCAGTTCATTCAGATATCATTCCTGTATTATTTTTACATTGTTTTTCTTGAGCCTTACCTGAAGCCAGCTTTTCATTTTTTCAAGATCAGTAGTTTTGAGAGATGGTTTTGTAAGAATATAAACGAGAGTAAGGGTATCGGTTTTACTTTTCGAACCATGCAGGTACATGGTATTAAATGCACTTGATTTTACCTGCGGATATTGAACTATCATCTCTGCCGCCACATCGTCCTGTATGTTTTCAAAGCTTTTGTATTTACTCAGTTCCTCTTCTAACAGATCAATTTTTTTGTCCTTATTTCTAATTATGTTTTCGTTTTTTCGGTAAAGATCTTCAATGATACCTGCACGCATTAAGTTAGGATCACTTTCTATCGCACTTTGATCGTTTTGTCTGATTACAAGGGTGGCATCGGCTAGCCGGTAATCTTTTAATTCAGAATTGAGACGGTCAATCTCGTTTTGATTTACCGGGCTTCCAAAAAGAAAAACTTCGATACTTTTATTTTCGGGAGTAATGACCTGCTCGATCACTCTTGAATTGGGATAATCAAATTCATTATTGATAAACAGTAAGGCGTTTCTGTTGAAAATACTCCGCTTTACTATATCTACCGCCATAAAAATACTTGGAATCATGGTGGCCAAAGCCACTATGAATACATAGGATCTCATTTTCTTTTGCTGAGCTGCATCTACCCACTCTTTGCTGGGAATTTTGAGGAAACGAATGATGATGATGCTGGCAACACTGATAAATACGCTATTGATGAAAAACAGATAAAAGGCTCCCAGAAAGTAGCTGAGATTAAGCGTGGCAATTCCATAACCTGCCGTACATAGCGGAGGCATCAGGGCCGTTGCGATAGCCACACCGGGTATCACATTGCTTTTCTCTTTTCTTGTAGCCGCCACAATCCCCGCGAGACCACCAAAAAAAGCAATGAATACATCCCAGATAGTAGGCGTGGTTCTGGCCAAAAGTTCAGATTGGGCATCGCTCAAAGGTGACAAAGCAAAATAGACAGATGAGGTAAGTACGGAAATAAGAACTGCGGCAACAAGGCTTTTGAATGACCGCTTAATTAGCTGGAAATCATAAATACCAACCCCCAAGCCTACACCCATTATTGGACCCATAAGAGGAGAAATAAGCATGGCTCCGATAATTACGGCGGTAGAGTTTACATTCAGTCCTACGGAGGCAACAATAATCGCAAACATCAAAATCCAGAGGTTCGGACCTCTGAAGTCAACACCTTTTACAATGTTTTCAATGATTTCATTGAATCCTGCCCGATCAGATTCCAGTTCCAGAAAACGGCCGAGCAGATCGCGAATTTCTAACCAAATATTCTTCAATGCGGTATGGGTAAGTTCAAAAAAAAACTCCGTGAATAGCTTCACGGAGTCAATATAAACAAGAATTTTAATTCTTAGGCAAGTACTTTTTGTACAAGTTCAGCAGCGTCTTTCAATTTAACGGCAGAATAAACCTTAAGGCCAGATTCATTGATGATCTTCGCACCTTCTTCAGCATTGGTGCCTTGAAGACGTACCACAATGGGTACCGGAATTTCGCCGATAGTTTTGTAGGCTTCTACAATTCCGTTAGCTACGCGGTCACAGCGTACAATTCCACCAAAAATGTTGACAAAGATGGCCTTCACATTCGGATCTTTCAGAATAATTCTGAAACCAGCTTCTACGGTTTTGGCATTTGCTCCACCACCTACATCAAGGAAGTTTGCAGGCTCGCCACCGTATAATTTGATAATATCCATGGTAGCCATAGCCAAACCGGCACCGTTTACCATACATCCCACATTACCATCCAGCTTCACGTAGTTCAGATCACTTTCAGAAGCTTCAACCTCCATGGGATCTTCCTCAGACTTATCACGAAGTTCAGCCAGATCCGGGTGACGGTACATGGCGTTATCGTCCAGATTTACCTTGGCATCTACCGCCAGAATTTTATCGTCAGAAGTTTTGAGTACCGGATTTATCTCAAACATGGATGAATCGGTAGCTTCGTAGGCTTTGTATAAAGAAAAGATAAATTTAACCATTTCCTTATTGGCATTTCCACTTAAGCCTAATTTGCTGGCAATTTTACGTGCCTGAAAAGCCTGAAGTCCTACACGGGGATCAATCCATTCTTTGATGATTTTCTCAGGAGAATGCTCAGCAACTTCTTCAATATCCATTCCTCCTTCGGTTGATGCCATGATCACATTGCATCCTTTACCTCTGTCAAGAAGAATGGACATGTAATATTCTTTGGGATCACTTTCGCCGGGATAATAGGCGTCTTCGGCTATCAATACTTTATTAACTACCTTTCCTTCGGGACCAGTTTGGTGTGTTACCAATACATTTCTCAGGAGGTTTGTGGCAATTTGTTTTACATCTTCAGGAGATTTAGCAAGCTGAACACCACGCTGCTCGGATCCTTTAATTTTTCCTTTTCCCCTGCCACCGGCGTGAATTTGAGATTTAACCACCGCAAATTTTGAATCGGTCATTTTTGCGATCTCTTTGTAAGCCGTTACCGCTTGTTCGGGTGATTCGGCCACGATTCCACGTTGGATTCGTACACCGTATTTTGCCAGAATTTCCTTACCTTGGTATTCGTGAATGTTCATTGTTTCGCTGAATAAAAATTGAACTTTTCTAATTCGTGGCAAATTAGTTAATAAATTCATGGTGTCACAAGATTCATTGACAAAAACTGATAATATTGTCGGCGTAATCAAAACATATTTATGCTCTCTGCTACTGGAATTGTAAAAAAATATGGCGATCTGGAAGTTTTGAAAGGTATTGACCTGACAATAAACAGTGGAGAGATGGTGGTTATTTTGGGGCCATCCGGGGCAGGTAAAACCACGCTTCTACAGATTCTGGGTACCCTGGATAAACCGGATAAAGGAAAGTTAGTATTGGATAATACGGAGGTGTTCTCTCTGAAAGATAAATATCTTATTAAACTGAGAAATACACAGATGGGCTTCGTTTTTCAGTTTCATAATCTCATGGCGGAGCTCACTGCTCTCGAAAATGTCTGTCTGCCCGCCTGGATAGGTAAACGTGATGAAAAAGTGGTGAAAAAGGAAGCGAAACAGCTTCTGGGAATACTCGGACTAACAGAGAGAGAGGCACATTTGCCTTCTGAGTTATCGGGTGGGGAACAGCAGAGGGTGGCCGTGGCCCGTGCTTTAATAAACAGGCCTAAAATTATTTTTGCCGATGAACCTACAGGCAATCTGGATTCCCGAAATGCAGACGAACTCCATCAGCTTTTTGTGGATATCAAAACGCAGTTCAATTGTGCATTTGTTATTGTTACACACAACAAAGATCTGGCCGCACTCGCTGATCGGACCATAACTCTAAGAGATGGATTCATTGTCTAATTCTACCATTAATCATGGACTCGAAAAAACAAAAACTATATGTTATTCTTTGTGGAATTTTCATCACCAACGCCATCACGGCTGAGATTATTGGAGCTAAAATTTTCAGTTTAAGTGAGTCTCTCGGACTGAACGTTCAGGGGTTTTCATTTTTGGGCATGGATATGGGTTTTTCGTTAACGGCAGGAACACTCAGCTGGCCCTTCGTATTTATTATTTCGGATGTTATAAATGAATATTTCGGAAAGAAAGGGGTAAAATTTATCTCTTATCTCACTGCGGCTCTTATCACGTTTGCTTTTGCTGTTATTTACCTGGCCGTTCATGTAAAACCTGCTCAATTCTGGCTTGATGTAAATTCTACTGATACACAGGGCAATCCGATAAATATCAATGAGGGTTTTAAAATGATTTTCAGACAAGGTTTGGGAATCATTATTGGCAGTATTGCTGCATTTCTGATTGGTCAGGTGCTTGATGCGGTAGTCTTTCACCGATTAAGAAAGCTTACAGCGAATCGCATGATTTGGCTGAGAGCCACAGGGTCAACACTGGTTTCTCAGTTTATTGATTCCTTTGTAGTGATTTTTGTAGCTTTTTATCTCTTCGGGAACTGGTCTATGGATCAGGTAACTCAGGTTGGTACAAACAATTACCTCTATAAATTTGTGGTGGCTATATTACTCACACCCCTGGTCTATCTGGCTCATTACCTGATAGATAGATGGCTGGGGGGAAGTGCTTCAGATGAGCTGATTTCTGTTGCTACAGCTTCTGATTAAAGTTCAAGAAGACGCCTTAAATCCATCATTTATTTCCAATTTGGAAATGGAAGAACATGATCCCGACGAGCACGAAGCACAGCCGGAGTAAGCCTGCGATTTTTTCAGGAATGGAGATGCCACCTTTTTAATCAGGAAACCAGCCGCAGTGCCGAAAAAAGCAAGAATCAATAAATTTTCCAGTAGTATCATTCCCCTTTACAAATTTTTAGATGACCTAAATGATGTTTACAATGCCAGGTGTATAAGGCTAACACCTTTTCAATACTGAAATGTTTCCCGTTTTCGGGATGGAGATACGATTTTTTAAAATCTTCTTCCTTTATTCCCTTGACCAGAGCTACTACTTTTTGATGAACCAGGTCTATCATACTCACGGAAACACTAACTGGTAATTCATAATCAGGCAGCTTGGCCCATAGATCTTCATGATATGCTTTAATGGTCGGTGTTTCTTCGGTAAGAATCCATTTAAGACGGGTAAGCATTTGAGAATGACTATCTGAAATATGATGAATCACTTGTCGGGCTGTCCAGCCCTCGGGTCGGTACGGAGTAGCCAAATGCTCTTCTGTAAGAGTAAATGCCAAATCTTTGAGAATTACCGGAAACTTTGACAGGTAATCAATATGCTCATTTGTTTCTTCAGGAGTATAGACATCTTTTAATTGAAGCCTTCCAATGGGGTACTTTAAATTTTCCATTACTGAAACCAGAATTTTTTTATTTCGCTTAATAATTCGTTGTGCACAGCATTCCCAGCCACCACAAAACCACCATAGAGATGGTCATCACCCCCCTCAAAATCGGTCACCTTTCCGCCAGCCTCCTCCACGAGTAAAATACCTGCTGCCATATCCCAGGAGTTCAGATTATATTCGTAAAATCCATCGAAATAGCCTTTCGCAACGTATGCCAGATCTATGGCTGCAGAGCCAAATCTACGCAAGCCGTGGGTTTTCTGCATGAGTGATTCCAGAATTTGAAGGTATTTCTCCATATTCTCGAATTTATAATAAGGGAAACCCGTTGCGAGTAAACTTTGACCTAAATTCTGAGTGGGAGCCACCTGTATTTTTTCCTCATTGCAATAGGCACCACCACCCTTAACGGCATGATACACTTCGTTGGCAGGAATATGATAAATAACACCCAGTAATACCTGTCTTCCTCTTGCCAGAGCCAGACTCACCGAAAAATTAGGAACACCGTGTACAAAATTGGCAGTACCATCCAGCGGGTCAATGATCCAGTTCAGTCCATCTCTGTCTGAAGTATCAGCGGTCCCCTCTTCCGTGACAAATCCGGCTTCGGGTAAAATTCGGGAAAGTTCGGAAACGATCAGTTTTTCTGCTTCCTTATCCACATAGGAAACCACATTATTTACCTCTTTGTATTCGATGGAATCGGCTCTGAACTTCCTGGCCTCCTCGGCAATGAATTTTCCGGCATTTCTGGCGGTATTAATAACCTCCTTACAAATTAGTTCGAGCTGAGTTTTTTCCATATTACAAAAGATCTGTGCAGTACAATACTAGCAATGGGTATAATAGACGGGCTAAATTGCTGGGGCAGCAGAGAAAAACCGATGAGTACAACCAAAGCCAAAAGCATTTGACAAAAAAACAAGACGGTTATTGCCTTACTGGTTGATTTTTTGTCAGAAATCAACCATACCGCCGGTAAAGCCAGCGGGAATGCCCAAAGGATATTGAGATTATTGGAGGTAACCCCATGATTGGTGAAAAACCACAGTAAAAGAAGAATGATCCCTACCAATCCAGTAATGGTGAAGATGGTTCGGTCAAGCCAAAGCTTCCACTCCGAGGCTTTTCTTTCCCTGAAACTAAGAAAGGCAATAAATAAGAATAACGCTGAAAAAAAGAAGAAGGGTTTGACTGGTAACGACTTAAATGGTATTCGGTTTTCGCTAAGTACATGTTTTCTTTCCACTAAGGGCTTCCAAACTCCATCAGAAAATACGCGGGCAGAATCGAACCCTTGCATCAGATTATCAGGGATATACATGGCACCAGACGCTCCTGTCTTTTCATCAGAGGGTATCCCGATTAAAAGGTCCATTCCGAATTTCGCCCAATCATTTTTGCAGGAATCACTGAAGACATGAATCCAGTCACGATAACTCTTATCACAGTTCAAGGTCTTACTGAACTGAATACTGTCTTTTAGTGTAGTTTGCACCACATCCCTGAAACGCGATGAGCAGTTATCATAGAAGAACTTGTAATTATATTCTCGGTTTTCCGGTTCGTAATTTTCCTTAAGAAATTCAAAGATGGCCTGCTTCTGTGAGAGACTCAGATTTAGCCTTTGGACCGTTACACCACGTTGCTCTACGCTGATCCAGTAATTTAGCTCATCAATGGCATTATAAGCTCCAATCTGATAGGGCAGGGTACCACGTAAAAAGCGTAAGTAAAAGCTCTCTGCCCTGAAATCAAAAACTCCGTAATTGAAGTTTACATCTATTTCATTGACAGGATCCTTAATCCGCATAGCTGTATGGCCAGCAAACGACCAAAGCTCGTTTCCCGGAGAAATCGTAAGCAGCGAAATTTCACTTTCAGGGCTTAAAGATTGAGAATATCCTACCGTGCTCATTGCAAGCAGCCCAAGAAGAAAAAGTCTCTTCATTCTATTCAAAATAGAAAAGGCATGGCTTGAGCCATGCCTTTTGATTATTGTTCAAGAGCCTCTGCTTCTTTTTTTCTGAAAACAAGTTCTTCACCCTCACCCGGGTAATCTACCAGCATGGTATCTCCTTCTTTCAGATCTCCTTTCAGAATTTCTTCAGCTAACGGATCCTCCACATACTTCTGAATAGCTCTGTTCAGAGGGCGGGCTCCGTATTGTTGATCATACCCTTTCTCGGCAAGAAAATCCTTGGCTTTCTCAGTTACCTCAATTTCATATCCCAAACTATTAATTCGGATGAATAACTTCTTGAGCATCAAATCAATAATCTGATGAATGGATTCCCTTCCCAGTGAGTCAAAAATGATAACATCATCCAGTCGATTCAGGAACTCAGGAGAAAACGTCTTTCTCAAAGCATTCTGTATGGTGCTTTTTACGGCTTCGTCCAGATTGTCTTTTTTTGCTTTTGTGGCAAAACCAATACCCGTTCCGAAATCTTTCAAATCACGTACCCCAATATTGGAAGTCATGATGATAATGGTATTTCTGAAATCTACTTTCCGACCCAGACTGTCTGTGAGGATACCATCATCGAGTACCTGAAGCAGGATATTGAATACATCAGGGTGAGCTTTTTCAATTTCATCCAGAAGTACTACAGAATACGGCTTTCTTCTTACTTTCTCAGTAAGTTGACCACCTTCTTCGTAGCCAACATAGCCCGGAGGAGCTCCTACCAGACGCGAAATACTGAATTTCTCCATGTATTCGCTCATGTCAATGCGTATGAGAGCATCTTCCCGATCAAAAAGGTATTCTGTAAGGGCCTTGGCGAGCTCTGTTTTACCTACCCCGGTGGGCCCGAGGAAAATAAACGAGCCAATCGGTTTTTTCGGATCTTTGAGGCCAACCCGGGTACGCTGAATAGCTTTTACTAATTTTTGTACGGCCTGATCCTGACCAATTATTCTGCCTTTCAGAGAATCACCCATTTTCAAAATCCGCTCACCTTCGTCCATATTGACTTTGTTGATCGGAATTCCCGTTATCTGAGCGATCACTTCGCCTATACTTTCTTCGGTAACCAAATGTCTTTTGGTCTTGCTCTCCTCTTCCCAGGCATTTTTGACACGATCCAACTGGTCAATCAGTTTCTTTTCTTTATCTCTCAGCTGAGCGGCCTCTTCATACCGCTGACTTTTAACCACTGCATTTTTTTCTTTCTGAATATCTTCAATGGCTTGCTCAAGATCAAGAATCTCCTGTGGCACATGAATATTGCTGATATGAACTCGGGCACCCACTTCATCGATCACGTCAATGGCCTTGTCTGGCAGGAAACGATCAGAAATATATCTTTCTGAGTATTTTACCGCGGATTCAATGGCCTCATCACTGTAGGTAACATTATGATGATCTTCGTACTTATCCTTTATATTGTGGAGGATCTCTATCGTCTCTTCTACTGAGGTAGGTTCAATCATCACCATCTGGAAACGTCTGGCCAGAGCTCCATCTTTTTCGATATATTGACGATATTCATCAAGAGTAGTAGCACCAATACATTGAATTTCACCACGGGCCAATGCCGGTTTAAACATATTGGAGGCATCCAGTGAGCCACTCGCTCCGCCAGCACCTACTATAGTGTGTATTTCGTCAATGAATAGGATAACGTTCGGAGATTTCTCCAGTTCTCCCATCACGGCTTTCATACGCTCTTCAAACTGACCGCGATATTTGGTGCCTGCCACCAAAGATGCCAAATCAAGAGTAACTACCCGCTTGCCAAACAGCACACGGGAAACTTTTTTCTGGACAATGCGAAGGGCAAGCCCTTCAGCAATGGCAGTTTTACCTACGCCCGGCTCACCGATAAGTATCGGATTATTTTTCTTTCTTCTGGACAGAATCTGAGCTACCCGTTCAATTTCTTTTTCGCGACCGATAATCTGGTCTAGTTTACCACTTTCGGCTAGTTTAGTAAGGTCCCGTCCAAAATTGTCCAGGATAGGAGTTTTTGATTTCTCGGCTCCCTTCTGTTCACTGGCACGTCCTGTTCCTCCTGAACTTGCAAATGAACGATCTTCTTCATCATCAGTGTCCGGCCGCTCCATGCTGGGGTTTTCTCCGGTGAGTTGATATTCCAGCATTTCTTTAATAAGCTCATAGTTTACGCGGAAGCGATTTAAAATCTGGCAACCCAGATTATCACCGTCCCGAAGAATGGCCAGAAGCAAATGCTCGGTGCCGATTACCTCTGCTTTGAATATTTTAGCCTCCAGATGCGTAATCTTCAACACTTTTTCAGACTGACGCGTAAGAGGGATGTTCGCCAGATTCTTGATATTATTCGTGGCAGTTCCCCGGGTGGCAGATTCAATACTTTGTTTCAGATCGGTAATACGGATACCCGTTTTGCGGATAAGTTCTAAACCCATTCCATCTCCTTCGCGAATCATCCCAAGGATAAGATGCTCTGTGCCAATGTAATCATGACCCAGACGCAAAGCTTCTTCCCTGGCGAGTGATATTACCTCTTTTACTCTTTGTGAAAACTTAGGTTCCATTTATTTATTCTCCTTTTTGGCAGTATGCACATGTTTCAAATATAACGAAAAACGCCTGTGAACTGTTCAACCGCCTATTTATTTGTGAAAAAATCGAAGCTCTGAGGGCCTTTGCAGAAAATCAGATCAATGATACTGAGATTAGCGACAAAGACACTGCCAAAGGTATGGGAATAAGGTTTGAGTGAAATAAGGTCTGGCATTTTGTCTGAATTCTTACATGGCACTTCTATTACTTCTGAAATATTGTCATGTTCCTGCCAGATAATTTGTTTATTCACCTGGAGTATTTTCAGGCAGGTTTGAATAGAATCCAACTGCAAATCTTTGAGAAAAATGTATTTTTTTTTGAAAAGTGGCTCAAAAAGGTAGTCATAATACAGGAAGTAAGCTGAATTTCGGTAAGCAGTTTGTACAGTTCTGAGCATGGTACGTTGCCACGGAAAGGTATTGTCAATTGTAGTATCGCAGTTTCTTGTCCTTCCCGAGCTGGCATTAACTGGAACAATAAGATTTGCCACCCCGTTTGAACTCAGAATCCGGGCCCTGTTTCTGTAGGTTTGTTTGAAATAAACATCCGATGAGTTTAGCAAAACAGACTCAGAATGAATAATCTTGCTGAATGTTAGAATACATGGCAAAAAATTTGGTGTAAAGTACATCGGGTAACTTCTGGGTAAATATTCAGGCACTAACTGCGTTGAATAATTGACTGGAAGGCCAAAATTATGCTTTCTGAATTTAAAATGTCCGGATTTAAGCTTCATTTAGTTTTCGTATTTTGTTTTGTCTCGGGATTATTTATCTCATCGATAAGCAGTGCCCAGTCCGTTTTTTATCTGGAGAGTACGGATAATTTCAACGGAGAAGCTCTGAAGGTAGAATATCGGGTAACTTCGGTTAAAACGGGCAAATCGTACACCATAAAAAATGTGGAAGGGCTTTTGTTTTTTGAGCTTCCTGAACCCGAAGACATCAAAATAAAAATTACCCGCGAAGGATATTATGTGGAAGAAAAAAACATTGATGCGGATGAACTCCGAGATGGCGAAACGCTGAAATTTCAGTTATCGAAAAGGCCAACGGCAAAACTGGTATTATCTGCCACCGACGGAGAAACCGGCAAGCCAGAACCCGCCTCATTTGATGTATTTCTGGATGGAAGAATGATAGGACGCGGTACCACTTCCCGGGCCCAGGCCAGTTATGAACTTCTTGCTGAGCAGGATGGTAATTATCAGGTGGTGGTACACGCCAAATCGTATGACGATAGCAAGGCGGATATACCTATTCAGGTTTCTACTCCTCAGAATACGGTAAATCATGTGATTCCTTTGTTTAAACCAGCCAAAGAAATAGGTATCCGACTTGTGGATGAGCAGAAAGGCAATCCCGTCAAGGCCGATGTGGAAATCAAATTAACAGAAACCGGAGAAGTTCTCTACACCGGCTCACCGGAAAATGGTCTGGTGCTATTTACGTTTAAGAGTGGGAAGAATTACACAATTACCGCCGGTTCTGCGAAGTACAATAAGTTGGAAAAGAAAATTGAGGGCTCCCAGAGAGAAGATCTGATTTTACGCCTTCGTCCTAATACTTATGTGGAATTTCGAATCGTAAGTAAAGCAACCGGTAAACCTATACCTGCGGAAGTTCTGGTGAAAACGCCATCGGGTCTTCCTGTTTTGCTTGAAGAAATGAGTTTTGTTCCTGCTGAGCGTGGGGATTATCGAGTAGAAGTTTCCTCACCCGGATATGTTTCCAAATCTGGCAGCTTTACAGTGAACACGTTTACCGGGGGAGCAATGGAGGTCTTGTATGACCTTGATCAGGCTGACCAGCAATATCATGTCAAGGTAATTGATCATTACAGCAAAGAAGTTCTCAGAAATCTTGAATTCAGAGTATTTGGCCCCAAAGGACAACAATTACAAGGGATAAAAAGTGATGAGAAAGGAGAGTATGTTTTTGTGACTGATCCGGCGAAAGAGTATTTCATAGAAGTGAGTAAAGAGGATTACACAGATCTTACCAAAATGTTAAAGGAGAATGAGAAAACACTTACAGTAGAACTCTGGTGGGCACCTGAAGTCACCTATAACCTTAGAGTGATGGAACAGCAGGTCAATAAGCCGGTGTTCAATGCCCATGTTCAGGTAAAAAACAGCAAAGGAGAGTCTATGTTTGTTTATGATACGGGTTCAGAAGGAGTACTAAAGGTTAAGCTGCCCAGAAATGAAACCTACTCCTATGTGGTGGATGCCCCGGGATTTGAACCCGGAATTGTTGGTGTAAATACCAAATCCGGAAATAATATTGAATTACTAGTGGCCCGTGCCAATCAACAGTCTCTGGCCATTACGATAACTGATTTTCTTACAGGTAAACCCATAGATGCCGGGGTAACTCTCACTTTGGGTTCTGAAAAAATCAAACTTAAAAAAGTATCTCCGGGAATTTTGAGGACAGAATATTCGCCGTCAAATACGTATGTGCTGGAGGTAATTGCCTCTGGTTATAAGACTTTTAAGGAAGAAGTGCGGTCATCTCTGGTACAGGGAGATGCGTATCCTGTAAAATTGAAAAAAGAAAACTATCTGGTCAGATTTAAGATTGAGAACATACCTGCCAACCAGGGATTGCGGGAGGTAGATCTTAAGGTGTTTTCAACAACCGGCTCACGTGTGGCAGAACGCTTTCTTGCAAAAGAAGCTGTTTTTGAAGCAAATTTACAGCCTGATCTGGCCTATAGGGTGGAGGCCTCAAAAGATGGTTTTGAAAATTATTCGTCGGAGTTTACACTGCAGGATTTGGTGAATGAGAATCTGACCAAGTCCTTTCGCATGATTCCATTGCCTGAGAAACCAAAAGAGAAACCGGAAGAGGTAAAGCCTGTTCTTTCTGAAACCGTAAAACCGGCAGAAGTTGCGAAGCCAGCCCCTCAAACCAAAGTTTTTGAAAAACCTGCCGAAACTTTACCTGTTTCCAGTACCGCCATGGCTTCCGAGTTCAATAAGCCTGAATCTATAGGGAAAAGGTATTTGCTCGATGAGGTCTATTTTGATCAAAGTAGTGCAGGAATTCGTGATGAGGAAGTTCAGCAATTGAATGAGTTGGCGGCTACCTTGAAAAGCAATCAGAATCTTGTTGTTGAAATTGTGGGGTACACCGATAATGTGGGGGATCCACGACTAAATGTAGGTTTATCTCAATTCAGGGCCAAGGCTGTGGCCAATTATCTCTTCAATAAAGGTGCGAACCCCAACCATATCAGGAGTAGGGGATTGGGGCAGGATAAGCCGGTAGCTGATAACGATAGCGAAGAGAACCGGGCCAAGAACCGGAGAGTAGAGCTGGTTCTTGTCGAGAATTAATCCTTAGCTAGAGCCCGTCTGAGTCGATCATTGATAGCAGCACCCAGGCCATGTTCAGGAACCATTTCGATGTATATATTTTCAACCGGCAGGTTATCAAGAGATCTCAAAGCTTTAAAAAGATTTTGTGCGGCCTCTTTGAGATCGCCGTTTGAGGATAGAATAAACTGCCTGCTTTCCGAAATACCCGCTATATATGATTTAAAACGAAGAAAACCACTGTCCGGGGAAACGGATAATTTCTCATTCAACAAAAGGACCTCTTTATTAGGTGCATAGTGGGATTTTAACATTCCAGGAGCGGCAGGATTAGACGAAGAGTGATCCCGCACGTTTACTTTACCGAGTAATTCTTCAATTTTCTCAATCTCCAAACCTCCTTTCCGGTAAATCGTAATATCTTCTCCTTCATAGCCCAGTATGGTAGATTCCAGACCCACCTCACAGGCTCCGCCATCCAGAATATAATCAACCTGGTCACCAAGCTGGTCGGCCACGTGTTTGGCGGTGGTAGGACTGATGTATCCGAATGGATTTGCAGAGGGAGCAGCTAAAGGAAAATCCAGATTTTCAAGTAATTGTAAAGTGAGAGGATGCCGGGGAATTCTTACACCAACCCGCCTTAAGCCTGAAGTAGTAATATCCGGTATATCTTCATTTTTTTCGAGTAAAACGGTAACTGGTCCCGGACTAAACGTACGCAGAACCAATTCGATATCCAGTGGAACTTCATGGACAAATTCTCTCACACGTTCGAAAGAATTGGTATGGACAATCAGCGGATCAAATGAAGGTCTTTTTTTAGCTTCGAAAATTTTTGCTACGGCCAGGCCATTCGTTGCATTTGCGGCAAGGCCATAAACCGTTTCTGTGGGAATGGCCACCAAGCCTCCCGCCTCCAGGATGGCTTTCGCCTTATGAATATCGGTTCCTGTTTCTGCCATTTATGATTCGCTTAGTCTGAAATAATTTTCGGGATAATTCACTTCTTCCAAAGTAAGGCCATGGGCTTCCATGGATTTACCAGCCAGGTTTCTGTTTCTGGAAAGGATGATGTTTTCAAAATCACCAGTAGAAATTTTCCCAAAACCCACGTCTACCAGTGATCCTGTAATGGCTCTTACCATTCCTCTCAAAAAACGGTTGGCCTTTATATGAAACTCGGCGATATCGCCATTCATTATCCAGATAGCCTGCAAAATTGCACAATCAAAATTAGAAACATCGGTTTTGACCTTACTGAAACTCTGAAAGTCACGACTTTTTAACAGAATTTTAGCTGAATCATTCATCAAGCCGAGTTCAGGCAAATTCCTGATATACAGGACATCATCCAGGCGAAAAGGATTTTTCGTGGCAGTAATCCGGTAGATGTACTTTCTGGATGTCGCATCGAAACGGGCATGCATTTGATCCGAAACCTGATAGATCCTATGAATAGCGATATCCTTGGGAAGAAAACTATTCAGCTTCCATTGAAGGTCTTTGAGAGAGATTGTCAGGTCTTTAGATTCAAAATGGGCAAATTGTTGTCTGGCATGAACTCCGGCATCTGTTCGGCTGCTTCCATGAATGCGGACAGGCGATCTTAATATGGCCGAAAGTCCCTGCTCAATGAGCTCCTGCACACTCATCGCGTTCGGCTGGATCTGCCATCCGCTGAATCTTTTGCCCAGATAACTTAGTTCGATGAAAAACCGCATTCACAAAATTTTGGCAAAAATAAGCTTTTCAAGTAAACCCTATTTTCTAATTTTAGCCGAAACCTAAAAACCTGCGATGAATAACCTAACCAGAGTCCGATTGATGTTCATGATGTTCCTTATGTTTTTCACATGGGGAGCATGGTATGGACAGGTAACCAAATACCTTATTACACAGCTTGGAGCCACGGGTGACCAGGCGGGTAATGCTTTTGCTACATTCAGTATTGCCAGTATTATTTCTCCGTTTTTTGTTGGCCTCATTGCCGATCGTTACTTTTCAGCACAGAAGGTCATGGGGGTAATTAATCTGCTGGGTGCCGCTATCCTTTACTTTCTCATCCAATGTACAGATCCTGCTGATTTTTTCTGGTATATACTGGCCTACACCATCACCTTTGCACCCAATCTGGCTTTATCAACGTCAATTGCGATCAAGCAAATGAAAAGCCCGGAAAAGGAGTTTCCTCCAATCCGTGTTTTTGGAACTATCGCCTGGATCGTAGTTACCAATATTGTAGGTTTCTATGGATTCGGGGATAAGGTTACTATTTTCTCCTTGTCTATGTTTACTTCCATTGCACTGGGGATATATGCATTTACCTTACCTGACACTCCAGCGAATAATTCAGAAAAGGTCACTTTCGGGCAGCTCATCGGAAAAGACGCGTTTGTGCTTTTCAAAGACCGATCTTTCCTGATCTTTTTCATTGCTTCCATTCTGATCTGCATTCCATTGTCTTTCTATTATGCTTTTGGAAATCTTGCCCTTACCAATCTTGGCATGGAGAATGTGGAAAATAAGATGTCGATGGGACAGGCCTCAGAAGTCATTTTCATGTTATTGTTACCTCTTGCTTTTCGTCGTTTCGGGATCAAATGGATTCTCATCATAGGCCTTTTGGCATGGATAGCCCGTTTTATGTTGTTTGGATATGGCACAGTAAACATGGAATGGATGCTGATCATCGCGATTCTCCTACATGGAATTTGCTATGACTTCTTCTTTGTGACTGGTCAGATTTATACCGATACCAAAGCGGGAGAAAAGATAAAAAGTTCGGCTCAGGGCTTAATCACATTGGCCACCTATGGAGTGGGAATGGGAATAGGCTCTAAAATTTCAGGATTGGTTCTTGATAAGTATACCACTACCAGTAATGGAACACCCGTGTATGATTGGGTAGCTATCTGGTGGGTGCCAGCTTTAATTGCCATTTTAGTACTGGCTCTGTTCGTGTTATTTTTCAAGGAAAAAAAATCTGTAGCTACTTCCTGAAAATGAAATTCAAATCTTCTGACAAAACCACTTGAAAGCTATGCAGGCTGCGTTATTTTTGCGGCTCATTACTACAATATCATGGATTACAGAATAGAGAAAGACACGATGGGTGAGGTACAGGTTCCCTCGCATGTTTATTGGGGGGCTCAGACTCAACGTTCCATTCAAAACTTTGAGATTGCTCAGGATATAAACAAAATGCCGAAAGAGATCATAAAGGCATTTGCTTATCTCAAAAAAGCGGCAGCTATAACCAATTATGAAGCCGGTGTGTTACCCAAAGAGAAATCTGACCTGATAGGGGAGGTTTGCGACGAAATTCTTACCGGAAGTCTGGATGATCAGTTCCCTCTTGTGGTTTGGCAAACGGGCTCTGGTACGCAAAGTAACATGAACTGCAATGAGGTGATCGCATACAGAGGTCACGTAAAGCAGGGAGGTCAATTAACCGACAAACAGAAATTCCTTCATCCAAATGATGATGTAAACAAATCTCAATCTTCCAATGATACCTTTCCTACGGCCATGCACATTGCGGCCTATAAAATATTGATGGAGGTAACCATTCCGGGAATAGAGAAGCTGAGAGATACACTGGAGGCGAAGTCAAAGGAATTTATGCAAGTGGTGAAGATTGGCCGTACGCATTTCATGGATGCTACTCCTCTTACCCTCGGGCAGGAACTTTCGGGTTATGTTTCTCAACTAAATCATGGGCTAAAGGCCATAAAAAATACACTTGATCATCTATCAGAGCTCGCTCTGGGAGGTACAGCAGTGGGTACCGGGATTAACACGCCGAAAGGATATGCCGAAAACGTGGCAAGGCACATCGCAGCTCTTACCGGTCTTCCGTTTGTAACTGCCGCAAATAAGTTTGAAGCTTTGGCGGCACATGATGCCATTGTGGAATCTCATGGTGCCTTAAAAACTGTCGCGGTGAGTCTTATGAAAATTGCCAATGATATCCGAATGCTTTCTTCCGGGCCTCGCTCGGGTATTGGAGAAATTTTTATACCTGACAATGAGCCCGGTTCATCCATCATGCCCGGTAAAGTAAACCCTACTCAATGCGAGGCAATGACAATGGTGGCTGCTCAAGTTTTGGGGAATGATGTGGCGATAAACATCGGAGGTTCCAACGGTCATTTTGAGCTCAATGTGTTTAAACCTGTTATGATATATAACTTTCTTCATTCAGCCCGTCTCATTGGCGATGTCTGTGTTTCTTTCAACGACAAATGTGCCGTTGGTATAATGCCTCTTCATGAAAATATAAGAAAGCAGTTGAATAATTCACTGATGCTGGTAACCGCTTTGAATACAAAAATCGGATACTATAAGGCTGCGGAAATAGCCCAGACTGCTCATAAAAATGGCACTTCATTGAAAGATGAGGCGGTTCGGTTAGGCTATTTGAGTCCGGAGGAGTTTGACGAATGGGTTAAGCCTGAGGAGATGGTTGGTGAATTACCAAAATAAAGTTACATTTGTAACAGCTTCATCTCTTTCCCGTATGAAAAAGGTCTTTTTTTTCCTGCTTTTTGCTCTGGTAATTTTTGCAAATACTGGTTTTGGGCCAGTAGAAAATAACCGATTTATTCAAACCGAACTCAAAACGAGTGAAAGAAATACTACCGTTAAAAGGCCTGTAACTTCTTCAGAAGAGTACAAAGAGGTGCAGGAATCCCCGACGAAGGGAGTTGAAGAAGCCAAATCAAGGAGCATTTCTGAAAAGCTGGGCGAATGGCTCATTGGGGGAGTCTCTCTTGTATTAAAGGCGATCGCCAATTTTGTCTTGAATTTATTTCATTGATTTTCTAACATTTGATAGATTAAAAGCGTTGTAGAAATACAACGCTTTTTTGATGTATAAATATTTTTTTTTACTCCTTTTTGTATTTTCATGTAAATCAAAGGAATCGCCAATACTGGTAGACGAGAAAGAGAATGTGGCTTTCATAGTTTCAGCCGAAGATCGGAAAGTGGATGTTATTGATCTTATGGATCGTCGCATAATAGAATCTTATCCAATAAATTCATCTGCCGACCGATATCCACATCATATCTATTTGTCGGATGACAGAAGAAAACTGGCGGTAGCCCTTCCGGCATACGATTTTTCAAAAGGACATGCGGGGTTACATGGAGTTTCCCGACCCGGTGGAGTAAAGATAATTGACGCCGATACAGGGGAAGAAAGGGCTCTTTTCCAGGTTCCTTTTGCGAATCACAACGTTACTTTTTCAAAGGATGGCTCAGAATTATGGACGGCGGCATTCAGTCATTCAGGTAAGGCCTATGTTTACTCTGAGAAGGGCGAATTGAAAAATGAAATTAACCTGGATCCGGATCCCAGCGAAATAATAATAACGAAGGATGGTAACTATGCGGTGGTAGTAAGTGGCGAGAGCACTTTTTTACAGGTTATTGATACTCAAACAAAGGAGGTGGTTCGTCGGATAAAAGTGGATTTAGGACCCACCAATGTATGGCTGGGATTTAACAATACGGTTCTGGTATCCAATGAGTTAAGAAAATCGGTTAATTTTGTAAATCTGGATACATTCGAGGTAGATGATTTTATCGACCTGGAATTTTCTCCCGGTTTTCTCATCTTTAATGAGCTACAGAATGAGCTATGGATTTGTGACGGTTCGGGTGGGAAAGTACATGTGTACAAAAAAGAAGATTCATGGAAAAGATATGCTGTGCTAGAGTTTGATGGAGAAGATCCGCATATGATCCAGTTTTTTAAGGATGATGCTCAGGCACTGCTTATAACGCAGGGAAGTTCAATGGCCTATTTTATCAATACCGCCACCAAAGAAATTGAATCGGGTATACAAGTCGGAAACATGCCCAATGGGATAGCCATCAAAGAATAAAACCGGCGTTTCACCGGTTTTATCAGAAATTAGGGAGCTCGTATTATTTCACCTCCTTTTTCATTTCCTGAACGGCCTTGTCAATTACATCTTTAAAGAATGAATAGACCGGGTCATTTTCTCCAAGTGTCTGGGCCTTTACGGCCAGTCGTAATGCCTCCCGGGTATTTCCCCCTTTCCGTAAGATTGTACTTTTTACCCAGGTATTCCGGAAAGTTTCCTGAAGTGAAATAGATTTGTCAATATATTCCAGGGCCTGATTCAAATTGATATTGCGGTTTGACATGAATTCTGCAGCCTGCATGAAGGCACCGGCCGCTTCCGCGGTCTTTGCAGAGATAGCCGCGGCTATTGTCGTTTCATTATCAACTCTTATCTGGGCAGAAATGCCTGTATGTTCCCAATAAATATTTAATCTGGCCATATCTTCCTGAACATCAGATATATCTATGGAAAAAGTCTCAGTAAAGTCCCTCTTATAGGGTTTTACCTTTATTCGAAGGGCGTCATCATCTACTTTGTAAGTAGCCTCCGTTACATCCAGATCTTTCGAGAAAATGAGCTCCCAGCTATCTTCGCCAGGGATACTCAGGATAGCGTATTTTCCCGCCTTTAGCGGCATTTCATTTATTTTTACATCATTAGAGAAGGATATTTGGGTAGCGGCATTTGCCCCTGTTCTCCATACTTTCCCATACTTGATTAATCCACCGAAAATAGTTCGGCCTTTCACCCCCGGTCTCGAGTAGTCAACAGAAATTCCGGTTACTCCTACCGTCTGAGAGAAAGAAGCTCCCGGACTTGGCTGTGGAGCCACCTGAGCGAATGACAGGCTGGTGGCCAGGAGGAGCGTAAGTAAACCGGCAATTGATTTGTTCATGTATTTGTTGTTTTTTCACGGCAAAATAAGAAAAACAGGTTGAATAGAATTGATTTACTCAAACAATTGAAATCTTACAAGGGCTTTGATGGCCACGAAGAACGTATGCGTACAAACCTGATAGATTTCATCTTGTCAAATGAGAAATGCTATTTTCGGGAACTTCTCACCGGGCATATCACCGCATCATGTTGGGTGATAAATCAGGATGCGTCAAAGGTTCTTTTGCTTCATCATGCCAAACTTGACAAATGGCTTCAGCCAGGTGGTCATTGTGACGGAAACGAAAACGTGGTGGAGGTTGCCGTGAAAGAACTCCGGGAGGAGACCGGATTGGAGACTTTTACGTGTGATTTACAACTTTTTGACCTCGATATTCACACTATTCCGGCACGAGGGGAAATACCAGAACATCTGCATTATGATATCAGATTTATCTTTCTTGCTCATGATCATCAACCACTGGTTCAGAATCATGAAACGAAAGGTCTGAAATGGGTGCCGCTGGCTGATATCAACACGCTTACGGAGGAAGCCGGTATTATCAGAATGTACACCAAAACTATTCTAGGAAAATACGCTCTGTAAAATTGAGTTTTTCATTGGTCACTTTCAGGAAATATATCCCGGAGGGAAGAGTTTCTTTATGAAGAGGCAGATCAAAATATTTTTTGTTTACCACTTCTTCCAGATAGATTTTTCCTTCAACTCCCATCAAACGTACTTCGAAAGTGTCCCCGGCATCGTCCTGGGCTACCAGAACACTGATCCTCTCGCTTTTTCCACTGGGATTCGGAAAGACAAGAACGGGTTTACTGGCATTACTTTTCAGTTCTGCAATACGGGCTATCTGATAAGCACGAGTAAAATTGGGAATACCATATCCAAGTAAATTGTCTGGCGAGGTAACCTGGGACGCTGATTCCATGAGTATGCGTCTTATCTCCATGGCCGGCAAATCAGGAAATGCCTGTCTTATACCTGCCACTAAACCTGTAATCAGGGGAGCAGCATAAGAGGTACCATTGCCAAAACCCACTGCATTTGAGGGATATCCAATGGTGGTACCGACCCCTTTGGCAGCCACTTCGGGTTTTACTCTATTGTCAAAACTGGGACCGGTAGAGCTGAAAGAGGCATATTTCCCGTTTCCGTCAACGGCACCTACAGAAATAACGGAATCGGCATCTGCCGGGGCCGTAATGTATTTCCAGGCCTTATTCCCCTCATTACCGGCACTTAAAACGACCAGTATACCGCGGGCTGCCGCCCAATCAGCAGCTCTGGAAATGAGTGCCGTATTTCCATCAAGATCAGCATATGAATAATCCTGTTCCTGCCCGTCAAAATCACCATAGCCCAGGGAAGAACCAATAATGTCTACACCAATAGAATCTGCTCTTTCTGCGGCAATAAGCCAGTTCACTTCTTCCAAGCGGGTTTCTGATCGCACGTCTTCAGTAACATAAAGTACAAAGCTGGCTTCGGGAGCAGTTCCTAATATTTCACCATTCTTTTTTGCGGCTACACAGCTCAATACCGAGGTGCCGTGTGAGTGAGCGTCATAAACAGAGGGAGTATTATAAACGAAATTATAAGTTTCTACAATCCGGTTTTCACTGAACAGGCTTTCAAAAATGGCGAGTCTGTTCGCATTGGAAAAGCCGGAATCCAATAAACCTATCAGAACTCCGTTTCCAGAATACCCAAGAGCATGCATTTCCTCTACGCCAAGCATTTGGAGTTGATTTTTGGCAGTTCCTGCGTCAAATGTGTCGTAAGTCTCGAGGTTTTTTGTGCCGCTTCGTGCATTGGGTCCTGCTAATCCGTTGGTAAATTCTCCCAGAATTTGAGAGACATAACCAAGAGCTCTTACTTCAGCAAGTTTATTTTTAGGAATTTCTATCAAAGCACCATTCAACCATCGCGATGTGTAAATAACTTTTACGCCCTTCGACTTCATATCAGAAAGGTAAGCGTTACTTACGGGGAGATCCTGAGAACTTACAACAATCTTCTGGCGGGTTCTTCTATCTACAGCTTTTTGAGAGAGAAACTCGAGTGGTTTGTCAATAGAAAAAGAACTACCGGCTTTATCCTTAAAAACGACGAGATATCTGTTCTGACTATAGCCATAGATAGAAAGAAGACAAATTGCAAGGGTAAGAGTTTTCTTCATGCGAAACGTGATTACCCTAAAAGTACGAAGAGAATTAAAAAAAGGTGCTACAAAAGATAAAATACAGCTTCAGTCGATCCGAATCAAAGTCCGGATGGGACAAAATCAACGAGATATCTCTGAAGTTCATCTCTTTTGGTAATATCCAGTGTGGTCGATAAAGTGCCTTCCTCTGTTTTGAGATACCCAAAACCTTCAACAACATACATGCCTGTACTTGAAGGAACGGGGAAAGGCTCAATAACCAGACTGGCCCGTGGGTCTTCGGCAGAGTTTTCAAATTCACCACCCACATTTTCAGCGTAATTATTTCCGGTACTGTGATTCTCAATACGGGCAACAAATTTCCCTTTCTTCCCCGAATCATCAAACTGCAGATTGAGCATCATGGCAATTCCTGGAAATAGTTCTATTCTTGACGAGACATAGGAACCAGCCAGTTTTTCTTTACTTCCTGGCTTAATTGCTTCAGGAGTAGTACAGGAAGATGCCGTCACAAGCAGAGCCAGAATAATAATTTTTGTTTTCATAATGATAAACAGGCGATGTTATCAATAAGTAATACAAAAACCTTACCAAGCAGGCTATTCCACAGTTTTAGCAAAACTCTTCAATATCCATCCGCCTCCAATGACATCATTATCCTCGTAAAAGACGGCTGCTTGCCCCGGAGCAATTGCAGAAACAGGCTCAGAAAAAATGGCTTCAATTTTATCGTCACTTATTTGAGATACCAAGGCTCTTTGACCAGCATCTTTATATCTGATCTTTGTAATGGTATCGAGAGGCTGGCCTTTGATATCTGAGTATTTCTGAAGGTTTAGTTTACCCACATGCATGGCATTCCGTAACAGGTGTTCTTCCGTGCCAAGCACCACTTCATTCGTCTCCTTTCTGATTTCAGTGACATAAACAGGGTATCCAAGAGCGATGCCCAGTCCTTTCCTTTGGCCCACCGTGTAAAAAGGATAGCCTTCGTGTTTTCCAACTACACGTCCATCCTGCAGAACGAAATTTCCCCTTGCCACTGATTTTTCGAGACCTTCTACACGTCTCTTCAGAAAGCCTCGGTAGTCATTATCCGGAACAAAACAGATTTCGTAAGATTCCGATTTATTTACCAGATCGAAAAAACCGCGTTCTCTCGCCATATCTCTGATCTCTGCCTTGGTCAAATGACCCAGAGGCAGCTTGGTACGCGACAGACTCTCCTGAGAAATCCCCCAAAGTACATAGCTCTGGTCTTTGAGGGAATCTTTACCCTTCGATATCACATATCGTTGGTTTTCTTCACGAATATTGGCATAGTGGCCAGTCGCCAGAAATTCGCATCCGAGGTTATTGGCCCGTCTTAGAAGTGCATCCCATTTTACGTGTGTATTACAGAGCACACAGGGATTGGGCGTGCGTCCCTCCAGGTATTCTCCTGTGAAGTGATCAATAACATAATCACCAAACTCGGCCCGTATATCTAAAATGTAATGAGGGAAACCCAGATTTACGGCTATGTTTCTGGCGTCATTAATCGAATCAAGACTACAGCAGCCCGTTTCCTTTTTACTGCCTCCTGAGGCCGCATAGTCCCAGGTTTTCATAGTCATTCCAATGACCTCGTAACCTTCTTCATGTAATAGAACAGCTGCGAGTGAGCTGTCAATGCCGCCACTCATGGCGACAAGAATTCTTCCGTGTTTACTCATCTGTTAACTGCCCGGGTTCAAAGCCCGGCGTTTGTGTTAAAAAAATAAGAACCGCAAAATTAGGAATAAGATTCGGTGTAATTCGAAAATCAATAGAATTGTAATCCAAAAGGTGACTTCAGCCTATAAGTTGACTATTCGTGTATTTGTCCCTTTCTTTGCCGCAAAATCAAGGAAGGGATGCTTAAGAAAAAAGTATTGGTAAACGGGATTTCAAACTTGTCTGATGCCAGGTACTGTGCCGGTATGATGGTAGATTATTTATGTTTCGAATTAAATGAACAGCACTCAGATTATATTCCTTTAGAGAAAATACTCGAAATTAAAGGGTGGGTAAATGGACCCAGAATAGGAGGACGGCTGGAATCATGGCCGCCTGATTACGATTTTGAAAGGATGGCTCCTGATTTCCTGGTATTGGCTGGTCCTGATTTACTGGGTAAGGCTTCCGAATATGTAAGTGAAATCTTTATTGAAAATCCGGATGAATTAACAACTCCGGCAGATAACTTAGTGATTCACCAGATTTGCGATCACGCGTCATTCATGAGTGACACCCATCGCAGTATTTTTGTAGACGCATTCTCTTCCAGGAATTCTACGTTTAATATTGACGAAGTGGTTGATAATAAAGAAATTATTGGAATATCTATTCGGGGTTCAAAGGAAAATCGCCCAGGGTTTAAGGAATATGGTGATTTAATGGAAATTCTGGAAGCATTAGAAGAAGAATAGAACCCAAATGCGAAAAGAGCTACTTATCCGTATTACTTACCACTCATGTAGTTTGTATTACCAAGTACTGAATAGCTATATACCTTTGTTTCATAGAAAACACAAAATCTATGGAAAAGCGATTAAGAAGGATAAAAAATCAAAATCATGTTCTTGGTGGCGTGGCAGAAGGTTTCGGAAACTATTTCGCGACAGATCCGGTGTTATTCAGGATCATATTCGTGGTATTGTTCTTTACGCCTTTTCCGTCATTTATTACTTATTTAATTCTTTGGGTTGTTCTACCAGAAGAGGAGCCGGTGCTGGCCTACTCAGATGGTAATTATGACACATCATTTAAAACACAAAAATTTTCAACTATGAGAAATCATTCGAAAAATGGTAACGTAGTGGGTGGTGTCATCCTTATTGTACTGGGTGCTATTTTTGCATTCCGTACATTCTTTGACATCAATCTTTTTAGCTACATCGGCAAAATGTGGCCGCTGTTCCTGATCGGCCTTGGTGTGTGGATTATCGTACGTGACAAGGACGAGAACAACTTTACCGGCGGAAATTACAACGATCCGGGTACTGGTGGCGGCGAGTCATTTTAATTAATCCACTGAATACAATGTCATGAGAAAACGAAGGAATATTTTCCCGGGTGCTCTGTTAGTGGTTATTGGTGTACTTATTCTGGGGTTTAATTACGATATCCTGAATTTTGATTACACATTAAAACAAATAGCGGCATTCTGGCCTGTGCTATTAATACTGGCGGGTTTGGCAGTACTTTTGAATGAGAAAAGATCATTTTACAATCCAACCACCGCTCTTCTGGTAGCATTCGCTATTCCGCTTGCCATTTACAATTTTGCTTCAGATGGTGTAGAGGAAATAAAATCGAATATCAGCAGAGATTTTCATTTTGACTTTAATGATGAAGATTGGAAAAACCGCGATTGGGAAGACGGAGATTCAGATTCATCACATCAGGTGGGTGATCGCAGAGAGCAGGATTTTGAGGTTCCTTTTCAGGAAGGTGTGGAACGTGTCAAATTAAAGATTGGCGGTGGGGCAGCAGAGTTTCATCTGGAGGAAGCCGGCAAAGGGGTTTTTGAAGCCAAGACTTTACTTGTGTCTGGTAACTACAAACTATCAGATGATTTCAATGAAAATTCGCAGGATATCGATTTTGAAATGAAAGGCCATAACCGGAATTTCCGTTTAGGTGATGGAGAACTCCACAACGAAGTTTTTCTCAAACTCAACAAAAAGCCGGTATGGAATCTGGAACTTGGAATAGGGGCAGGTGATCTGGCCTTTGATCTGAGTGATTATAAAGTGGAAAGGATGGAAATAAAAACAGGTGCTGCAGCTGTTGACGTTAAATTGGGAGCCTTAATGGAAAAGAGCTTCGTGGAAGTGGAAAGTGGAGTCGCTAAAATTGAACTTGCGGTTCCTGAAGGAGTAGGTTGTGAAATTGAAATGGATGGAGCTTTAAATTCCAAAGATTTCGCAGGTTTTACGAAGATAGACGGCTCTTTGTATAGAACAGAAAATTTTAAAGAAGCGTCAAAAAAAATCTACATCAAGGTATCGAGTGGGTTAAGCTCTGTGAGCGTAAAGAGGTATTGAAATTCGAAATAGTGAATAAAAAAAGCGGCTTGGCCGCTTTTTTTATTCCTTGTATTTTAATGCCTTCACAGGCACAATTTTAAGCACCGCCAAAGTAGGTAACAGGATAATAAGACCTATAATAAAGATAGTCACCAGATTAATAATGGCAAAAAGTGGCCAGTTCCAGCTTATGGGAACATAACTCATATAATAGTTTTCGGGATCCAGCGGGATAAGTCTAAGTTTATCCTGAATCAGGCAAAAACCAATGGCGAGCATATTGCCGATTAGCAGGCCTTTTAATGTAATTTGAAGAGCATTATAAATGAATATCTGCTGAATTAGAGAATTTCTGGCTCCCAATGACTTCAGAAGTCCTACCATTGGTGTCCGCTCCATAATCATGATGAGTAATACAGAAACCATATTAAAACTTGCCACCAGGGCAATCAGGAAGATAACGATGACAATATTCCGGTCAAGAAGATTGAACCAATCGAAAAACTGAGGTAAAATCCGGGTAATCTTTCCCAGTTGAAGATCCTGAGGCAGTGTTTGATACAATTCGGGAACAATTTCATCAAGAAAGGAAATATCATGCAGAAAAATCTCTGCTTGACCTATTTCAGCGTTATCCCAGTCATTTATTCTTCGGATCAGATTTATATCTACTAGTGCATAATTTTTATCAATTTCTTCCACACCAGTTGTATAAATACCACTGATCTTCATTTTGCGGGCACGAGGTGGATTCTGAATGAAGTAGATCAGCAATTCATCGCCCAAAGACACATTCAATAGTTTGGCCTGTGATTCGCTAATGAGTATCTCCCTGGAATAATCAACGCTGTCCTGCCGTATTGTGGTACCCTCAAGAAGGTTTTTCCTGAAGCGTGACCAATTATAATTTTCATCAACACCCTTGAGAACTATTCCCGAAATTTCATTTTCAGACTTGAGTATGGCCGACTTTAAGGCGATTGCATTAATCTCAGCAATTTTATCATTATTCTTCAGGAGTGTATATAATTGCGAATTAATCGTAAAGGGAGCTTCTTCAAATGTCTGATTCAATGTAATTTTGCTTAACTGCAAATGAGCAGACATGGAGAACAGCTTTTCCTTAATGGTATTCTTAAAGCCTAACAATACAGAAAAAGAAATTAGTACGGCCGCAATGCCAATAGCTACCGAAGCAACACCAATATGAATAACTGATGAAGAAAAGGTTTTACCTTTGGTTTTTCGAAGCTTCTGGGCTAAAAAGAAAGCTGTTTTCATTCTTGAAGAGTATGCAAAAGACTTATCTGACCCCTTTTCCGGCAAGTATATCTCTATTTGGTTGTAAATCTAAGTCAAACTCTGTGAATACTGCTGAAAAAAACGGTTTCAGAACTCAGTATTCAGAATTTATCCAGGATTTTAGCATTAGGTTTCCAGTGGAGAGGCAGAAATGCAAAGAAATTCCGGGACTTCAATTAAGCACGCATATATCACCATTTTCTCAATCTTAAGAAAAAATACCTTTCTCCTGATGGAAGAACAAATTTTAATTATTGACTTCGGGTCTCAGTACACTCAATTAATTGCCCGAAGAGTTCGCGAGCTCAATGTTTACTGCGAAATACATCCTTTCAGTAAAATTCCTGAAATAGACGATAGGATAAAGGGTGTCATATTATCCGGAAGCCCATGCTCTGTCAGAGATGAAGATTCGCCTCGTGTAGATTTCAAATCTCTGGATAAGGTTCCATTGCTCGGTATTTGTTACGGTGCTCAGCTTCTGGCTCAGGTAAATGGTGGAAATGTTCAGGCTTCCACCACACGAGAATACGGAAGAGCCATTATTAGTGAGAAAAGCCATGAAAGTCCTCTATTCAAGGGCATTCCGGTAGATTGTCAGGTGTGGATGTCACATGCGGATACCATAACAGAATTACCTCCCCATTCACACCTCATTGCCTCTACGGACAGTGTCAAAGTAGCGGCTTTTAAATTTGATAACTCCGAAATCTACGGAATTCAGTTTCACCCAGAAGTTACTCATTCAGAACATGGGAAATTACTTCTTCAAAATTTCCTGACAGACATTTGTAATTGTAGCCAGACATGGACTTCCGATTCATTTGTTGAAACCTCTGTGGCTGAACTTAAAGAGTTGTTGGGTGATGATAAGGTGGTAATGGGTCTTTCCGGAGGTGTTGATAGCTCGGTTGCGGCCATGCTCATTCATAAAGCAATAGGTCAGAACCTGTTCTGTATTTTTGTTGACAATGGACTGCTCAGGAAAAATGAGTTTGAGCAGGTGCTTGAATCGTATCAGGGTCTGGGTCTCAATGTTAAAGGTGTTAATGCCAAAGAAAGGTTCTACAAAGCACTGGAAGGTCTCACTGAGCCCGAGGCAAAGAGAAAGGCTATTGGAAAAACCTTCATTGAGGTATTTGACGATGAAGCCCACAAAATTCAGGATGTCAAATGGCTGGGACAGGGTACAATTTATCCTGATGTTATTGAATCGGTTTCTGTCAAAGGTCCCTCCGTTACCATAAAATCGCATCATAATGTTGGAGGTTTGCCCGATTTTATGAAGTTAAAGGTGGTGGAGCCTTTGAAACTACTTTTCAAAGACGGTGTGCGTGATGTGGGAAGAGCCATTCATATGCCTGATAACATTTTAAGCAGACATCCTTTTCCCGGGCCCGGATTGGGTATCAGAATATTAGGAAATATCACTGAAGAGAAAGTAAGGATTCTCCAGGATGTCGATTATTATTTCATTCAGGGACTTAAGGAAAACGATCTGTATGATAAGGTTTGGCAAGCAGGAGCCATGCTATTGCCGGTACAATCTGTTGGTGTAATGGGAGATGAGAGAACCTATGAAAGCGTAGTGGCATTACGGGCTGTCACAAGTATAGATGGTATGACGGCAGATTGGGCACATTTGCCCTACGAGTTTCTGGCCAGAGTTTCCAATCAGATTATTAATAATGTGAAGGGAGTGAATAGAGTGGTTTATGACATAAGTTCTAAGCCACCGGCTACCATTGAATGGGAATAACTAAACTTGTAGTAAAAATGATTGTCCGGGCTTCTAAAAGAGTCCGGATTTTTTTAGTTAGAGGAAACCGAGCCCTCAAAACCTATCTGAGGTTTACTCGCCGATGCTTTCTCTAACTTACTGCGATGTATTCTTACCCTTCTGTACTCCAGCCAGCTACATACTGCCAGGTAAGCTGCAAATACCGAAATTACGTAAATGGATAGTGCCGTATTGGTAAAAAAGCTTCTAAGGAAGAAGGTGAAAATTGTTAGGGCCACGGTCACTAAATATAACGATGCCGAGGCCGAAAGATGTGACATCCCATTGTCCACAAGAAGGTGATGCAAGTGTAAGCGATCCGCTTCGAAGGGTGACTTTCCTTTAAGAATACGTAGGGCAAACACACGCAGAGTATCAAAGATGGGAACACATAAAATAACAATAGCCAAGACTGGGGCACTTACATAATGGTGATTTGGTGAAAAATTATAGGTCAGATTCAGCTGAACGAATTTAACAGCCAGGATGGTGACCAGATAGCCTACAATCAGTGACCCCGTATCTCCCATAAAAATCTTGGAAGTCTTTGAAAAATTGTATCTCAAAAAACCTACTAAGGACGCGGAGAGAGAAAGTGCAAGACAAGCTAAGGACCAATGATTATTTAACATAAACCATAATCCGAAGCCTCCGCTGGCTATCATTCCAATTCCCGCGGATAGGCCATCTATTCCATCAATTAAATTGAATGCGTTGATAAGGGCTACAAAAAGCAGAACAGTAAACAGAACGCTAATCACATAAGGTATTTCATGAATTCCGAATGTACCGAAGAAGCTGGTTATTCGTAAATCGCTTCCAACTACTACAAGAAGTGAAGCAAGTATTTGCGAAGCAAGTTTTTTCAATGGAGCCAGACCAAACATATCGTCCTTAATTCCAAGAAAGAAAAGAATAACCACCCCTGCAAATACCTTATGCAGGAGGTAATCTTCGTCTCCGAAGTTCCAGATCATGTAGCCAAAAACGGTTCCCGCAAAAATGCCAACACCACCAAAAGTAGGGGTGGGGCTGCTGTGAGAGCTTCTTTTTATTGGGCTCTCCATGAGCCCCCGCATAATGCAGATATTTCGGATTACAGGTATGGACCTCCAGGTAATAGCTAAAGAGATAACCATACTTAGTATAACCCTCAGGTTTTTATCGTAGATGAGTTCTTCCAGAACCAATTTCATGGACCAATCACTTTTTCTATGCCCAATTCAAAAGTAAGTATAATTTCTGAACTGGTTAAATTTTGTACTTTTCTTAGTTATAAACTTTATTTAACGGTAATCTATTAGACTATTTCCCGATTTCTAACAAATTCCGCCGGGTTACCCCTCCAGATCTGATAGGCCGGAATGTCTCGTGTCAAAACCGATCCCGCCCCCAAAACAGCATGGCTGTGGCAAGTAATGCCCGGCCCTACCAAACATTGTGCACCAATCCAAACTCCTTCTTCCAGTATAATTTTTCCGATCATTAGATCAAAGGTTGTTTTTTTGTAATCGTGATTACCGGTAAGCAACATGGTTCCCTGCGACACGCACGTATTTGAACCAATTTTAACCAGATCGAAATTATCGATCCATACGAGCTCGCCTATCCAGGCATAATCACCTATCTCAAGAAACCAGGGATATTTAACGTTAACCCTTGGCTTTATCATAACACCTTTTCCAATTTTAGCTCCAAAACCTCTTAATATGAGGATTTTGAGAAAAACAGGCATTGGTATATACGTATTGACAAAGATCCTACCAAAAACAAGCCATAGTAATCTTTTAGGTAAAGAACCGGGCTTATACCATTTATTCTGAAAGATAGAAAGATCAGTTTTTTTCATGATTTAAACGCTCAATGAGCATTGAACTTAACTTGCGACCCTCCTCCAAACGATCCTCCAGAAAATTTCGTGTACGCTCAAAATGACTTTCATATCCTGCAATATCACCTGTTTCCACAATATGGGCCCATTCTTGCACAGCCGTATGGAATGCCAGGTCATCTCTCCGGATATCTTTGCTGAAGAGTGCGGCATTTATCGCATCTTCCAGCAAATTATCCTTCAAAAATAAGTATTCGGCCATACCTACCCGTAATTTAAATGGGGGAGTTTGACAAAGGAGATTTCTGTAAGGGTTTGTTCCAAGACGATCCCATGTAAGTACCATCGCGAGAAGACTCAGATGCGAATTTTTAAGGTCCTCGGCCAGGGGCTGCAGAGAATATTCGGCCATAACTTCGTCATTGAGCATTAATTTACCCGGGAAATCCCTGAAAACCCGATTTTTCGCTCCTTCTACTAAATCTCTGAAAGATGATTCATCCTCGGAAATCATATGTCCGAACAAATCATTCTCCGCTTTTGCGTATTCCCGAACGTCCTTCTTTGCAAAGGGGTTCTCCATGGCCAGTCCAGCGTAAACATGATGTTTATAGCTGAAAATCCTCAATGTCATAAGTAGCTTGACATTATCAAGTCCACTGGTATGCAAGGGGTTCTCCCAGGGGAACACCCCTCTGTGCATGAAGGAAGTACCGATGCTCTCAAAACCAATATGCGTTACTACCTGAATATCGGCCATCATTTTGTCATGAATTACAGCCGATTCAAGAATTTCAATAGTGGAGCCAGTAGCGTTCAGCAACATCCCTTTTAATTCTTCAAATCTTTCGGCAGGACATCGGTGATTAATGAATACAAGGGTTTGACCCACCGGGTTTACATGAGGCCCATGAAGTGCGTGAAGGGTAGTTAAATGTATACTTTTGGGGAGAAAGTCTTCAAAAGCCTGAATTTCGGGTGCTTTAACGGAAGTTTGACCGGCAACAGTAGCTCCGGTCTGAATATAAGGAGCCGCATTTTTGACAACCTCCCGAATATTAACTGTCTCAACACTAAAAAGAACGAAATTGGCCTTTTCGAGACACTCCTCAAGGCTATCTGTAATTTTTATACCCTGAAGACCAGGTTCTGCCCTAAGAGAAGGAACAGACGATGGAAGATCCGTACCTCTAACCTCATGCCC
>CBINGY010000044.1:0-37784 GCA_966250325.1 uncultured Cytophagaceae bacterium | reverse complement strand
GGTAGTATATGGGAAAAATTACGGAAGTAATCACCAGGTTATGAACCGAATTGGCCCAGTCATACATACACCAGGCATTGATCACTTTTTTGACGTTTTTAGGAAATTCCATTTTGGGTTAAGGGTAGTTAGCTTCTTAAAAAGGTCTGCCAAGATACGTGATATTGTGTTGAAGTTCTGAAATTTTGTTTCAACCCATCGTTTTGTACCCTTTGTCCGAAAGATAGGAAACCAGGGCCTTAGGTTAGTTTACTGCCATGTACCTTCTTGATATAACATGTGCAAAGGTATATGCCCAAATAAGAGGTAATAAGTGTGCATGTGTAATTGTCCCTGACCACATGCATGAAAAGATACATGGAACAAATAACATCTGAGAATACAAAAATCGCTATTGACCAGAATCCCAGCCATTTATACGGCTTGTTCTCTTCCATTATCAGAAATATGGAGTACACTGTTATGGTATCTATGAATATATAAATGAAGATGGGATAAATGAAGAACGTATCAATATGATCAAGAAGACAAAAGTGGAAGAAAAGGATAAAACCAGAGCCTATCAATGCAATGAGAAGAATGTTTTTAAGATCGGTAACGGCGAAATAGCCGAGGGTCCAGCGAAGTAGCTGAAGAAAAAAAAACTTAGCTATCAGCAGGAAAACCATTGCGAAATAGATGCCGTAAAAATTAGGTTCTATACTAATCAATGAAAAACCTATGGCCTCTGAGAGTAAAAAAAGAGAGCCGAATTTCCTCATCTTTTCTCTGCCTCCCCAGAAATCTTTATTCTGGACAAATTGGAGAAAGAGAATTGGGAGTGGCAGAATGGGTATCAACCAGTAGCCCGGCAGAAAATTCTTGAAGAGAATAGCTATTACAGCAAGCATGAAATAAATGAAACGAATAGTTTCTTTCCTCATAGGTAACTGGTAGAATTCACAGGAAGAGCCCAAGTTTGCTTATTTTTTTGACAGTGTAACAGGTTTATGGATTTTCATTTTCAGCTGATTCGTAATTTCCGACGTAAAAGGAATAGCGGAGGGAACGAAAACATGAGAGAAGTCCTAATTGATCATTTCCTGGCTGGTCATTTTGTAAAATTACATGTAAACCCTACCCTGAATACATGGAAACCGGTATTGAGATACCTTTCGTTTTCTTCGAGATTTGTTCTTCTATTTCTTGGCTTTGTATTGCCCTTGTAGCTGAAATGCATTTTTCCTTTACAAATAAATTATTGGTATTGGAAAATTATTGATTCATTCAGTTAGGGTAAAGTTACAAATAGAACAATTAGGTGGTATTCTGGTTGTATTTCAAAGCAACCCATTAACTGTTAGTGTGTTAACTAATTCTTCGAATGAAAACTTATTCAACATTCCTTTTGGCATTTGTCCAGCTTACTCTTTTTCAATTTGGTGTAAATAGGTCAGGGGTAGCTCAGAATGAAATTCAATTAACCAGGGATTATTTATCAAGGCAGGCTGGAAATGAGAAAGTCGATGCCCGAGATATTACGGAAATGCAGATATCTAGTGCCTATTTGTCACCGACTACTCAATGGTATCATATTTATTTTGATCAGACCTATCGTTCGATTCGTGTGTACAACTCTATGCTAAATGCTGTTCTTAAGAGTGGTGATGTCGTATATTCAGTAAATAACTTTGTGGATGACATAGAGGGTAAAGCATTGCTGTTGCCTGAAATGGCTACAGTTAATGCTCTTTCAGCGGTGAAAAAAGCAGCATCTGAAGTGTCTGGGTTGAATATATCAGATAGTCAAATTGAACAGAAAACAGTGGATATAGTACAGTCTGGACGTCCTCATAAATTAAAGTTTACCTGTCCGCAGCTCTCAGAAGAAGATATTGTTGCCAATCTTTTCTGGGTTCCCAATCCCAATAGCATGCCAGGTGGCAAGTCTGATTCGCCGTATACTTTGGCCTGGATAGTACAGTATCTCACCATTGAAGAAGATCATTCCTGGAATGTTCAGGTTGATGCTGTTACAGGTGCTATACTTGACCTGCGAGATGATATTTTGAGATGTGATTTTGGCTCGGTAAGACGACCAGTTGCTGATCACATGCCGATTACAGATAGTTCGGTGGAAATTGCTTCACCTAATTCATATCATGTATTTGATTATCCTGTTGAAAGCCCTCTTCATGGAAGTCGAACTATTGTTTCTAACCCCTACACCCGATTTGCTCCAGCCACTACTGGACCAGGCACTACCAATGGATGGCACAATGATGGTACTTTTGATTATACGTATACCCGGGGAAATAATGTTTTTTCAAAGGAAGATGTGGATCGTAATAATTCCGGCGGAAGTTATCCAAGTTCGGCTACATTGGAATTTAATTATCCCTATTCGCAAACGCTTAACTCAAGCAGTGTCAATCAGAATGCTGCTATAACCAACCTTTTTTATTGGAATAATATCCTGCACGATGTACTTTATCGTTATGGGTTTGATGAACCTTCCGGAAATTTTCAGGCCAATAATATGGGAAGAGGAGGTTTAGGAAATGATTATATTTTTGCCGATGCTCAGGATGGACTTGGGATTAACAATGCTACTTTTTCTTGCCCTCCCGATGGATTTAATGGAAGAATGCAAATGTATTTATGGAATACGTCTCAGGACTATCAACCCGATGGTGATTTTGACAACGGGGTAATCGCACATGAATATGGACATGGTTGGTCTATCAGGCTTACTGGAGGCCCAGCCACTTCATCTTGCCTTAATCATTCCGAACAAGGTGGCGAAGGCTGGAGCGATTATCTCTCACTCATGATGACAACAAACTGGAGTTTACTATCTCCCGATATCCCAAGTGCGAATCTTTCCAGGGGAATTGGTAATTATGTTTTGGGGCTGGACATTACTGATGGTGGGATTCGACCCTATCCATATTCCTATGATATCCAGAATATTAATCCTGCAGTCACCTATGGTGCAGTTAATAATTTAGGTGGATTTCCAGGAGTGCATGGGGTCGGATCTATTTGGGCAACGGTTCTCTGGGATATGACTTGGGAGATTATCTTACAGGATAATATTCTTGTAAACAATATTTATGATGTACCTGCATCAATTCAGAATTATCGCGGTAATGTAGCCGCATTGAAACTTGTTCACGAAGGATTAAAACTGCAGCCATGCACGCCGAATCTTCTTAAATCCCGTGATGCAATTATGGCTGCTGATGAACTTCTTTTTGGCGGAAGATACAAGTGTGCGATTTCAAAGGCTTTTTCCAGAAGGGGGTTCGGATTATTGGCTTCCACAGGATTCAGTTCATCTGACCGAATAGTCACCGAGGATTTTACGAGTTTTGCAGATCAGCATCATGTATTGTCAAGTCCAACAGATGATTACACCAGTAGTAGTACGAAAAAGTTGGGCGTGACTGTTTCTGCCAGCAATAAGCTATTGAGCTCAAAAGTAACTTACGAAGCCGGAGAGTTTGTTGTTTTAAACCCGGGTTTTCAGGTGGACAATTCCAATGTTTTTCAGGCATTTATCGGAAGCTGTCTGGAATAAGAGGAATTCAGGGTTTTCTGAATAACCTTTCCAGAAGGAGTTTCTGGATATCAACTGGTGAAATTTCTCCAGGCAACTGGTCTTTGGCGATAAGTATCGGCTTTTCTTCGTCGGGCACATTTACCCGACCATGGGAGCCCTTCACCAGGGAGGCGTCCAGTGGAATTACATCCATGAGCGTTCTGAAACCAAGTTTCTTTTTGATTAACTTGAAAATCAGTCGAGGGAATATGAGTTTCTTTTTCGGGTCAAAAAACATTTCGGCCGGGTCATATCCAGGTTTTTTGTGAATGTCTACTACCCGGGCAAAATCAGGTGCCAGAGCGTCATCCAGCCAGTAGTAATAGGTAAACCAGCTGTCTTTATCTGCTATTACTACAAGATCACCAGCCCGATCATGATTTAGGTGGTACTGTTTTTTTTCCTCTTTATCCAGAACAAGTTCTATGCCTCGCGTATTTTTCAGGAGTTCTTTGATCTGTACGGTTCTTGATTTGTCCTGAATATACACATGGGCAATCTGGTGATCGGCTACAGCAAAAGCCCGGGACTCGCCAGCATCAAGTAACTCCAGTCCATTCTCGGTGCGAATACTTAATAAATCGTTTTCTCGAAGAACACGATTGATATGTACCGGGTTAGTAACTTCGGAGATGCCATATTCTGAGAGAACTATCACTTCCACGCCCTTGCTTTCGAGATGGGTGATGAGTTTTCGGCATACTTCATCAATTTCCTGCAGATCTTTGGCCAGATTTGGTTCTGTATGATTCACTTTCTGCAGAACATAGTCAAGATGCGGCAGGTAAACCAACATAAGGTCTGGCTCGTGGAGGTCTTCTACAATCACCGAGGCATCTGCGATCCACTGACTCGATTTTACAGAAGTTCGTGGCCCCCAGAAATCAAACAAAGGGAACGTGCCGAGCTCTTTCTGAAGTGTATCCCGCAATCCGGCAGGTTTGGAGTAGCAGTCAGGAATTTTCTGCCCGTCTGCCCGGTATTGAGGACGCGGAGTAACTGCATAATCTGCGGTGGAATACATATTAAACCACCAGAACATGTTGGCCACCGTGAATCCAGGTCTTTGTTTTCGTGCTATATCCCAGATGTTTTCGGCCTGCACCAGCTTATTGGACTGTTTCCAGAGTGCTACTTCCTGCGTGTCTTTGAAAAACCAGCCGTTGCCAACAATTCCGTGCCCAGATGGCCATTTACCCGTAAGGTAGGTAGTTTGTGCCGAACAGGTTACCGCAGGTAATACCGGGGTTACATAGTTCAAAATTTTGCCACACATCCATTCTTTCAGAAAAGGCGTGTTTAGGCCAATTAACTTCTCAGAAAGCCCTACCACATCAATTACTGCAATTCTATTCATCTGCGTCAAGGGTATCTATCACCCAGTTTAATTCTCTGGCCACCGAGTTAACTATATCAGTGCGGAGGTCTTCAGGAAGTACATCCCAGGTGTAGGTTTCCACTTCCAGATGGTTGGTGAAATTGGATTGTTTCCACGCCTTGAGTGTTTCCTTAATGGCACTTTGCGTTGAAACCAGCTTCCCATAATTTTCCAGGAAAATCGGAACATGAAAGTGAGTTCGTAATTCTCTGGGCTGGGTTATTTCAAATTCATCAAGTGCCGGTCTGAGATCACGGTATCGTTTCAAATTTCCATGACCATCTCTGGCAACCGCCTGATGCAGATATACCTGTTCATCAAACGCCTCCAGCTGTTTTCTTATTTCGGAGTAATTACTTCCTGAAGTAAGTAAACCAGTGCCCAAAGCTGCACTTATTTGTATTCGTCCAATCTTCAGACCTTCCTCCTGAAGTTTGGTCAATACCCCGGAAATATCCTCATAACCTACGGCAAAATGGCAGACATCGAAACAGAGTTGAATGTGATCTTTGAGAATTTTCACAGCTTCACTTTCCGCAATTTCCAATTTTTTGGCAAGAGAAGATTTCGCTGCGGGAATGAGATAATTGGTGTAAAAGTCAATGTACTCTTCACCGGTTTCCAAAATACCATCGGGTTCGGGTTCTACGTCCAGATGAAGTAGTTTGCCGGTAGATTTATTGATTTCATGCAAAAAAAAGGCGATTTCAATCATCTGTTGTGCTCCTTTTCTACGGGCAGTTTCCAGCTCGTCTTCGTTTTTAAACCAGTGCCGGTAGCTAACGGGTGATGTGGAAACACCGCCATCCAGCCCATCGGGAAGAAGCTCACTCAGAATAAAGAACAGACGTTTGGTGTATGCCAGTCGCTCGTCTGATAGCCAGTCTGGGGTATGTACCTCATCTTTTACACGTTGATTATGGAAGCTTCCATATGGGAATCCATTAACAGTGAAAACATACAGATTTGCTGAATGTAACCACTCTTTGAACTGCTGCAGTTGGTCGCCTTCCAGCAGGTCTTTGGAGGCCTGGCCCGAAATTCTCAGGCCAATTCCGAACCTCTCTGCACCGAGTTTTTCTTTGATATGAGTGGTATAGGTTTTCAGATTATCCAAAGTCTGAGTCCATGATTCTCCGGGATGTATGTTGGAGCAATAGGTGAGCAGACCCTCATGTTGCCGAATTTGCATAACTGTTTTCTCTGGTTTTTAGTTGTAATACTGCTTTGTTGATGAGCTCTTTATTCATTTCATGAACATCAAATTTTTCTCCAATGACGGATACCATGGTAATGGTGAGCTCGCCACCCAGATGTTCTCTGAATTCTTCCAGTCCGTCTAAAAGCAGAGGGTTAACGGATGATTCGTCTGCCGTGGTAAGAACTGGATGATACAGGTCAAAACCAAGTGCAGCCAGTATGTCCACTATTCTCTCGCAGGTTTCCATGGGCATGAATCCCGCGAAACCTCCGTAATAGATGTCAAGAGCAATACCTATGGCAACGGCTTCTCCATGTTTGATTTGAAAATCACTGAGCTTCTCCATTTTGTGAGCGGCCCAGTGTCCGAAATCGAGGGGTCGTGAGCTGCCGGTTTCAAAAGGATCGTTGTTTCCTGCGATATGCTCAGCATGTAGTCTGGCACAGTCTACTACGAGTTTTTTCATCGCTTCCATGTCCCGGGCATGCAGCAGAGAGGCGTTTTCTTCCAGCCAATAAAAAAAACGGGCATCCTTAATGAGGGCTACTTTGACGGCTTCTGACATGCCAGATCTCCAGTCTCTTTCCGAAAGAGTTTTCAGGAATAAAAAGTCATTGATAACGAGGTAGGGCGGGGCAAAGGCACCCAGAAAATTCTTTTTACCAAAGTAATTGATACCATTTTTAACACCTACACCCGAGTCATTCTGCGATAAAACGGTAGTTGGTATACGGATATGACGAATTCCCCGATGCCCGATAGCTGCGGCAAAGCCTACCATATCCAGAACCGCTCCTCCTCCGATTCCGATGAGGTAGGAGTGCCGGTCTATTTTGCCGTAGTCAATCAGCTCAAGTACTTTTTGTAAATCTTCCGTACTGTTTTTTACCTCTTCACCGCCCGTAACGGAGACCGGCGGAGCGGCCAGAGAAATCCCGGGGAACTGACCAAAATACGTATGAATTTGCTCGAGAAGTGATGGATTCTCAGAAAGTACTCCGCTATCAACAGCCACGCCTATTTTGACCTCCTGAGAGGCTGAAGTAGGTTTAATATACGAGGCCAGAAGATGATTTTCCGGATTAAAAATTCCTTCGGTAAACTCAATGGAATACTCGAAGTCAACCTGAAAACTCTGTTTAATTTTCATTTATTTCAAAGGTCACGTTACTGCAAATTGTTTTGAAAGCCATATTGAAAGCGGAAGCAAGGCCACTACCGCCAGACCAAGGTACCACTGACTAAAGATGGCAACATAGGTAGCATTCAAAGGAATTAAAGAGATCACCCCGGTTTTGACTGCCTTCTTAATATTTTGAGGAATATTTGATCGAATGGCCCGAATTTTAGCCCGGGCATTCATGAGGTACCAGAAGATCAGAAATGGCAGTGAGGTTAGGAGAGAAGTGCCTTTTGAAAAAGCTAAACTTACCAGCACCATTGCCACGGCTGTATCGATAACAAGTGCGAATGTAACGGATTTCTTATTACTTCCATGAACTTCCCCCTGACTGGTAAGTGTGATAGCAGCAATAAAGAAGATGGGAATAACCGAGATGGCCATTTGCGTAGGAGTCAGATCGTTCCAGAGAATACTCATGCCTAGAAGCAGGTTAAGTCCCCGGCAAATTCCCATTACGAGCGGACCCAAAAAAACGGAATGCTTGGCCCATTTGTCATAAACCAATGCCGAAATAGCGGTAATTAAAGCAATAATCCCTGAAATTTCGCTTACCATAGAGGCGGAAAGCACACCGATTACCAGTAAAGAGATTCCCAGAATAGCAGCAGATACTTTAGAAACTTTACCCGAAGGAATGGCCCTTTCAGGGCGTTCGATGGCATCAATTTCTGCGTCGAATACATCATTGAATACTACACCTCCTCCGTACAGTCCCAGGGTGGAGATCATCAGTAATACAAGAGGAGTGCAGTCTGAGGTATCAACAAAAAAACCGGCAATGGCTGCCCCTGCTGCAATATCAGCGAGTGCCGTGACCAGATTTGCAGGTCGCATCAGGCTCAGGAAACTGAACAATCTCTGCATGAACCAGTTAATTTTCAATAATGTCTGAGGTATTTCCTTTTTCAGGATTCTGACCTCTTAGTACACTATTTCCACCATAAAGAACAGACTGATCAAAGTTTACACCTTCTGCCCAGTCGCTTTCATGCATGTTTCCGCTTTGGCTGTATGCCGTGAGGGCATTCTGGTAGCAGGTGAGATGCACATGATGCGGGTCAATGCCACTATCGAGCATTAATTGAGCGGTTTTTGGTAC
This sequence comes from uncultured Cytophagaceae bacterium, assembly GCA_966250325.1. Classification (GTDB taxonomy): domain Bacteria; phylum Bacteroidota; class Bacteroidia; order Cytophagales; family Spirosomataceae; genus Jiulongibacter. The sequence goes on along the minus strand of CBINGY010000044.1, from coordinate 29,340 downwards.
AGCCAGGGGGTCACTTACTCCCCAATCTGCCGAGCTGTCCACAATGATTCGGTCTGATCCATAGTGTTTGACCACTTCCACCATACGTTCGCTACCCATTTTGGTGCGGGGGTAGATGGTAAATGCGGCCCAATAGCCTCTGTCCAGAACTTCTTTGGCGGTTTCTTCATTGTTGTGGTCTATGACCACCATTCCCGGGTTCATTCCGTGCTCCTCGAGCACATCCATGCTTTTCAGGGTGCCTTTCTTTTTATCGCGGTGCGGCGTATGAATCATGATTGGAAGCCCCGTTTCTTTAGCAAGTTCTATCTGTAGCCTGAAAAAGCGATCTTCTGCCTCTGTCTGATCATCGTAGCCAATTTCACCAATAGCCACCACATTGTCCTTCAAGGCATAAAGTGGGAGTAACTCCATGACTTTTTCGGCAAGAGGAACGTTGTTGGCCTCTTTGGAATTCAGACCGATAGTGCAATAATGCTTAATGCCAAATTGCGATGAGCGGAAAGGTTCCCAGCCCACAATGCTGCTGTAATAATCTTTGAATGAGCCTACTTCGGTACGGGGTTGCCCAAGCCAGAAGGCTGGTTCAATAAGAGCTACTATTCCCGCTTTTCTCATAGCCTCGTAGTCATCGGTAGTACGTGAGGTCATATGTACATGCGGGTCAATAAATTTCATTTGCATTGTCTTTTAAGGTTTTTGTTGTTGAAAGGTGCGTCCTATTTCCTCCCAGCTTTCGGTGATCTGGCTCTGCTCATTTTCTTCAGCCCATTTGACAGCCTCTGGCAATCTACTGTTAAACAAAACTTTACAAGCCGCTTTCTTTTCGGTCTCCAGACCAGTTTTTGTTAAATGAATGAGGTCCATTATTAGAGGCTCTGATTCAAAACCTTCAAACAGCCTCCATAGTTCAGGATGCACTTTTCTGCCGGCAGACCACCGCTCTTTGACAAAATCTTGAAGCGTTTCAGCGAGTGCCTGGTTTTTTCTTTCATCTAATCCCGGTATCAGATATACGGGTCTTTCCATGAAGATGGCCTTTAGAACCATTTGATTCCAGGCGTTTTGTGTGAAGTACTTCAAAGGGAAGGCATTCTGCAAAGCAATGGCGTCAAATACATCTACCATATTTGTGCGGAGCCCATCGGTCATCTCAAAAACAAGATCTTTTGCCAAAGGCAGGTATTGAACCGATTTGTAAATGGCAATTAACTCTCTTCTGTCAGATGAGCCGATAAGTGTTGATATCCACTCTTTTTGATTCACTTTGAGCAGAAGAGTAAGTCTGCAGAGTTCGTCCAGAGAAAATTGAGAAGGCTGAAAATCAGGATTGATAGCTAGTAATTTCTCTAACGCTAAGGCAGAAACGTTGATCACAGTCCGGGGTATTTTTCTTCCGATGAGACCAAAATTCATGAAAAAGGAAGATGGTGTAAGAGAAGAAGTTAATTTCTGCTCAAACCATGTTTTCTCATTATCAGGAATAAGACGCATGCATTCATTTTGCAGCGTTGAAAATAATTCTTCAGGGTTAGGCGTACTTTCTTGGTTCATAGGTTTGGGCCTTTATTATTCCAGATCGTCAGCTTCAACCAGGCCCGTTGGCAAAAATAAACGGAAACCTTCAATTCCCTATAGGATAATCAAGGTTAACTTATGAATCAGTAGATTATAAAAGAGGATTGGTAGAATTGGGCTGAGTGAATATAAGGTGCTTGTGGAAGTGTGCTTTCGAGTTAAGTTTGATTTACTAATTATCGAATTGATTACCTGGCTAGAGGTCGTTTTTATTCTTCATAGATTATCGTAATAATGTATTGAGATCCCCCGTTTCGAATTTCATTTCCAATATTGTCTATCCTCAAGTGTAAAGAGGAATTTTCTGGATAGCCTAAAACCAAATAACTAAGGTATGCATTATAGTTACATCCATTTGGGTTCCCACCCCCCGGTTTAAATAGGCCATGATACATATTTCCACCTAAACCAGATGAAACATAATAGCTTGAACTTATTACGATATCATAGTTAATAATCTTAGAAAAGGCTAAATCAAGAGGTATGTTTTGTGTGTTGTTATCAATTACTTCCCCAACTAACTTCCTGATTTTTATTTTAGGAGCATCTTCACCTAAACGCGTGAAACCGCTTATCTCCGCATTCCCGTTTAATTTGGTTAATCCATCTCCATCAAACTGAGCTATATTACCAAAATCGGAATGAAATATGTTGAATAAATTATCACCAGGCAAACGGCCATTTTCATTTTTGGCAAACAAAGTCCACTTTTTGTTGGCTACGTTTATGTTTTCAAAGCTAATTCTTCCTCCTACTCCGCTGGCAGTTTCCTGAATTAATACATGAGGATTTGAGGCAGAATTAGCCCCTGTTATTTGAAGCTTTGCAGTAGGCGACAGTGTCCCAACCCCAACCCTCTGTGTACCCCTATTCCATACCAAACCTGCTGTACCCGGGCCATTGCCTAAGTTAAAATAATTGTAATCCTCATTAAAATACAATCCGCCTTGCACAGCAGCGTTTTGAAGAAACCTCAGACCGGAAAAATTAGTGGTACCAGTTTTATTGATATCCAAATAGTTGGTGCTTCTTGAGGTACTAATCGTACTACTTTTTGAAGGGTCAATGGTGATGGACTGGGCACTAGTGTCCATAGTTCTTAGACAAAAAACGCTCAATAGGATAATTGTGAGATTATTTTTCATGTGTTCAAAAATTCTATGGTTCAACATTTAAATAGCTAATATTTTCTTCAATTTACTTTTACTTGCTCCTGATTTTGATTGATGAGCATGGCCTTTAAGTCTGCCATATCATTCTTCAAATTTGCCAGTTCGTCTAATTTCACGTTTTGAGATTTCAATTGCTCTTTCAATACTTCATTTTCGGCTTGAAGCTGCCGCGTGCGTAACTCCAGGGCCTTAATGGCCGCAAAGCTCACTCCATCAAAGTCGGCGGTGGCAATCATCGTATCACTGCCGATGGTACCGTAGGCATCGTGCCCAAAATGCTCATAGAAGTCTTGTGCCATTACGCCCCAGTGGCGGCCATTGGGACGAGTATCCCCTTTGTAATTCCAGGTGCCTACCCGCATGGCGGCCACACTTTTGAGTACGTTTTCTGGATTATAGGGTAGAAAACGCTCCTTTTTGGTGCTGTCTGAGATGCTGCTCCAGGAGTTGGCATTGGCTAATGCCATGATTCCAATCGAGGTACTGCTCAAGTCATTATTCGTATACAATTTATAACCATTACCAAAACGAGCCAGAAACCTATTTTGGGCATCTGCTTTGAGTGTATCTCCACTGTTGCCTTGGGCCGGCGTAATGTAATCACCCATTACGAAACTTCCCGTATGACCATTGGTGCTGACCCGTGATCCTAAGGCAATGGAATAGGTACCGGAAGCCACCGAAGCAGTTCCTATCGCATGCGAATAATTGCTAAGAGCATGAGAATTCCAGCCCATGGCTACAGATGAAATGCCCAATGCCGTCGAAAATTGTCCCATGGCCATAGAAGCTTCGCCAACTGCACTTGTTTCTTGACCCATTGAGGTAGAAGCAACACCTGAGGCAATTGTTTCCTGCCCCATTGCGGTGGAGATATCTCCAGAAGCGGTGTTAGAATAGCCCATAGAAGTCGAATGTTGACCTGATGCCGAGGTAATAAAACCCATAGAGACAGCATACGAGCCTGATGCAGTAGTAGTGGAACCCATAGCGGTAGAGTATGGCCCCATTGCTACGTTATTGTGACCCATCGCAGTGGAGGAAATTCCGGATGCGGTGGTATTATGACCCATCGAGGTGGCCCTAGAACCTAATGCCTGGGTATTTTGTCCTAAAGAGGTAGAACTAAATCCTGATGCTGTGGTATATTGTCCTAAAGAGGTAGAGCTAAATCCTGATGCTGTAGTATTTAGTCCTGTGGCGGTGGAGGCAAATCCAGAGGCGAGAGTACTCTTTCCCATAGCAATAGCTGCAGTATCCGAAGCTATAGCATTAAATCCCAAGGCGGTGGAGACATATCCTGAAGAAGTGGTATTTCGACCCATAGCTGTGGAATAATTTCCTAATGAGGTGGATTGCCCGCCTATTGCGGTAGAATAAGCTCCCGATGCGTTTGTAAAATAACCCAAAGCAGTGGAGTTTAGTCCTGAAGCGTTGGTTTCTCTACCCATGGCAGTGGAGTAATTACCCGATGCATAATTATTGCTACCCATGGCAGTGGAGTAAAGGCCCGATGCGTAGTTATTTCTACCCATGGCAGTGGAGTGATTACCCGATGCGGTAGTATTATATCCCATAGCAGTGGAGAAAAAACCCGATGCGTGGGTTACTGCACCCAAAGCGGTGGAGTAATTACCCGATGCGGTAGTATAATACCCCATAGCAGTTGATAAATACCCATTTGCCTTCGTATTATAACCCGAGGCATATGAATACAACCCGATACTGTCTGCATCCCAAGCTTTAGAATACTCAGAGATAGTACCTACTCTAAAAGCGGAGCGGGAAGGTATCCACATCATTCGGGTCCCATCTCCATTTACCGGTGCTGTAGGCGGGTTGCTCGTGTTATCGCTTAAGAATGACAGCCCTGTCGAATTAGCACTCCAAAAGCCCCCGCTGTTGGTATTTTTAAGTTCATTACCAGCCAGACCATTCAGCTCCCAATAATTGCTGGTGCTGCCGCCTTTTGGTAACTCTACCCATGTACCACTTTGGCGAAACCAGTAGCTTTGGGTGGTAGAGTCAAAAACCAGCATTCCATTTACAGGGTTTGCCAGAGAGGTTCGCTGTGCTGTGGTGAGTTTAGGAAGAATTGAGCCTGGGGTTATTTCCGTGCTTTGGGCAAAGGTTTTTAGTAATGCCAATACGCTTAGAACTAAGACTAAAACAATTTTTTTCATGAGACCTTATTTAACATTTACCAAAACCTTAATTTTCCCGCTTTCACCCTCAAAATTCTCCAGAGCTTTTCCAAGCACTTGCCCGATTTTGACCTTCTCGATGTCGGCTTTCATAGCAAAGCCGGTTTTCGAGCTGCTCACTAATAAATCTCCCCTTTGGATGGGCCCACCTTCATTGCATACTTTGGTAGGGATAACGCCTACCACACCCATGGGTACTTCGGCTGAGAGGTCTGAATCGATGTGATTTTCTGTCAGTAAAACTCCTGGCTTGGTGGCATAAACGCCAGCTACCAAGCTTGAGTAGGCCTCAGATGATTTTTCAATGGTTCTATCTGTTTTGGTGGAAATCACCAACACATCACCTGGCTCGTACTCTTGTTTGTTTCCTTCCACTTCGAAGGATTCGGCGATATCGGCTCCTGAGTTTTGGGTGCCGCCGTTGAAGTAGCCCTTGCCGTCACGGTCTAACCTTATTTTGTTTAACCCAAAATCCTGAAAAACGGCAATGTCGCCATCAAAATTGGGAAAAAGGCCTTCCTGCCCTATATGGTTCACTCTCAGTACACTTGCACTTCCGTCTGTTTCCATATAAACGGCCTCTTTGACGGAGTTATACGAGCCGAACAAGGCTGCTTCGCCACCATCTGCCGCTACGGCGAGTAAAGCGGCACCTCCATTTTGACTACTAGTATATACTGTAGCGTTGCTATTATATTGGTTGCCTATAAACTGGGCAGTGTAGCCATCTCCTCCCGTGTGTTCAACCAATAAAGCATCCCCTTGACCTTTATGATTGATATAAAGTGCTTCCTTGTTATTGGTTGTGTTATCTACAATAATCTCAGCGGCCCGGCCGGTACCTTTTGTTTTGGAATAGAGGGTAGTGCTGCTGTTTGTGAGTCCGCTTATTTCAAAATTTCCGGCTTGACCGGTGCCTTCATTGAGTGCATAAATGCTTCTTCCTGAACCGTTCGTTCTTGTCTCTATAGCCGGGGCGGTGTTGGAAGTATTGAATATGCTAAAGAAACCTGATGTGCCTAAACCGGAATTGTGGCTTTGTAGAACAATATTGGCATTAGTGGTATTTGTATTTCTGAAATGACCAGCAGATCCAGCACCGGTATTGGTACTATAAATAGTCTCCCCACTTCCATTCGATGTGGCGAATATCGAATTTTGATTGTTACTGCCATTACTAATTTGAAAATGCCCTGCTTTTCCTGTGCCGCTATTAAAACTGTAGATACCTGCACCTGAGCCGTTCGTTTGGGTTTCCACAGCGTTAGCATTACTGCTAATATTCAGAACTTGAAAGAAAGCGGCTGCACCCAATCCCTGATGCACTAACTTAAGACCTTTGGATGGGTTTGATGAATTTTTTACAGCAAAATTTGCAGCGGTACCGAGGCCGTTCGTTTTAATAGACAAGGCATCCGCTGAATTCGTCGTATTATCAATTTCGAAAATACCCGCACTTCCCGTGCCTCCATTAAAAGCAGAAAAGGCTGACCCGGATCCAAGGGTGAATGCTTCCAGGGCAGTATTGGCATTTGTGTTATTTTTAATATAAAATAAACCACCATAGCCGAAATCGTTATAGTTAGCAACAGAGAGAGCTCCTGTGGAATTGTGGTTTTCTTCATTTCGAATATCAACTAAAGGCCCTAAGCTAACCTCACTATTTCCTTGTATGACAACGGGTGGTTCAGTTTCATCGCTTAGTGTAACAACTTTTAAAGCGGTTCCTTCAGTCTTTGTATAAATCACTACCGAGTCGGGGTACATTTGGGTGGACTGTGCAAAGGTTTTCAGCACCAGAAACCAGATAATCAAGATAAAAGATAGTTTTCTCATGCGATTAGTTTGTTTTGGTTGCGAAAACTGTTAAAACCTGCGAGGGATCTGCATTCGGGAAAACTAAGGTCAGTTTAGAGCCGTCAAACTGCACGCTTTTCAACCCATCTGCACTTTCAATGGCCGTGCCCGATTTCTTCAGGGTAATGTTCTCCAGTTTTGCATTGGAACTATTGGAGATGCCACCCTGGGTTTGTGTAAAAATGAAGGTAAAGGAAGCCGTGCTTTCGCTGATTTTAGTGGCTAGCACCTTTCCTGACACGGAAGCTCCGGTATTGCTGGTAGCGGGCAGATTAATGGTTACTCCTATCACATTGTAAGAGTTTACTTCGTAGTCGCCCATAATCTGATCGGCCAATGCAGGCTCTGCTTCTTTATTTTCGCAGGATGCCAGTCCGCATATTATCAGTAGGATTAGCCAGATTGAGTTGAATATTTTCATGACGCTTTTTTCTTACAAAGCTGACATGAAAAAAAAGTCTACACCATACTGTATTCCGGTAATATTGCTGACGAGAGCCTGTGTGGATTGGTTATACAATACAAGTGAACAGGATTAGTATGGTGGAATTAATCGGAAACCGCGATCCGGTACCTTTTAGGTAAGATAGAATTGATTTTTGTTACCGCAGAGAAATGAAAAAAGCGTAATCCACTAATAAAGAGCTGATTACGCTTTCTTGGTAAGCCCGAAGAATTTCTATCGAATAATTGATCCTATTCTTTCTCCTTGATGAGTTGATTTTGCCTCTGTAATAATTTGATATTAAATGATTTACCCTGAAATAATTATTGTCTGAAATTTAACCTCTGAAGGGATTAATGCATCTCTTTTGTACGAAAGAAGGAGCTGTTCGCTGCTTTCACTTCTAACCAAAGCCGATGTATGGGCTTGATATTTGCTTCTCCTTCAGGTTAGTCTTGTCAAATTCCTTTTTGAAATCCACGCGATTCAGCTATTCTCCCAGAATTAAACCTTTTAGTCGTTCTCTTCTTCTTCGGGATATTTGAAATTCTGTCTGATCTTTCAAAGTGATATTTTGAAATTCCGGATCAGTATTTAAGATAAAGTTGCTATTTATCATTACCTGACGGTTAATTCGTAAAAAACCGTAGGCCTCAATATCTTCCTGAAATTTCTTTAAGGTTTTTGCTAGTGTAATTCTTTTTCCACCAGACAAATACACGTCCGTATAATTGATATTCGCTTTAAGAAAGAGGATCTGATTTACCAGGACACTTCTTTTTTTATCCAGTTTGATAAGACTATTATACATAATTCGGAATTTTAGAAGGTTCTAATTATTAACCTGATAGGTATATTGTACTTCCGCACCAATCAGTTTCAGGTCCACATCAAATGGCATGGTAAATACCAGACGGTAAAAAGTAGTGGAGTTATCGATGACCTCAGAAACATTTTGGCTTACATTCGAGACCTGCAGGGCGTTATTGGCGTTTGGAATACTCCCTGAGCTAACATTGGCATATTGAGCACCAGCAGGAGTATGATCCATTTTCTGAAAGGAGTAGGCAGTCATACCTAAAGTGGCATCTCCGTCAATATAGTAGAATTTTACATTTGTCACCGTTGCCCCATTTGGGAGAATGAGTGGTGCATGAAGAGAACCGGTACCTGAGGTTCCTGAGAAGTAAACACCTTTTCCGTCATATACCACATCATTGGACGAGATATGCGAAGTAAAGCCAGCGGAAGGGATTTTGAGGATTTCTGTACGCGTAATATTTGCCCAGGCGGCGGTTCCCAGATTGTCAAGTGATCTTAAAAACCTGCCAGCTCCGGCGTTTTGCCCTTCAAACCTCAGAGCACCTGTAGTACGCAGGGCGATCCCTCCCTGTGCAGTATTAACAAAAACCCCGGCTCTTGCATTTAAATTATTAGCCTGACCAAACACTGCATCGCCGCTACTTGATGTTAATCCATACACTCCTTTTCCTATCAGACTTTCTCCAAATACACCATTTCCCCCACCGTCATGCCTTCCGTACACACCAGATCCATTGGCATTAGTGGAGTTGTTAATGCCGCCAATGCCCGCATTATTGCCACTCGGACTGGTAGCAACGGCTGTCCCTAATACACCATAGGCTCCGTTGAGTGCTGAATTGGCCATGCCTTGGATCGCTGCAGAGTTTATTCCTCCGGCTGTGTTTTGTATTAAGAATCCAGCAGATGAAAATGCTCCGGTTGCATTATAAGGCAAAGTGAGTGATCCGCCACCACCGCCAGAAGGTTCCACTACCACCCAGCCGCTTCCACTGCAGACATGTGCTTTATTGTTTGTAGTGAGAAAAACTACCTTTCCGTAATCGGAAGGTGTACATCCGGGCAGGGTTGAAACCTTTGGTAAGTCCAGGCTTTCAGGATTAAGGCCAATGGATTGAGCAAATGAAAAGGAATGCAACAGGCTTAGTACGATTACTAGTTTGACAATTTTTTTCATTGATGTATACTTTTTGTTCTTTTCTAACCGGATCAAAGATGAGTCAAAAAAAAAACTGAAAATTCTTCAACTACCAGCAGGTCAATTGGAATGTACGGTTTGTAGCTTTTAATTATCCTTTGGCAGATGGCTTAGGGAAGTCGATTTTGACGGTTTGGAATTGTGCCGGAAAGAGTTCTTTTTTAGTAAAATTTTCAGCCGGATTGAGCTCATGAGAATATTATTGATCCTCCTTTTTTGTTTGAAATCAGGTGGGCTGATTGGCCAGCAGTACGACCAATTACTGCTTACGTGCGAGAATTTCTATCTCGATGGACAACAGGATTCCGTCGTAGAATATGCACGGAAAATATTGACTGCTACCGGAAGCCGTAGCAAGGATATTTCATTTCTTAGGGCCAGGTTTTTTCTTGCGAATTCTATGATGAGAACCTACCCGGATAGTTCGTACAACCTGTTACAAATGCTCCACAGGGATTTTCAACGAGCAGAGGATCGCAAGTTTCTGGCATTCATTCATTCGGCTTATGGGGGGTATTTCCGTAAATCAGGAAATTTCAGGGAGGCGATTGCTAATTACGAGCGTGCAATGTCGCTTTCCAGACTGCATTTTGGTAAGAGCGACCCGAAAAGACTAAATCACCTGATAGCGGCTCAATTGAATAGTATAGCCATTGTGAATTTTGAAATGTCTGATTATGAGGTATGTACTCAAAATGCATTGAAGGCATTAAGGATTTCTGATCGGTTTGATTTACCCCAGATTGAACTGGCCTCCACCCTTATTCTGGGTAACATTCAAATGCATTTTAAGCAATTAGATTTGGCCGAAAAAAGCTTTTTCTCAGCAGAACGAATAGCAGTCGAAATCAATGACCGATACAGACTCGGTGTTGCACTGTCAAATCTGGGAATTATCAATCTGTTACGTTTGGAGAAATCTTTCCCAAATGTAAAGGCATACACAGCCTCGAAGAAGTATTTTCTCGAAGCCCTGAAAATGGCCCAAATACAAAAAGATTATACAGCAATTACCGCCAGGTATTCCAATCTGGCAAATGTAGAAAACGCGGCCAAAAACTTTAAAAGTGCCAATATCTACCTCCGCCAAGCTTTAGAAAATGCAGAGCTTTCTAATTCAAAACTTCTGAAAATGCAGGTTACAACGTCTTTGGCTAGAAATCATCTGGAGTTGAATGACACCGAAAAGGCCATTGAACTGGCTAATTCTGCTCTGGTAATGGCGAAACAACTGAGCAATGAAAAGGAGTTACCCAATTTGTACAATATCTTGACGGAGGCGTATAACAAAGTGCAGGATTTTGAAAAGGCTATGACCTATCAAAAGGCTCAAATGGAGGCCAAGGATAGCTTGTATGTAATCAATACCACCGCAAAAATTACCGAGCTACAGACCAGATATGAAACTGAGAAGAAGCAAAAAGAAATAGAAGTGCTCAGGCTTCAAAATCAAACCAAAGAAGCTCAGCTTAAACAGAAAAACTACCTTATTCTGGCTGCAGTTTTAGGCATTCTTTTGCTTTTGGGAGGATTTTACTTCTGGAATAAACAACGAAAACTCAAAAGCACGAAGGAAGCTGCTGAAATGAAACAACGGCTGTTGAGGGCCCAGCTAAACCCTCACTTTTTATTTAACTCTTTAAATTCTATTCAAAGACTCTATCTGGAAGGCAAAACCCACCTTGCCAATGACTTCATTGCTGATTTTGCTCAATTAATGCGGGATATTCTGGAAAAAACCGGAAGAACCCAGATTCCGGTCTATGAGGAAATGGATTTTATTGATGCGTATCTTTCTCTTGAAAAAAGACGCCTGGGTGATAAGTTCGACTATGAAATCATTCTGAGGGAAGAGATCAGGAATGGCGACTATAACATTCCTTCTTTCATTGTGCAGCCATTGGTCGAGAATGCTCTTTTGCATGGAATTTTACCCGGGAGTGCCAGAGGGAAAATTGAAGTGAAAGTAGAAACCCCGTCTGATCTCAGGCTAGAAATAAGCGTGAGGGATAATGGAGTGGGCTATTATTCGGGTAAACCAAACACCACACACAAATCAAAGGCCATGGAATTGATAAGGAATCGTTTAGGGAAAGGAAGAGCTCTTGAAGTTAAAGAATTGACAGACGATCAAGGGCGGGTTGCCGGTACAGAGGTAAAGCTAATCTTAGAATATTAAATCATGTTAAGAATTATCATCATTGATGACGAAGAGGATGCCCGATTTCTTTTGAAACGTGCATTAGCAGATCATTTTGGAGAAATCACGAAAATAGTAGGAGAGGCCGATAGTTGTAAATCCGGGCTGGATTTAATTCGAAATGTAGCTTTTGACCTGCTGTTTCTGGATATCAAAATGCCAGATGGAACCGGTTTTGATTTACTCAATAAATTACAGACGAAAGACTTTTCGGTAATTTTTGTCACTGCTTTTGATCATTTCGCCATCAGGGCTTTTGAGTTTTCGGCAGTCGGGTATCTCGTTAAGCCCATTAAATCATCCGAACTGAGAAAGACCATGGATAGGGTTTTGGAGTCAAAAACAGAGACCAATGTTCAGCAAACGCCCTATAAAATTCTTCTGGAAAACTATGAGCAGACACAAATCCGGAAAATTGTTCTGCCAAATAACGATGGATTTGTGGTGGTGAGACTGGAGGAGATTCTTTATGTTAACAGTGTCAGAAATTATTCAGAATTCCATCTGATCTCTGGTCAGAAAGTACTCACCTCCAAGCCCCTCATTACTTACGAAAATCTGCTTACTGACCAGGGCTTCTTTCGGATTCATCATTCCTATTTAATCAACCTGAGTCATTTGAAGGCCTTTGTACGGTCAGAAGGCGGAGCCGTAAAAATGCACAACGGTGATCTTTTGCCCGTCTCACGACAAAAAAAAGGCGAGTTGATGGATAAGTTTCTATAGAAAATCTTTGCTCTTAAATATCTGATATTCAAATTTTTAATCTTCATTTAAACCTTATGTTTATATGGTAAGGCTGTTCTCTTATTTTCTGCTGTTTTTGTTTTTTTCGTGTCAACAAACCAAAGACCAGCCGCTCTTTGAGTTAATTTCGGAGCAAGAATCAGGGTTTAGTTTTGTTAATGAACTAAATGAGACTGAGCAGTTAAACATTCTGACTTATGAGTATTTATACAATGGTTCTGGCGTAGCGATTGGAGATATCAATAACGATGGATTGCCAGATATTTTTATGGGTGGAAATTTGTTTGGAGGAAGACTTTACCTCAATAAAGGCAATTTAAAATTTGAACAAATTTCAGAAACAGCAAATGTGTTTTACCGGGGATTTACTACGGGGGTTAGTATGGTGGATATCAATCAGGATGGATGGCTTGATATTTACATTTGTCGTTCATTGGATGATAATCCTGAGATTCGGGCCAACCTTTTATTGATAAATAACCACAACAATACCTTTACCGAACGAGCCAAGGAATATGGTTTGGCAGATACCGGTTACTCCACAGCCTCCAACTTTCTGGATTACGACAATGACGGAGACCTGGATATGTTTCTTGTCAATCACAGGGTCGATTTCAAAAACGCCCTAACCTTAAATACATTTATAGATAAAGGAACGAAGAAAATTACGCCTAATCCTTATTCTTCAGAGAGTGCTTGTAAGTTGTATCAAAACAATGGAAATCAAACATTTACGGATGTATCGGTAAAGGCAGGAATCAAGAATACCACCTTTGGTCTAAGTGCTTCTGTCGGTGATATCAATAACGACGGCTGGTCGGATATTTTTGTGGCCAGCGACTATGCCGACAAGGATTTGCTTTACATCAATAACCAAAACGGTACGTTTACAGACCAAATAGATAGTTTTTTTGAGCATATTTCAAAAAACTCCATGGGGTCTGACATGGCCGATTTTAATAACGATGGTTTGCTTGATTTGATTACGCTTGATATGATTTCGGAAGATAATTTCCGGCAAAAACAGCTGAAAGGCAATAGTCCCTATGACAAATATATGCTGGCCGCATCTGTAGGTTTGTATCATCAGGTAGTGAGAAATACGCTTCAATTAAACAATGGTGATGGTACGTTTAGTGAAATTGCCCAACTGGCTGGTGTGTCGCATACCGACTGGAGTTGGGCTCCTTTATTTGCCGATTTTGACAACGACGGCTGGAAGGATTTGTATATCACCAACGGCTATGCTCACGATGTTACCGATTTTGACTTTACAAAATACGACTCCGATGAGGCCATTCAGAAATCTAATGGTATGATAGGTACTTTGGAAATGGTTAATCTTATGAAAAAGACTCCAGTTTTAAATTATGCTTATAGAAACAATAAAGACTTAACGTTTTCAAATCAAACCCGAAACTGGGGCTTAGATATTCCCTCATTTTCAAACGGTGCTGCGTATGCCGACCTCGATCTGGATGGAGACCTGGATCTTGTGGTGAACAACTTCAATTCCAAGGCATTTCTGTTTAAAAATAATAGCCGGAGTATGAATCAGAATGGTTTTCTGGATATCATTTTGGAAAGTCCCGAGAAGGGTTTTGGAGCAAAAATCTGGGTGAAAACAAACGATATAAGGCAGTTTTTCGAATACACGCCTTACAAAGGTTTTATGTCGTCAGTAGAGAACAAAATTCACGTGGGCATTGGTGAAAATCAGGTCATTGATGAGTTACTTGTTGAATGGAAAAATGGAAGGAGGCAGCTTTTAAAAAATATCCAGCCCAATCAGACTATACATCTGAAGCTAAGTGAGGCGGAAAGTCAAAGTTCTGTAAGTCCTAAGTTTGAAAAGACTATTTTCTCTCAGGACGTTTTGAATTTCACCTATGAAGAAAATGACTATGTTGATTTTAAAAGAGAGCCGCTTCTCGAACAAAGATTGTCTGATAAAGGCCCTTTTGTTTCTCAAGGAGATTTAAATGGCGATGGACTTATTGACTTTTATATTGGGGGATCAGCGGGATATCCGGCAACAATTTTAATCCAGCATGCTGAAAACAAATTCACGCCTGTTCAACAAAATTGCTTTTTGGATGATAAACGTTTTGAAGATGCAGGCTCCGCTATTTTTGATATTGACAACGACGGCGATCTGGATATTTTAGTGGCAGGTGGAGGTTATGAATTTAACAGTAATTCTGAAAACTATGCCCTCAGATTATACCTGAATGACGGGAAAGGCATTTTTGAAAAATCTAAACAAGTACCAAATATTAAAACCAATGCCAGCGAACTCAAACTGGCAGATATGGATAGAGATGGCGATTTGGATGTGTTTGTGGCGGGTCATGCTTTGCCTTCTAAATTTCCTTATTCTGCTCCTTCATTTTTATTACTGAACGATGGAGGTGTTCTGAAAAATGTGTCAAATCGATTACCTGACAATGGTAATTTAGGAGTGTTAAACGATGCGGAATGGGTGGATATGGACGCCGATAATTCTTTGGAACTGGTCATTGCAGGAGAATGGATGCCAATTACAGTCTTAAAAAATCAAGGCGGTAAATTCGTATATGATAAATCACTAAATCAATCTTTTGCGGGTTTGAATGGGTGGTGGAATTGTCTGGAATTTGGAGATATAGATAAAGATGGCGACCTGGATTTAATAGCTGGTAACAGAGGCGAAAATTCATTTTTCAAACCTACTAAAACTTTTCCAGCCCTTATTTATGCCAAGGATTTTGACGCTAACGGGTCATTGGATGCTATTCCGGTTTACCCTTACCGAGATGGGAATCTTTACCCTAAACACATTCTGGATGAATTGGCTAATCAAATTCCTTCTATCAAAAAGAAAATGAGTCGCTATGAATATTATTCCAATGCTCAGATAGAAGATGTATTTGAGAAAAGCTTATTAGAAAAATCCTTACGTAAGGAGTCTCACAATGCTCAAACAAAGCTGTTTATTAATGATGGCAAAGGCAGATTTATAGAAAAGAAGCTGCCAATTCAGGTTCAGTTTTCCGCCGTTAAAGATATATTGATAAAAGACATGGATGGCGATGGAAATTTGGATGTATTGTTGGTTGGAAATGAGTATGGCACTGATGTGGATTCTGGTAGGCAGGATGCATCTTTTGGGTGTTTTTTGAAGGGATACGACAAAGGTAGTTTCCAGGTAATCCCGAATAAAAAAGTAGGTATGAAACTAAAGGGAAACGCCAGAAAAATAAGTGTTGCCAATCCCGGAAATCAAATACTGATTTGGATGAATGAGAGTCCGGGTATTCTGTTAAAGAAGTAGCCGCTGGCTAAGACCAGCGGCTAATCACAGTCATTTTGTAATCGTCTTGGGTAAGCCAAAGTTGGAAATTGAGGGAAGCACACAAGGGTTTTGGATTTTCGCCGTAAATACGGCTCCAGCGGTTACTTCAAAACCAGGATTTAACAAAATTGCATTACCTGCCCGGTATTCTACATTTGCCGGAGAAAGGATTTTATTAAGTCCCAATACATACTCAGTAGCCTGAAAAATGGTAGTTCCACTATTTATTTGACTTACGGCCACTATATTCTGAGCCTCTGCACTTACACTTATATGTAATGAGGCGGGAGAGCTTTCTTTTGAAACGGCATCGCAGGTACTGGTTCCATTGACTACACATCGGTATTGATAACCATTCATACCCGCTACGGCTCCAAATAGACGTAAGGTAGATTCAGTAGCTCCCTGATAATAGGTTCCGTCATATATATTCACAAAACCCGCACCTGTATTAACCTGCCATCTGTAAGTTAATCCCTGGCCGGAAGCCGCAACAGCAAAATTCGCAAAATTACCCTCGCAAATTCTGACGTCAGTCGGGTTTGAGGTGATGGTTGCCACAGGAATGACACTTAGAATAGCATCAGAACTCTGGCAATAATTATTTATCAGGCATCTGAATTTGGCATTATTCAAATTCATTTGAACATTCGACAATGTCAGGGTAGATGCGTTAACGCCTTGATAAACAGAATTACTGCTTAAGTTGGAGTAGTTAACACCATTGAAACTTATTTGCCATTGATAGGACACAGATCCACCTCCGATATGTACGGCCGATACACTGAAAGTCGTAGAATTATTCTGACAAATGGACTTGTTCACTGGCTGACCGAGAACTGTAATCGTGGGGTCAACTTGAAGTGTTGCAGCATTTGAAAAAACACTTAGGCATGAACTAAAAACCTCACATCGGTATTCGTAATTATTAAAAGAAAAAGGGATGTTTTTGATCAAAAGCTTTGAACTGTTTACATTCTCGTGGTTCAAATCAGCCGTCATATACTCAAATCCATTTCCTTTGTTTACCTGCCAGCGGTAGGATACCCCCGTTCCGTTTGCCTGTACTTCCAGAATTAATTTATTTCCGGGACAAACGGATTGACCAACGGGAGATGAAAGGATACCCGGCAGTACGTTTATGGCTAATTGAAATGTATCGGACACGATTGAATTACATGAGTTACTGAGTATGGCCCTATATTGGTAGTTATTCATGCCAAGGTTTAGTCCTGAAATTTTAAGGGAGTCGTTCGTTACATTGGTGTAAATAGCAGATGCCGAAATATCCGAAAACCCGCCACCGGTATTTAGCTGCCATTGGAAACTAATTCCAGAGGAATTCGACAAATAAAGAGGAATTTCCACATCGCCATTATCACAGCCAAATACCTGTTCAATGTAATTTGAGCTGTAATTGTAAGGAATCGTATTATCGATCGAGACCTCGTGAGGGACTATTGTACTTAAGCAATTATTCAATTCGCAGGCCACGTAGTAAGTCGCATTGGCGGTTACATTCGTGAGGTTTGCACTGATAGCATTAACTCCGGCAATGTCTGAAAACCAGACAGGCACAGATCCTCCAGTACATGTTGTGGCAAGGCTGAGATTTCCTCCTGCACAAACATTTTGAGCACCACTTGGAGGTGCTGCAGGTATTGGATTGATGCTTACATTGGCAGTGGCCATACTGGTACAACCCATGTTTGTCACGGTTACACTATAAATACCCGCATTGCTCAATGTAGAGGAGGCGATCGTAGGATTTTGCAATATGGAAGAAAATCCATTGGGACCCGACCAGGCGTAATCTCCACCTCCGGATGCCGTCAGATTTATTGGATATCCTGCACATAAGGTCAGATTGGAGTTCATTGTGATGGCTGGTAACGGATTAACAGTTACGCTGGTAGTAGCTGTTACAGTACACACACCACTTATCACGGTTAAGGTATATACACCAGCATTGTTTGAAGAAGAAGATGATATTACAGGATTTTGTAATGCGGAGGAGTAATTGTTTGGCCCGCTCCAGGAGTAACTTCCGCCTCCTGCTCCGCTCAGGCTAATCGGAGTTCCTTCGCACACCGTTAAGTCTGAATTTGTACTGATTGAAGGAAGTGGCGTAATGTTTACACTTGTTGTGGCCGAACTACCGCAGCCATTTGTGGTTACTGTTACGGAATAGGTTCCCTGGTTATCCAGCGTGGAATTTGTAATAATTGGGTTTTGTAAGGAAGAATTGAAACCATTTGGACCACTCCATGAATAATTTCCTCCTCCGGATGATGTCAGGTTGATGTCAGATCCCTCACAAACGGTTAAAGACGAGTTTATTGTCACAATCGGCACAGAGTTTACAGTTACTGATGTAGTCGCTGAATTTGTACATCCATTCAATGAAAGTGTGACCGTATAAACTCCATTCTGGTTGAGGGCTGCTGTATTGATAGTGGGGTTTTGTGCTGCAGAACTAAAACCATTTGGTCCAGACCATGAAAAATCTCCACTACCGGTTGCAGTTAAGTTAAGTACATCCCCTTCACAGATGGTTTGATTAGCCCCCGCCGTCAAGGCAGGAATAGGATGTACTGTTATACTTGTGGTAGCATTTGCTGTACAGCCATTCGTAGTAATGCTAAGGCTATAGACTCCGGTATTGATGACATTCGAACTATTTATCGTTGGATTTTGAGAGGTTGAAGTGAACCCATTGGGTCCGCTCCAGGCATAATCTCCGCCTCCTGATGAAGTAAGGTTTATGGAATTGCCTTCACAAATGTTTTGATTCGAATTTATGGTTAGGGATGGTAAAGGATTTACTGTTACGGCTGTAGTAGCACTTGCGGTACATCCGTTTGCCGTTACCGTCAGACTGTACGTGCCAGATTTATTTGAGGTAGCACCCGTTAACGTAGGGTTTTGTAAAGCAGATGTAAAGCCGTCTGGTCCGGTCCAGGAATAATCTCCTCCTCCAGATGAAGTTAGGGCAATGGTTTGACCTTCACACAAAGTTTGACTGGAAGAAATGCTAATAGCTGGTATAGCGGTTACAGTAATGTTGAATACCATATCCTTCGAAATTACACCATCTGAAACTCTGATAGTGAAGGTTTCACTACCGGAAAAATTGGAATTTGGCGTGTAGCTTAGACCATTTGGGCTCACTGCTCCCCCGGTTGAAATGGAAGAAGAATTAAAACCGGTCAATACACCGTTCACAGGACCTGCTGAGATACTCCAGGTTAATGTCTGTCCGATGTCAAGATCGCTCACTGACAGCAAATTGTCTAATTCATAAGTTCCGGAATTTTGACAATTCGTTTGATTTTGTGGGCTAGTCAACAGGAAAACTGGTTCGTTGTTGATAATGTATGTCTGGCCGGAAGAAAAGCCCGTAGTTATAGCATTCCCAGAATTATCAATAATTGACGTTCCCGAATTTTTGAGATCAAGAGCGAGTGTTCCATATCCTGTAATATTAGTAACCGTGATATTATAGAATAAACTACCGAGTGAGGAGAAGCCAGATAAATTTCCCTGGACGTTGCCTGTCGTGGCAATGATAAAGTCTGATATATCAACACCTGAAACAGCCTCCGAAAACACCACTCTAAAAGTTACCGTATTGATATTGGTAATTTGAGTGCTCGGATTACTTCTGTTGATTCCTGATACCGTAGGTGCAACATTGTCGTATTGAATTACAAAGTTTGATGGTGTAGAATTTGAATTGTTTGCTGCATCTTGAAAGGAGTTTATGTTCACGGTGGCATTTACTGTTCCATTATTCGCTGGAATCAGGTCAGCCGTGTAATTTTGCCCGCTTCCTGCGAAATTAATAATAGCTCCGTTTGTAACAGCAAAATCAGTAAAGTCCAATCCTGAAACAGGCTCACTAGCTGAGATAGTCAAAGGTATAGGACTCACATTGGTCGGGCTATTTATGATACTACTAATACTAATTGTGGGCGGTGATTTATCAATCGCATAAGTTTCTCCCGTATTGAAAGGCTCATTGGCCAAATTAGGACTAAGGCCCGAATCGTTAACCAAATCCAGGCGTATGGTACCATCGCCACTTCCAGTATTTACAGAAACATTCCATGTACTGCCAGAACCAGAAACTGAAGCTACAGATGCACCCGTAACTCCGGTTGTAGTAAGATTAAAATTGCTCGTGGACAGTCCTGTAATTGCCGATGAAAACGTAACGGTATAATTAATTGTAGCCGCATTTGTAGGTGAGGCATTTGCTCTGACTATTGAATTTACATTGGCTGAAACAACTGGGGCAAAAAGAAGTGTAACGTACATGTTGGTATTTGTTCCATTGGTGGTGCAATTGTTTCCTGATACTTTTTGGTTGAGTTGTACTCTGTAATTTCCGGCAGAGGTGAAAGTATGTTCTATTTGAGATCTTGCTCCACCGGTTCCACAAAAATCGTCGTTGAAAGCAGTAGCATTGGTAGAGTTTGAGGGAAATACAGTAAGGTAAGTATCATAGGGTGCATCACAAACATCAAATCTGAGTTGAGCACCAGCTGGAATATTTTGAACCTCGACATATTCTCCAGCCCATGCCTGACTGGTAATTAAATTACGGGTACCTACAACATAATTGCTGGCATTTGTGTTTGAAGTACCGGCAAATGTCGGTGTATTGGCAAACGGGCATTGGGCGAATGACGAGTATATTGCTCCTGAGAATAAGAAAAGGAAAATGAGATTTTTCATCACTTTTGGGTTATAAATGACAGAGAATCTCCAAGTTAGGCCTCTGCACGAAGTTCAATTCGTACGAGTTATCCGGGAACCGGTTACAGCAGATGAGTTGCTTATTTAGTTATCAGAAAAAGTAATGAGCAAAATGGCTTCATTAAGAATCAGGTGTATTCTGGAGGTAGTGAAAGGATGACAATCTCACGTTATGTCTTTCAAGGCTTGCCCAAATTTAATTCCAGAGTGATTTTGCCGAATGATCGATGCTATGACTAACTAAACCAATCGTCTTCTTAAATTTTTCAAGGTAATCCAAGTTTTGGTATGAGGGCATATGTGCGGCCGAATCAAGGCTAAAGATCAAACAAAAAAGCGTAACCCGCTTTTAATTAGCCGATTACGCTTTGTATTTGCAGGCCTGAAAAGGTTACAATCGAACAACTCATACCGTTTTTTCTTTTACTAGATGAGCTAAAATAGACTGTTTAAGTCAAAGGATACCGAATTTACTTTGGATGAATATGTTTAGGTACTGGCAATGATTCGTCCCGTCTTTACAGATTTTACGAAGTTTTCTCTGCGTAGTTTTTACAAGAGGTAGTTCCCTTCGAAATATAGGAGGGTATTTATTTAGTTTGAATTACGGCATTTTGTTATCTAAGGTGCTGAATAAAAGATGATCATGCGTGTATTATGTCCGGAGGGGCTCCATATATTTTCAAAGAGGTATTTTGACTAAAAATGATATTTATCACAAAATAATTATTAGCATAATTCAAAAAATACCATATTGCGGGAGTTTTATACCTTATCCAACCCATTTTGCAGAAAGGATTCTCAGCGTTGATAGCAATAACTATTTTGCTGACCACTACGGTGGTTCCGCTAAGATATCTGTATTTGTTAGAAAAGCAGGGAAATCATGAGAGCCTTTCAGAGAGTGACTTCCGGGAGACGAATGAGGACAGATTTGTAATTAAAATACCTATTGCCTTGCCCTATTCATCAGATTGGGATTCACCCAAGGCGGCTGAAGGTCTGATTGAAAGAAATGGTGAGTTTTTTACCATCGTAAGTAAAAATTATGTGAATGACACCTTGTACGTAGAATGTGTGCAAAACAACAACGCCAAGGAGATATTCAATTCACTTTCAGATCACCTGGAAAATTTCTCAGATTTTTCTGGGGATCACGATAAAAATAAATCAAGCGGTCTGGATATTCTCAAATTGCTTACCCAAAGTTTTTTTCCGCTTAGCTGTCAGTCACCAAGCTTTGAATCTACCCTGGAGTCCCTCGGTAATAAGAGACTATTTCTTGTTTTTTCATGGTATTTACCTCCTGGTCTCCACCTCGAAACACCACCACCTCAGATATCCATATCCTAGTTTTCTGAGAGATTGTTTATGAGAATTCCTTCTCAACCGAGACTTTCATCCTGTATGACCTCAGGCTTTATCTTTCATGGCAATGGCCAGTACGAAGAGTAAAGATGCTGTGTCTGGTGGTTTGGTAGTGCGGGTTGAGTCCGGGATAAATTAGGTCCAGACCGATCTGATTTCCTCCCATTTTTCATGTCAATCTCTCGGCATAAAGAACACGTTTTGCAGGTTTTCATCTGCAAAAGATCACTATTAATTTCAAAATGGATATGGAAAATTCAGCGTATATCAAACTGAACAATAACATGCTGCCCGGTATTTCAGGATTACTTGATTATAGTCCTGCTACGGCAGCTCCTCTGCTAATGCTAGCAGAAACACTATTAAGAAGCGAGTCAACCCTTTCGTCGGCCGAAAGAGAAATGATAGCGGCCAGAGTGTCTTACTTAAACAATTGTCATTTCTGTCATAGTTCTCATGCTGCCGCGGCAGTGGCACATCTGGGGTGCGACCTTTCGTTGATGGACGATATCAAAAAAGGTTTCCGGGAAACGGAGCTGTCGCCCAGGATCCGTGCCCTTATCCATATCGCTGAATTGGTTCAGAAGGGGGGTAGAAATGTTACTGACGAAGCAGTGAGTAAAGCCAAAGATTTAGGTGCTACAGACCGCGAAATTCATGATGTGGTTCTCATTGCCGCGGCATTCTGTATGTACAACAGATACGTGGACGGGCTGAATACCTGGGCACCTTCAGAAAATGAAGATTACAGGGAAATGGGAGAGATGCTGGCATTTGAAGGGTACACCAGAAACAGCTAATGCCCGTATGAAACCATATATAGAGCTTCCCGGAAATCTCTTCGGGATAACAAGTCTATTGGAGTATCGTCTTGATACAGCACATCCTATCCGCGAATTAACTCAGACGCTGATGAGAGGTGAATCTACCTTAACATTTGGCGAGAGGGAGCTGATTGCTTCTGTAGTTTCAGTCAAAAATTGTACAGAATTCTGCTCAGCAGCCCATACAAGGGTGGCTGATATCCTTTTGGATGAGAGACAGTCAGCCGCGGAAATTGTACGGGATATTGAAAATTCCTGTGTAAGTGAGAAAATGAAGGCTCTTCTTCAGATTGCTTCGGGTGTCCAGGAAAGCGGGAAAGCTGTAACCGCTGACTTAATTGATAGGGCCAGAAGTAGTGGAGCTTCAGACCGTGAAATACACGATACCGTCCTTATTGCGGCATTGTTTTGTTTGTACAACCGATATGTTGATGGCCTCAGAACCCGCATACCGGAAGAACCCGACTTTTACGACAGACTTGGCGAGCGAATCGCGAAAAGCTATTTAAGACAAAATACCTGACTCATTAAAAAAAAACTTTAACTCTGACCATATAGATCAATGAAACATATTTATTTAATTCCGATTTTTTTTCTGCTTATATTAAGGCAATCTGCTTTTGCACAGGAACTTATTTCTGGTAAAGTGATTGACAAAGAAAATGGGAATGTGCTCGAAGGTGCCACCATTAAGGTAAAGCACAAAGTGACGGGTACCATTTCTGATAAAGAAGGAACGTTCCTACTTTCTACATCCTTACCAGCTACGATTGTCGTAGGAATGGTGGGTTACATCAGCAGGGAGGTGGAAATAGAGGAGCCCTCTGAACTGAATATAGCACTTGAGACTGACCACCATAACCTTGAGCAAATCGTGGTTTCGGCTTCCCGGGTGGAAGAAAGCATCCTTCTTTCTCCGGTAACCATTGAGAAAATGGATGAACTACAGATCAAACAAAGCCCTTCTGCAAATTTTTATGATGCTCTGCAAAACATGAAAGGTGTGGATATGGTTACGAGCAGTCTCACCTATAAAAGTATCAATACCAGGGGTTTTAATCATACTGGTAACAGCCGCTTTCTACAGATGGTTGATGGGGTTGATAATCAATCTGCCGGATTGGGATTTGCAATGGGGAATCTTTTTGGCCCTCATGATATAGATGTCTCAAGTGTAGAGATGGTTCCGGGAGCGGCATCAGCTTTGTATGGACCTGTGGCCTTCAGTGGTATGTTACAGACGTATACCAAAAATCCCTTCGATTATCAGGGCTTGAGTGCACAGGTAAAGTTTGGGCTAAATCACCTGAATGATCCGTTGACCAATGGAAGTAAGCCGATGGGAGATTTCGCCATCCGGTATGCAAAGGCCATTAATAATAAACTTGCCTTTAAGCTGAATGCCGCCTATCTGGGAGGGACTGATTGGTATGCAGCCGACTATACGGATATTGACCCAAACACGCCGGTTGGTTTACGTGGAGACAGCAATCCGGGAAAAAATCAATTAAACGTATATGGAGATGAGGTAGCCAGAACAATCGATGGAATAGGCAGGGTTTCCAGAACCGGATATGAAGAAAAGGATCTGGTTAATTATGATGTGTATAGTCTGAAACTTAACGGGGCAGTTCATTATCGTCTTAGCGATAAGGTGGAGGCGGTCTATCAGGCAAATTACAGCCAGGGAGTAGCTCAGTATACCGGAAGCAGCCGATTTGTTATAAATGACTTTAGCCTTACTCAGCATAAAGTGGAACTCAAAGGGGCTAATTTTATGATTCAGGCATATTCGAGCAAAGAAAATTCAGAGGATTCTTATAACTCAAGATCGCTCGGACAACTTCTGAACAAGGTATGGGTAAAAGACCTGACAGGCAATTCTGTGAGTCCTGCCAACGCCGATGAGGTCTGGTTTCAGAGATATGAAGCCGCCTTTCGTGGAAACATTACCGGCGTGAATGGGTCTGACCATACCTCAGCGAGAAATTTTGCAGACGAGGGAAGGCTTGTGCCGGGTTCTCCGGCTTTTGAAGAGGCAAAAGAGAACCTGATCAAAACGCAGGGGCTTCAGGGAGCAGGGATATTCAGCAAATGCGGGCTGGAGCATATAGGAGGTACGTATGATTTGAGTTCGGCAATGGGTTTTATGAATCTTCAGGTGGGCGGTAATTTTCGTCGGTTTACGTTAGACACTCAGGGTACGTTATTTGATGACAAAGATAAAAATCTGACGAACGAGGAATTCGGAGCGTTTATTCAGGGCTCAAAAAGCATTCTTAGTAATCATTTGAAGCTTACTGCTTCAGTTCGCTACGATAAGAATTACAATTTTGACGGCCGCTTTACTCCCCGGGCCTCCATGGTTTTTTCTCCCAATGACCGACACCATATCCGGATGGCCTATCA
Source organism: uncultured Cytophagaceae bacterium (assembly GCA_966250325.1). Lineage (GTDB taxonomy): Bacteria > Bacteroidota > Bacteroidia > Cytophagales > Spirosomataceae > Jiulongibacter. The sequence continues at coordinate 4,421 of CBINGY010000044.1, read as the reverse complement.
GACCGGTTTTAGAAATCCAACCATAGGAGATCAGTATATCAAGTTAAATGTTGGGCCTATCATTATTCTGGGAGGTGCACCAGTTAATTCAGAGGGAATGGATGCCTATACCAATTCATTTACTGCGGCCTCTGTGGGAGCTTTTGCTGCAGCTTTCGGAGCACAGGTGGCTCAGGGAGTTTCATTTCCTGAAGCGGTGGCTAACAATAAAGATAAATTGATAAAGTCGGATGTTCAGTACATCAAACCAGAGAGACTGAAGAGCATCGAATTCGGATATAAATCATTGCTTACCCAGAATCTGGCCGTTGATGTAAATTATTTCCTGAGTCAGTATACCGATTTTCTGATAAATACTGTGGTTATCAGTCCTCAAAGTCAGTTGCTGGCAGCAGATGGAAGTATTAATTTCGCCGCTTCGGCAAATATTCTGGAGGGGAAAACCCAGGCTTACCAGCTTTATACCAATGCCTCCGACCAGGTTTCCATTCAGGGTGTAGGTTTGGGATTATCCTATTCACTTCCGGCTCATTATAAATTATCGGGAAATGCGACATGGTCTGAATTTAACCTCAGAGATGCCGATCCGTCAAACATCCCGGCATTTAATACGCCGGAATGGAAAACCAATTTCATGTTTGGGAATTCAAAGGTAACAGAGCGACTGGGCTTTAATGTAGCCTGGCACTGGCAAAGTGCCTTTGATTGGTACGGTACATTCAATGGTCTGAATCCTGGTAGAATTGAAGCTTACAATCTGCTTGATGCACAGGTATCATATCACCTTCCGGCGATGAAAACAACCATCAAACTAGGAGGGGCAAATATCACAAATAAATATGTGGTTCAGGCCTATGGATCCCCTGCCGTGGGTGCCTTGTATTATGTCAGCCTCAATTTTAACTAATATGGAGGCATCAATGAATGATGGAGCACAAAGCGTCAGCGAAAGCAAACCCTTTTTTGTTTTCGGCTGCTGTTTACTAGCTTATATGCTTTGCGGTACGATGTCTACCATGATGTCGAGTTATCTGCCTGTGGCTGTGCCCATGCTTCTGGGCGGGCAGGCAGACGAAAGCACACTTGGAGAGATCGGAGCTTATATTAACGCCGTTTTTTTATATGGTTGGATGGTTGGTGGTCTGGTTTTCGGATTGTTAAGTGATACCTACGGCAGAAAGCCAATCCTTATTTTGGTTACATTTCTGGCTGGACTGTTTACGTTGCTCACGGTCTTTGTGCCCGACTGGAAGTGGCTTCTGGTTTTCCGGTTTTTTACAGGTGCAGGTATCGGCGGAGTTCTTTTACTCACAACCGTGTATATCTCAGAAATCTGGCCCGAAAAATCACGGGCCGTGGCACTTGGAATACTGGCTGTGTCATTTCCGGTAGGAATAGTATCTTCCGGATTACTTAATGTGTATACGAAGTCCTGGCGGGACGCTTTCTGGCTGGGACTTCTACCCCTTGTGCTGGTTCTTTGTTTTATCTTTTATCTGGAGGAATCCCCTTCCTGGCAGTCTTCCACAGGCGGTAATTCTATCCGGAGACGAGCTATGTTTGGTAAGGATAATGCCCCTTTCCTTATTCTTGGATCTCTGGTTTACGGGCTGGTGCTTATTGGTTTATGGGGAATATTTTCCTGGTTGCCTACCTGGGTACAGGAAGTTCTTCCAGAAGGAGCAGATGGCGGCATAGAACGCGGAACAGTGATGATGCTGCTGGGTGCAGGAGGGATTCTGGGCGGAGTTTTATCCGGATTTTTTATCAGAATAATCGGAGACACCAGAACACTGATGGTTTCATTTTGCGGATGCGTACTGGCTTGTGGTATACTGTTTCTTACCAATCCGGTATTTTCAGCACTGGTATATTTTGAAACTGCTTTTCTCTCGTTATTTTTTGGTATTAGCCAGGGAGCATTGTCTTCTTTCATTCCCGGGCTGTTTCCCAGCAATATACGAGGCAGTTGCACAGGATTTTGCTTTAATATCGGGCGTCTCTTTACGGCAACGGCAGTATTTTTCGTGGGAGCACTTGTAGACGTCTTTGGAGGGTTTTCAAACGCCCTGCTTACCTTCTCTGTTACGTTCTTTGCGGCTTTCCTTATCCTGTTTTTTAGAAATAAGATAACTAAAACATCTGCTTAATATGGCATACATACAAATAGAAGACGAGAACCTTTTGCCCGGAATCCGGGGGTTAATGGCCTATAGTCCTGAAACATCCGCTCCAATGAATATACTTGCTGATGTACTGTTGTATCGGGAAGATCGCGGAACAATCGGGAAGGCCGATCGAGAACTAATCGCGGCCTATGTTTCTTACCTCAACGACTGTTATTTCTGTCAGAATGTTCATGGTGCTGCAGCATCTTGTTACTATGATGATGGGGGCAAAGCCTTCGGAGAAATTAAACAGAATATAAATAATGCTCAGATTACGTCCAAGTTGAAGTCACTACTTGAAATTGCAGCAAGCGTTCAAAAAGGGGGAAAACAGGTGAAAAAGGAACAAATTGAATTGGCCAAAGGCCTGGGATGTACAGATTTAGACATTCATGATACCGTTCTTATTGCAGCGGCATTTTGCATGTTTAACCGGTACGTGGACGGATTAAATACATGGGTTCCGGATGACAAAGAAATTTACACCCGGAGCGGTGAAAGGATCAAATCTGAAGGGTATGCCGGATACGATCCTCTTAAGATAAAATTATCTCATCATAGATAATGGTTATAAGTTTAGATAATAGAAAAGGAGGAGTTTCTGGCTCCTTCTTTTTTTTGCCTATCCAGGGAGCCTAAATTATGGATAATCAAGGAGACTTATCCCAAAATCCAACTGTTAGTTTAAACAGTTGGTTTGAAGTGTTTTTGATGGTCAATTGATCATCTGGTTTGCTTAATGATGGTTATATTCTGATTGCATAAGAATTACCATTAAATGCCATCCTCAGCAAATTCAGCACACTCTCCTTCCGTCTTCTTGAAACATGGATGGATTTTCCATCCAGTAGTGTAATCTTAAGATAGTAGTCGCGGCATTCTATAGTCTTTACGAAGGAAGTATTGACTACCGTACTTCTGTTTACCCGAACAAACTGTTTCTGATTTAGTGATTTTGTGGTATGACACAGACTAAGAGCCACTGTGATTACATGGTCGTTCTTTGTTGTGTAAATCTGGGTTTAATTACTACAACTTTGCAAAACAATAATATGTTCCTGATCAACCCGAATATTACCCGGTAGCCTAATCATATTAATTTGAATTATCAGTGTAAGAAAAGTTTCCCCGGCAGATGAATGCCGGGGAAACAAAAAGATTAATTCGGACAAACACTTTCAACGGAAGCCTTGAACACGGCTCCTGGCTGAACCTCAAATCCAGGTTCCAGGGTTTGATAACGGCCGCTTGTATAGCTTACGTTAGAACTGCCGCTGATTTTATTAGAGGCTCTGATGGTGTTTCCTGCTTTTTGAGAGGCAGTCGAATTAGTAAGGTCATGATTCGGTGATCTGAGCTGCAGATCGGGCATAATGATTTCCAGAGAAGCTACTGACGGTTCGGAAGAAACGACGGTAGCCGTGGAAACAACTTTGACTTTATAGCCGGTTCCACCTCGCAGGAAGTTGGGCAAGGTACATGAAATACTTGCAGGATCTGCTGAAGTGCCCAGTACCACAGGATTACTGAAGTCACCGTTTTCATCTGAGAGATAGGCCTGGAAAACATTTCCGGGACCAAATTCACCGGTAGCTGAGGTAGAAACCGTGAAGCTGGCTCCGTTACAAAGTGGTCCTGCCGGGATAGAAGGGGCGGCAATGGTATTGTTATTATTTACGATCCAGAACTGAACCACATCGGGGCCCACCAATACAGTTCCCTGAACATTGTCCATGGAATAGCCTCTTCCGATGAAAGTATAGAGATTGGGAATGAGGATGTCTCCGTTCATCACCTGTCCCACTTCATGGAGTGCAAAAGGCATTTCATTGTCTTCGTAATAGTGCACATTGGAAGTACCTGAAAGCTGGAGTTTCACACTTTCGATACGGGGCACTTCACAGCTTGTGACAGCAATAACGGTCATCGGTCTGGAATGCGAATACTTCACCTGCATATTCTGAGAAATAGGGGCAATGATTTCGGGCTGAGCACCGCTGTAGGCCAGATAATAGCTCATGTGCGGGTTATTACAGTCAATAGCTACGGAAGTAGTCGCCGTGGCGGTACAAAGTCCGTTGGAAACGGTGACGGTGTAAATACCTGCATTCTCAGGTTTAGCTGCTCTCACAGAAGGGTTTGGCAGAGTGCTGAAGAAGCCATTGGGTCCTGTCCAGGTAAAGGAAGTACCACCGGAGGCCACCAGATGAATGGTAGAGCTTTCTTCGTAGGGGCCTGAGTTTGAAGCAGAAA
>CBINGY010000043.1:0-38012 GCA_966250325.1 uncultured Cytophagaceae bacterium | reverse complement strand
CTACACAAACACCCACACCAACCCCTACATTAACTCCGAGTCCTACACCCGAGCCGTCAGTTTCTGCTACACAAACACCCACACCAACCCCTACATTAACTCCGAGTCCTACACCCGAGCCGTCAGTTTCTGCTACACAAACACCCACACCAACCCCTACATTAACTCCGAGTCCTACACCCGAGCCATCAGTTTCAGCAACCCCTACGCCTACACCACCACCGCCATCCGCAACCTCTACGCCTACACCCACGCCAACCCCAACCCCAATAAAGAATGTTTGGATAGGTCCAGTAAATGGTGATTGGAATGGTAGTGCTGCTTTCTGGAGTAAAAATTCAATCCCTGTAGCTACCGACGAAGTAGTCATTCCCGGATATTCCATTTTGACTATACTATCTGGAACAACAGCGGTCTGTAAGAAGATCGATGTTCAATTCGGAGCTGTCTTTGATGTACAGGCCGGAGCAATTCTAAGTGTTAAAATGCCATAAATTCGATTTGTTGAAGTTTTTGCGGAGTTCCAGAGAAAATGAAAAAATAATTTAATGTTCCTAAAGTGGATGTGGGTAAAATCTAGATAGATGGACGATAAAGAGAAAATATTCGTTTCAATAGCAGCGTATCTTGACCTTGATGCGAGAAACACGGTTTTGGATTGTTTTCAAAAGGCAAAGTATCCGGAAAGGCTGGTATTCGGTATCTGCTGGCAATTCGAGGAAAGCATAGGAGTAAAAGCTGATTTCCTGAGTGACTTAAATGCACAATGCCAGATGCGGATACTGAAATATCATTATCTGGAATCAGAGGGGCCTTCATGGGCAAAAAATAAAGCCAGACAATTGTATCAGCGGGAAGAATTTTGTCTGATGATTGATGCCCATATGCGTTTTGTAAAGGACTGGGATACTCTGTTGGTCTTGCAGCACAGAGAATTGAAAAATAGCGGGCTAAATCCAATTATTTCTTACTTACCCCCCACTTTTCATGAGGATGATTTCGAATATCACAATCAGTTGGATTTTATCCATGTTCCTAATGTTATTGCCGTTTCGGAGGATAATTTATTTGAGTATCTGGAAAACAACGAAAAGCATACGCACTTTAAAAGTATAGCAAGCCCGATTATTGAACCGAGCTTCATTTTTGCGGAAGGTGCATGGCTGGATAAAGTACTTCTGCCACATGAAATATATTATATTGCTGAAGAGGTCTATCTAAGCATATATTCCTTTATGATGGGGTATGATATTTTCTTACCGCAGCAAATCGTAGCCTGGCATAGGTCTTATTATCCATCCAGAATCAAACACTATACAACTCATCCTTTCAGTGATTCGAAAGAAAAACTAAGATTATCGTTAAAAAGTCTGAATGAATTACTTCTGGGAAATAAGGAAGAATTGAAAAAGAATAGTTCATTAAGAAGCCTGAAAGATTATGAAAGGTATGCTAATGTCAAATTTCATTTATCTGAAAAGTAGATGAACAGGGTATAGTATCTACATAGTTAACGGAAATTTATAATTTTCGTCGATATGGGCATCCTCCTAAAATAAGTCTAAAGCCCCTAGCATTCCTAAGTATACTGTAAGAAAACAAACCTTGAATTTATTTTATTGGCTTAAAATGTCATGGTGTATATGCCCAAATAAAATATAGGGTTATTGGGGTAGTAAGTCAGATTTCTTTACGTTTAGGAGATTTCCTCTGCTTATCAAAGTGTTTAGGCCTATTCTGCTGTCGTGAGAGGTACAATAAATACTTGAGTTTCCAAAGCAAATTACATTTTCATTCATTTTATGAAAACATCTTCAAGTTAATTATTACTGTTTTAAATTGAACTCTTACACGTTTATCTTGAATTTTGAGGGGCATTAAAGCTGCACGTTCCATTCCTCAGAACTATTCCCTCTAAAATTTCATTTCCTTTTTATTTGACCGCATTCATTCCATGAGTACAAGAGAAAAGCTACTGCTTACCATTTTAGCCTGCGTTAATTTCACACATATTGTTGACTTCATGATTCTGATGCCTCTGGGCCCTCAGCTGATGTCTATTTTCAAAATCAATGCTCAGCAATTTGGAACTGTGGTGGCGTCCTATGGAATCGCTGCGGCTATCTCGGGGTTTAGCCTCGCCTTTTTTGCTGATCGGTTTGACCGGAAGTCTCTACTTTTGCTTGCATATATCGGTTTTGTACTGGGCACATTTGCCTGTGCCTTATCTCCTGGCTATTATATCTTACTTATTAGCCGCACCATCACCGGTGTTTTTGGTGGAATGATCGGCTCACAGGTTCTATCAATAGTAGCCGATTCCTTTGGATATGAGCGGAGAGCTTCAGCTATGAGTATCATCATGATGGCGTTTTCGTTTGCGTCGGTGGTAGGAGTGCCGGGAGGATTGTATCTGGCAAGTCTTTCCAGCTGGCATGCCCCGTTTTATACAGTAGGTATTCTGGGAGTAGGAGTGACGGTATTGATTTGGTTATATGTACCCCGGATAAACACCCATTTGCAGGAAAGTTCAGAGAAGACAAGCCCCGTGGAGGTAATCACCACGATACTAAAAACCCCGAATCAGTTGTGGGCTTTAGGACTATCCACGATAATTATGCTGGGCCATTTCAGCATAATTCCCTACATCTCCCCCACGCTTGTATCCAATGCCGGGTACAGCCAGGATAATCTTTACCTGATCTATTTTGTGGGAGGACTTTTCACTATTTTCTCAGGCCCTGCGGTGGGTAAACTTGCTGATAAACGTGGCAAATATCCTGTTTTTGTCATTTTCGCCTTGCTTTCCATGATCCCTGTTTTCCTGATAACCAATCTATTCCCTGTTCCGCTGTATGTGGTTCTAATCATCTCTGCCTTGTTTTTTATTTTTTCAAACGGTCGTTTAATTCCCACGCAGGCAATGGTTTCTTCGGTGGTTAATCCCAAACAGCGGGGCGGCTTTATGGCCATTAATTCTTCTGTACAGCTGCTGGCACAGGCAGTAGCTACAAGTATTGGCGGGGCCATTCTGGTACAGCGTGATAATGGCTTTCTGGATCACTATGAGTGGGTGGGGTATTTCTCTATGGTGATGATTGGAATAGCCATCTGGGTGGCCCAAAAAGTAAGGAATGTGGAATGAGAAAGGTCAAAAACGTACTTTACCTCTCATTTCTTTGACGGCAGATTTGAGCTTCTTCTTTTTCAACCGTTCCTCTATTTTGGCCAATGTGGGTTTTGATTCTTTTCTGGATTTCGGCAGAGTAAGAGCTTCTTTCAAAAGTTGCCGGAACTTTTTGATAACCAGTTCTTTATTTTTTATTTGAGAGCGGGTTTCCTGAGAGGTAAGCACCCACTCGTCCTGCTGGTTTATCTGATTCTTATGGGTCAGTCGCAAACGGTTCTTTTGCTCATCGGTCAATAGCTGGGAGTTTCCGATATGAAATCTAAGCTCTACCTTGGTTTCTACTTTATTGACATGCTGCCCACCCGCACCTCCGCTTCTGGAAGTACTGAATTCCCATTCCGATGAAAAATCCTGATCGAGCAGTTTCATAACACAAAGGTAATGATCACTACTCGTGGCACGACTCCTTTCTGTTTAGTCGTGCCACGAGTATAATGATCTCTAACACCCCTGCCCATAATATGCATTTTTTCCATGCTTTCGCTCAAAATGCTTCATGCGAAGGGTTTCTTTCAGTCGCGGCGTATTCGGATTGATGGAAAGCGTGAGCTGGGCCATTCGGGCTATTTCTTCCAGCACAGCCGCATTGTAAACAGACTTTGCCGCATCTTTTCCCCAGGTGAATGGGCCGTGATTTTGAAGCAACACCATTTCCACCTCTTTATGCGAGAGACCTTTCTCTTCAAAAACCTGGAAAATCTGATTTCCCGTTTCGTGTTCATAATCTCCTTTAATCATCTCATCGGAAAGAGCCGGTGCACAGGGAATATCCTGATGCGTGTGATCGGCGTGGGTGGTGCCAAAAATTGGAATGTCCATACCTGCCTGAGCCCAGGCCACAGCGTAGGTGCTATGCGTATGGGTAATGCCGCCAATATCATTCCAGGTTTTGTAAAGCAAGGCATGCGTTTTGGTATCTGAAGAAGGCCTCATTTTACCTTCTACCACTTTGGCATCATAATCCATGATCACGATATCTTCCCACTTCAATTCGGAATAGGGAACCCCGCTGGGCTTAATGGCAAAAACGCCTTTTTCGCGATCTACCGCACTTACATTACCAAAAGTAAAAATCACCAGATTGAGATCAGGCAACTGCATGTTGGCTTCGTAACATTCTAGTTTGAGGGTTTGATAGCTCATTCGGAAGATCTTTTGGTATAGTACTGGTGAATAAATTTAACCTTTGGCAACCCACTTTTAATTTTCTCCTCAAGCTCCTTTGACCATTTTCTAAGATATAAAACTTGACTTAGTTTACATTTTGGCCATCGAATCTCTGGAATGATATAACCTGTGGGTAGCGATAATTTTTTAGAGTAATTAAGCAGCTTTCTAGCCACCTCCAAGCCATATTTACCTTGTTCATCTGAAATTCGTTCATGGTAGCTGAAGTCATAGGTAAATCTGTAAACTCGAAATGCATAAGTAAGAGCTAAATGACGATTTCTTATTAATGTAATATCGTCCAAAATTCTGTCAAGTACTCCATTATAAAAATTAACAGCTCCAAAATTGTCAATGAGAGAAAACACCTGCCAAACAGAATCTTCTTTGGCAATATCAAATTTATCAAATGATTCCTCAATCATTTCGTTTTCCCAGAGTTTTTCCTGTACTAACGAAACATTATATCTGTAATATTCTTCATCAATACCATCCTTCATCATAAACTGATATCTCCCATAATAAATGCGGAAAATTTCTCTTGATCTGTTATAATTATCATTTGTCATCAGTCGAATCGAAATTTTGATATTGGAAGAGGCGTCATTCCCTATCTTTTTGTTTCGAAAAATCTCCCAAAAATAAATCTTATCAATCAAGAATTGAGGTCATTAGGTTATTCAAGCCTACCGCCTAATAAATCACATCCCCCATGGCCAGCTCTTTCTTAAAACTTCTGATTTTAGTGTCTGCATCAATCACTACTACCTCTACATCAAACATATCTGCGAAGTCTTCAATCTGCTCTGTGGTGAGATTCTGACTGTACACCGTATGATGAGCTCCACCGGCCAGAATCCAGGCCTGGCATCCTGTTTCCATACCGGGTTTTGGAGTCCACAAAGCCCGGGCCGTAGGAAGTTTCGGGAATTCCTGATTCACTTCATGAGCGGTTACTTCATTGACAATGAGCCTGAATCTGTTCCCCAGATCAATTAAAGAAACATTTAAAGCTTCTCCTTTATCGGCATTGAAAACCAGTCGTACCGGATCTTCCTTACCGCCAATGCCCAATGGGTGTACTTCACAATTTACCTTACCCGAGGTGATGGTAGGACAAATCTCAAGCATGTGAGATCCCAAGACCATCGGATTAGCCGGGTCAAAATGATAGGTATAGTCTTCCATGAAAGAGTTTCCACCGTGTAAACCAGAGGCCATCACCTTCATGACACGCACCATCGCAGACGTTTTCCAGTCGCCCTCCCCACCGTAGCCATAGCCTGCAGCCATCATTCGCTGAGAGCCTATACCAGGAAGCTGCCGCATACCATGCAGGTCTTCAAACGTATTGGTGTAGGCACCATAGCCTCCGTCTTCCAGAAAAGCTTTAATACCCAGCTCTATTCTGGCAGCTTCAATTAAAGAGGAACGCATAGCTCCGTTTTGACTGAGCGATGGCATCATCGGGTACACCTCTTCATATTCTTTTATGAGGGCGTTTATCTCAGCATCAGAAATGGCATGGATCACTTTTACCAGATCACCCACTCCGTGTGTGTTTACTTCCAGACCAAATTTCGACTGGGCGGCTACTTTATCGCCCTCGGTAACGGCTACATGACGCATATTGTCACCAAAACGAACCAGTTTCAGGTGATTCATTTCATGTTTACCTACGGCTACACGGCACCAGTTATTGATCTGGCGTATCACCTCCGTACTTTGCCAGTGACCTACCACCACTTTCCGCTTTTTCCGCATACGGGTCACCATAAACCCAAATTCCCGGTCGCCATGGGCAGACTGGTTCAGGTTCATGAAATCCATGTCAATCTCTGCAAAAGGGATATCCCGGTTGTATTGCGTATGCAGATGCAGAAGGGGCTTTGTGAGGAGGTTAAGACCGGTGATCCACATTTTTGCCGGTGAAAAGGTATGCATCCAGGCGATGATTCCAATACAGTTTTCAGAGGCTGACGCTTCCCGACAAACCGAGGTAATTTCTTCGGGAGTCTTAACGGTAGGCCTAAAAACGATTTTTACGGGTGCATGCGAGTCCAGATGTTTGGCTATTTCTTCGGAGTGAGCCGCGACCTGACGAAGCGTTTCCTCCCCATATAAATGCTGGCTGCCAGTGACGAACCAGATTTCAAATTGTTTTATGTTTATCATTTTCATTGTAAAATATCTGTAATCTCTTTGGCATTGTTTGGCCTCTTTGTTTAAAATAAAAGAGCCGTTAAATGATTTTCAAAAGGCCTTCGAGAAATTAATTTGTTTAAAATTAGGGCTCATAAAGAACTACGTTAAGTTCAGTTATTTTGTCGAAAACTTTGTCGGCAGAAATTAGTGGAATGTTAAAAAAAATCGCTGTTGCTGCGATGATAGCATCAGGTAATTTTATCATATACCTTTTGCGTAGTGATATACTGATATCTTTTATACCTTTATTGATGTCCAGTATATTACAATCTTCCAGAAAAAATGAAATTGCTGTTTGTACAGATTTTGAAATTTCTCTAAAACCTAAAATCTCGATTTCATTGATGATAGAAATATAGAATGATTTATCTCTCAGATACTCTACGATAGGTGCTTCTCCACTCAGCAGATAAAGACAAATGTTTGTATCCAAAACAATGTTACTCCCACTCATTCCTCAATTTTCTTTGGATGTCAGAAGGGCTTTCTTTCAACTTTAGCTTTCCCACATATTTTTCGAATCTATTGGGCCGAATAGAAACTTGCTCCGCTTTGAGCGTTTCATTGACCTTTTTTATGGATTCCTTATTTTTTAATATGACTGTCATCTCTGATACAAATTTTGGAATTACGATCCTTGAATTCAAAAATACGTCAAATTGAGCAATCTCATTTTCCTTCAATAAATTTTCCAAACTCCTGATAACGAAGATAAAGCTTCAAATAAATTTCATGCTTCTCTTTATTCGGCAAATATTCCTTATCAAAACCCGCTCCCATAGCCTTCTGAGCATCTTGCATTTTTTCAAAAACACCGGCAGCGGTGGCAGCACACATGGCGGCACCCAACGCACAGGTTTGATCTGAAGCGGCCACTTTGATAGGCATATTTAAGACATCGCAGAGTGTTTGCATCACAAATGGCGATTTCTGAGCCACACCACCAATGGCAATTACTTGTTTAATGGGTACATTCTGCTCCAGAAAACGATCAACGATAGCTTTTGATCCAAAGGCCGTAGCTTCTACTAACGCTTTAAAAATCATGGGTGCCGTAGTTCCAAGATTCAGTCCGGAAAGAGCTCCTTTCAGGGTATGGTTGGCATCCGGTGTACGGCGACCGTTAAACCAATCCATGGCTACGGAGTCGTTTTCAGTCAACGGTAGTTTTGCCGCCTCCTCTGCCAGATAGGGGATAAGGGCCGCCTGCAACGTATCAGCCTGCTCTGAACCAAGTATTTTAGCCACCGGTCCGGTAATAAGTCGTGCAAACCAGGCATACACATCTCCATAGGCCGATTGCCCCGCTTCCATTCCCAGCATACCGGGCAGAATAGAACCATCCACTTGTCCGCAAATACCAGGGATAAGCTTTCCTTCCATTTCATCCGATGGTGCCACCAGCATGTCGCAGGTAGAGGTACCCATAACCCTTACAAAGGAATACGGCTCAATCTCGGCTCCCACACCTCCCATATGGGCGTCAAACGCACCTACTCCTATGATTACATCAGCCGGTAGGCCAAGTTTATCAGCCCATTCTTTCGAAATGGTGCCCATTGATTGGTCTGATGTATATGTTTCACTAAACAATCTGTCTCTAAGCCCCTCAAGAAGGGGATCAAGGGCGGTAAGAAATTCATTGGAGGGCAGCCCGTCAAAATCTTCATGCCACATGGCTTTATGACCAGCTGCACAACGGCTTCGTTTCAATCTTAAGGGATCGGTATTCCCCGTTAATTCGGCGGAAATCCAGTCGCAGTGCTCCACCCAGGAGTAGGCGTGTTCACGTACCTTGTCATCCACACGTAAGGTTCTCAGAATCTTTGCCCAAAACCACTCGGAAGAATAAATACCGCCTTCATATTTGGTAAAGTCGGTATCCCATTTTGCTGCAAGCTGATTTATTTCTTCGGCTTCGGCGTTTCCTGTATGGTCTTTCCAGAGAATAAACATGGCGTTGGGATTCTCCTCAAAACCAGGAGTCAAAGCCAATGGCGTCCCGTTTTTGTCAACTGCCACCGGAGTAGAGCCTGTAGTATCTACCGCTATTCCTACCACACCAGCGGCCACCTCACTACCTGCTTCTCTTAATGCTCCTTTTACGGCTATTTCAAGTGATTCCAGATAATCTGCCGGATGCTGCCGAAACATGGAGCTCGCCGGGTCGCAGTATTTGCCTTCTTTCCAGCGGGGATAATAAGAAACGGAGGTTCCTTTCACTGATCCGTCTTTGGTATCTGCCACCAGTGCTCTTACCGAGTCTGTTCCGAAATCAATGCCGATCACATAGTTTGAACTCATTTCAATGCGGGTTGTTCCTTATTTGTGTTAATGTGACACAATATTACGGATTCTTTAGATTTTAAGCCTAAGTACTTTGAAACTATTGCCTTGAATTTCTAATGAAATTTTGCCGTTTTGTACCGAAATTTCAGATTCAGAGGGTGAAATGGCGGAAGGTTTGTCAATGGTATTGTAAACCTGTGCATCATTGCCCTGAAGGCTCGTAACCTTTACTTTCCCGTTTCCGGTGAAGCCTTTGAGGTTAATCAGGGCAGATCGTCCTTCGGGAAGTACATTGACGAGCTTGAGAATTACCTCTCCCGTGCGTTGGTCAATGGAAGCCGAGGCGTATAATCCATTTTGCCCGGTAATGTTTTCAGCTTTGCTTTTTATAGACAAAGTATGAGTGCCGGCGTTGTTTGCGAATAACTTTTGCACAAAATAATTGGCTGTGCCGTAGGAGGTGAGGTTATCAAACCAGATAAGGTCGGGTGTCCACTGCCAGCGGTTTACATGAGCAAAAAGCGGGGCGTAGGAGGTCATATAAACCACGTCGGCGTTACGTTCAAGGCCTGTCATGAAAGCGGCCTCGGCCAGAGCACATTCCAGCGTATTCCGGTTTTCGGGGCTGGCAGTTTCTACACTTTGAGCGGCATATTCGCCGGCGAAAATTTTGTACCGATCGCGGTTATAGGAGTCGTAGCGGGTGGCATTTTCACGAAACCACTGGGGTGATTTGTAATAATGCTCGTCTACCAGCTCTGGTTTTAATCTTTCGAGTTCTTTTTCGGCAGCTTCAAACAGTTCGCCATCTGCAAAAGGACCGGTTCCCGAGACAATGTTCATTTCCGGGTAATTGCTTTTAATGGCTTTGGCAAATGCCTCATATCGCTCAAAATACTCTTTGCCCCACTGTTCATTCCCTACGCCGATGTATTTCAGATGAAAGGGCTCGGGATGCCCCATGGCCGCTCTTATTTTTCCCCAGGTGCTGTTTACAGGGCCATTCGCAAACTCAATGAGATCAAGGGCGTCGGCAATATAAGGGTCAAGCTGATCCATAGGAACCGTCTCTGAGGTATTGAACTGGCAGGCAAGACCACACGAGAGAATGGGCAACGGCTCAGCTCCCAGATCTTCGGCAAGCTGGAAATACTCAAAAAATCCCAGGCCAAATGACTGGAAATAATCGGGTGTGGGGCGGTGAGCAAATTCAGTATTCCAGCGGTTTATGAGGGTTTCGCGATCTTCGGCATTGCCTATTGTTTTTTTCCATTGATAACGCTGGTCCAAAGTACGACCTTCCACAATACACCCGCCGGGAAACCTAAGAAAACCCGGATTCAGGTCTGCAAGCAATTGAACCAGATCTTTTCTTAATCCCTTCTTTCTGCCTTTCCAGGTATCTTGCGGGAAGAGTGAAATCTGATCTATGTCCAATTGCCCTTTTCCTTCAAAGGTAATTTTCAACCGGGCAAATCCATTGGTGGTTTGCGGCACCAGTACAGTTTCATACGTGCTCCATTCAGACCCCGCGGGATGTATTTCGGAAGCTGCAAGAACATTTTTCCCTGTACTGTCTGTAAGTAGTATTTTGATGAGAATATCCCCTGAGATTAATCGGGACTTGATTGAAAAGTCATATTTCGCTCCCTTTTGTATTCCCATTCCATCAAAACCCTCGTTTTCAAGCCCAAAATCTCTGGCTAAATCACGCTTTTCTACCTGAACATACCGTTGGTTTGTTTTGGTATCCTTTACGATGGTGAGTTCATTAACTATACTGAACCGGCTGTCAGATTCAGGGAGGTGTTTCCAGCCCATCCAGGGAGAATCAAATTCAAACGATCGGTTTTTGACGAGTTCGGCGTATAGCCCTCCATCCGCAGCAAAGTTGATGTCTTCAAAGAAGATTCCATTCATGGTGGGCTGAATCTCGTGGACTGGGGAAATGACATCTACTTCAATTTCATCGGTTATAGATGTATTTCCGGCACGATCTGAGCAGGAAAAAGCACCAAGTGAAATCAGAAGGGTTATCAGGTATTGACGAACGATTTTCATAGGGCGGGTAATCGGCATTTAAATGAGTCCTTTCGGAACAAAATAGTGAAAGGCATTGAACTGGTCGTTGTATTTCTGCTCATCCAGTCTGTACAGAATGGCTTTTTTGGTATTTCCTGTCTGATTTTTCTTTCCCGTATCAATCAATAAATCTGTCGATAATATTTTTCGGCTGAAATTTCGGCGGTCAAGCGACTTACCGTAAATGGCTTCATACAGTTTCTGTAACTGAGGAATCGTGAATTCTTCAGGGAGCAATTCAAAACCAATGGGGTGAAGGGCAGCCTTGTATTGGAGCGATTGCAGAGCCTTACTGATCATGTGAGAGTGATCAAAGATCAGATCGGGAATGGAGTCCAGACTTACCCAGCTGGCGTTTCTTGACCGGGCCAGTTCACTGTCATGGTCTTCAATATTAATCAGGGCAAAATAGGTGATGGATAGGGTTCGGGCTACCGGATCTCGGCTAATATCTCCGAAAGTCTCCAGCTGTTCCATGTATACATTCTCCAGACCGGTGAGGTCGTTCAGAATCCGGCGGGCACCATCCTGCAGGTTTTCATGCTGTTTCACGAAACCACCCATGAGAGACCAGCGGCCTTTTTCGGGTTCAAAGTTTCTTTTAATAAGAAGTAGCTTCAATTGCTCACCATCAAAACCAAAGATGATACAGTCAATGGCCACATAAAGGCGGTCTACACCGTTGTATGCCTGAATCATTTATGTAAATCGGAGTTTAACCACACAGCCATTTCGCCGAGCTCCCGGTGAGCCCAGGCGTAGTAAGGAACTAAGGTTACCGGGGAATCTTTTCTAGTTTGAGGTTTGGAGCGTATCACCGTGACACCATCAAGCAAGCCATCGGTAAAGGAGGTTTCAAACTTGTCATTTTTCCCAATCTTAAGGTCAATGGCCTTTCCGTTGTTATCCACACCCTCTGCACAATAAACCAGGGGGCCTCGCTGAACCGACACCTTTCCCAGGTCATCTTTTATCATTGGATGAGCTACCATCTGTTTAACTTCCATGGGAAGAATTAATTCTACCACATCTCCTTTTGACCAGTTTCCTTTTAGTACGGCATAACCATTCTCCATCACAAGTGCCTGATTTTTACTATTAACTGCTAAGGTAGCAGACGATTTTGAGCTGCTAGTAAACTGATATAAATCTCCTGGAACGGCCTGATTTCCTGCCCATCCCGGTATTCTGATTTTCAAAGTGGCATCTACCTGATCATCATTTCCGATTTCCAGTTTTATTTTACCATCCCACGGATAAGCGGTGGTGTGTGTAAGTTTTAGAAGGCCATTCGAAAGCTGGATCTCCGTTTGATTATTCATGAATAGATTGACAAATAATTCATTTCCCTTTGCGGCATAGATATACCCCGCCACCGATGGAATAAACCTGGACAAGTTAGAGGGGCAGCAGGAGCAATCAAACCAGTCTTTGCGGCAATTGGCTCCCTGATTAAAATTGGATTTACCATCAAAAACAAGCGGATTAGGGTAGAAAAACTTGTTTCCTTCCAGAGAGAGCCCCGGTAGCACGCCATTGTAAAGTGACCTCTCCAGCACGTCTATGTAGGAAGAATGGCCGTGAAGCAGAAACATCCGGTGGTTGAAATAGACGTTGGAGATAGCGGCACAGGTTTCTGCGTAACAGTCATTTGGCAGGATGTACTCTTTGTCAAAACCCTCATGACCGGGTACGGCACCCAGCCCACCGGTTACATACATTTTTTTATGGACAATGTTTTCCCAGATACCATCTGCTGCGGCCAGATAAGCCTTATCATTCATAATGGCGGCAATATCGGCCATTGCGGCATACATATATCCGGCACGCACAGAATGCCCCACGGCTTCCCGCTGCTCGGTTACGGGAATGTGATCCTGAGCATACTCACCATACGATTTCTTATCCGGGTCAATGGCCCCGTTTCTGCCGCGTCGGTCGAGAAGTTCTTTGCTTAGTATCAGGTATCTTTCATCTCCGGTAGCTCTGAAAAGTTTAACCAATCCAAGCTCTATTTCCTGATGACCGCTGTAAATGGGCAATTTCTGATTGATGGCTACATCATAGATAAGATTGGCGTTTTTGATGGCGATGTTCAGGAAATTCCGTTTGCCAGTGGCGTAGAAATGAGCCACAGCGGCCTCGTACATGTGTCCGGGGTTATAAAGCTCATGACTTTGACTTAAATTATAGAAGCGGCCCCGGTCGCTGTAGGTGCAGCAAAACATTTTATTGGCTTTATTGTCATTTGCCTTCAGGCTCCAGGCTGTGTACAAATAACCATCTGCTTCCTGAGCAGCCGAAATATAGGAGATAAGTGAATCCAGATACTCCTCCATGGCCTTATCGGGGGTGGTCATGAGGCTGTAGCTGGCACCTTCCATGATTTTGTAGACGTCGGTGTCGTCAAAACCGAAACCGCCAATGAACTGACCGGGCATGAGTCCTCCGGCCTTTTTAAAGTTATCCACCCTTCCGGTCTCTTCGCACTTTTGAAAGGAATAGGGGATAGTAACCTTAGTGACGGTTTCAACGCGATTTTTCCAGAAGCCATCCTGAAGCCTCACTTTCTCAAAACCCACCGGAACTATCGGGTAATCGGAGCGTACAGACTGACCAAAAGAAACCGAGCAAATAAACAGAAAACTCAGAAGAGCTTTAGTTTGAAAAGTCATTATGAAAAGGGTTGAATATTTGGTGTTAAAGGTACACAATTCGTATAAAATAACACCCCTTTATCGTCAAAAGGCCTTCTATCACAGTAAAAACACCACCAGCCCTCGTGCACCATGGGCACCAGTGACCAGGGACTGTTCAATATCGGCAGTTTTGGATGGACCAGCAATGAAACCCGCAAATCCGGAATCGGGGCTACCCAACAAATCATAGGCCTCTACCAGTGTGGGTACAATGCGTTCTTTTCTGAGTAAAATACCCATCTGCTGTGTAATGTATGGGGCCACACGCTCACCTAAAAGCTCGGTATTGAACCAGACGGCACCATTTTCTGCCACACCCAGCCTACCTTCAAACAAGGCAAACTCTACATCCTGAAGCTCATGTGGAGTGCTGTTTTCCCACTCCTTATGATTGTTCAAGCCTAGCAAAGAAGTTTGAAGCAATACCCGCCTGCCTGCATAATTTGAATCAATATACGCCTGAATCTCCTCAGCTGAATGTACATGGATGGTTTCCCCATGAAGTATAGCAATAAGTTCCTTGAACTTTTCCACAGGATTTCCCAGGTAACCTGAGTCAAACAGTGGAATTTCGGGAGGGATTTGTCCGCTGTTTTCTTTTTTTAACTTACTTAAAATCAGTTCCCGGCTGTTCATTACTTTCTGTTTTTACGATACCACTCATTGAAACTTTCAGAAGGGGGCTCTGGCATTTCTCTCGATTTATACCAGGGATTTAAGGCATTATTCACCACAAACGGAACGGTACGCATTACGGCCCGCCCAGCCTTACCACCGAAATTGAACACGCCTGGTTTTGAAAGTACAAAATTCATAGCTTTTATTCCGAGTACTTTACCTGCGGGCACATGTCCGGCTTTCCCGATCACCTGCCGCCAGGCATAGAGCTGTTCATGGATATTTATTTTTACCGGGCAAACATTGCTGCAGGCTCCGCATAAAGTACTGGCAAAAGGAAGGTCTGAATATTCTTCCAGATTTTTATTGGGAGCCAGAATGGATCCGATGGGTCCGGGTACGGTAACATGATAGGAATGCCCTCCGCTTCTTCGATACACCGGGCAGGTATTCATGCACGCACCGCAGCGAATACACTTCAGAGCGTCTTTAAACTCGGGAAGTGTGACATGCCGGCTACGTCCGTTATCTACGATAATCACATGCATCTCCTGGCCCTCGCGGGGTTTCCGGAAATGACTGTTATAGGTAGTGATGGCCTGGCCGGTACTACTTCTGGCTAGTACCCGCAGAAATACACCCAGATGCTTCCGTTTTGGAATGATTTTCTCCAGGCCCATACTGGCAATATGCACCGGTGCCAGGTGAGCTCCCATGTCGGCATTGCCTTCGTTGGTACAAACCACAAACTCGCCGGTCTCGGCTACCGCAAAATTAACTCCGGTGAGGGCCGCATCAGCGGTAAGAAAGTCTTTTCTCAGACTTTGACGGGCGGCTTCGGTGAGGTACTGAGGATCAATATTGCCTTTTTCTGTGCCCAGTTTCTCATGGAAGGTTTCACTGATATCTTCCCTTTTAAGATGAATGGCAGGAGCCACAATGTGACTTGGCGGCTCATGACGTAGCTGAATGATACGTTCACCTAAGTCGGTATCAATCACTTCAATTCCCTGAGCTTCGAGAAAATGATTCATGCCACATTCTTCCGTAAGCATCGATTTGCTTTTGACCAGTTTTTTGACCTGGTGTTTTTCGAGGATAGATTTGACCAGATCATTATGCTCACTGGCATCTGCCGCCCAGTGTACGATCACGCCGTTTTCCAGGGCATTTTTTTCAAACTCTAAAAGGAGATCGTGGAGGTTTGAAAGCACATAGGATTTTATTTCTGATGCTGTATCCCTTAGCTTTTCCCAGTCGGGAATACCAAAAACAGCTTTATCGCGGTTTTTTCGTACCCACCAGATGGAGTTATTGTGCCAGTTAGTACGGGCCGTATCGCGGGTTAAGTTTTGTGCCAGTTCGGCATGTTTGGCCTGGCTCATGCTTGATTACTGTTTAGAATTTCAGCTATATGAATAACCTGGGTTTTACTTCCTTTACGTTTCAAAGTTCCCTGAAGATGCATTAGACATGACATATCTCCACTGGTGATGTAATCCACCTCCAAATCTTCAAAATCCTTGCAGCGATCCTGCCCCATTTTGGCTGAAACAGATTCTTCACTTACGGCAAACGTACCGCCAAAGCCACAGCATTCATCTGACTTATCGGGAATCCTGAGATTCAGGTCTTTGACTTGATTCAGAAGAGGTTCAATCTTGGAGAAAGGTTCTTTTACAAGTTCAGAGCTCTTTGCAAGGCCTAGGCCGCGTAATCCGTGGCAACTTTGGTGAAGCCCTACGCTATGAGGAAAACGGGCACTCAGATTACTTACCTTCAGCACGTCGTTGAGAAATTCACAAAGCTCCATTACGCGGGGTTTGTCGCGAAAAACGTGATCTTTCAGATGAAGTGCACAGCTCCCTGACGGACATACCACATACTCTGCTTCATCAAAAAGCCGGCGGTTATGAGAGTCAATTTCGCCAGTAATGTGCTGAAAACCCGAGTTTGCCATGGGTTGCCCGCAGCAGGTTTGCCCCTGAGGGTAATCTACCTCGCAGCCAAGTTTTTCAAGGAGCTGCAGCGATGCAATACCCACCTGTGGGTAAAACTGATCAATATAACAGGGAATAAATAGACTTACTTTCACGAGTAACTTGCGGTTGAATGCTGCCCTAAAACTAATGCTAAACACTTCTTTTGACAAAACTGCGTGGAATATTGACAGTAACTGTTCTTTTCTATGATATTCGCCCCGAAAAATATGAACCGTACATCGTATTGATCCGTTTATTCTCTGTTAATCTAATGTCAATCCTTACATGAAGATCGTAGTTTCTCCCGCCAAGACCCTTGATTTTGAAAGCCCGTTACCTGTCGGAACGTATACAATGCCACGTTTTCTGAAAGAAACGGAGATTCTGAATGAAACATTGAGGAAGAAATCGCCCAAAAAGCTGGCAGATCTTATGAGTATTTCCCGGACTTTGGCAGAATTGAACTTTGAAAGAAATCAAACCCGCGTGGTAGATTATTCGCCTGAAAATGCCCGTCAGGCAGTTTTTGCTTTCAAAGGAGATGTATATCTGGGTCTGGATGCCTATACATTGGACCCGGGGCAGATTGAACAGCTTCAGGGGAAACTCCGGATTTTGTCGGGCTTATATGGGCTTCTAAAGCCGCTTGACCTTATTCAGCCGTACCGGCTGGAAATGGGAACTCAGCTCAAAGTAGGCCGTAAACCCAATCTCTATAAATTCTGGGATAAAAAGATCACAGAAGCACTCAATGAAGAATTGGCCGATGGAGAACCGCTGATAAATCTGGCGTCTCAGGAGTATTTTGGTGCGGTAAAACCCGAGCATTTGAAATCGGAAGTAATCACACCACATTTTAAAGAATACAAGGAAGGCGAGTTCAAAATAATCAGCTTTTTTGCGAAGAAGGCCCGAGGTCTGATGACACGTTTCGTTATCGACAAAAACATAGACCAGGCTGAAGATCTCAAAACATTCAATTACGAAGGGTATGAATTTGACAGCAAGCTTTCCGGAGAAAAGGACTGGGTTTTTGTAAGGTAATAAATCTTAAACTTCGCTTTTGCAGATTTATACTCCCGCTTGAAACGAGTGATTGATTTATAAAGGAAACATGCCTTTGGGTAAAACATGAAACCCTGCCGCATTTACTTTTTCCTGAATGATAGCAATATCAACCGCCTCAAATGTGTGAACCGTGATCTGCTTCGGGTAACCTGAGCTACTTATAAAGGCATCTTTTACTCCCGGCACGGCTAAAATGGCTTTGATGACTACCTCAGTTTCAAGTTCGCCGCTGGCATCTGTTTCGAATATTTTGCCATATTGGCTGGGAATAACGTTTTCTGATAAGATACTCATAATGAAGTCAAAAAGGATGACAAATTGTTAAATATGGTAGGGTAACCTACAACTCTTTCGAATCAAAATTTACGTTCTGCCTCCTTGTTATGGGGAGGGTATGGAGAAAATTCCCCAAAAACGGAACATACTGTAGAAGGGCGGAGTATGGACCGTATCGGGGTAATCCGGAAACGAATATAGAATCTGAACATTTGCTTCACATACCGCCTGAATATTGCAAATAGTCGTTTTAAAGCAGAAAATTTGCTCCGGGGGTTGATTTGACGGGAATAATAATTTTATCTTCGGGCCCCATATTAGAAGCAACTAGTTAAACGTTAATGAGAATACCTTTACTTCGGCCACTCACATTGGCTGCGGCTATTACATGCGTCATTTTTCTTTCTGCAAACCGGCAAAACATAAAGCAAAACGAACCCGCATCTCAACTTACTGTACCCAAAGGCTTTAGTGCCGAAATTCTCGGAACAGACCTGGGTAAAGCACGGCATATTACCGTTACAGAAAAAGGAGTTATTTATATCAACAGAAGCAAACTGGAAGAGGGTGCCAGTATCCTGATGCTCAAAGATACCAACCTGGATGGAGTAATTGATTTCAAAAAGGCTTTTGGTAACGCCCCTGGAACCGGGATTGAGCAAAAAGGCAGATACATTTATGCCTCTACTAACTCAGCTATTTACCGCTACCGCCTGAATCTGAACGATGAGGTGACAGATTGTGACAATCCAGACCTGGTAGTAAGAGATTTGCCAGATCACGGAAGAGACAATGCCAAACCATTTACGTTTGATCAGAATTCGAACATCTACGTGACAATTGGCAGCTGGAACGATGCCTGTAGGGATGAAAATGGGAAAGGAATTATGCCCTGCTCTATTCTGGACTCAGCCGGAGGTATCTGGAAGTTTTCTGCCGATTTGCTACATCAGAATATGGGGAATGGCAAACGCTATGCCACCGGGGTGAAAAATGGAGTGGCCATTAGCTGGAACAACGAAAGCAACAGCCTCTTCACGGTGGTTCATGGCCGTGGCCAGTTTCACGATAAGTATCCTCAATACTACACCGCAGAGCAGAGTGCACTTCTACCTGCCGAGACCATGTATGAGCTGAATCAAGACGACGATGCCGGCTGGCCCTACATGTATTACGATCAGTTTCAGAAAAAGAAAATACTCGCTCCTGAATATGGCGGAGATGGTAAAAAATCAGGAGGCGATAAGGCCATTGACCCTCTCATGGCTTTTCCGGCTCACCTGGGGCCCAATGATCTTCTGTTTTATACCGGCAAAATGTTTCCCAAAAAATATCAGAATGGTGCGTTCATTGCTTTTCATGGTCAATCTCCGGAATTGAAGAAGGGCTATTTTGTGGCTTTTGTACCTTTTAAAAATGGGAAACCAAGCGGCAAATGGGAAATCTTTGCTGACAATTTTGCCGGAGTAGACCTGGCTAAGCCAACAGGCCCTATTCAGCACCGCCCTTGCGGATTGGCCCAGGGGCCAGACGGTGCCCTTTATGTTTGTGATGATTTAGGTGGAACGCTTTATAAAATCAGTTATGAGCGTTAACTTAGGGTGTTATGAAACACTCTCGCCGAAACTTCATTAAAAAAACAGCAACAGGAGCCGCAGCTCTTTCTTTAGGTGGCATGCTTTCTGGATTTTCTTCCAAAAGCTATAGTCGTATTCGGGGGGCGAATGAGAAAATTATGGTAGCCAGCATGGGCGTTAATAGCCGCGGCCTGGCGGTGGCTCAGAATTTTGCGTCGCAAAAAGACTGCGAAGTGCTTCATATTTGCGATGTTGACAGTAGGGCTGCCAAAGTATGCATTGAAGCCGTTGCCAAAATCCAGTCGAATAGCCCAACAAACACCCCGGATTTCAGAAAAGCCCTGGAAGCCAAAGACCTGGATGTGCTCATTGTCACTGCTCCTGATCATTGGCATGCCCCTGCCGCTCTGCTGGCCTGCTCGGCAGGTAAACATGTGTATCTGGAAAAGCCTTGCAGTCATAATCCTGCTGAAGGTGAGATGCTTATCAAATCCGCTGCCAAACACAAGCGGATACTTCAAATGGGTAATCAACGTCGCAGCTGGCCCAATGTAGCTGCTGCTATCAAAGAGCTTCATGCAGGTGTGATTGGCCGACCTTATTTTGCCAAAACCTGGTACACCAATAACAGGGCGTCTATCGGAATTGGCAAAGAAACACCGGTGCCCGATTGGCTCAATTTTGACCTCTGGCAGGGACCGGCTCCACGCAAGCCTTTTAAAGACAACCTTATTCATTATAATTGGCACTGGTTTTGGCACTGGGGCACTGGCGAAGCCCTCAATAACGGCACCCACATGGTGGATCTGGCACGTTGGGGACTGGGAGTTGATTTTCCCACCAAAGTCAATTCTGCTGGCGGGAGATACCGCTATCAGGACGACTGGGAAACCCCTGATACGCAGGTCATTAATCTGGAGTTTGACAATAATTCCATGATCACCTGGGAGGGTCGCAGCTGCAATGGCAAATACGAGGAAGGCGAAAGTGTTGGAGTAATTTTCTACGGAGAGAACGGTTCCCTGCAGATTCAAAGCGGAAACGCCTATAAGATTTTTGACCTGAAGAACAACCTTATTAAAGAAGTCAAAAACGATTTTGAGATAGACCCCAGAAATCTGCAAAACCCTTCGCAGCAACTGGATGCCCTTCATATCCGGAATTTCTTTGACGGAATACGAATGGGTACACCGGTGATTTCGGATATTGACGGTGGCCATAAAAGCACCCTGCTGGTTCAACTGGGAAATATTGCTCAACGTACCGGCCAAACCCTGAACATTGACCCCACAAACGGTCATATCCTCAATAACCCGGAGGCCATGAAACTTTGGTCGAGATCATATGAGCCAGGGTGGGAACCTGTAGTTTAAGAGCCCTCGGCTTTCGGCAATCAGCCGCCAGCCTTTTCAAATTTTGCAGAGCTAACCTCCAGCCTATGAAATCAGAAAATACTTTTCTTAGTCAACGCCTGCATTCCTTGGATGCCCTGCGGGGTTTTGATATGTTCTGGATTATTGGTGGTGAGGAGCTTTTTCATGCCATGGCCAAAATCACCGGAAAGCCCTTCTGGGTTTCGCTCTCCGGGCAGTTTGAGCACCCGTTTTGGGATGGTTTCACGGCTTATGATCTTATTTTCCCCCTCTTTATTTTTCTGGCTGGCGTTTCCACGCCTTTTTCAGTGGGTAAGGCCCTTGATTCGGGCCAACCTAAAAGGAAGGTGCTCCATCGTGTGCTGAGACGCGGGCTGATTCTGATTCTTCTGGGTGTAATTTACAATAACGGACTGGAACTGCGGCCACTGTCCGATATCCGGTTTATGAGTGTGCTGGGCCGTATCGGAATCGCTTATGCTCTGGCCAATGTGCTCTATCTTCATGTCAAAGAAAAGTGGCTCATCTACTGGTTTGGCGGGCTCCTCATCGGCTATTGGCTCATTCTGAAATTCACATCTGCACCAGGATTTCCGATGGGCGATCTCACCATGGAAGGCAATTTTGCGTCGTTTGTTGATCGTACTGTCTTACCGGGAAAACTGAGTCGTGAAATCCACGATACAGTAGGTTTTTTCAATAATATCCCGGCCATTGGCAATGCTCTGGCAGGGATCATAACCGGCCTGTATATCAAAAATAAGGCAGTGAAACCAACCCGAAAGGCCGTAGCGATGGCCTTGTTTGGGGTCGTTTGTATCATCATCGCCCAGCTCTGGAATTTGGATTTCCCGATCAACAAAAACCTCTGGTCCAGCTCATTTGTGATGCAAACGGTGGGGCTGAGTTTGTTACTGTTTGCTCTGTTTTACTACGTCATCGATGTGCTGGGTTATCAGAAATGGTCTTTCTTTTTGCAAGTGATAGGCATGAATTCCATTCTGATTTATATCTCCGGTAAATTCATCAATTGGCGATACACTGTAGAGGCTCTTTTTCAATGGCTTATGCAGCTTTCTGGAGAAACCTATGCCTTGCTCACTTTCGCTGTTTGTCTGTTGATAGTCAAATGGTTATTTCTGAAATTGCTTTACGACAAGCGAATTTTCTTACGCGTCTGATATGAAAATAGAAATATTAAAAGACCCCAAAGCCATGGGCAAGGCGGCCGGTGAGGTTGCGGCTAAAGCCATCAAAGCGAGCATTGCCGAAAAAGGTTTTGCCAACATCATTTTGGCCACAGGCACCAGCCAGTTTGAGACTTTGAACCGGCTGGTCAATGAACCGGGCATCGACTGGAGCAAGGTCACTCTTTTTCATCTGGACGAATACCTGGGGCTACCTATTACGCATGGTGCCAGTTTCCGGAAATACCTGCTGGAGCGGTTTATCAATCTGGTCAATCCTTCCCTTAAGCAAGCGAATCTCATTGATGGAGAAGCCGATGCAGAGGCAGAATGTGCCCGACTGGGAGCTTTAATTCAGGCCAATCCCACAGATGTGGCGTTGGTGGGAATAGGAGAAAACGGGCATTTGGCCTTCAATGATCCTCCAGCCGATTTTGCGACGGAGGAGCCGTATATTGTTGTCAATCTGGATGAGGCATGCCGCAAGCAACAATTCTCAGAAGGTTGGTTTGAAAGCATGGAAGCCGTGCCCCGTCAGGCCATCAGTATGTCTATTCGTCAAATCATGAAATCGGCAAAAATCATCTGCTCGGTACCCGATGAACGTAAAGCAGAAGCCGTTCGAAATTGCCTCAATGAAGCTGTTTCGCCGCAATACCCGGCCAGCATTTTACAGGAGCATCCGGATTGTGAGTTGTTCTTGGATGAGGGGGCGGCGGGGTTGTTAGAAAGAAGTTTCCTGGAGAAATTCAATTAATAATTTAACCACAAAGTATACTAAGGAGACACCGAGAGCACAAAGGTATTTGTTCAATTGGCTTTGAGGCCTTTGCGAAAGTCTTCGTAATCTTTGTGGTATAAAATTGTCGATATGCATTCAAAAACCCTCCTAAAAAATGCCAAAGTACTTACTCTAAGCCAAATTCTGGAGCAAGGCTTTGTTTTGGTGGAAGATGGTAAAATTAAGGCCGTGGAATCCGGTAATCCTGATATTTCAGATGTTGAAGTCATTGATGCCAAAGGGCAGTATGTTTCTCCCGGTTTCATTGATATTCATCTGCATGGCGGAGGTGGTTTTGACTTTATGGATGGTACGGTGGAAGCTTTTCTGGGGATTGCCGAAACGCACGCCCGCTATGGCACCACGTCCATATTGCCCACCACCCTCACCTGCGAAAAAGAGGATTTAATCAAAACGTTGGAAGCCTATCAGGCAGCTGATAAAATCAATACCAATGGGGCTCAATTCATCGGAATGCATCTGGAGGGGCCGTATTTTGCTATGAGTCAGCGGGGTGCACAAGACCCCAAATACATCAAAAATCCTGATCCTGAAGAGTATAACGAGATCATTCAGAACTATCCATTTATCAAACGCTGGAGTGCCGCACCCGAGCTGCCCGGAGCCATTGAATTTGGGAAAACGCTGGTGCAAAACGGTATCCTGGCCGCCATAGCCCATACCGATGCCATCTACGAAGAAGCCCTGGAAGCCTGGAAAAATGGTTATTCGCTGGCTACGCATTTTTACTCGGCCATGTCGGGGGTAAGTCGCCGAAATGCCTACCGCTACGCCGGGGTTATTGAGGCCGCCTATCTCATTGATAACATGGATGTGGAAATTATCGCCGATGGGGTGCATTTACCGGCACCGTTGTTACAGCTCATTCATAAGATTAAAGGTCCGTCCAAAACTGCCCTTATTACAGACGCTATGCGGGCCGCAGCCATGCCCGAGGGCGAATCTGTGCTAGGGTCCAATAAAAATGGTACCCGAGTCATTGTGGAAGATGGCGTTGCCAAAATGCCCGATCGTAAAGCTTTTGCCGGCAGTGTTGCCACTTTTGACCGGCTTATTCGCACCATGCTGAAAATGGGAAAGGTTTCTCTTTTAGAGGCCATTCAAATGGCCAGCCTCACACCGGCCAGGATCATGAAAATGGATGATCGCAAAGGGTCACTGGCTGTAGGAAAGGATGCAGATCTGGTGATTTTTGATGAAGGGATTGATGTGAAACTTACTATGGTAAGCGGAAAGAAGGTATTTGTAGCAGATAGCGATTGAGGAATAGATCGTTCAATGTTCTCCGTCGCGGCTGTCCTTGCCGCCTGCCTGTCGGCTGACAGGGACGGGCATTACCTTTTCACTAGGCGTGCCCTTCGAAAAAAGGTAACCCAAAAAGCATTGCCAAAATAAACTTGTACAGTCAAATGTTCAGTTGATTTTATCTTATAACAGCTTTTATCTGATGAACATTTGACCGTACTTCAAACAGTATTTTGGCTCAAAGGATGTTCATAAAATATATTTGCCTTACGGCTCTTCTACTCTCAATAGCATAATCTCAGCCCCGCCCTGCCTTTTGCTTTCATCTGCAGCTTCCATGAAGGCACAGATTTCCAGGGTTTCGTTTTTGTCCACGGGTGAAATGCCCGCTTCAAAGAAATTTATTATTTCCACCAACAGCGGATCGTAGCCATTGTATGGACCCAGATGTTCAATGCCTTTTTCGCCGAAGGCCATGCCGCCGTAATCCTGTTTTCCGTTTTTGATGCCCCGGAAAGTGCCTATCCGTCCATCGTCCCAGATGGCAGTGAATACCTCCTGATCTTCGCCGATGGTTCTTCGAACACTTTTACAACCTGTGCCCATTACTGCAAAAAGCATTTCCACACCATGAATACCATACCAGAATAAATCTGGATGCGTTTTTTCAAATTTCATGGGGCTATAGGTATCGGCACCGTTGACTTTGCCCAGCTTACCGTTCTTGACCTCCTGCACATGGGTGGCGTACCGCAAAGAAGAAGACGAAAACACCGGTACCTTGTACTTTTCTGATGCCGCAAAAATGGCTTTGGCATCTTGATAAGAGGCAGCAATGGGCTTGTCAATAAACGTTGTTTTACCACTTTTGAAAACCTCCAGGGCCTGTTCCAGATGCCGGCGGCCGTCGTTGGTTTCCAGCAAAACCATGTCTACTTTCGGAAGCAGTTCCGCAATAGAATTAACAATCTCCACCCCTAGTTTTTTGACATCCTCTATATAACCGGGAATTCGCTCGGTGCTGGAAACAATATCCAAACTGCCCTGAGGATAGGCTGCCACTACTTTATAGCCCTTGAAAATTGGGTCTGCATTTTTTTTATTGAGCGATTTGGTGAAGGCCACCGAATGCGAAGTGTCCAGTCCGATGATGCCAATTCTTTTGCCTGTTGTCACTTTTCTCGTTCCTTTTTTGGCAAAAGTATTTAGAGTAGTGAGCCCTAAGGTGGCGGTAGCCATGGGGATTATAAAATCGCGGCGTGTAAGTTTGTTTTTCATTTTTTTAAATAAAAGAGTCTTAATGAAGCTGTTCAACCCCACCCTAAATCCCTGCGAAACGTCGCATCTCCCGAGGGAGAGGGACTTGTTCAATTGAACTTCCAATTCCTTATTTGGTGGCCTTTGCTGGCATAGAAAACCAGATACACATAACAAGGGAACAGCACCCAATAGGCTGTTTTGAGATCATATAAATCAGCGAAATAACCATAAAACAGAGGCAAAATGGCATTGCCACATAATCCCATGATCAATACAGAAGCTCCCAGTTTGGTGAATTTTCCCAAACCATCCAAAGCCAAGGGCCATATACCCGCCCAGATAAGGGAGTTTGCCAAACCCAGCAGTACCACAAACCAGATAGAAATATCGGCGGTATGACCCATAAACTGAACCGACCCTTGAGTAAAAACAATGAGTAAGGTAAAAAGAAGCCCCAGCGAAGTGCAGATTCTCAGGGCGGTCACCTGCGAAATGTATTTCGGGATACAGATAATCCCGAGAATGTAGCCACAAATGGTGGCCGTAAGCGTAAACGAAGGAAAAACCTTTGCTTCCATGAGCTGTATGTTCATACTTCCCGCGTAACCGATGATGGTGTCAATGGCTATCACCTGGGTCCCTACATGCAGAAAAATAGCTACGGCACCCAGAATCAGATGCGGAAACTGCAGAATGCTGGTCTTGCCGGAAGTGTTGCCCGAACTGGTTTCGTCTTCTGAGTCTGTATCAATTTCAGGCAAAGGCGAATACCGGATGCCCAATCCCAGCAAAAACAAAACAATACCTACCACCAGATAGGGCACTATCACCCGCTGGATGAGTTCATCCAGAGCGGCGTTTCGCTCGGGGCCGGTCATGGAGTCCAGGCTTTGGAACAGCTCGCTGTCTGTAGCCCGTAGTATTACTGCTGCGAATACCAGTGGTGCCAGTATACCTGCTGCTTTATTGCAGATGCCCATAATGCTGATTCGCTGGGCAGCCCGTTCTTTGTCGCCCAAAATAGTGATATAGGGATTGGCCGCAGTTTGCAAAATGGCCAGTCCGGCACCAAGCGTAAAGAGTCCGAATAGAAAAATCAGATAAGTACGTCCATAAGCCGCCGGAATAAAGATGAAGGCCCCGGCTGCCATGAGCCAGAAACCGATCATCATCCCTTTTTTAAAGCCTACTTTTATGAGCAGGTAAGAGGCCGGCACCGATATCAGGAAATACGAAATGTAAAAAGCAAAGGCCACCAGATACGCCTGAAAATTGGTGAGCTCGCAGGCGATTTTGAAATAGGGAATTAGGATGGAATTGGCCCAGGAAACAAAACCAAATATAAAAAACATGAGACCAATAATGAAGATGGAAATGGTGGTGTCTCTTTTGCTAAGGGAGCTTACGGATACGGCTTTTTCCATAGAGGGTCAGGGGGTAAACGGGGCATAGGGTTTTCAGTAGAGCAATTTAGGGTTTTTATTGAAATAACGGCAGCGGAGCTGCCATTGGCAGGAATGAGGAGACGATTCGGTTTCAATCAGGTCGTTGGTCAATCCATTGAATTCGTTGGTCGTTTGGGCTTGGCAAAGCCCTCTGATCTGGTTAGCTTACACAAGCCTTTGACTCAACCCTATGAAAGATTCAAGAAGAAAATTTCTGAAGACCTCCGCTGTAATAGCTGCCGGAGCCTCATTTCCCCAACAAAGCCCGGCATTTCATATTGGAAAACCTATCAAAGACGATCTGCTGCAAGACGCCGGCATGCATCTCTGTCTGGCCTATTTCTGGGGTATTGAGCCCCGTAAAGTAGCCCTGGCTCGTCAAATGCGGGTTTTAGGAGCTGTAGGAGGTATTAATGCCGCTCTGGCCGGACTGTCGCCAGACCAGAACTATGAACTGCAAGCTGTAAAAGCCACCCAAGAAGCCTGGGCCAAAGAGGGTCTTGACCTCAAAGTAATCGAAGGCCCGCCTTCTCTCTACACCAAAACCAAACTGGGTCTGGATGGCCGTGATCAGGAGATTGACAAATTCATAACGTTTATGAAAAGTATCTCAGAGGTGGGTATTGACACCGTGTGCTACAACTGGATGCCGGTAATCAGTTGGGCACGCACGCAAATGGACAGGTCCAGCCGGGGTGGGGCTCTGGTGAGTGCTTTTGATATTGACGCCATTAAAGATCAGGAAGTGATCACAGAATACGGAGCCCTTACACACGACAAAATGTGGGATAATCTCAGCTACTTTTTAAAAGCCGTAATACCAGAAGCCGAAAAACTGGGTGTAAAACTGGCTCTTCATCCTGATGACCCGCCAGTTGACCAGATTCGGGGAATTCCACGAATTATGACTTCTGTCAATGCCTTCAAAAAACTGATTGAACTTGTGCCTAGCCCCAGCAATGGTCTTACGTTTTGTCAGGGAAGTTTTGCTTCCATGGGCGAGGATGGCAAAGGAGAGGATATCCCGGGGGCAATCAGGTATTTCGGAAAAAAAGAGCTTATCCATTTTGTTCACTTTCGTGATGTGAGGGGTTATAAAGAACACTTTGAGGAGACATTTCATGACGACGGAAAAACCGATATGTACGAGGCAATGAAGGCCTACTACGAAGTGGGATTCCGTGGTCCCTTGAGGCCGGATCATGTGCCTACCATGGAAGGAGACAGCAATGAACATCCCGGATACAGTACCATAGGAACCCTCTTTGCCATTGGCTACATCAGAGGATTAATGGAAGGAGTAAGCAAGGCGTAACAGAAATTCCAAAGCTACTTCATTAGTATGTCACTCTCAAGAGGTATCAGGAATCATACGGAACGGTGACAGAGACCTGATATCCGTTCTGGTATCCTACCTTTAATATTCCGTTTATTTTTGAGGCCCTGGCTTGCATGTTGCTGATGCCCAGCCCATCTGTGGGGATTCTTTCCTTTTCCTCACCATTATCTTTTATACGCAAAGAGATATGCGAGGCATCTTTCTGCAAACTTATTTCTACCAGATCACCATTGGAGTGTTTGATGATATTAGTGACCGCTTCTTTAAGAATAAGATAGAGATTCTGCCTCAATATGGGGCTGATAAAAGAGTGTACTTCAAGCCCTTCTGTCATGAACTGGTATCTGAATCCCCGATCTGTAAGCATTTGCTGTGCAAACGCATTCATTCGGTCTATTAAATTTTCATATTTGTCTTTCCGGGAATCAATAGCCCATACCGTATCCCGCATGCGTTCCATAGCCTGGCGGGCCATATCACTAATGGATTGCAGACTTTCCGTTTCTACCGGTTTTAAACCCATAGCCATAACCTCGGCCTTCATGGATAATCCTGCCAATAAGGAACCTACGTCATCATGTAAATCGGCTGAGATGGTGGTACGCATCTCTTCTGTTGCCTTATATTTCTGCAGCTGCAAAAAGACCCTGTAACGAATCCAGCCATAAATGATGATTGAAAATAGGGTGAGATAACTGATTCTTGCCCACCAGGTATTGTACCAAGGAGGATGAATGACAATCTGAATGCTCTGGTTCTTGGCCCAGACTCCGTCGCTGTTACCCGCTGAAAATATGAAGCGGTAATTTCCGGAGTTCAGATTGGTATAACTGGCCTTATGGTCTTCACCAGCAATTCTGAACTGCCTATCATAGCCTTCCATCCGGTAACGATACAGGTTATTTTCCGGGTCTTTGAAGTGCAGGCCTATCCATTCAAACGATAGCCTGTTTTGGGTATAGTCCAGGTGTAAAACATTGGATGAGGGAGTTATGGTGGTATCCGCTAGTTGTCCCTTTCTATTCGAAACAGGAAAGGTTAGGGCTTTTAAATGGACTTTCGGAGCGTGTGTGCTTCTCTTTATTTTTCCGGGATCAATCACCGTAACTCCTGATTCACCTCCAAAATATATTTTACCCCCTGAAACCACCACCGGTGACGGTTTCCCGAAACTGCCTTCGCTGAAGTTTTTATTGGGGTAATGAGAGGTTACTTTTCCATCGAACTGAATAATACCAGTTGAACTTTGGAGCCAGAACATCCCGGAAGGATACTCCACCATCCAGTTGAAATTTTCAACAACCTGCCTGTCATCAAACTTCAGTTTTTTTAGGCTTTCTTGTTGTAGGTCTATCTCGTAAATCTGGCTGGAGATAACAGACCAGATTGTACCTGAGGCACCCCGGTACAGGTAGGTAATACTTTTTCTCAGGCCGGGGTCTTCCCGCGGCCAGTATAATTTTTGAGAATCGTAATTTACTGTGACCAGTCCCAGATCTGTTCCTACCAGCAATTGACGGTTCTCAGGATCGTCTAAAAAACATTGAACCTGAATAAATTTTTTGCTCACGGGATCTTGAGCAAGTTCAAAAATATTGATGATTTCTCCCGTTTTCGGTTTGATCATTTTCAGGCGGTTCCAGTCATCAATCATCCAGATCGTTCCCTGCGAATCTTCGAGTATCCTTTGAATTCTTCGTATTGTATTTCCCACCGAATCTATAACCAGTTGAGATTCGAGAACTTTTTTTGTTCGGTTCACCGTACTGTCAAACTGGAGGGCAGTAAATGTTTTGCCTGCCCAAACATCCCCCGACTTCGATTTGAGAATTCCAAAATAGGACTCTTCATCCCGAGAGACCAGTTGAGCTGGTTCCCCGTCTCTTATCTGATAAATGCCCTGAGCGGTTGTGGCTAATACTCCACGGTCAATAGGTGTTAGATTGTAAGCCGGCAGGTTTTGCCCGAGATGGTATGTTTTGAATGTGTACAACTCAGGGGAAGCTATGGAGAGTTGGTTTCCGGCCAGCCAGATATTGCCTGAAATATCGCGGGTAACTGATTTAATCTGGTTATGTGGCAAATCTGAATTTGACAGGTTATATGGATTATCTACAGTTTTAGATTTCAGATTGAACGAGAGAAAACCGTGATAATTTGTTGCCAGCCATATCCTTTCTCCGTCAAGGCACATATCTCTGATAGCCACCTTAAAAGGAGAATTTATCTGTTTTTCTATCTCAAAAAAACCAATTATCTGCTTATTAATGGGGTCAAAGTGGACCAGTCCTCTTTGATAGTCTGAAATCCAGAAAGTACCGTCATCAGCAGTAACCATATCTGTAACCCAATCATCAAGCAGGTAACCGTTAAATCGTGGAAGATCACGGATCATTTCATAGGTCTTCGATTTTATGTCAAATTTCACCAGACCAAATTTGCGGGTTCCCAGCCATAAATTCCCCTCCTTATCCTTTTGACAAGCTTCCATTCTCAATTTTTCAGGATACGGCCAGTCCATAGTCCTTATTTTTTCCAGAGGGAATACTTCTACGCTGTCCGTCCGTCTGTTTATTCGTTGAATACCGCCGTAACCTCCCAGCCACAGGTAATCTTCATCTGCTTCTTCAATAAACATGGGTCGCTCTTCCAGCCAGCCGTTCTCCAGTTTGGTTTTTACGTAGACAAATTCATTTTGGGAAGAGTTTAAGCGAAAAAGATGACCCGTTCCGCTGAACACCCACAAAACTCCTTCAGAATCTTCATAAAAAGCGGAAGCACCTTTTAATGGAATTCCATATTTGGGGTCACTCAGAAAAGGGGTAAATGAGAGCCCGTCAAAACGCATAATTCCCTTCCCGGAGGCTATCCAGACATAGCCATAGTTATCGCTGTATACGTTAAGGAGATCAGATGAAATAAGGCCATCGGTGGTAGAATATGACTTTATATAAAGTGTGTCAGTCTCTGAATAGACCACCGGATTATCTGCCTTTTCTGCAGTATCTGGTGATTTATCCCTTTTCCTGCATCCCGGGAGCAGAAAAAAGAACGCTATACCCAAGGGAAGAAGGAGTTTGTTCAATCTAATTTATTTTACGGAGCCCTGGTTATACATTTGGATGGCCTCAGCCTTATTGCTTACATGAAGTTGCCGGTACATTTTCTTTACATGTGATCTCACGGTCTCTACAGAAATGCTCAATTTCAGAGCAATAGCCTGATATGAAAGGCCATTAACCAAACTTTCAAGTACTTCCTTTTGTCTCTCCGGAAGCTCAATGGCGGGCTTTACTACCTTGAAATAGTTAATAATTTCACGTGCTATTGCAGGTGAAAGATACGCTCCGCCTTCAATTACCGTACGGATACCTTCCAGAATACCCTTAAGTCCTTCTCTTTTTGAAATGTAAGAGCTAGCTCCATTTTTTAGTGCCTGCAGAATTTTGTCTTCCTCCTCATACGTAGAAAGTATGACCACATCTCCCGTATGGAAAGCTTTGATTTGAGGCAGAGCTTCTATTCCCGAGATCCGCGGAAGACTAATGTCAAGAAGAAGGAGATGATCACACGAAATTTTTTTCAATGAGAGGTTCCGCAAATAAGTATCTGCGTTATCATAGGAATGAAGAATTCTTAAATCACTTTGGCTGGCTATCAGAGCCCTCAGACTTTCCCTCACTATGGGATCATCTTCAACTAGTACAATTTCCATGGAGTTCTCACTGGCTATCATCAAA
Organism: uncultured Cytophagaceae bacterium; assembly: GCA_966250325.1. Lineage (GTDB taxonomy): Bacteria > Bacteroidota > Bacteroidia > Cytophagales > Spirosomataceae > Jiulongibacter. The sequence continues at coordinate 6,468 of CBINGY010000043.1, read as the reverse complement.
TATAGAAATTATCAACGTAACAGGGTGATACTAAGACAAAAAATCACCCTACAGGGTGATTGTCAGGGCTCCATGGTTTTTTGAATTTTAACTTTTAATTCTATTCCATGAAACAAACTCTTCTTATTATAATATGGGTTATTGCCGGAATCCCCGCTTTATGCCAATCCATCACGCTGGACCCCTACCAGAGTAATGAAATCAGCATCATCAAAAAAGAGGGAATTGGTTTCTCCCATCAGTCTGTAGATGGAAGCGTGAAAGTAGGTACCAAATTAAATGGTACGGAGGCTATCATACAGACTCACACCAATCACAATCTGGGATTCTCTACCAATAACGTAGCTCCTCAGATGACGCTGAGTACTTCTGGCTTATTGGGAATAGGTACTCAGGAACCACTCGATATTTTAGATATTAGGTCGCCGTTCTCACTCAGAGCCAGCGTTATTGCCTTGAATGACGGTTATGCAGGAATACGGTTTAAAAACGATCTTGGCCATTATTTTATGGGAATAAATACTTTCACCGACCGATGGGTGATTTTTGATAATATTTCATTCGAAGAACGTCTCTCCTTAAACTCCCAGGGTTTTTTTGGTATAAATCAAAGCGTGCCGAATGCTCATCTTCAGGTGAATGGAAACAGCATCCTTTCAGAAACTCCCGATTTTACCGAGCAGGTGTTAATTGGCACAGACATCATTAACTCAGAATCAAAACTTTATGTAAGGAACAGCATTTACCCTTATGCGGTCTACATTGACGGGGCGGCTTCTGGTTCTGGCAAGGCTTTGAAAGTAGATGGAGGCATGGAGGTTACCGGACCGGCGGTGATGGAGCAGCAGCTTGTTGTAAATGATCAGGTGGCTATTCTGGGAAATCTGAGTGTCGCCGGAACACTCAGCAAAGCTGCCGGTACATTCAAAATAGATCACCCAGCAGATCCCGAGAATAAAATCCTTTATCACAGTTTTGTGGAGAGCCCCGATATGATGAATATCTATAACGGGAATGTGGTGACCGATGAAAATGGAAATGCCCGGGTAGAGCTTCCCGGTTACTTTGAGGCATTGAACATGGATTTTCGGTATCAGCTCACTTCCATCGGACAATTCTCTCAGGCCATTGTCTCTGAAGAAATTTCAGGAAATACATTTCGTATTCAAACCGATAAGCCGAGGGTAAAAGTGAGCTGGCAGGTAACCGGTATCAGAAACGACGCCTACGCTCAGAAATTCAGAACACCGGTAGAAGTGGAAAAAACAGGCTCAGAAAAAGGAAAATACCTGAATCCTGAAGCTTTTGATAAAACAAACATCAATCAATAAAAGAAGCCAATCCATGAAAAAACGTCTATATTCTTTATTTCTGCTCAGTTGGGTTGCGACCACGGTTTCAGCTCAAGATGCGGTGATGCTACTCAAAGTACCCGGCATAACCGGTCAGTATGATAACCCGATATTGGGAGATGATCTGGTAGAGCTTAGTAGTATTTCCTTTGTAGAAAATAATACCGTTAATATCGGGAGTATTTCCGGAGGCGGAGGTGCCGGTAAAGCAACGGCTCCGTTAATTACATTGAAACTGAGAATTGACAGTAGTTTCCCGCAATTGGCAGCCAAAATTACCTCAAACCAGCTGGTGCCTGAAGTGATTCTGGAAATTCATAAACCCTATGATTCGCAATATTTTATTCAGGAAAAAATCTCGTTGGGGCTTGTACGCTTTAAAAGCTGGGAGGCTACACATATAAGTGAGGGAGATGTTGCCGCTGGTAATGTAAAACTTATCCTGGCCATAGGATGCATGAAGCGGGAATACAAAAGAATAAACAATGCAGGTACCGCAGTTATAAATGGCGGCGAGACCATTTGGAGCTACTTAAGAAATAAATCTGAATATCATACCACTCTTTAACTACCTGTTATCATGAAATTTAACTGGATAAGCATTCTCTTTCTTCTGATAGTTGGTATTACCGCTGATGCTCAGGTATATTATTTTGGGGTATTCATAAGTCCCGGACACGTCACAGATGAAGTTGTCACTGACTTTCCGAACAAGGGAACAGCCTTTGGGATACTCAATTTTGAAGTCGGAATTGAAAATACATCAGATAAGAATGATGTTTCTGTCACAACGGGTAAATCACGGTCAAGGGGGATTGAATTTACAAAACTTATAGGTTTTAATAGTTCTCCGATTCTTAGTACCCAATTGGTTGCAGGAACACATCTGAATGAATTTCATATTGTAGGGTATAAGCAAAATGAATCAGGACTTGTCAAATTTATTGATTATACATTCAAAGTATGTGTGATTAGCTCCATTGATCACCCTTATTCAGAAAATGATGTCCTGGGTACGGAAAATGTACGCATGGAAGTAGGTGCCATGAAAATTGAGTATTGGCCAGGTTTGCCCAATGGGACCATAAGCCCTACCTCAGTAACTACCCAATGGAGTTTTGTTAAAAATAACCCAACCTTAGAAATCTAGAGGTGAGAGGAAGCCTGAGGGCTCGATGGAGAAAAGAATTAGTTGGAAAGAGCCGCTTCCAGCCCCTTGGTCGCCAGATCTATACGCACTTTGATAAAATGATCCATGTCAAAGCCTGCAGTAGGCTGTATGTTTGTGGCCACATAAAGGGTGTCTTTGGGAGTGATGGCATATCCCACAAACCAGCCGATATTGGTGGAATCATCTGGCTGAGCCCAGCCCGTTTTTCCATAGAGATCATAGCCGGTTTTTGCTTCCATAAACATGATTTTTGACATTACTTCATACGTTTTGTCAGCGATGGCAAGCTTCTTATTGACCAGTCGTTTGAGAAAATCAATTTGCTGAAACTGTGTGATTTTGGAGTTTCCTTCAAGCCAGAAGTTATCAATTGTGGTGCTGTCAAAAACCATTCCCGGATAGCCGATTTTATCCAATGTCTCCCGCATACGCTTTACTCCGGTTTCACGGGCAATCTGCTGATAACAAGGCACACAGGAGGCTTTAAAGGCTTCTTTGAACGTCATATCTTTTTCCCATGCAGCCATTCGTCTTGGTTGCTTATCCCAGTAAAACATCGTGGAATCGTCCTGTACTATTCCGTTTTCCAAAGCTTGAATGGAATTGGCGATTTTGAAGGTGGAGGCGGGCAGGAAACCGGTTTCAGACCAATCAAAATCATTGGAATAGAAGGTATTTCCGTTCTGATCATAAACCAGTACACTTCCTTTCAACTGAAGCGAATCTATGCTCTTCTGAACCTCTTGTAATGCTAGCCTGGAGGGCTCAGAACTTTCTGCGTTTTCAGACTCTTTTGACGATCTGCAGGAGATAATAAAGGATAAAGCAAATAACAAAAGGAGGGTTTGACGCATCAGTCTGATTTTTAGATCAATTTAATGGATGTGAAGGTTGTATGAAACGCAACCTGCACAATTCCCCTGAAAAATCCAGAAACTCCCGTTTAAAGGTCAAAAAACTGATTGTATGATTTCATTCAGAATGAAGAAAGGCAGCGGTCATAAAATATATTCTTTCTGAGAATGAAATTCATGCTGTAAAACAAATACCGCTATGAAAAATAAACTGATCCTTTTAACTGCTTTATCAATCGGACTGAGTTCCTGCGATCTCATCGATAGTATTGGACCATCCGGGAAACTTGGTGGAGATCAATCTGCAATTGGAGAAGTAGGAAACACCTTTTCGCTGGGGAGTATTTCCGGAGTGGGCAATTTCTCTGCTGAGGTAACAAAACTGGAAGACGGAGTGAGTACAATAACTGGAAGTATTGTAATCACCGACCCACAAATGCTTGAAGCTGCGAAATATGCAAAAGGTGTTACCTGGAATGGAAATACTGGTACAGTGTCCAAAAAATACCGGATTACCTCTGAAGGTATTCAAAGTGTTTATGATGAGGGAAACCTTACGCTGGTTAAGTATGACGATAAAGTGGGAGATAGCTATTCTCTTAAACTGGACGGTCGCAAAATTACACGGACGGTGGATTACAAATCAACAGATGATGATTATGCCTGGGGGTTCTTTGATATAAAAGTAATGAAGATAACCGAAACAGGAAGAGGTGTGCCGGGTGTGAATAAGCTGGAATTTATCGCCAACCACAAATTCGGACTGGTGGGATTCAAAGTATATTTTGAGGATGGTAGTGAAAAGGAAGTTAGGTTTTTCAGCAGCAACTAATGAACAAGAAAACCCGTGTTAAAGTAGCCGGAACTGCACTTATTGTATCCGGGATAGCCCTGCTACTGATTTACCTGAAAGGCTATAAACCGGGGTTTTTACAAATCCCGGTTTTTGCTCTGGCCAGCACGTATGCTGAAAACCGTTTTCTTCAACCCGTTCAAACTAACGCTACTGATGAATTAGGGTTTCTGCTGGTTTCTGCCGGGCTGGCTTTACTGGTTTGGGATACCTTTGAATTGGACGCTTTAGAGAAAAGACAGCTCGCATTTGAGTTTGCACTGAAATACACACTCATTCTGGCGGTCCTGGGCTATGCCTTGGTTTTTGGTTATGCCATCTTCGGGGTATTGATGAGTCTTTTCCCATTATTTATAGTCCTTTATCTGGTAAGTTTTTATGGGTCAGGAAGCTAAGTCAGATACCAGACTGCCAAATAGTGCGAAATACTGCCCCCGAGCACAAAAACATGCCAGATTAGGTGGTTAAATTTCAATTTTTTCCAGAGATAAAAGGGTACTCCCAGCAGGTAAGAAACCCCACCGGCGGAAAGCCAGAACAGACTCTGAGCCGGCAGACTTTCTGAAAGCGGAGTAATGACAAAAAGGGCCATGCCGCCCATGCCCACGTAAGCCAGGGTAGATATTACATTAAAACGATGTGTAAAAAAATATTTAAAAACGCCTCCCACCATCACCATGAGCCAGATTACACCGAGGATACTCCAGCCCAGGGTGGTCTGCAGATGAGCCAGAATAAAAGGGGTAAAGCTCCCAGCAATTAGAAAATAGATACTGATGTGGTCAAAGACCCTCAGTCGTCGCTTCAAAAACAGTCGGTAAACGCTGTGATAAATGGTGGATGAAAAATAGACCATGAGTAGCGAAACACCAAAAATTACACAACCAAGCAGCAGCCAGAAATTGCTGTTTGCCTGAAAGAGCATCACAGGAACGCCCACCAAAAAAAACAAGGCCCCCAGACCATGAGAGATCATGTTGGCGATTTCTTCGGGAATAGACTTCACCAGAAGTTTCAGATCTTCGGGTACTTCTCGCGGGATAAATCCCAGGTATTTTGACATGGAGCGGCTCAGATTCTTTCTAAGTGAACACAAGCTACCATTTTTTTGTGCTTTGCCTGTCAATCAATTTCACCGAACTTTGATTTTCTAACCCTTACCGTTCCTTTGAAAAAGTCAACCCTTCTTCTGTTGCTGGTGGCCTCACTGGGCTATTTTGTGGATACGTTTGACCTCATTCTGTTTGTGGTCATTGGCAAAAGTAGTCTGGCAGAAATGGGCTACAGCGGCCAGGCTCTGGATAATATGCGGCTTTTTCTCTTTGATGTACAAATGGTGGGCCTGTTGCTTGGCGGAATTTTCTTCGGAATTCTGGGTGATAAAAAGGGTCGGCTTTCCGTGCTTTTCGGGTCCATTTTGCTGTACTCGGTTTGTAATATTATCAATGGCTTCATTAACGACATTTACTCCTATACAGCCCTTAGGTTTCTGGCGGGGGTAGGGCTGGCCGGCGAGTTGGGTGTTGGAGTCACCATAGTGGCTGAAACCATGCCTCAAAAGATTCGTGGTTACGGAACTTCCATTCTGGCCGCTACCGGTGTGTTGGGAGCAGTGGTGGCGGGACTAGTAGGCGATATGCTTTACTGGAGAACTGCGTTTTTTGTAGGTGGTGGGCTGGGCATTTTGTTACTACTAATGCGAATCGGCACCTTTGAATCTGAGATGTTTCTGCATGCAAAAAACGATCAGAAGCACGAGCGTGGGAATATTCTGAAGCTGATTACCAATCCGCAAAGCCGGAAAACCTATATTTTGAGTTTGTTGGTTGGTATTCCGGTTTTCTTTGTAGTTACGATTCTGATGCAGATGGCTCCTTCGCTGGCAGCCGAACTCAATATCCAGGGTGAAATTACAACCGGCAAAGCGGTGGCCTTAATTTACACGGGCCTGGCCATGGGCGATGTTTTCTGTGGCGTAGTAAGTCAAAAACTCAAAAGCCGCAAGAAAGCGATCGGCATTTTTCAGGTGGCCAGTTTGGTCATTTCTCTGGTCTATTTAAACCTGCATGATCAAAGCTCGGCTATATTCTATTTTGTCTGTGTTTTGATGGGCATCTCCGCCGGTTACTGGATCGTGATGATTACCATGGGAGCCGAGCAGTTTGGCACCAATATCCGGGCTACAGTAGCTACCACTATTCCGAATTTTGTACGCGGAATGGCCATTCCAATCAGCAT
>CBINGY010000042.1:0-38115 GCA_966250325.1 uncultured Cytophagaceae bacterium | reverse complement strand
AATGATTACATTGATTATTTATTTCAATGATAGCTGGAAACCCGGCGATGGGGGAGAGCTGAAAATGTTTCTGGATAAAAAAGAAAAGGTAATTGAGCCTTTGGCAAACCGTCTTGTTCTTTTCAAAAGTGCAGAAATACCGCATGAGGTACTGATCACACAAAAAGCCAGACTGTCTCTGACAGGCTGGCTTCTGTATCAACCCACAGGTTTGGGTTATTTATTCGGCTGACGCACGGCCCATTAAATTACCATACCGATGATAATTGAATGAGAAATTCTGTTCGTCCAGGTAATTCAAAAGTTCTACGCGGCCATTGGTATGTACGGGTCTGTCATATATATGAATGCCTTTTTTGTGACAGGCTGCCTTGAACTCCACGGGAAGAGGTTCAACGCAAAGTGACCTCACCTTTACTGAGAAATCCAGTTCGGGGAGAATATCACTCCAGTTTTCAACCAGCTGCATCTTCCTGTCTCTGCAGGGCGACTCAAAACTACTGATTATCTTGAAGGAAAGGTTCAAGGTCCGGCAGGCCAGTTTCGCGTTTTCAAGATCCTGAATGGGCGTTCTTTCATCGGCAAGGATATAGACCAAATCAGGTTTCAGATACCGGTTCAGATTATCCTGCCCGCGTAAGTTGGCATAATCGATTTCTTTGGCAAACAGGTTTTCTGCCCAGTAGGCATAGCTGGCCTGCGGGTTATTAGCCCGTTCAGCTTCGTTAGACGGTTTCATAAACTGAAGCACGTAATTTTGCCCGCCTGCTTTCATACCAAAACCAAAAGATGAAGCCTTTATTCCACCGAAAGGCTGACGTTGAACAATCGCTCCGGTGGTAGGTCTGTTTACGTAAAGATTCCCTGCCATGAGGTGTTGTTTCCAGTAGTTGATTTCGTCGGTATCCAGACTCTCAAGTCCGCTGGTGAGGCCATATTCTACACCATTGGCCAGTTTTACAGCTTCTTCCAGATTTGCGGCTTTCATTACTCCGAGTATTGGCCCGAAAAGTTCATTACAATAAGCGAAATCCGTTTTTTCCAGCCCCCAGATGATACCTGGTGAAAGAAAGAAGTCTCCTTCCAAAACTGGCTTCAGCAGCCATTTCGTATCAGGTACAGCGTGAATCACCTTTTTAATCTTGTAAGAGACAGGAACCGCCAGCGGACCAATCTGTGTCTCGAGATTCCACGGATTTCCATGAAATTTAGAAGATGCGGCATCTTTCAGCAGAGATTTGAAGTGTTTATCCTCAAAGACTTCCTCCTCCAGAATTAAAAGGGACGTGGCAGAGCATTTTTGCCCGGCGTTCCCAAAAGCACTCCAGATGACATTTTTGATGGCCTGATCGCGGTCAGACAAAGCCGTCACGATGGTGCTGTTTTTGCCACCGGTTTCAGCATAGAGATTGAGCGATGGATTTCTTTTGAGCAGGAATCTGGCAGTTTCTGTTCCACCTGTAAGGATAACCGCGTCAAAATGGCTTCCTTCACTTAAATAGGGATCAAGACTCGTTTCTTCGGCAGGCAGAAAGGTAAAGGCTGAGGAAGGAATTCCTGCATCCAAAAGGCATTTGGAAGTGAGATAGGCAGTAGCAGCCGCATTGGTCGATGGCTTCAAAATCACTCTCTTACCTGCTGCCAGTGAGGCCAGCACGCCTCCAATCGGGATGGCTATGGGGAAATTCCAGGGCGATAGAACCAAATGTACCCCTGCTTGTGGTTCGGTTTTTATCTCAGTTTCGTAATCCAGTATGCACTGGGCATAGTAATTGGCAAAATCAATGGCTTCTGAAATCTCCACATCAACCTCGGCTACTGTTTTCCCCAATTCAGAAACAGCTGCACCAATAAGATCTCCCCGTTTTTTTTCGATTTCTACTGCCGAATTTCTTAATAGTTCGGCCCGTTTAACCGCGGGAACCAGGTGCCAGTCACAGGATTGCGACAGGAAATCCCCGTAATCTTCAGTATTTGCCAATACGTACTTCCATTTACTTTCGCCATTCCAGCCTTTCAGTTTAATTCTTTCGCGATTTCTTTCCGGTAAATCAGCAAGTAAGGGCACTTCGGTTATAACAGATTTATTCAGCCATTTTTGTCTGATTTCTGCCAGCCATTGCCGGTTTGCCTCCAATGTCCAGTCGGTATTGGCCACATTATGGAAAGAGGTTTGCGTTTCGGCAATTAAACTGGAGCGGTTTTGGGTTCGGTGAGGAGTATCATTCACGGCAGGAATCAACTTCACAGATTTCAGAAATTGGTGTTTCAATTCTTCCCATTTAGGGGAGTGAACTTCGAGTTCGTATCCTTCCCGAAGGAAGTTACCAGGCTGTGAGCCTTCATCTAGACGGCGAACCAGGTAGGCGATGGCAGAATTGTAATTTTCCGGTTTCACTATCGGCGTGTAAAGCAAAACAGAAGCATTCTGTGCCAGTAGCTGATCCACGGTCTCATTGGCCATGCCTTCCAGCATTTCGAAATCAACCTGTTTGTACAGTCCGGCAGACTGAACCAGTGAAAGAGCCAGAGCCAGGTCAAAAATATTGTGTGAAGCTATCCCTGCGTGGATGTATCTCAGATGGTCGGTTTGAAGCAGATGCAGCATCATTCGCTTGTAATTGGCATCCGTTTCGGCTTTGGTGGAGTAGGGAGCCAGCGGCCATTCTTCCAGACTCGACTCCGTTTTTTCCATCTCCATATTGGCTCCTTTCACCAGCCGTACTTTAATAGGTGAGCCTCCATTTTCTACCCTGGATTTGGCCCATTCCTGAAGCCGGATAAGTTCCTGGTGAGAATCGGGTAAATAGGCCTGCAATACAATTCCTACATACAGGTGCTTGTATTTTTCAAGCGAAAGGGTCTCTTTGAAAGTAGCAAGCGTGAGATGAAGGTCGCGGTACTCCTCCATATCGAGGTTCACAAATTTCTTCTCGCCGGTCTCCTTCTCAATGGCCAGAAGCTCATCATAAATTTCACTTAGTTTGGCCACCAGAGTTTGTACCGTGTGTTCAAAAGCCAATGAACTGATCTGCGAGTAGATGGTGGAGATTTTTATCGAAATGTAATTCACATCTGCCTGGCGTAGCAGAGCCCGGTATTGCTGAATACGGTCAGAGGCTTCTTTCTCACCAATAAGTGCCTCACCGATGAGGTTTACATTTTGTCTTACCCCCTGCGATTTGCGGAATGCTGCCTGTTTTTTAAACTTGTTATCTCCAACAAAAAACAAAATGGGCCCCGTTACCCGTTTTATCTGGCTCAGCATGAGCGGTATAGATATGCCTGGGAAAAAACGTCCGATGCTCTTGTACATGGCAATGAGCATCTGCTCCATTCGATTGAAAAGCTGGCTATGCTCTCCGTTTCTTTTGAAAAGCTTGAACACATAGTTGCTGATTCGGGAGGCATTATCTGACCGGAATGCCACATCCATAAGACGGATGAGAAAAAACTTGGATGTCGGCGATTTCAGGATGGGTTCCATACGACCAGTAAAATCATTTTTTACGGGCGGGTGGTGAAGTTTCTCTGCCAAATGCAGAGCTTCTTGTATCTGGTTTTCGGTGAGCATGTTAAATCAGGAAGGGCCATTTCTGACCTGTAGTTTTATTGATGAAGTTTGAAGCCGCAAAATTACACAGAAATTACGGTGTAATTCAGCGGCTTCAGGTCAAAAAACTATTCGGTAAGACAGCCGTTTTTACTCTTCTCTGATCTCTCTCAGCGTTTTCCATCCGCTCCCGATGTAGTTAATCAGATCACTGGCAATGAGCGATTCATGAGCAATCTCTTTCACTGCCAGATCGCCGGCTAAACCATGAAGGAATACCCCAAGTTTTGCGGCATTCTCAGGGAGATAACCTTGTGCGAGCAGACTGGTAATCATACCGGTGAGAATGTCTCCTGTACCGGCTGTAGCCATCCCCGGATTACCCGAGGAATTGAAGAATATTTCGCCGTTTGGCGGACAAATACGGCTGTGAGCACCTTTTAAAATCAAAATCAGGCCATATTTTCCAGCCAGTTCACGCATTTTTTCAGTTTGAGCAATGCCGTCATAGGCTGCTCCGGTAAGTCTTTTGAATTCTTTCGGGTGTGGGGTAAGAATACTTCCTGCGGGTATTTTCCTTAAGAGGTCTTTGTTGTTGGAAAGAATATTTAGTGCATCAGCATCCACTACCAGCGGTTTGCTTGCCCTTTCAAATACCGATTCCAACAGTTTTTCGGTTTCTTTTTCCTGACCAATACCCAGCCCTATTCCCACTGCGTCATATTCCAGATGTAAATCCTGGGGCTGGAGATGTTCTAGGCCTGCATTCTCAATTACCATGGCTTCGGGGAGTGCCGTTTGAAGAATGGCTGTACCGCATGAAGGAACCATCACACTTACCAGGCCAGATCCCGTACGGAGGCAGGCTTTAGCCGAAAGAATACCCGCTCCCATCTTTCCTTTACTACCGGCTACTATGAGCGAGTGACCATACGTGCCTTTGTGAGAGAATTTGGTTCGCTCCTTCAACAGAGAACAGGCCTGCACTGCCTGGAAATAAAAGTTTCTGGTAGGAGCTTCCCGAATGTATTTTTCGGATAATCCGATATCCAGAATGTGCATGTAGCCTGTAAACTGCCCATTCTCGGGAAGTAACAAGGCGAGTTTTGGTACCTGAAAGGTGAGGCAGTGTGTAGCTCTTACGATAGCTTCGTCATCGTTCGATTTATTGTCTTCCGCAAAAAGTCCTGAGGGAAGGTCAATACTGATTACTTCTGATCCCGACGCATTAATTCGGGAAATGATTTCTTTGGCAAAACCCTCCACCGGACGGTTTATCCCGGTACCAAAAAGGGCATCAATGATCACTACATTTTCGAGTAGGATATTTGAAAGGTCTTTTTCGTTTTTGAGGTATTTCAGCCGCACTTCAATTTCTTTCAGGCGGTTTTCATTACGCTCAAATTCAAAAGATTTGTTTTTGGTGGTACCGTTGGCGTAAACTTCCACCGTGTACCCTTTCTGATGTAACATTCTTGCAAGAGCAAGACCGTCTCCGCCATTATTCCCGGTTCCGCAGAAAATGGCCATTTTGTTGTGAACGTTATATCTTTTGCTGATCCAGACCATACAGGCTCTGGAGGCTCTTTCCATGAGATCTAGGGGGCTGATAGGCTCGTTTTTGACCGTGAAGTGATCTGCCTCACGTATCTGAGCGGCGGATAATATTTTCATTATGGTTTTGTTTCAACAGGTGACCAAAAGTCTTAATTTTTCGCCATATCTATCAAAAAGTCGTCTAAAAATCGTCTGACTTTTCCCGCGGCTTCCGGATCGTACCTGTTTATACAAATCATAAACGCATATTGCTCGCCTTTTTTGTCTTTGAAATACCCGGCATAGGATCTTGTACCTTCTATAGAGCCGCTTTTGGCCCTCAGCCTGCCTCCGGTCTTATTTCCCGGATCTTTGAATTTGACCGAACCCTCTTTACCCACCACCGGAATTGATTCCAGAAAGTATGGGAATTCAGATTCAGAAGTCATTGCCTGTAGGATATCCGTCATGTTACGGGTAGTGATGTAACCTGAAGGTGATAATCCGCTGCCGTCTTTGGGCTGGAAACCGCTCAGAGTCAGACCCCGCAATTTCCAGTATTCTTTCATGAAATTTCCGCTTTCCCGCAGGGGAAGACCGCTCGTACTTTTAAGAAAGGCATCGGCATAGAGGTTGATACTGTGGAAATTGCACTCTTTCATGAGTTCAGACAAAGGAAGAGATTCGATTTGGCTAAGTAAATGAATTCCTTTGTTATCGATGACAAGATCTTCCGGAGCCCATTCGGAGTCCGGTTTTTCAAAACTTACACCGAGATTTTGAAGTTCATTTTTGAGATAAAACGAAAAAATGGCTGCCGGGTTTGGTATGGAGCCTTTAACGGGAAAGTTTCGGCTTCCCAGCGGAACGGTCCCCGTCATCCGGATTTTCTCTGAAAGTGGAGAACTGTAAATATACACCTGGTCGCCACTTCCTGAGGCACCGGTTTTTACTTCGTTAAGAATGGTCCAGGAGTTATTGAAAGGTATTAATTGTTCCAATGTGGCCTCCTCGCCCACTTTTTCACCGGCATTGAAATAGACCGTATATAAATTCTCATGAATCATAAATTTTCCGGGAGCTGCTCCGTAGTAGTTTCCCAAATCGCCCCAAATCCAGGAGTCAGGAATATCTGGTTTGAAAATGGATTCATCCAGAATAAGGATTTTTCCGCTTATATGGCGAATACCTGCGTCTTTGACGGCGTTGGCAAAAATCTCAAGTACTTGTTTGAAAGAATATTTGCCCCGATCAGATCCCAAAGAAGGGTCTCCCGAGGGCAGGATGAGTAAATCTCCGTTCAGGTTTCCGTTTTCCAGATTCCCCGTAAAAGCCAGCCGGGTTTCATAGGTATAGTTATGCCCAAGTTTCGAGAGGGCTGTGGCGGTGGTGATAAGTTTGAGTGTGGAAGCCGAGTTGACAGAAACCTCTTCATGAAAGTTCAATACGGAGTTTCGGGAAGAGGTATGTACTATTGAAGCCGAAATGATGGAATTTCTTACGCCATCTTCCGTGGCGAATTGTTGTAGTTTTTGAAGCAACTCATTTCTGCCCAAAGCGAACTGCAGGAGGATAAGGCCTAAAAATTTGGTCTGAAGAAAGGTCATTGGCTAATTGTCTTATCTTTGTCGCCCCGATAGGAATCAGGTGACCGCTTACAACAATACGGATTTTTAATGAAACTTTCTTTTTTCGGTGCAGCAAGACAGGTGACAGGCAGCAGTTATTTGCTGCAGCTTGAAGATGACTACCGGATACTCATTGACTGCGGCACCGATTTAGACAAAACCGAGAAGGAGAAGGCATTCGGGATGTTTCCATTTGAAGCGAGTCTGGTGAATCTGGTTATTCTTACCCATGCTCACATAGACCACAGCGGGCAAATTCCCAATCTTTACCGGGAAGGATACGAGGGGCAGATTCTTTGTACAGAGGCTACAATGGAGTTAACCGATTTGCTTCTCCATGATGCAGCTACTCTGCATCAGGGCTATTTAAAGAAGATATCTAAATCAAGAAAACTATCCAGTAAATTTAAATCGATCAAAAGTGAACCCTATTACTTAAGTAGACAGGTAGAAGAGGCCATGGATAATTTTGTGCCACTGGCTTTCAACAAGCGATTTAAATTTAAAGAAGGTGGCTGGCTTACTTTCATTCCTGCTGGCCATCTGTTGGGAGCAGCTCACGTGCTATTAGAGATTGAAGAAGAGGGAGAGTTGAAGAAAATAGCCTTTAGCGGAGATGTGGGAAGATTAAATTACCCACTGCTGCAGGATCCGCAGCCTTTGCCTGCCGTTGATTATCTGATCTGTGAGAGTACGTACGGAAACCGATATCATGCCGATAAGGAAAATCCAGGTGATGCCCTGGAGAAGCTCATAAAAGAAGCCTGTGAGGAGATTCCGGGCAGGTTGATTATTCCGGCATTTTCTGTGGGCAGAACACAGGCTCTGCTTTATACTTTGAATAAACTTTACCTGGAGGGCCGAATCAAAAACCTGAAAGTGTATACCGACAGCCCTCTGGCGAGAGCCAGCACACGGGTTTACGAAAAATATATAAGTCAGTTAAATAAAGAGGCCAAAGAGCAGCACAAGGACGGAGAACCCCTGTTTGATTTTGAAAATCTCATCTACCTCAAGACAACCAGGGAATCACAGGATCTGGCATTTCATTCAGAACCTTGTATTATTATTTCATCCTCGGGGATGGTGCAGGGAGGTAGGGTAGAGTACCACGTAGCAGAAAATATTGAAAATCAATATGCCACCATATTGTTTATCGGCTACACCACTGAAGGAACTTTAGGGGCAAGATTAAGAACCCGTGACTTGAAAGAATTAAGCATAAAAGGGGTAAACAAAGAGGTAAAGGCACGGATTACTTCGACCGACGTATTCAGCGGCCATGCCGATCTGGATGAACTGCTGCATTTTGTAGATGCTCAGCGACCCGATCGCCTGAAAAAACTGATGCTGGTACATGGCGAATACGAATCCATGCTTAATTTTAAAGCCGTTTTGGAAGCCCGTGGTTTTGCGGATGTGGAAATACCGGAATGGGGCCAAACAATAGAACTATAACCGAAGCAAATGAGAACTTTACTCGAGTTTGAAAAACCAATCGCTGAATTGGAGGCTAAATTGGAAGATATGAAAAAACTGGCCTCAGAGAATAACGTAGATGTGAGCTCAGCGGTTAGAAATCTGACCAATAGTATTGAAGAATTGAGAAAAGAAACCTTTGATAACCTTACCCGCTGGCAGCGTGTACAGCTTTCTCGGCATCCCGATCGCCCGTACTCTCTGGATTACATAGAGCTCTTGTGCGAAGAATTTCATGAAATTCACGGAGACCGCACCGTACGGGATGATCCGGCTATTGTAGGTGGACTGGGTACTATTGACGGTCAAACCTACATGATCATTGGTCAGCAGAAAGGACGAAAAACCAAGGAAAGGCAGTACCGGAATTTTGGAATGCCAAATCCGGAAGGCTACCGCAAGGCACTTCGTCTGATGCGGATGGCTGAAAAATTTGATGTGCCCATTATCACCTTAATTGACACTCCGGGTGCATACCCTGGACTGGAGGCCGAGGAACGTGGACAGGGAGAGGCTATTGCCCGCAATATCAAGGAAATGATGACCCTTAAAGTGCCGGTGGTTTGTATTATCATCGGTGAAGGAGCTTCAGGCGGAGCCCTGGGAATTGCGATTGGTGATAAAGTGCTGATGCTCGAAAACGCCTGGTATTCGGTGATTTCGCCCGAAAACTGCTCCACCATTCTTTGGAGAAGCTGGGATTTTAAAGAACAGGCGGCTGATGCTCTCAAATTAACCGCAAAAGATATGTTGAGCTTCAATCTCATTGACGGCATTATTCAGGAGCCACGTGGCGGTGCACACATAGATTTCGAGAAAGCGGCAGAGTTTGTCAAAAAGTCGATCATTTCTGAAGTAAAATCATTGAAAAAACTAAGCCCTCAGCAACGAATCAGCTCCCGTATCGACAAGTTTTGTTCTATGGGAGTGGTTATGGAATAAGCCATGAATACCTTCAAAGCGGTACTTTTTGACTTTGGCAATGTCATCATTAACATTGACCCTGAACTGACCATAAAGGCATTTGCTGAGCTTTCAGGAAAGTCGGTGGATAGAATCAGGAGAATGGTGGCCGAGAGCCGGTTGTTTCAACGCTACGAATCGGGCGATTTTGATGACGAGGAATTCAGAGAGATTGTACGGCAAACACTCGGGTATCCTTTCAGTGATGAGGAGGTAGATACAGCCTGGAATGCACTTTTACTGGATGTGCCACCGCATCGGATCAGCCTCATTCTGGATCTCAAGTCAAAATACAAAGTCTTTTTATTGAGTAATACCAATAATCTGCACATTGAGGCATGTAACCGGTACTTCAAGAATCAGTTTGGTTTTCAGTCGGTTGCCTCTCTGTTTGACAAGGCGTATTATTCGTATGAAATGGGCCTCTGGAAACCCGATGAGCAAATTTATAAGGCTGTCTTATCCGAAACAGGTTTAGAAGCTCCAGAGATTTTGTTCATTGATGATAATGAAAAGAATATTGAAACCGCCACGAGGCTGGGATTTCAAACCATTCTTCACGTGCCTCCTGATGATATATCGATACATTTTGACCTGAGTCTAATTGGAAAATAAACGCCCGTATCTGGTTCCTCTCCTGTTTGTGATCACTCTACTGGTGACCACTTTTGCTGGTATGGAATGGATAGCTGCCAAATCTGTTATTTTTGGCGGGTTTGAATGGGAAGATTTGTGGAGCGGGTTTGTTTATTACGCGTTTCCGTTTCTGGCTTTTCTTACCTGCCACGAGTTTGGTCATTACTTTATGGCTAAATACCGAAATGTGCGGGTGACTTTGCCTTATTACATTCCTTTCTGGATTCCCGTTTTCTTATCTTTCGGAACCATGGGTGCGTTTATACGTATTCAGGAGATGATCAAAGACCGGAACAATTACTTTGACATCGGAATCGCAGGTCCGCTGGCCGGTTTTGTAGTGGCCCTTGGTTTTCTGGTTTACGGATATGCCCATCTACCGGGTGTGGAATACGTTTTCAACATTCATCCGGATTATGCAGCTTACGGAGCCGCTTATGGTGATGTCGTTTATCAGGGACTTGATACCTCGGGTGTGATGCGGGTAGGAGATAGCCTTCTCTCGGGATGGATTCGGGATGTTTTTGCCGATCCATCAAGAATTCCGCATCCCAATGAGCTCACCCATTATCCATTTATACTTGCGGGCTTTCTGGGCTTGTTTTTTACAGCCTTGAATCTGATGCCCATTGGTCAGCTGGATGGCGGCCACATTCTTTTCTCCCTTATTGGTGAAAAATGGTTTAATCGTGTTTCACCCGTTTTGTTCGGAATCTTTGTCTTCTATGCGGGTCTCGGTTTTTTTACGGTGGATGAACTGAGGAATGCCCTTTCAGGTGGAGAATACGAAACAGGGTTCAATTTCCTGATTTTCGTGTATGTCATGTACCTGTGCTTCAGCAAAATCACAGAAAACCGCCAGACTAACTGGATTATAGCTCTTTCCATAGTCCTGGCCCAGCTATTACTCAATTATCTGTTTCCCTATTTGATCTGATATTCAGGTTTCCTTGCCTTTGGTTTATTGCTGGGAAGGTTTCTGGGAGTATATCATCCGCCGGCAGAAGGTAAAAAACCACTGGGCATGTTTCGCGTATTGCTGGGCTGGCTCAGTCTGGCCATATTTATCCTGTGCTTTAGTCCAAATCCCTTTTATTAGCGATAGGATGCTTCAAAAAAGCTAATTTTGCGAAGAAGATGAATTTCAGGCGGTCACTTAACCACTTTTCAAAAGGAAGCTCATGAATGCATTGTTTCGTTTCTTTTTCAGGCTGGCAGGCTGGAAAGTAGTGGGCGATGTACCGGCAGAGATAAGAAAGGCGGTAATAGCGGTGATTCCGCATAACAGTTCAAAAGACTTTTTTGTGGGGCTGGGGGCAAGAGCTACTCTAAAAAGGAAAATCGGTTATCTGGGAAAAGAAGAGTTATTCAAACCACCCTTTGGCTTTATTTTCAGGGCCTTGGGCGGTACACCGGTAATTCGTCATAAAAACATGAACCTTGTTGACAGTTACGCAGAAGCTATACGTAAGGCAGATGATATGCTTTTTGCCCTCGCACCGGAGGGCACCCGGGGAAATGTGGATCGCCTGAAAACCGGATTCTATTTTATGGCCTTGGGAGGGGATATTCCCATAATTCCGGTAGGTTTTGATTTTGACAGGAAAGAAGTGGTCATGGGAAAACCTTTTTGGCCTACGGGAAGTTTTGAAAAGGATATGCAGGAAATTTTTATTCCCTTTGCAAAGCAAATTTCGCACACATCGAAAGATTGGATAAAGAACTACGAGAACGGAATATTTAAATAAAGGCAACGGGGACAAAGAATTTTCCCGGTGGAAGCAACAATGAAAGATATAACCAAAGCCATTCGGATTCAAACAGAGCGTACCCAGCATAAAGAACATGCCACGCCGCTCTTTCTTACCAGCAGTTTTACTTTCGAAGATGCTGCTGAGGGACAGGCATTATTCAACAACGAAATACAGGGAAATATTTACAGCCGCTATTCAAACCCTTCGGTGCAGGAGTTCATTGATAAGGTGTGTATGCTGGAAGGGCTGGAAGTGGGCTTTGCCACATCTTCGGGAATGGCCGCTGTGTTTGCGGGTTTCGCTGCACATCTTAAAAGTGGTGATCACTTGCTGGCCTGTAATGCCCTTTTTGGCTCGGCTCACCAGATCATTACCCAGATTTTATCGAAATGGGGAATTACGCATACCTATCTGGACGCCACCGCTACAGAAGAAGAATGGAATGCGGCGGTACAGGAAAACACCCGGATGGTCTATCTGGAAACTCCCTCGAATCCCGGTCTGGCACTGGTAGATCTGGAAATGATTGGGCGGGTGGCGAAGAAACACCAGCTCATTTATTACGTAGATAATTGTTTTGCCACCCCCATACTTCAAAAACCGGTAGAATACGGGGCAGACCTCATTGTACATTCAGCTACCAAATTTATGGACGGGCAGGGCAGAGTTTTAGGTGGAATTATAGTAGGTACACCGGAAACCATGGAGCCGGTGATATTCTTCTGCCGCCATACGGGACCGGCCATGTCTCCATTCAATGCCTGGGTGCTTTCCAAAAGCCTTGAGACCTTGCATCTGAGAATGGAACGCCACTGCAGTAATGCCGAAAAACTGGCAAATGCCCTGCAGGGACTACCTGGTGTGAAGCGGGTCAATTATCCTTTTCTGGAATCACATCCGCAAATGGAGCTGGCCAGAAAGCAAATGAAAAGCGGAGGTGCGTTGGTAACTTTTGAGCTGGAGGGTGGTTTTGATCGAATTGTGAAATTTACGCAATTACTGACTATCCCTTCTAAAACATCCAATTTGGGAGATAGCCGTACCACCATCACCAACCCGAATACCACCACACACTCTAAAGTGGCAAAGGAACTTAAAGATGTTTTAGGAATAACCGAGGGCCTCATGCGGGTTTCGGTTGGTCTGGAAGATATGGACGATCTGATTGAAGACTTTACTCAGGCTATTGAGGGGTCTAATTAAAAATGTATTTGTTATGAAAGTAGAACTTACCCGCGTAGATGACGCCTTTCACCTTACAGGAAAAGGTACATCAGATGTTTTAACACATATCGATGCCGCAGAAAACATTGGTGGCCATAATGCCGGCAGCAGGCCTATGGAGCTTTTGCTGATGGGTCTGGGCGGTTGCACTTCCATTGATGTGATTCTGGTGCTGCAGAAACAAAAGCAGGTGATTGAAGAGTACAAGGTCATTGTGGAAGGAGAGAGGGAGAAAATTGAGGGAACCGAAATGACGCCTTTCAGAAAAATCAATATTCATTTTCAACTGAAAGGTGATATTGACCCGAAACGTCTTGAAAGAGCCATCAAGCTCTCCATGGAAAAATACTGCTCGGCTACTGCTCAATTAAGTCCTTCGGCTGAAATTACCCATTCGTACGAACTACTTTAAGAACTAAAGTTTTCTATTTTTGATCCGAATCTGAAACTACTTAAGTATAAGCGTTTATGAAGCAATACCACGATCTGCTCAAACATATCCTGGAAAACGGAACAGAAAAGACAGACCGAACGGGTACGGGTACCATCAGCGTTTTCGGGTATCAGATGCGGTTTAATCTTCAGGAAGGTTTTCCTTTGGTTACAACAAAGAAAATTCATGTTCGGTCGGTTATTCATGAACTGCTTTGGTTCATCAAAGGAGAAACGAATATTCAGTATCTGAAAGAAAATAAGGTGTCTATCTGGGATGAGTGGGCCGATGAAAACGGGGATTTAGGGCCGGTTTACGGGAAGCAATGGAGAAGCTGGCCTGCCCCTGATGGCAGTACAATTGACCAGTTAAAGGTGGTTCTGGAACAGCTTAAAAACAGTCCCGATTCCCGCCGGATCATCGTTTCTGCCTGGAATGTGGGCGAGCTTTCTCAAATGGCTCTTATGCCCTGTCATGCTTTCTTTCAGTTTTATGTGGCCGATGGAAAATTGAGCTGTCAGCTCTATCAGCGAAGTGCCGATGTATTTCTGGGAGTTCCGTTTAACATAGCCTCCTATGCCCTGCTTACTCACATGGTAGCTCAGGAGGTAGGTCTCACGCCCTGGGAATTTATCTGGACGGGCGGTGATACTCACATTTACTCCAATCATCTGGAGCAGGTAAACGAGCAGTTGAGCCGTACCCCACGCCCACTGCCGAAACTCGTTCTCAACCCCGGGGTAAGCTCCGTTTTTGATTTCAAATTCGACGATGTTTCCATTGAGGACTACGATCCATATCCCTTAATTAAAGCACCGGTGGCAGTTTAGGTAAGGATATGCCCCAGTTCTGTTAAGAATTTCACTTCTTTCTTATTCATGTGGTGAAATGAATCTGCAATAAATTCGGCGGTTTCCATGATGAGTTGCCTCCGGTTTTTGTCAAATAAATGAGGATGCTCATCCATGTAATCACGAAAATCTGAAAGGATATTCTGCTGCGACCAGTCGTTTTCATTTAACCAGTTGAATACAATTTCTATCTGATACGCAGCATCTGACCCAAACCCATCCTCAGTATCTTCGTTTGCCAGCCAAATGGTTTTCACAAGTTCATCCAGTCGCTGCTCTTCCTCTTTTCTTACTGTGCCGTCTGCATGAGCTACTCCGTAGAACACCCGGCCTAATTGCTCATAAAATGTCATCATGGTTTCTGTTGAAGGTCTCATAGTCGTATTATTTTCCGGTTAAAATTCGAAGTTATTCATGTCCGGTTGAATAACCGGGCTCATGTTTAAAACTGTCAGAGCTCAGTTTTAGTATGAGTTATAGTTTCGAAACAGGCATACGTAATACCGGATGAATAAGATCTGGTGCGATTTCACGTAGAGGGATTTTAACAAAATCGCGTTCCGGAATGTAGGGGTGAGGGATCTGGAGAGAGGGTGTGTGAAAATGCCAGTTGTTGAAAAAGAGCAGATCAATATCAATGATGCGGCTGTCCCATTTCATGGTTCTTACTCTTCCGAGTTCATTTTCTATGTTCAGAATTTTTTGCATCAGATCGAGCGGCCAGCAGCAGGTGTGAAGACCGATCGTCATATTGAGATAGTCTGGCAAATCTGTGAGTCCCCAGGCCGGAGTTTCTATTACTGAGGATTGAATAAATACCTCTCCCAGCTTTTGACCAATCTGCTCAACAGCAAGGGAAAGATTCTTTTCACGATCACCCAAATTGCTGCCAAGTCCCAGATAAACGGTATGGATCATGTGGCAGTCACTCGTCTTATATTGCGTATCTCATTGAGCTGGTATAGAAAATCCGGGTCTTTTTCCAGGGCATTACCAATAACCAGAACATCGGCACCCGCCTCATAGGCAGCCATTGCTTTTTCTGTGGAATCAATTCCGCCCCCTACAAATAACGGACTGGAAGTACATGATTTAACGGCTGTTATCAAACTGGGGTTTACGGGATTAGCAGCACCACTTCCGGCATCAAGATACAGAATTTTCAAACCGAGCATTTCACCGGCCATAGCGGTTGCTGCCGCAATATCAGGTTTATCATTGGGCAATGGGCTTGTATTGCTGATATAACTGGCGGTAGTTTGTTTACCACCGTCAACCAGCATGTAACCCGTAGGGAGTATCTGTAAACCAGAGCGTTTGAGTGCCGGTGCAGCTATCACATGCTGCCCAATAAGGAAATCCGGATTTCTTCCTGAAATAAGTGAGAGTAATAAAATGCCATCGGCACCTGGATGAATATGCGAGGAGTTTCCAGGAAACAGAATCACGGGAACGGGAACATCTTTGAGGCTTTCGATGAGCCAGGATAACTTATCGGAACTAATGAGACTTCCACCAACCAGAAATAGATTTACATTTACCGATAAAGCGGTCAAAATAAGTTCATTGAGTTGATCTTCGCTGGCTTTATCTGGGTCAATTAGAACTGCGAGTCCCTTCTTATTTCGTAAATCCAGAATTTTTTCAAGAAGCTTGTTCATTGTTTTCAACATTCTGGTTTTGTAGGTATTCAGTCAGTTTTTGCTTCGCCAAAGCCAGCAAAACCGAAGTGGCTGCTCCTTTTAATGCGGCTCCAAGGGCAGAACTTGTGTTTTCCTTCAATTCCACAGATTCTTCCTGGCTATCATCACTATCGATTAAAATACGGCTCAAAGTGTAGCCTGCCACCAATATCCCTCCAATAATCAGTAAATCTTTTCCAAGACTCTTGTAGTCAGATGCTTTGTTTTTAAGATCATCCGAGATATCGCTGATTTGTTTGTTAAGGGCTATTTTTTTTTCGCTACGATTCACGCAGTAAGGAAATTTTCAAAACAAAAGTAATAAAAAAGTGTGCCTCCTGGGCTTCTCAGAACCTAGATCTTGAAATTAGGTTATTGCTCAATTGCCAGATTCCGCGATCTACATGAAAATGAATGATTTCTTCCAAAGGAATATCACCGGTATGACTGAGTTCCAATTGTTCGATAGAGGCTGGTAAAGAGGTATTCAAAACAAGGCCTATTTGTTCTATTTCTGCGGCTTTCCTTCTAGTTTCCTGTTCTTGCCGGCAATGGTCGCATATCCCGCAGTCTTCCGGTGAAATCTCACCGAAGAATTCCTGCAGCTGAGCCATGCGGCATCGTTTCATGCTTTTAACAAATTGAATCATGGTCTGAATGGCTTCTTCCTCCCGTTTCTTTTTCAGTTTAATTTCCTGATGATTTAAAGGAAGTTTATCGGCATCAAAGCGAAAACCAAGAAAGCTTAATCCGGGTTTTCCGGTATGCTTTTTATACGCACATACGTGCAGTTGTTCCAGCCTTATAAGATACGTTTCAACTTCGGCCGCAGGGATTTTATGGGCTCTGCTTATTTCGGTTTCAGAGATCATTACAGGGTTACTGAAAAGTTCGCCGCCATAAATTCGAAGAAGTGTTTTTACAATATGATCGATCCACCCATGACGTTCCTGTAATTCCTGCAATTGTTTATGTCCAATGGTCAATTGCAGAGTAGATGGATTCTGATAGGCATCATTGAGTTCAATCAGGCCTTGAGACTCTAATAGTTTAAGGGCATAATAGGTAGGAATGGCCTGCCTTCCAAACGTACTGTTGAAGTGATAAATATCAAAATCCTGAAATTCTGAGGGGGCAGTTCCTACGCCCATTTTAAAGTAGTTTGCCAAAGATTGATAGACCTTCTTCAGTTCGTCGACTGGGGGGTATGTCTGCTCTAATTGCTTCAGAAGGAGATCTTCATCGGGTCTGTCGAAGAACAGAAAGGACTCTGCCGGAAGGCCGTCACGCCCCGCCCGGCCTATTTCCTGGTAGTAGGCCTCCATATTAGAAACGATATGCAGGTGTACCACAAGGCGTACATCTGCCTTGTCTATCCCCATACCAAAAGCATTGGTGCAAACCATTACAGGCACCTCGTTATTGATCCATTTATCCTGTTTAGCTGCCCTGATTTCATTGCTAAGGCCGGCATGATAAAAATCAGAAGCGATTCCACATTTTGACAGGAAATAGGCTATTTCCTGAGTTTCTTTTCTGGTCTTGGTGTAAATAATGGCCGATTCCTTTGGGTGGCTGTTGAGTAAGTCTGCCAGAGATCGGGCTTTATTGGAGGTTTTGATGCAATGAATGGATAAGTTATCCCTTTTGAAGCTTTTTTGAAAAACCTGAGGTTTCGTCAGTTGAAGCTGTTTGATAATATCTTCTTTGGTTTCCCGGGTGGCGGTAGCTGTCAAAGCTATTACAGGCACTCGGGGTAGAAGTTCTCTGAACTCATTGATTTTGAGATAGCTTGGTCTGAAATCATGTCCCCATTTCGAAATGCAGTGAGCTTCATCCACCACCAGTAAGCATACAGACATTCTTTTTGCCCTTTCAATAAAGAGTTCTGTTTGAAGCCTTTCTGGTGAGATGTACAGGAACTTATAATCACCTAATACAAAATTATCAAGGATACGATCAATATCCCGGTAGGTCATTCCCGTATAAATGGCTGCAGCCCGAATGCCCCGGTCGGTTAATTGTTTTACCTGATCCTTCATCAGGGCAATGAGCGGAGTAATTACAATCGTCACACCCTGTAGACAAAGCCCGGGAACCTGAAAGCAAACGGATTTGCCACCACCAGTAGGGAGAAGTGCAAGGGTGTCATGATTTTCCAGAACACTTTGAATAATATCACTTTGAAGAGGCCTGAAAGCAGGGTAGCCCCAAAATTTTTTAAGAATTTCCAGCGGTTGCATCATACCTTTCGGGTGGAATTTGCGTATTAGTATTTGGGTATGTCAGAATCTTTTTAGCTGAATTTTGAAGTCGCAGCCATTGATTTAAACCTTATGGTTTATATTTACCCATGTTACCTTTACCCATAATACAAATATGAAAATAAAACTTCTTACCTCTCTGTTTCTGCTGGGTTCAATGCTTTCTTTTGGACAAAGAGAGTTTACGAAGAATCTGACCAGGCCAAAAATGGAGTCGATGCCCGGTTTTCAGGTTACTTGCCCGGCAAGCGAAGTAGACGAGAATTCTTATCGGGGGTATTCAGAGGAGGTGAAAAAAGCTCTGGATTTAAAAAGGAAATCGAGACCGGCAGACTCCAAGTCTGCAAGGTTTGTTGTAGAGTATGATTCGGATATGCCTGACAGGGCTCAGGAAGCCTTTCAACGTGCGGTGGATATTTGGGCAGAGTTACTTGATTCGCCCGTGCAGATTAATGTTTTGGCGTTATGGTCAGATCTGGCACCCGGAGTACTGGGTTCTGCAGGTCCCGGAAACTATTACCGCGATTTTGATGGAGCCTTAAAACCATTTACGTATTATCCGGTAGCTCTGGCTGAGAAATTGGCGGGCCGTGACCTGAATCCTGTTGGAGATTATGACATAGTTGCCAACTTCAGTTCCAGCAGAGACTGGTACTACGGCACCACGGGAACTCCGGCCGTTGGTCAGTTTGATTTTACTTCGGTGGTTCTTCATGAGCTTTGTCATGGACTCGGGTTCGTTGGTTCTTTGGGTGTAGAAGGCACCCAGGGGTATTATGGATTGTCAAGTTTATCACTTCCGGCCATCTTTGATACGTATGTAGTTAATGAGCAGGGTAAATTTCTTACAGACACCCTGAGTTTTCAGAATCCTTCTAATCTGTTGAGAAATGAACTGATTTCCGAAAATATCTTCTTTAAGGCACCAAAAGCAGAAACTGCAAATAATGGCAGCAGAGTTCGCCTGTATGCTCCCACTGTTTTTGATGCAGGTTCAAGTATTTTTCATTTGGATGACGAATCCTTCCCTGCGGGTACCGAGAATTCCTTAATGACGTTTGCCCAGGGTATTCGGGAAATAAACTATGATCCAGGTCCGGTAACTGAGCAGATTATGGACGCCATGGGTTGGAAGGCCACCCGTGTGATTCATTCGGAAATGAAAGATTTTGTGAGTGCCTCTTTGATACCGGTAACTGCCAAAGTACTGAGTGATGCGACTTTGGAAGAGTCATCGGTTACTTTAAACTACTTTATCATTCCCATTACCAGTTCAACCACTCAGGCTCAATTTGATCAGGGTTTTGAAAATGGATTAGTAAATCCTACAAAGGTTCCTATGAGCCGAGTAGGTAGTTCCGACGATTTTAGAGGGCTTATGGATGTTACTTCTGTGAGTGGTCAAATGTTTGTTGGCTATTTTATAACAGCTATTGATAACGAGGGCACATCAGCGGTTAGCCCGGCCACAATGCCAGAGTTTCCACACTTTTTTTACATTGGTACACCTGATCAGTGGGGGCCTGCCATGTATTATGAACCTTATCAGGTGGTGCGGTCGCAAGTAAATATCCCAGTAATTCTTGATGTAACAGATGATTACCAGGAGGGCGTAGATACGGTATATGTGGAGTATAAAATTAACGGTGTAAGTCAGCCTT
The DNA here is from genome assembly GCA_966250325.1 of uncultured Cytophagaceae bacterium. Classification (GTDB taxonomy): domain Bacteria; phylum Bacteroidota; class Bacteroidia; order Cytophagales; family Spirosomataceae; genus Jiulongibacter. Next base: position 18,451 of record CBINGY010000042.1, on the reverse strand, counting down.
CATTTGGCCTGAGAAAACTCAATCCTGTCACTGATACAGACTTTTCTCAGGGGTTCTTTGATGAAAGTACTTTTCTGAGCCCTGATGGCTTCCCGCCTTTGGCAGACAACGATCAGATAACATACAAAATAATTGCCGTTGATGCTTCAGGTAATGAGACGGTTATACCTACCACCGCTGGTGGACCTCGGTCAGACGATCCGGTAGCTGAGGAAGAATTTGAATTGGTGGCCACTTCACTACTTGATCCGGTTGATTCCTATTTCAATGATTTCGATACGCCCAACGAAGATTTCGCCCTTCTGGGATTTGATATTGATAAGGTGGATGGCTTAACTACCCCTTCGCTGCATACCCGAAATCCTTACAAAAATGGGTTAGGACTCTATAATCCAGCCACAGGTAATGTGTACATGCCCTTTGACAATGAAGCTATAGCTTTACTTCGTCAACCAATTACCCTGAAGGGGTCGGGAGCCACTATCGCCTGGGATGAAATTGTACTGGTAGAACCAGGCGAAGATGGCTCAGAATATGGCGACGAGGATTTCTGGGATTATGTGGTGGTAGAAATTTCGGTTGACGGTTCCAGTTGGTTCGAAATTATGCCGGGATACGATAGCAGGGAGCAATCGGCGTGGCAGCAGTTGTATTCCAGTACCCTATCTCCGGCACTGGCAAACGGAATAGTTAACCCTACGAGCAATGGAACACCTACTCAGGCATTATACAGAACGAAGGAAGTAAACCTGAACAATGCTTTCCCAGAGGCAGATCTGGAAGGTCTGGACGTTTTGGTTAGATTCAGACTGTATGCTGATCAATGGGCAAATGCCTGGGGATGGAGCATCGATAATCTTGCCATTCAGGCAGAGAAGCCCGCTCCTCTGGCGAGTGAAAGCGGCTTGTTCGATTTGAAAGTTTCTCCCAATCCTTCCTCTGATTACCTGGATCTTAGAGCACGTTTTGTAGATGCCAAAACGGCCAAACTTTCTTTGTACAACTCGTTGGGAGTAAGTGTAATTAATGAAAATTTAGAAATTCAGGATAATGCATTGGAGCATCGTATAGATGTGAGGAATCAACTTCCCGGAACTTATATTGTCAATATTGACACCGAATCTGGAAGACAAAGCCAGAAGGTCGTGATTACCAAATGATGGAGTGATAAAGAGAAAGCAAAAAAAGGAGATTCGCTGCGAATCTCCTTTTTATTTTGTCTAAACAGCGGCTTTCTGCCAGCGATTACTGCGGAAATAAAGAATTGACATGACCGCCAGTATACTTTCACTAATGATAATGGAAAGGAAAACTCCGGTTTCATGCCAGCCCACCTTTTCAGCAAGAAACCACGCCAAAGGAATTTCAATGGCCCAAAAACAAATTATATTGAAGAGGGTGGGTGGGAGTGTATCACCAGCACCGTTAATAGCTTGAGTAATCACCATCCCAATTCCAAAAAAGACATATCCCGCGGCAAGGATATTCAGGCAGGTTACCCCTGTTTCCACTACCTGAGGAGTCTGATCAAAAAACTGAATAAGCACTCTGGCAAAAAGAAAAAAGAGTACTGCGATGATAGCCAGAAATCCCATATTAAAGAAAGATACCCTCCATGCGGATGTAATGGCTCGTCCCGGCTTACCCGCACCCAGATTTTGACCTACCAGTGTGGCAGCTGAATTTGCCAGACCCCAGGAAGGCAAAATGGTGAAAACGATGATCCGCAAGGCAATGGTATACCCAGCGATAACTTCACTACCATAAATCGACAAAATCCTCACCAGAAAAACCCAACTGGCAGACTGAATAAGAAATTGTCCCGCACCACCACTTGCTATCTTGATGATATTCAGTAGCGTTTCTTTAATCGGAGCAAAATCGGGCAGGTGGAGCTTCAAATGCTGGCTTACCCTAAGTAGTATCCACAGCTGGTAAATTACACCTACACCCCTCCCAATCAAAGTAGCGATGGCGGCACCTTCTACACCCATTTTCAGTACAGGGACGAAGAGATAATCGAGCCCTATATTCAGCACATTCGCCAGAATAACCGCTCTCATGGCAAGTGAAGCAGACCCTGCTCCCCGTAAAGCTCCGCTAAGGGTAAAGATGAGAATAATAACGGGGCTGCTTAGAAACTGGATTTTGGTGTACCATTGTCCTTCAGAGATAAGTTCTGGCGAGCCTCCCATCAAACGGAGTATATCTACCGCGTAGAAATACCCGCCGAGAGCAATCAGCACGCCCAGTAAACCGGAAATTAGAATGACCTGAGCCAGTGCTTTACCGGCATTCCTCGGATCTTTCTCACCGATCCTTCGGGCAATAATGGCCGTGGCAGCTCCGCTAAGGCCCCAGGCGAGGGAGTAGATAAGAGTTAGTACGGATTCGGTAAGACCTACGGCTGCAACAGCGAGAGTGCCCACATACCGGGCCACAAAAAAGGCGTCGGCCAGTGCAAAAAGGGCCTCAAAAAACATTTCGAGCACCATGGGAATTGACAGCAGTACAATCGCCCTGTTGATACTTAAACTGGTATAATCTCTGTCTTCGTCGCCTTGTAAGGCGTCTTTAATAATTTGTATGATTGATTTCATGATACGATTGTTCGATTGAAAAAGAAGGTTTCAATGTGGGAGAAGAGCTTACTTATTTCTGAAGCTCATACGAACAATCATCAGTACCATGGTTTTAAAATTTTTGCAAAGATGTAGTTTTATCGGTTACCGTAACATTAAAATCTTATTTTTTTGATTAAATCCATGAACTATAGGGTCAATTTTGACGGAAAACTTAATTTTGATCTTCTCGTTTAAAATAAATCTGAATGGAATCATCAGACAAACCCATTTCGCTAACAGAATCTCTCATCCCTGTTATTCTGCTCATAGGCTTGCTTGCGTTCAATGTGTATGTTTTCGGAGATAGTGCTATAGCTGGTTCCAATCAGTTTGCGTTACTCCTCGCTGGCGGAATAGCAGCTGTAATTGGATGGAAAAAAGGAATTTCATTCCAAACCATGCTGGAAAAGGTCGCTCATAATGTGGAGACCACTACCGGGGCTATCCTCATTTTGCTCATGGTAGGAGCCTTATCGGGCACCTGGCTGGTCAGCGGAATAATCCCAGCCATGATTTATTACGGACTTGAGATACTTTCTCCCGCCATCTTTCTGCCAGCTTCCGTCGTCATTTGCTCGGTCATTTCTATGGCCACCGGAAGCTCCTGGACCACCTCTGCCACAGTAGGTATAGCACTCATTGCCATAGGGAGTTCGTTAGGGTTTGATACCGGTATGGTGGCAGGAGCGGTAATTTCCGGAGCTTATTTTGGAGACAAGATGTCACCCCTTTCGGATACCACAAATCTGGCTCCTGCCATGGCGGGAACGGATCTCTTTACACACATTCGATATATGATGCTAACTACGGGACCAAGTATCGCTTTAACGATTCTTCTGTTTGTTCTGTTGGGACTTACTTTTGACACAAACGGCTCAGTCAATATCGCCGAAATGCAAAGTGCGATTTCTGATAAATTCCAGATTAACGGATTTTTGTTCATTGTCCCGGTTGTTGTGATTCTGTTAATTGTTAAGAAGACTGAGCCACTCGTCGCTTTGTTTACAGGAATTATATTGGCTGCTATCATGGCATTAATTTTTCAGCCTGATATTATTGCTACCATTGCTGAAGCCGATCGTCTGGATGTAAATTCTGCCTATAAAGGTCTAATGAATGCTATTACAGTACCGGTAAGTGTGGAATCATCCAATGAAAGACTGGCAGATTTATTTCAATCAAAGGGCATGTCGGGTATGCTCAATACCATTTGGTTAATTCTATGTGCAATGACTTTTGGTGGTTTCATGGAGGCTATTGGGGCCTTGCATCAGATATCCTCTGCCTTACTGAAAGCGGCTCATAGTGTTTTCGGGTTATTCGCCAGCACGGTGGCCAGCTGCCTGGCTTTAAATATTACTGCCTCAGATCAATATCTGGCCATTGTGGTTCCAGGTAAAATGTTCAAACAAGCTTATCAGGATAGGAATCTGGCACCCGAAAACCTGAGCCGAACCCTGGAAGATTCCGGTACAGTTACCTCTGTTTTGGTACCCTGGAATACCTGCGGGGCGTATCAATCGAATGTTTTGGGGGTAGATACGATGGCCTATCTGCCGTATGCGTTTTTTAATATTATCAGTCCGTTTATGACGCTGTTGTATGCAGCTTTTAAAATAAAAATTAAACAATTGACTTCACCTGCAGCCTGAAATGAATAATTCGGATATATCGGAGATTATAGAATTTACGGGTAAGCTTCTTACCCTTCATGATCTGGACGAAAACAAGGCCAGACTTTACACAGGTCTTGCTTTTGGATTAGATAAACTGGAGGAAGAACTCTCTGAAATGGATGAGGCTCAATTGATGAAGGTTCGTGGGGTGGGTAAGTCCACTGCCGCAGTAATCCTGGAAATTATTGCCCGTGGAAGTTCTGCAGAACTTGACGATCTCATTGCCCAGACTCCTGATGGCGTTCTGGAGATGTTCAAAGTGAAGGGTATTGGTGTAAAAAAAATTAAATCCCTCTGGCAGGAACACGGAATTGACAATCTCAATGACCTCCAGATTGCCTGCGAATCAGGCAAAATAGCTGGTATGAAGGGTTTTGGGGAAAAAACGCAGCAAACTATTCTGGAGTCGCTGGTTTTTCTTAAGCAGCAATCAGGAAAGCTCAGAATGAATGCCGGAAAGGAACTTTCGGCTGAAATTCTTTTAAAACTGTCGGGCATTCTTGACAACGTGATGGAGATAGGTGATGTGGTCAGAAATATGGAAACCGTGGATTCCATTACCTTCTTAACCACGGAGGCTTTAAGTGGAAAGACGAGGTTATCCGATGATTTCAGGGAGGATATGTCCGTTTCTTCTCCTTTGATCTGGCGTGGAAATTATCAGGAGAATCAGGTTAAAGTAGAGATAAGGTTCGTGGAAAAGAAGGAAATGGCTTTGCAGCAATTGCTTTCAAATTCTTCATTGGAACATTTGAATTATATCTCTCCGGAGAAAGGCAAATTTATGCACTTTATTAAGGGCCGTTACCTGGAGTCAGAGAAGGCGTATTATGATGCTTTTCATCAACCGTTTATTGTGCCCGAGATGCGTGAAGGAATCGGAGAGTTTGAATGGGTCCAGAATAATACCCCGGATGATTTGATTACCTGGGAAAAGTTGAGAGGATGCCTTCACAATCACTCGAAGTATTCTGACGGTAAAAATACCATCAAAGAAATGGCAGATGCCTGTCTTGATTTGGGTTTGGAATATTTTGGCATTGCAGATCACTCGCAAACGGCTGCCTATGCCAACGGCCTTATTGAGGGACGAGTTGTACAACAACAGACGGAAATTGATTCCCTGAATGCTTCCTATACCGGTTTTAAGATTTTGAAAGGCATAGAGTCTGATATTCTTTCAGACGGCTCTCTGGATTACGGCCCCGATATACTTAAGACCTTTGATTATGTGGTGGCATCCGTACATGCCAATCTGGATATGGACATGAGTAGAGCCACAGATCGCCTGCTGAAGGCTATAGAGAACCCTTACACCACTATTCTAGGCCATCCTACCGGTCGGTTATTACTTGCCAGAAAAGGCTATCCGATTGACTACAAAAAGATCATTGATGCCTGTGCAGCAAATGGTGTGGTTATGGAAATTAATGCAAGTCCTTACCGTCTTGACCTAGATTGGCGTTGGATACCCTATTGTCTGGAGAAAGGGGTTATGCTGAGCATAAATCCCGATGCACATAAAATTGAGGGTATTCTGGATATGCACTATGGAGTAGCAGTAGCCCGAAAAGCTGGCCTTACAAGGCAGATGACCTTTAACGCCTTATCTCTCAGAGATATGGAAGTGTTTTTATCCAGAAAGAAAGGGTAATCAGAGCATTTGGTTAACAATGCTTTCAACGCTTACTCCTTCGGCCTCGGCCTTGAAGTTTCTCACAATACGATGACGAAGAATGGCAATAGCTACTGATTTTACGTCTTCTATATCAGGTGAATATTTCCCCTGAATGAGAGCATTACATTTTGCCGCCAGAATCAGGTTTTGCGAGGCTCTTGGTCCTGCTCCCCAGTCCAGATATTCGTTAGCAACCGATGAGGCGTTCTCAGTATTTGGCCGGGTTTTGTGAACCAGTTTTACGGCATATTCAATGACATTGTCCGCTACAGGAACACGCCGAACCAAATGTTGGAAATAAAGGATCTCCTCGGCATTTAAGACCTCATTCACTTTGACTTTTTCATCTGTAGTGGTATTCTTAACTATATTAAGTTCCTGCTCCAGAGTAGGGTAGTCAAGGCTCACCATAAACATGAAACGGTCTAGCTGAGCCTCTGGCAGAGGATAAGTTCCTTCCTGTTCAATGGGGTTTTGTGTAGCAAGAACGAAAAACGGTCGCTCAAGGCTATGCTTCTGACCAGCTACCGTTACAGCATATTCTTGCATCGATTCCAGAAGGGCAGACTGGGTTTTCGGAGGGGTACGGTTGATTTCATCTGCCAGAATGATATTGGCAAACACCGGGCCTTTGATAAACCGGAAATTGCGGTCTTTGTCAAGGGTTTCAGAACCCACAATATCACTTGGCATGAGGTCTGGTGTAAACTGAATCCGGTTGAAGTTCAAATCGAGTGCATCAGAGATGGTCTGAATAAGAAGTGTTTTTGCAAGTCCGGGTACCCCAACCAGCAGGCAATGGCCCTGGCAAAATATCGCTGTAAGTAATAATCTTACCGTATCTTCCTGGCCTACAATTACACGGCCTATTTCTTTTGTAAGCTTCTCGTAAGATTTTTTTAAGGCATCTGCTGCCTCTACGTCAGAGTTAAAATTTGTGTTCGCCATTACCGGAATTATTGTTCGAATAGTTTACAAACCTGATACTCGGGATCTATTTTGATATAAACCTCACCAATGGCCTCTCTGAACCATTTTTCTATTTCCTCATTCTGCTTGTTCATAAGGGCAAATTCCTTAATTTTTTCGTAATCATCACCAAGATTGATGGTGTGAGGTTGATATTTTTCTTTTAAATAGAGCAATCTCATGCCTGTTTTTCCATCCGCACTCCGGTAAGGAAGAGGTTTGGTGACAGATCCTACTTTCATCGTGTCTACGGCAAAATAGAGATTGGGTTCCATGGTCATGTCCAAGGCAAGTTTTGTAGACCCTGTTTGAGGATCTGTTATAATGCCGCCGGAATATTTCGTGGATTCATCTTCACTGTATAGGCGAACAGCATTTTCAAAACTAATACTGTCCTTGCGAATTTCTCTTGCGAGGCTGTCAAGATAATTTGTGGCATCGGTCATATCCAACCTGCTGTATTCAGGTCGCAAAAGAATATGACGGGCGTGATACTCCTGACCACGAATTTCCAGGAGTTGAATCAGGTGGAAGCCAAAGGAACTTTCTACCACTTCACTCATTTCATTTGGCCTGAGCTGCATCGCTGCTGCTTCGAATTCAGGAACCATCTGTCCACGTTTTGCCCAGCCCAAATCACCGCCGTAGGTTCTTGATCCCTGATCCTCTGAATACTCTTTAGCTAATTCGTCAAATTTCTCCCCTTTTTCAACTCTAAGTTTATATTCTTCAAGTTTCGAAATCAAATCTTCTTTCTGAGATTTGGTAAGTTTGGCTAGTCTAACTAATTGACCTACAACTACTTCTGATGGAATATCGGGAAGGCTATCTGATGGAATATTCGTAAAAAAGCGTTTAACTTCCTGCGGGGTAACCGTCATATTTTCGGTAATGGTCTGTTGCATTTTTTGAGCCGTTAATTGCTCTGAAACCTGCTGCCTTACCTCGCCTTTGAGCGTTTCCAACGATTTTCCAAATTGCTCTACAATATTCTTTTCACTACCATAAATTCTCACCATTTCGCCCATTCTGGCATCCAGTTGACTCTCCACAACATCGGGTTCCACAATAACTGAATCAATCTGTGCTTTGGCAACGAGTAGCTTCTGAATGGCCAGTGATTCCAGGGCCTTACATTTGTCCACTGGCTGCTGCTGTTCGCGGGCCCGAAGCATAATGGTTTCTACTTCAGATCTAAGCACATAATAGTTATCGATCTTTGCGATAATGCGATCAACATTGGTACCAACCATCTGGGCGTGGGCCAGAACAGGCATCAACAAGGTAAATAGAATCTTTTTCAGCATGTATGCTTAGTTTTTGTCTTTCAATTGATTAAAAATTGTTTTCAACTTATCTTCATCGAAAGATACCGGATATTTGACGGTAAGTTCTTCCAGAAGTTGCTTTTCCAGTTCTTTTTGATAGTCTTTTATAACACTCCCACGTGCTTCCTTGAGGGTTTTCGCAGATGCAGGAATTATTTTTTCGATTTCTATCCGGTAGAAATTCCCTTCAAATTCAGCTTCAAAATCCCCTGGTTCCCAGGAAGTTCCGTCAATAAGCGGATTGGACCCTTCAAAGTAATTTCCGCGTGCCACGGTCAATGAATCCTTTTCATCGGTTAGAATTCCTGCAATATCCCGCTTGTCGTTACTGAAGAACTGAAAGGTAATACGCTGATTCTGTGCCCAGTCAAATCGGTCTGCCAGTCTGCTGGTGCCATAGTCGTATTCACGTATCCGGGTAATTGGAAGACCGTTCTCTCTCAGGTAATTGACTACTTCAGAAATACGTTTCGACGAAACTCCGGGATCTTCATTTACATCGCTGTGCCCTCCGATTTCTACAATATAACTTTTATTTTGCCCGAGTATTTGAAGCAAACCAGCCAGAGTTCTCTTTTGGCTTTCATCCAGGTCAGAAATTTCTTTCCTGAAATATATGGGGAGTATCCCTCTTTTTAAACGATAGGGCAAACCTCCGGCTACAATCTCATAATAGGCTTCTATCAAACTTTTTTTGTTTGCTTTAATCAGGGTGGCTGTGGCCTTTTTGGGCCATTGATAGTTTGAAATGTGTGCCTCATAAAAAAGTCGCTGTCCCAGAGTGTCACTCACCGATCGCTCGATAACCTGATCGTTCAAAAAATTTGTGCTTATTACATCTTCTCTGAATAGCTGGGAAAGTAATCCATACTCAGGTTTCCATGATGCCAGATTTTTTAGAATATAGTTTTGTTTGATATCCAGTATATAGTCACTTAGATACCATCTGAAAAACATATCTGGCGTGTAATTCTGCGGCTGTTGCTCAAAGAGTTGCTTATTTTTTGCAAAAACAAGGAAATCCTCATCAGTGTACTTTTCTTCTCCAAGAGAAATCAATGTCTTGCCCGTTACTTTTGTACGATCTATATCCCATTTTCGTTCAAGGATCCGTTGGTCGGCCTGTAGGAGCACCGAGCTCCAAACTCCCTGATTTATAGTCGGTGCAACATTTCCGAGAAGCTTTTGAATACCTTGTGTTTTCAGATATTCTCCACGGCTATCGGTGGTCACTTTTTGAAATATCATGTCCTTGAGATCGTCATAGGATCCCAGTGGTAGTTTCTCGATTAATTTAATAATGTGCCAGCCAACCTGAGACCGTATAGGCTCTGAGACTTCCCCTTCTTTCAGTGAAAAGGCTACCTGTTCAAAATTGCTTTCAAGCCGGGTTCCTACACCAAAGGGGTCAAGTAAACCTCCGTTGGTTCTGCTGTAGATGTCGTCTGAATTTTCTTCACAAACCCGGTCAAAATCGGTTCCCGCTTTGATTAAGTTGTATAACGAGTCAATCTGCTGTTTCTGAAAAGCAGCTACATCTTCAGAATCCTCAATGGAGACCGCTTTAAGTATGTGCTTTACCCTTACTTGTCCGGAGTAAGGGCGTTTACCATTGACTTTGATTAGGTGGAAACCCGCAGAAGTACGCACAACATCCGATACTCCATTCACATTAAGGTTATATGCGGCGTTTTCCAGGGGGAAAATTAGTTGTAATGCCGAGAACCAGCCCATGCTTCCTCCCGATTCCCGCGTATTGATGTCTGCAGAGTACATCGTGGCAAGTGAATCAAAGGATGCTCCCTGTAAGATATCTGATCTTAGTTTTTCTGCTGCCTGATAGGCTTTGAGCGTATCTGAAGGAGGGGCGTATGGACTTACCGCAATCAGAATGTGAGAGGCATTAATTTCCCATTTCAATCGCTCATAGGTAAGCCTTGTCAGATCTTCTTCTGCTTCCGGGGTGATTATATACGACTTCGCAATTAATTTGGTGTAACTTTCTATTTCTTCGAGGTGCGAGTCATTTTTGCCATAGCCCCGCTCTAAGGCTTCCAGATAAAGTCTTTTTTTCTTCAGGTAATTCTGGATTGCAGAATGATATTCTGATGAATCAGAAAATGCAAAATCAGCAAAAGTCTCCAGAAGTTCCGGCTCAGAAACGGGAACTTCTCCCACGGTCAATACGGGTTCAGTAATTTGTACCGAACCAGTGACGGGCCTGTCCGGGGCGTTTCTGGGTATGGGTTTAGAAGTGCATGAGACAACAAAAACAACCAGCACTCCTGCAAAAAAATTATTCAGCATATAGCTTAAGGGCCTGCCACGCAGACCTCATTTCTTCATGGTTAATAAGCCGCAAAACTCGTTATTTATTGTCAAAAAGTTCCTTTTTTAACAATTATTATACCGAGGGCTCCTGTTGCGACAAACAGTGAAAGCTACCGAGCCCCCAGATAATTTCAGTCGAATCAATACCGATTATTCTGCGATCAGGGAAACACGATTCTATTATTCTTAGAGCCAGATCATCTTTATTACAACGATACGTAGGTACAATTACTTTTTCATTGGCGATATAAAAATTCGCGTAGGATGCAGGAAGCCTGAGGCCCTGATCAATTACCGGGTCAGGCATGGGTAGTTCCATAATATTCAAAGCCTGGCCATCAGGAAGTCTCATTTTTTTCAGGAGTTTTAAATTCTCATCAAGAATTGAATGATTGGCATCCGTTACATCGGGTTCCACGACTGTAAGGACAGTATCCTTGTTTACAAAGCGGGTGGTATCATCGATATGCCCATCAGTGTCATCGCCTACGATCCCATCTTCGACCCACAGGATTTGTTCAACACCGTAGTAATCGCACAGGTATTTCTCTATTTCGGCCTGGGATAAATGTGGATTCCGGTTTTTATTGAGCAGACAGGATTTGCTGGTAAGCAGACTTCCGGCACCGTTGACTTCAATTGATCCACCTTCCATAATTATCCCCGGGTTGAATATTTTAAGATTTCTAACCTGTGCAATTCGCTCAGGAATTTTGTCGTCATCGTCAAATGGCGGGTATTTACCTCCCCAGGAATTATATCCCCAGTTCACAACAGCTTTTTCGCGGGATTTTCTGTTAACCACAAAAGCAGGACCATGGTCTCTGCACCAGCTATCATTGGTGGGGTGATCAAATAAGTTGATGTTGGCTCCAGATATTTGACGCTCTTGTAATTCTTTTTCTACAAGTGTTCTCACCAGATGATTGGCCACATTGATGCAGACAGCCTCGGTTTCTGATACTTCTTTAATAAAAGCGAAGTAAGAATTGAATATTTTCTCAAACCGTTCTTCCCAGGTTTCCACGTTCCAGGGAAAGCTTAGCCACATAGCTTCATGTTTTTCCCACTCTGCAGGAAAGGTAAATCCGTACTCTCTAGGTGTCATAAGAATGATTAATGGGCTGCAAAGTTAAAGTTTCAAAATAGGGGTTGTGTAGTGGTGCCAGAATTATTTATCCCGCTTTTTGTGATGGAGGCATACTCGTTAAAAAAATGGTAGGAGAGGGTTTGTCACGTTGAAATACGTTAAGAGTAGTTGATAAATTTATAAACAGCAGTTACTATAAGCCATTTTTTTGACTTAGGTATTTTTAAATTGCCGCGATAATTGCATCCAATGAAATGACAGATGAAAAAGAATTGATTTCTCGCTTACGAGCCGGGGACCAAAGTGCCTTTCGTCTGCTTTATTTTAATTATAAGGATGCTCTGTATGGAATTATCATCAGAATGCTCAACGATGAGAATGAAGCCGCCGATCTGCTGCAGGAAGCTTTTGTCAAGATTTGGGACAGGTTTGATACGTACGACTCCGCAAAGGGTAGGTTATTTACCTGGATGATAAATCTTACCAGAAATCTGGCCATAGACAGGATAAGATCCTCCGACTATAAAAACCATGAGCTTCAATCTTTCGTAAGAGAGAATAGTGAGGGGAACGTAGATCGTGAATATTCAGATGAATTTTTTACCGATGCTATTGGGTTGAAGGGATTGATTCTAAAGCTAAAAGAAGATCATCAGGTTTTGATTCGGAAAATTTATTTTGAGGGTTACACACAGGCAGATCTGGCCGAAGAGCTTGATATACCCTTGGGAACACTCAAGACCAGGCTTCGGACAGCTATTAGACTATTGAAAATGAATTTTGAAGAATAGAAGTATGAATAGGGAAGATGCTAATCTGGAATTACTGGCGTTAGGGCTTCTTTCTGATGTAGAAGCCGCGAAGTTGTATGAAGCCATGAGTGAAGATCCTGAGCTTCGGGAGGAATACGAGTCTATTCAAAAAATCCTGGAACGTGTAGCTCTTGAAAATGCGGTACCGGCTCCTCAAACTAGTCTGAGAACGGCTATGGATCAAATATCTGCGGGACGGAATAGCGAGCAGACAAGATATGTTTCGATCTACAAACGCCCGCTTTTCAGAATGGCTGCGTCTGTTTTATTGCTCACCAGTTTACTAACCAATATTTATTTACTCGGGCGTAAGAATAAAACGCAAACCTCAGAAGATTCGAATACATCTCTGGTTGGTGAGCTACCCTTGTCTGCTCAGGAGTTTGATCAGATGTTTGACCACCTACACAATTCTTTAAGTGCAACGCCTTGTCAAATGGATTACCGGTTAACCAAACAATTTCTGGCCGGGAAGGGGATTAAAAATACACAAGAAATTATCCGATTTCTGGTAAATAACGGAGGGCATTGTGATTGCGAAGTGTTGATGAATGTCTCCTTGCGATTTCCTCGGGAAAACTATCATCACGGGAGTCCGATACCCGAGACCCGGCCTAATCCTGAAATCAGGATATCCCAAAATCATACCTATGTTTATGAAGGCTCTTTAATGGCTTCAAATGAATAGCAGTCAATTTGGCTTTTTTACTAATTATTTTTCGGGGATCTTTTGCAGAACGAAAAAGAATTGTACCTTTGCGGCTCATTTCGACGGAGAAGCACTCTGGAACTAGGTCAAACGAAGTCACACCCGTGAAACCGATTTGATTTCGACTGTGAGTAATATGTGGAATTTTATTACGCAGTCTCCGATTCGCAAGAAAAAAGTTATAGGAATCATTTCAAGGTAACAAAGCATGGCCTTTAAAGTGCTTTACCTGTAAAGGTTTGAAATGCAATGGTCAAGTTGACACAGTATCAACCACTGACAAAAGAATTTTTTACGCTCTAATCTTGGATTAGACCGCGAAATTGTAGAATTTTGCGTCCCGTTTTGGAAAAGAGCATTTAATAGCGAAACAGAAATAAGACAATGTCTGGAATTATTGGAAAAAAAGTTGGCATGCTTACCATTTACGATAATGGTGTTGCTGTTCCTTGTACACTTATTGAGGCAGGTCCTTGCGTAGTTACCCAGGTAAGAACCACCGAAAAGGATGGTTACAAGGCTGTTCAGTTAGGTTTTGGTGAGAAAAAAGAGAAGAACACAACAAACGCCCTCAAGGGTCACTTCAAAAAGGCCAATACCACTCCTAAGAGAAAACTGGCAGAGTTTAAAGAATTTCAGCAAGACTTTAATCTGGGAGATGTAATCAGTGTGAACGATGTGTTCGCTGAAGGTGAATTTTGCGATGTTACCGGAAAATCAAAAGGTCGTGGTTTTCAGGGGGTTGTAAAACGTCACGGATTTGGCGGTGTGGGTCAGACAACTCACGGTCAGCACAACAGAGCACGTCACCCTGGTTCAATTGGTGCCTGTTCTTATCCTGCTCGTGTTTTCAAAGGTTTGAAAATGGGTGGCAGAATGGGCAATACGAATGTAACTATTCAAAACCTGAAAGTTCTTAAGGTAATGGCAGATAAGAATCTGATCGTAGTTTCAGGTTCTGTTCCAGGTCCGAAAAACTCTCTGGTTACTTTACACAAATAATAAGGTCGAAACCTGACGACATCGAAAAAACAGGAATTGAAATGGAAGTAAAAGTTGTAAACAAAGAAGGCAAAGAGACCGGAAGAAAGGTAAATCTTTCTGAAGAAATCTTTGGAGTGACTCCCAACGAGCACGCGGTTTGGTTAGATGTTAAGCAATATCTTGCTAATCAGCGTCAGGGAACTCACAAATCAAAGGAAAGGGCTGAAGTATCACGAACAGGTAAAAAGCTTCATCGCCAGAAAGGGACCGGTGGAGCCCGTCATGGTTCCAGAAAATCTCCGGTCTTTGTAGGTGGTGGTACCATCTTCGGTCCACGTCCAAGAGACTACGGTTTCAAATTGAACAAGAAAGTGAAGGCATTGGCCAAGAGATCTGTGTTATCGGCCAGAGCGGCTGAAGGTAAAGTGAAAATTGTAGAGGACTTTGCTTTTGAAGCACCCAAAACCAAGGATTACGTAAGTTTTCTTTCTGCTGTTGGTGTTAAAGGAAAAAGTCTGTTTGTGGTGGATGGAATTGCGAATAACCTGTACTTGTCAGCCAGAAACGTTCCCAGAACTTTCGTAACAGAAAAGCAGCAGGTGAATATTTATGATCTGGTGAATGCTGATGAAATTCTGATTTCAGAAAATGCACTTGCTCACCTTGAAACAATTTTGAAATAAGAACCGAAGGGTTTTAAAACGAGTAAGAAAATGAGTGTTTTAAAAAGACCAATAATTACAGAAAAATCTCAGGTGCTGAATGCTTCAGGCAAGTATGCTTTTGAGGTGGCCTTGGGTTCAAATAAGATTCAGATTGCCAAGGCGGTTGAAGATATGTATGGCGTAACGGTAACTGATGTGAGCACGCTTCGTCAGTTTGGGAAAAAGAAGTCCAGAATGACTCGTTCCAAGATTACTTCCGGACGTACAGCAACATTCAAAAAAGCAATAGTTACAGTGAAAGAAGGAGATTTGATCGACTTCTACGCTGACCTGTAAAAATTAATTACGTATAGTCTCTTAGTGAGGCTGCAAAGATTTATACAATGGCTGTTAAAAAGTTAAAACCAACAACCCCGGGACAGAGACACAGGATTGCTCCTGACTTCTCGAATATTACAACCAACAAGCCGGAGAAAAGCTTGACCAGTGTAATAAAGAAGACCGGTGGTAGAAATAATGAAGGACATCGTACTTCCCGTTACATTGGTGGCGGTCATAAAAGAAAGTACAGAATTATTGACTTCAAAAGAGATAAGAATGGTGTAAATGCGGAGGTTACCTCTATTGAGTACGATCCTAACCGTTCTGCTCGTATTGCTCTTTTGAAGTATGAAGATGGAGAGAAGAGATACATTCTTGCACCTCAGGGTCTTCAGGTAGGACAAAAAGTAATTTCAGGAGAGGGCGTTGCTCCGGAAGTAGGAAATGCTATGCCTTTGATAAGCATGCCTCTTGGTACCATAGTTCATAATATTGAGCTTAAGCCAGGTAAGGGTGGTCAGATGGCAAGGAGTGCAGGTACCTATGCACAGTTACTTGCAAAAGATGGCAAGTATGTAACATTGAAAATGCCGTCGGGTGAAATGAGGATGGTTCTCGGAGCCTGTATTGCTACTGTCGGTTCGGTTTCTAATCCGGATCATATGAATGTAACTCTGGGTAAAGCTGGTCGTAACAGATGGCTTGGTCGCCGTCCAAGAGTGAGAGGGGTTGCAATGAACCCGGTAGATCACCCTATGGGTGGAGGTGAAGGAAGGGCATCAGGAGGTCACCCTAGATCTAGAAACGGTATTCCTGCAAAAGGTAAGAAAACCCGTTCTCTGAAAAAGTACTCCAACAGATTAATCGTTGCAAAAAGAACAAAATAAGATACAATGGCTCGTTCGCTTAAAAAAGGACCTTATATAGATTTCCGCCTTGAGAAGAAGGTTGTGGATATGACTGAATCGGGTAAGAAATCGGTGATTAAGACCTGGTCTCGCAGATCAATGATTTCTCCGGATTTCATAGGCCATACTTTTGCGGTTCATAATGGTAATAAATTCATTCCGGTGTATGTGACAGACAACATGGTTGGTCATAAATTGGGTGAATTTGCACCTACACGTAACTTCAGAGGTCACGTTAACAAAAAAGATAAGGGTCGTAAATAAATTTTGAAACTAACTCAGCGGGTCTGAGTAAAGAATAGATAAAATGGAAGCAGTTGCAAAACTTAGTAATTTCCCTACTTCTCCTCGCAAGGCCAGATTAGTAGCTGACCTTATCAGAGGAAAGAAAGTGGCTTATGCTCTGGGTATTTTAAGTCATCAGCCACAGGCCGCGGCCCCTGTACTTAAAAAAGTTCTCATGTCTGCAGTAGCTAACTGGCAGGAGAAAAATGAAGGTATGAGCCTCGAAGATGCAGATCTTATTGTTAAGAGTGTGAATGTGGATGGCGGTAGAGTTCTTAAGAGACTTCGTCCTGCACCTCAGGGTAGAGCATATAGAGTTCGTAAGCGTTCTCACCACGTGACAGTTGTAGTAGATTCTGTCGCAGTTCAATCACAAGAAGTTAAAACTGAGGAGTAATTCCCGATAAAAAAGATAAGTTAAAACATGGGACAAAAAGTAAATCCTGTAGGTCTTAGACTTGGTTACATCAGAGGATGGGAGTCCAGCTGGTATGGTGGAAAAAGTTTTTCTGATAAGTTGGTAGAAGATAACAAAATCAGAAAGTACATCGACGCCCGTATTCAGAAGGGTTCTATTTCAAAGGTGGTAATTGAGCGTACCTTAAAGAGAATTACATTAACTATCCACACGGCTCGTCCGGGTGTGGTTATCGGGAAAGCTGGTGCAGAGGTTGATAAGTTACGTGAAGAGCTTAAGAAGCTTACAGGTAAAGACGTTCAGATCAATATTTTTGAAATCAAAAGACCTGAGCTTGACGCAAAACTGATCGGTGAAACTATAGCTCAGCAGTTGAAGGCTCGTATTTCATACAGAAGGGCAATGAAACAGGCTATCCAGGCGGCTACTCGCGTGGGAGCCGAAGGAATCAAAATCAAACTTTCTGGTCGTTTGGGTGGTGCTGAAATGGCACGTACTGAAATGTATAAGGAAGGAAGAATCCCTCTTCATACGCTCAGAGCCGATATCGATTATGCGGTTTCCGAAGCACTTACTGTTTATGGTATCATTGGTATCAAGGTATGGGTAATGAAAGGAGAAGTGTATGGAAAAAGAGATTTGTCTCCTTCCGGAAGTGTAGCAGACTCACGTGACGATAAGCGTGGTTCGGGTGCTGGTGGCGGAAATCGCGGTGGTGAAAGAAACGAGCGTGGTGACCGGGGTGGCAGAAGAAAGAGAGGCGGTGAAGGAGGCTCAAGAAATAGAAAATAGATTTAGATCAGAGGGTAACCTCATAAGGATACAGTTATGTTACAACCAAGAAGAACTAAGTTTCGTAAGCAGCAGAAAGGAAGAATTAAAGGTGAAGCTACCAGAGGTCACCAGATCGCTTTCGGTTCGTTTGCTATAAAATCTCTGGAGCCAGGTAGAATTACTTCAAGACAAATTGAAGCTGCCCGTATTGCCGTAACCCGTGCCATGAAACGTGAAGGTCAGGTATGGATTAGGATATTCCCTGATAAACCTATTACTGCTAAGCCTCTTGAGGTTCGTATGGGTAAAGGTAAAGGTGCCCCTGAATATTGGGTGGCTAATATTTATCCGGGTACTATTTTGTTTGAGGCTGGTGGAGTTCCTCTGGAACTTGCCAAAGAGGCACTCAGACTTGCAGCTCAGAAATTACCGATGACTACCAAGTTTGTGGTACGAAGAGATTATCAGGCGTAAAGATTAGCTCAGAATTAAATAATGTTCAGGAATCATTCCTGATAAATCATTGAGACGATGAAAAAAGCAGATTTGAAAGGGTTGAGTTTAGAACAACTACAGCAGCAGATTGCTGAAGAGAAGAACAGACTTCAGAAAATGAAGTTTGCTCATGCAATAACTCCGATTGAAAACCCGAAAAGAATCACCGAATCAAGAAAGGTGATAGCCAGATTGTCCACGGAATTAAGCAGTAGATAATCCAAAAAAATTAAACAACGTGGTGAAAGCCACCCATCTGTTACCGCAAAATGGAAAGAAAAGTTAGAAAAGAGCGTATCGGGGTTGTTGTTAGCAACAAGATGGACAAGTCTGGAGTAATCCAGGTTGTCAGAAAAGTAAAGCACCCCAAATATGGTAAGTTCA
>CBINGY010000041.1:0-38246 GCA_966250325.1 uncultured Cytophagaceae bacterium | reverse complement strand
GGGAATAAGACTTAGTCCCGAAATCGTCGGATTTCAGTTTCATCCCGAAGCCGACGCCGAAGGAATGATGCGGTATTTTCAACAGGAAGAAAAGCGTATGGCAGTCATTGCTGAATACGGAGAGGATAAATTCCAGGACATGATCGAACATCTTGAAGATCCGGATAAGATCCTGCATACCGAGTCGGTACTTATTCCCAAATTCCTGGAAAGAGCCACCTCTCATCTTCTGACACTGCAACCCAACTGATATGCATAAAGCCGCAAGAAAGGCATTTAATGAAAGTTTCAGCGTCAATAAATACCATGCATTGTTAGCTGAAATTGAAACCGAATTTCCCGGTTCTCTCGAGTTCAGGGTTGCTGAAAGCCCCGTTTTTATTCCATCCGATCTTAAGACTCGTTTGCTTATTGCCTCAAATTCCATTCTGGATCAACTGCAAAGCGAAAAACTAAAAGCGGAGGTTGATTTAGCTGTACCTGATCTATATCGGTTTCCTCAAAAGGAAACTAACCCTCACTTCATAGCACTTGACTTTGGAATCACCATAGACGAAAACGGAAAGCTTTGCCCTAAACTCATTGAACTCCAAGGCTTTCCAAGCTTGTTTGCCTTTCAGCATTATCTGGGAGGCAAATACCGAAAACATTTTCAGCTTCCTGATGGATTCTCACCTTTTTTTAACCGGCTTAATGGCTTCAGTTATCAGGAGAGTATCCGCAAACTTTTAAAACCCGAAGCCGGAAAACATACGGTACTCCTTGAAGCATACCCTGGCAGACAAAAAACGCGGATTGATTTTGAACTGAGCAAGAGGTATTTTGATATTGATGTGGTGTGTCTGAGTGAACTGGAAGAAGTAAACGGAAAACCGGCTTATCAAAGAAATGGTACACTACAGATCATTGATAACGTTTATAACCGCGTAATTTTTGATGAAATAGATCGAAAGTACCCGGAACTGGCACCCAAAGTAGAACTTCTCAAAAAGCTTGATTTCAAATGGATCACACACCCATCATGGTACTATAAGATAAGTAAATATACCCTGCCTTTTCTGAAGGGTGACGCTATCCCTGAAACGGTTTTTGCTGGTGATGCTCAAAAGCTCAAAAAAGGTCTGGAGGAATATGTGCTCAAACCTGTTTTTTCTTTCGCCGGCCAGGGAGTCAATCTAAACCCTAATCTCACAGACTTAGAAAAAATTACTGAACCCCGAACCCATATTCTTCAGGAAAAGGTGACGTATCAACCTTGTATTGAGGCAATTGACGGCAGTCTGGTCAAAACCGAAATCAGACTTCTATATATCTGGCCCGAAGCCGTCTCACGCCCTCAACTGGTCACTGGTCTGGCCCGCTTATCGCGGGGAGAAATGATAGGTGTGGAGCACAATGCAAACCGCGACTGGGTAGGTGGATCAGCTATTTTTATCGGAACCAATTAGTATGAATCTGAGACAGCTTTTTCTTACCAATCT
This sequence comes from uncultured Cytophagaceae bacterium, assembly GCA_966250325.1. Lineage (GTDB taxonomy): Bacteria > Bacteroidota > Bacteroidia > Cytophagales > Spirosomataceae > Jiulongibacter. The sequence goes on along the minus strand of CBINGY010000041.1, from coordinate 36,765 downwards.
GGCTCAGACCAGTGATACGCCTCTCGCCCTGGAATTTAGCCGGGCAGAAGGGGTTTATTTCTTTGATCATTCCGGAAAAAAATACCTCGATCTCATCTCAGGAATTGCTGTAAGCAATATGGGTCACGGGCATCCCGCAATTATTCAGGCCATAAAAGATCAGGCTGATAAATATCTTCATCAGATGGTTTATGGAGAATATGTGCAGAGCCCGCAAGTGAAACTGGCCGCTGCTTTGGTAGAATCTGTGAATACTTATCGTACAAACTCCGGACATACTTTGGACAATGTCTACTTTGTAAACTCGGGTACCGAAGCCGTAGAGGGAGCCATGAAACTGGCAAAGAGATACACCGGTAGACCTGAAATAATCGCCTTCAGGAATTCCTACCACGGAAGCACACAGGGTGCCCTGTCACTCGGTGATGAAGAATTCAAACGAAACTACCGTCCGCTTATGCCAGAGATTCGTAAAATCGAACGGGAAAATCTGGCTCAACTGAATGAAATATCCGACTCAACAGCCGCTGTCTTTTTTGAGCCTATCGGTGGAGAAAGCGGAGTGAGAACGGCATCCAAAGAATATGTAGAAAAATTGGCCGAAAGGTGTCGCCAAACAGGCACTATATTAGTTTTTGACGAAATTCAGTCTGGATTTGGCAGAACGGGCCCCTTCTGGGCACTGGAACATTACGGAGTTTTGCCTGATATACTGCTTATGGCCAAAGCCATGGGCGGTGGCATGCCGCTCGGAGCATTTATGGCCTCTCATGAACTGATGTCCGTTTTCAAAGAAAATCCCATTTTAGGACATATCACCACCTTTGGTGGCCACCCGGTGAGCTGTGCGGCTTCGCTTGCGGCCCTCCAAACCTGGAAAACAGAAATAAGTACCACGGAAACAGAAGAAAAAGGGCTACTTTTCAAGAAGCTCCTGAAACATCCAAAAATCAGGGAGGTTCGTGGTAAAGGACTCATGCTGGCAGCAGAATTGCCAGACTTTGATTTCCTTCTTAAAACCATTCAGAGAACAATCGAAAAAGGGGTGATTACCGATTGGTTTCTGTATTGCAACAATTCTATGCGTATTGCCCCTCCCCTCACCATTAGTAGTTCGGAGATAGAAATGGCCTGCGAAATTATTTTACAGGCCATAGAGGAAACCTCTGCAAAATAAAAGACCCGGCTTCATTCCTGAAACCGGGCCTTGCTATTGATTAAGCCACGACGTAAATTACAGAGCGGCTTCCAGTTTCTGAGTAAGAATATGTTTAGGCACAGCACCCACAATCTTATCTACCATCTCGCCATTTTTGAAAATCATAAGCGTTGGAATAGAGCGGATACCGTATTCCATTGGTGTACTGCTGTTTGCATCTACATCCATTTTGCCTATCACAGCCTGCCCTTCGTATTCTCCGGCAATTTCCTCCACGATTGGCCCGATCATCTTACAAGGACCACACCACTCAGCCCAAAAATCAACAAGAACCGGTTTTTCTGATGCGATCAGTTCTTTGAAAGTGCTGTCGCTCACTTCTATTGCTTTACCTGCCATTTTATTTTGATTAAGTAATACGATGTAAACATTGCTAATTGCTTACAAAGTTCCAAAAAGCTTTCGATTGCCTGGTCCTGCCTAGAATTTTTCCATAAACTATTGTATATAAATAATTTATATGACTCTTGAATCACCATTCATCCTTTACAACCGAGTTCCAATGTTAAGTTTTTGACAATTTAATATTAAATAATTGTTAACTTTTTTCTGTTTACATAGCTTTGAACAAATCAAACATTCATCATAATGTCATCGGAGAAGAAAGCGATTAAAGCCCTGTTAAAAAGTTTTAAGAAAGTGAAATCCATCAGCCTGGTTGATAAGGTTACCGATGCCGGAAAAACAATCAGCAGCTTCCTGTTTCAGGTAGAAAGCAAAGAAGGGAAAAAATCAAAGCTCGAACAATGGATGGAGAAGCTGGAAGAAGAAAAAGAGCCGAAAGGCTCAAAAAAGAAAGAAAAGGCTTCGGACAAGAAGAAATTAAAAGAAGGGAAGTTGGAAGCCAAGAAATCAAAAGATAAAACGGCGGAAGATGGGAAGTTAGAAGACAAGAAGTCAAAAGACAAACAGTCGGAAGAAAAGAAATCAAAAGATACGAAGTTGGAAGATGGGAAGCTCGAGGATAAGAAACTGGAAGATGGTAAGTTGAAAGACGGGAAGAAAGGAAAGAAAAATAAGGAGATCAAGAGTGCCAAATCAGAAAGCCCGGCTAAACCAGAATCCGACCTGAAGAAACCTGAGGCAGATCAGACCCATACTCCCAAGGCATCTGTAAAGGACTCGAAAGTTGAAAAGAAAACCAGTCATGATCTGAAACTGATTGAGGGCGTTGGCCCGGCGGTTGAAAAAATTCTCGTGGAAGCCGGTTATAGCACGTTTGATAAGCTCGCAAAAGCTGATTCGGCCAAACTGATGGACCTGCTCCTTGAAAAAGGTGGTCCACGTTACAAAATGTTTGATCCCACCACCTGGCCTCAGCAGGCTGCTCTGGCAGCAGATGGTAAAATGGATGAATTGAAAGCAATGCAGCTGGTTTTGAAAGGCGGAGGAGCCAAATAAACAGGAACACCTACTATGTGAATCGGGTACAACAAGCCGGGGTAAATATCCCGGCTTATTTTTTATCCAAAAGTAACATTACCCTCTCCACAAAGTTCCCGTAATTCCTGATACACTTTTTTGTTGATATCGACTTTCGATTTGCGACTAAAAAGCTGAAGATCAAGCCGCTCATCGGAGTCATAAATATTAAACCTGAGATCAAATCTTCCCGGATAGTTCCTGCTTACCGCCAGAATTTCATTAATAAGCGGCTCGTTAATCTCCTGAAGTTCAAGACGTAAATTCACTTCCCTGAACCTCTTTTCTTTAACCTCAGATAAAAGTTGCATTTCAATGGGCTTAAACTCCACGTCATTTCCACTCCATTTACCCTGCACGCGTCCTCTGATGAAGAGAAACTGACCTTCCATGAGGTAATTACTGAATGCCACATGGTCTTTTCCAAAAAGAACTATTTCCATGGAACCCTCATAATCTTCCAATTTAAAGCTGGAAAACGGGTTACCGGTTTTGGTTTGACGCACCGCCATGCTGGTGATCATCCCCCCAATCGTAAACTCCTTGTCTTTATTCGACTCCACAAGAATTTCTGAACTCAGAGGTTTACACAAACTCATTTCGATGGAAAACTGGTCAAGCGGATGCCCACTGATGTAGAAGCCCACCACGTCTTTCTCAAACTTGAGTCTTTCTATATTTCCCCATGGTTCTACCTTTTCGGGTTTTGGTGTGGCCGTATTCACTTCGCCGGCTCCACCTCCGCCAAATAAGGAAACCTGAGCCGAGTTCTTCTCATCCTGTATCTGGTTGGCGTAGCGGATAAGTGTTTCAATAAAGTTTATTCCCTGCTGATTCGGAGCAAAATATTGGGCCCGGTGTATATCCTCAAAACAATCAAATGCACCGGCATAAACCAACGACTCCAAGGTTTTTTTATTGACCGTTCGAAGATTCACTCTACTGATAAAATCGTAGACATCCTTGTATTTGCCTTTTGCCTCTCTTTCCTCAATGATGGCATCTACCGCAGCATCGCCGGTTCCTTTAATTCCGCCAAGACCAAAGCGTATTTCCCCGTTTTTATTCACACCAAATCGCTTTGTGGACTCGTTCACATCTGGCCCAAGCACCGGCAGACCCAGGTTTCGGCACTCTTCCATGAAGAACGTGATCTTATCAATATTGCCTAGCTGAGAGGTCAATACCCCTGCCATATATTCAGAAGGGTAATGCGACTTCAGATAGGCAGTCTGATACGCCACAAAGGCGTAACAGGTGGAGTGTGATTTATTGAAGGCGTATTGGGCAAACGCCTCCCAGTCTTTCCAGATTTTTTCAAGAGTTTTCTCAGGGTGACCATTGGCAGCCCCGCCTTCCATAAATTTGGCCTTGAGCTTATTCAACACCTCTATCTGCTTTTTCCCCATGGCTTTTCGCAGCACATCGGCATCGCCTTTCGTGAAATTGGCGAGCTTTTGAGAAAGTAGCATCACCTGCTCCTGATAGACTGTGATACCATACGTTTCGGCCAGATACTCCTCCATCTCGGGCAAATCGTAGGTGATCTGCTGAAGCCCGTGTTTCCGTTTGATAAAATCAGGAATATAGGCCAAAGGACCCGGCCGGTACAAGGCATTCATAGCAATGAGATCATCAAAGCGGTCGGGCTTGAGTTCCTTCATGTACTTCTTCATACCATCCGATTCAAACTGAAAGATGGCGTTGGTTTCTCCCCGTTGGAATAATTCGTAGGTTTTCGCATCATCCAGCGGTATATCGTCAATGGCGATATCCACCCCATGATTCTCCTTGATCATCCGCAGAGCCTCCTTGATGATAGTGAGGTTTCGCAGACCCAAAAAGTCCATTTTAATAACGCCGGCATCTTCGATAATTTTGCCTTCATACTGCGTTACCAGGAGATCCGCATCTTTGGCCGTGCTTACCGGAACGATATCTGACAAATCATACGGGGCAATGATGATACCGGCGGCGTGAATGCCCGTATTCCGTACAGTCCCTTCCAGTTTTTCGGCCTGTTTCAGCACCTTAGACTCCAGCCCTACGCCGTTATACATCTCACGCACTTTCCGTACGTTTTCAATTTCATCTGCACTCAGACCCAGACTATTCAGGGTTTTTCCGGGGCCGGTTTCGGGATAATGGATTAGTTTCTCAAAATTCATCCCGTAACCCGGCTTATCGGGTACCAGCTTGGCAATGTAATTGGCATCTGAGAGGGGAAGTTCCATAACCCGGGCCACATCTTTAATCGACGATTTGGTGGCCATAGTACCATAGGTAATGATCTGGGCTACCTGGTTTCTTCCGTATTTATCTACCACATAATCAATTACTTTCTGACGGCCCTCGTCGTCAAAATCGGTATCAATATCTGGCATTGATTTCCGGTCGGGATTCAGGAAACGCTCAAAAAGCAGATTGTATTTAATGGGGTCAATATTCGTTATCCCTATACAATACGCCACCACAGAGCCCGCAGCAGAGCCGCGACCTGGCCCAATCATCACGCCGAGTTCTCTTCCCGCTTTAATAAAGTCCATCACAATGAGGAAGTACCCGGCAAAACCCATGGAACGGATCGTGAACAACTCAAAATCAATTCGTTCCTGAGTTTCCGAATGAATTTCACCATACCTTTTCCGTGCTCCTTCGTAGGTGATATGTTTCAGATATTCCCATTGATTCTCCTTGTCATCAGCATGCGTCTTGAACTCCTGAGGTATGGGGAAATTGGGTAATAGAATATCCTGTTTGAGATTGAGAGTCTCTACTTTGTCAACAATCTCGTTGGTATTGTCAATAGCTGCAGGAATATCGCTAAATAACTGCGACATCTCTGCGGTTGACTTGAAATAGAACTGATCATTATAAAAGGCAAACCGCCCGTCTTTGCTATTCCCGCCCTCATCGTCATAATCCTTCATTTTCGGGGTAGAGAGCTTCTCGTTGGTATTCACGCAGAGCAGAATATCGTGAGCTACCCAGTCCTCCTGATCCACGTAATGCGAATCATTGGAGGCAATGACCTTTACACCGTATTCCTTCGCAAATTTCATCAATACCTGATTCACCTTATTCTGATCAGGGATGTCATGCCGCTGAATTTCAATGTAATAGTCTTCTCCGAACCGGTCAAGCCACCATTTAAATTCCTCTTCGCCGGCTTCTTCTCCGTGCTTAAGAATTTCCTGAGGTACACGGGCACCTATGCAGCAGGTGGTGGCTATGAGTCCTTCCTTATACTTTTCGATAAGATCTTTAGTAATGCGGGGATACTTACCGTACAGGCCATCCATGTAACCGATCGAGCAGAGCTTGGTCAGGTTTTGATACCCCTGTTTGTTTTTTGCCAGAAGCAGCTGATGATAGCGTTTGTCTTTTTTCTCCTTCGTAAACGACTTAATCGTATGGTCATCCACCACATAGAACTCACAACCCACCACGGGTTTGACGCCGTATTTACCCGCGGTAGAAACAAAATCAAAGACGCCAAACATATTGCCGTGATCTGTAATGGCAATTGCGGGCATCTCATCCTGTTTGGCTTTTTTAAAGAGTTTGTCGATGCTCGAGGCACCGTCAAGCAGTGAAAACTGCGTGTGGTTATGCAGGTGAGAAAACTTCATTTATCGGGAAAAAGATTCACTAAATTCGTTCTACAAATTTAGGCGAATTGATCCCTTAAAGAAAGCTTTGTTGATAACTCTTCCCACTTAATTACTCGTCCTTTTTTTCCTTCGGCACTTTGTATCCGGCTTCCCGGGCTTCGCTGATGCCGATAGCGACGGCCTGTTTTCTATCTGTCACCTTTTTACCTGAAGAAGACTTCAGTTTTCCTTTTTTAAACTCCCGCATCACCTCGCCTATTTTCTCCTGTGCCTTCTCTGAATATTTCCGTTTCATGACCATAAAGTTTAGAAAACAGAGGAGTAAAATCCTGTTCCTTAACCTCCACCAATGCGAGAACCAGGAAACATCTAAGTCGTGAAAAAGTTAAACCTTCCGTGTTATGTTTAAGTAATTCAGTAGCCATACTTTGAATTTCATTTCAATTCGGCTACCTTTGCAGCCCAATTTACTTTTTTACACGAAAACTGTTAAATCGATGCCAAAACAAAAAACAAATTCTGGATCGAAGAAGCGTTTCAAAATCACCGGAACAGGCAAAATCAAGCGTAAGCATGCCTTTCACAGCCACATTTTGACCAAAAAGTCAAATAAGCGTAAGGCGATTCTGGCCGGTGCCACGCTGGTTCATCCATCAGATGAAAACCGAATCAAAGATCTTCTGGCTCTTTAATTCAGTTAGGTTCAATTGTTTCACCCGACGAAAGGCCCAGAAAGTTTACGCAATTGCGTAACGCCCCAAGTCAAAAAAACTAATTTTTAATTATGCCACGTAGTGTCAATCATGTTGCGTCAAAAGCAAGACGCAAAAAAACGCTGAAACTAGCCAAAGGTTATTTCGGCAGAAGAAAAAACGTTTGGACGGTCGCTAAAAACGCCGTTGAAAAAGGTTTAGTTTACGCCTATCAGGGTCGTAAACAGAAAAAAAGAAACTTCCGTAAATTGTGGATCGTTCGTATCAATGCCGGAGCAAGACAGCATGGTCTTTCTTATTCGGTATTTATGAACAAACTTTCCAATGCCGGTATCGAGCTTAACAGAAAAGCCCTTGCAGACCTTGCGATGAATCATCCGGCTGCATTTCAGGCTGTCGTAGAAAAAGTTAAATAAGTTTGAACTTCCATCCTTAGTTCAAACAAAAGGAGATGCCCATGGCGTCTCCTTTTCTTTTACCTTAAAATAAACAAATGGCCTCCAATAAACCGATAAAGCCATTTTCCCGTAATTTTGACAAGCTATCTTTCAATCATTTTGTCTTCCATGTCGTTTTACCGCCTGCCAATCCGTCTGCTCTTATTAGGTTTTCTGCTGGTTGGTCAAACGACATATTCTCAGGTGACGATTGATCTGCCCATTGCGAATTCAGTTACCCAAAGGTCAAATTCAAATACGGCAAACGTCACTATAACAGGATCTTACACCAGTGGAGTAGTAAGTGCCGTGGAAGCCAAGCTTTTTTATCCGGGAGGAGAATCCACTGTTGAAGGATTCGACTGGACACTTATTGATTCCGCACCCTCCAAAGGCCATTATTATGGGACGCTTGCCAATGTTCCCGGTGGATCCTATGTTTTAAAGGTAAGGGTAAAGAAAACAACTATTACTCTCTCCGAATCGGCAGGAAGAGTGATTGGCGTCGGTGATGTGTTTCTGGCTTTCGGGCAGTCAAATGCACAGGGTTTACGTGGATTTGGGGAAGTATCAGCCTCCAGTCCGTTGGTTATTACTCATAGTTTTATTGATTCATGTACCGTTAATACACCTGCACTACCCTCGTTTTCGCAGATAAATACAGGAGGAAACCTGGGCCAGCACGGGATTGGCTCCTGGTACTGGGGAAAAGTGGGAGATAATCTTGTATCGGTAAAGGGTGTTCCGGTTGCGATTTTCAATGCGGCCATCTCGGGAGCAGCTTTACACAATTTCCTCGATTCCAGAGGAGGCGGAACTACAACTCACCCTATAATTGGCGGTACCTACTGCGTTCCTAATGTTAATCCAGTGAATCCGGCAAATCCAACCGGTGCTGGCACTCCATATATTATTTTCAGAAAGACGATCAATTATTATAATTCCCTTTACGGTATTCGAGCTATTCTGTTCATGCAGGGAGAATCAGATAACTATATCAATACAAGCCAGACAGATTATCAGAATAGACTCAATACGCTGATTGGACACAGCCGAGCAGATTTTGGAGCAAATGTTCCCTGGGTAGTTTCAAGAACTTCTTTTTACGATACTCAATCATCAGATGCTAATATTATAAACGCACAGAATGCCGTGGTCAATCCAGGCAGCCAGATTTTCTACGGACCAGCCACAGATGGAATTGTTGGGGCTGGCAAACGTGATGATGATGTACACTTCAATGGAACCGGACTCACAGACGTAGCCGATCTCTGGAGAGATGCCCTGATTACCGACAGCTATAATGGCCAATCCTTTTACGACCTATCCACCCCAATTCCCGCCAAAACCCAGCCAAATATTACAGTTACAATCAACGGATCAAACGTAACACTCACTGCTCCGGGAGGGTATTCTTCCTATAAATGGGTAGCCGGAGATAATTTTAACGACATTCAAATCAGTACCTCTTCAGCCATCACGCAAAGCTCCGGGAGTTACCGCTGTTACATGAGTGATGCTGTAGGAAATCTGGTAGTAAGTAAGAAAATGAATGTGAGTGATATTCTCACACAGCAGAGCCTATCTACCGCCTTTTCAGACAGCCTTTTTCTTTCAGATTATACCCCCTATTCCGTTCAGAATGGTCTGGGACCCATTGCCTACGATCAAAGAGCCGGAGGAAGCGGCGATAACGATGGGGGAAGCATGAATTTGGATGGCATCACATACGCTAAAGGGCTGGGAGTGCACTCAGGCTCTTCCATCACTTTCAATCTGAACACCGGCTTTCACCGGTTTTTCAAAGCAACAATTGGAATTGACGATGCGGTGGCATCCGGTGCCTCTGTTCAGTTCAAGGTTTACGGAAATAATACCCTTCTTTATACCAGCGGCACCAAAACCCAGGCTACGGCATCCGAAAATATCTCGGTCCTCATAGCGGGATACACTACCCTCCGGCTGGAAGTCACCAATGTCTCAGGAACCCTCGCCAATAATCAGGCAAACTGGGCCAACGCCCGAATTGTGTATGACAAACCCGTGATAACCGTTACAGATACGCTAAGTAAATGCATTGGAATCAGCTGGACCAATGCCAATGCAGGTTCTGGAATTGTCAACTACCGATTATACAAAAATGGCAATCTGGAAACGACCGTGCCCGCAGCTACCACCACGTACACGTTCACCGGTCTGGACAGGAATACCAATTATACAGTGGCGGTAAGGGGAATCGATGCTAACGGCAATGAGACCAGCCTCAGTTCTGCTACGGTTAAAACCACACTATTATTTATTAATTATCCCAATTTCAACCGGGTTTGTGTGGGCACTTCAAATTTACCTGCCACGCTAATTCCCGGTGGCGGAACCTTCGCACTATTGTCAGGAGGCGGAATTTCTACCTTGAATACGATCACCGGAGCACTGACTTTTTCGGCAGAAGGATCTGCACAGATACAGTACTCCATTTGTGGTGATTTAACTACCACCACCATTTTCAGTTTCACGCAGCCTCAAACGCCCACACTTGCGGCATCTATAGACCTGATTAACGTAGGTGACAGCGTAACCCTCACGTCGAGCTCCTGCTCACCTTATACGTTTCTCTGGTCCAATTCGACAACCGCTAATCCCATCAAGGTGAGCCCTGCCGATACTACCAATTACTTTGTCAGATGTAATAACGGAGGAAACTGTATTGGAAATAGTTCGAATACCCTCACATTGAAAGTGATTCCCGATTGCCCCGATACCTTTCAGTTGGTTTCCACTACCTCTGACCTGAATTACGGTTCTGAAAGCTTTAATTTCTTCGCTTCCGATCAGATAAAAGCGGCGAATAAAATCTATTCTCCTACCGGAGCAGTGTTCCGGGCCGGTAGTTCCATTGAACTCAAACCCGGGTTTGAAGCCCGTGCCGGGTCTGTCTTTTCGGCCAGAATTCTGGGTTGTCCCTGATTCAAATCCTGACAAATCGCTTCTCTGCTCTGACAAACTGTCATAAAAATGCCGTAAAAACCCCCTTGGCATATTCATTGATCATTGGGTGCCAGACACATTTTTGAAATTAACAGTTTTCAATATCATGGGAAAAATAATAGGAATTGACTTAGGAACAACAAACTCCTGTGTGGCTGTGATGGAGGGGAATGAGCCTGTGGTGATTGCCAACAGCGAAGGATCCCGCACAACACCATCTATCGTAGCTTTTCTGGAGAATGGAGAAAAGAAAGTGGGGGCCCCGGCCAAACGTCAAGCCATCACTAACCCCAAAAACACCATTGCTTCTGTGAAGCGATTCATGGGTAAAAAGTATTCTGAAGTAGGCTCTGAGCTAAAAACCATTGCTTACACTGTAGAAAAAGGTTCTAATGACACCCCAAGGGTGAGAATTGGTGACCGTCAATATACCCCGCAGGAGATTTCGGCTTTTATCCTTCAGAAAATGAAGCAAACGGCCGAAGATTACCTCGGAACTGAAGTAACAGAAGCGGTAATTACCGTACCTGCTTACTTTAACGATGCAGAAAGACAAGCTACCAAAGAGGCGGGCACCATTGCCGGTCTGGAGGTAAAGCGTATTATCAACGAACCAACTGCAGCTGCTCTGGCCTACGGTCTGGATAAGCAGAACAAAGACGCTACCGTTGCCGTATTTGACCTGGGTGGTGGTACGTTTGACGTTTCTATCCTGGAACTGGGAGATGGCGTTTTCGAAGTAAAGGCAACCGACGGTGATACACACCTGGGTGGTGATGACTTTGATCAGGTGATTATCGAATGGCTGGCAGAAGAATTCAAGAAAGATGAAGGCGTAGAATTACGTCATGATGCAATGGCCCTTCAGCGTCTGAAAGAAGCCGCCGAAAAGGCAAAAATTGAACTTTCAAGTTCAGCACAGGCAGAAATTAACCTGCCTTATATCTACCCGGTAGATGGAGTACCTAAACACCTGGTAAGAACGCTCACCAAAGCGAAGTTTGAGCAACTGGCAGACAGTCTCTTCACCCGCATGATGGAACCTTGCAAGCGTGCCATGAAAAACGCGGGTCTGAGCAACAGCCAGATTGATGAGGTGATTCTGGTGGGTGGTTCTACACGTATCCCGAAGGTTCAGGAAGATGTAGAGAAATTCTTTGGTAAGAAACCATCCAAAAGCGTAAACCCGGATGAAGCAGTTGCCATTGGTGCCGCTATCCAGGGGGGAGTACTCACGGGTGAAGTGAAAGATATTCTTCTTCTTGATGTGATTCCGCTTTCTCTGGGAATTGAAACCATGGGGGGCGTATTCACCAAAATGATTGAGGCAAATACCACGATTCCGACCAATAAAACGGAAGTATTTTCAACAGCTGCTGATAACCAGCCATCTGTGGAACTTCATGTGCTTCAGGGTGAAAGACCAATGGCGAATCAGAATCGTCCGCTCGGAAGATTCCACCTGGATGGTATACCACCTGCACCGAGAGGCGTGCCTCAAATCGAAGTAACATTTGACGTGGATGCCAACGGTATTCTTAACGTAACCGCCAAAGATAAAGGCACTGGTAAAGAGCAGAAAATCAGAATTGAGGCTTCCAGCGGTCTTTCTGATGAGGAAATACAGCGTATGCGTGACGAGGCCAAGGCCAACGAAGAAGCCGATAAACTGGCTAAAGAGAAAGTGGAAAAGGTAAATGCGGCTGATGCCATGATTTTCTCTACTGAAAAACAGCTGAAAGAATATGGTGACAAACTTTCTGCGGGTAACAAACAAGCCATAGAAGCGGCACTCACTGAGCTGAAAGCAGCTCACGGAACGCAGGATCTGGCAGCCATTGATGCCTCCATGGAGAAAATAAATACGGCATGGCAGGCAGCCTCTCAGGAAATCTACGCTGCTCAGCAAGCGGGTGGAGGTGATCCGATGAACGGTGCCGGTGCTCAGGCAAACGCCGGTGCCACAGCCGATGAAGGTGTAACCGATGTGAATTTCGAAGAAGTGAAATAAGGTGAATTCCTTATTTCCCATACAGGGCCACTCCGTTTTCGGGGTGGCTTTTTTTGTGGAATAGTTTTTTGATGAATATCCGCATTAACTAAACTTCGTATGAGATCAACTCAGGAATACAGCTCACTTTCCGTAGCCTTGAAAGAAATGGCCGATCGCGGATATACACATGATTTCAATCTCTTAAAAGAGAGCCGGTCAAAAAATGACCCGGTGTGGGTAGAAATGCTGGCCAACCGCTTTAAAATCGTTGATCACTACCGGTTTGACGGAATGACCAATGTAGATGATGAATCTATCCTGTACGTGATAGAAACCGATAGCGGAGTGAAAGGTACCCTGGTAGATGCCTACGGTGTAGATGCAGATCCCGATCTCACCGGAATCATACGTAAAATGAAGTTCAGGGAGTAGGTCTAGAATCCTACTGTGGCCAATGCTTTTTTAAATGCCGCCATATTTACCTGCAATGCTTCGTCATTCTCCATGTCATTCAACACCTGATTGAAAGGCTCTGTTCGCATAGGGCCATCGTAACCGATATCTATTATACCCTGTAAATAATCTTTGATCGGTATCACACCTGTAGCCATGGGAAGTTCTCTTTTGCCATCAGTCTGTTCCTCGCGTTTAAATCCGGCCCGGGCATCGTTGATATCGCAGGTAATGATATCCTCCGGTTTCAGGGTTCGTATATCATCCAGAGTATCATTAGCGGTGTACCAGTGAAAACTGTCAAGCACAAAACCGACGTTGCTCTCCCCTATTTCGCCTATCAATTCTTTGCCCTCTTTCATCGATCCTATAAATGGATAACGGGCCCCAATCATAAGCGTTCGCATACCCAGATATTCAAGGCCCAGCCGTATGCCATAATCTTTCATTACGCGGGCACATTCTCCCAGCCTGTAGGCATGCTGTTTCATGTTTTCATTGTAGGTTAGTTCACTGTGAGAAGAAATGATCCAGGTATTCATGCGGGTGGCTCCCTGTTTTTCCATGGTTTCGCAAAACTTACGCAATCCCTTAAAATCGTCGTTGAATCGCGTTTTATCCCGTCGGAAGTCCACCGGGATATTCGTACTGTCATAGTTTAGCTTATGTTCCTTCATCCGGGCAATGGTTTCATTCAATTGACCCTCAGAATAGGAATTCATTACTTCCTGAGTAAACGGACTTACAGCCTCATACCCGTATTTAATGGCATAATCTATGGTTTCAGCAAAATTGGATTTTACTCCAATGATGCCGGGATTCAGAGCGATCTTAAATTTTCTCCCGGTAGCCGGATTAGCAAAGAGGCCGTTATGGCCAACGGAAATTGCGGCAGAAGTGATCAGGGAGTTCTTTACAAAATCTCTTCGTTTCATTCGTAGGGCTTAATTTTATCAACAAGTTATTGAAATAAACGGGTAAATGGTTCTCCTGAAATTGATTTGACGCTCTTTCTCTCCAATTCATCGATGAATTCTTGAGAGTTGCTGCCCGGTAGGATCGTATTTACAATCCGATTCTCTAAATTGAGCATTTAAAATTGACCCTATGAACTATAAACTTCTGCTTGTGTTGACCATTGCTTTTGCTTTTCAGGTCGAGGCTCAAAAAACAAAGAAAATATTTAATGGAAAAAACCTCGAAGGCTGGGTAGTTCCCAATCCCAATTACGATAACTGGACCGTAGAGAATGGCATTCTCCATGTCAAAAGCTCCGATGATAAAAAAGGCAGTATCCTATGGACCGAGAAGGAATATACCGACTTCATCATTGAGGCCGAGTACAAAGATGTCTCGGGTGTGGTAGATACGGGTATTTTTCTGCGTTCGGAGAAAGATCAGATTCAGATTGGCATCTCAGGTTCGTTGAAAAAAGACGTTACGGGTTCTCCGTATATTCCGGGAAAGAGGTATCCGGTTTTTGCTGACATTGACGGCGTGATCAAACCCGGCGACTGGAACCACATAAAGGTGAAAGTGGTAGATACTACCTATACAGTTTGGCTCAACGGGACTGAAGTAATGACTTATACCTCAGAAGATCTTCCCGCAAAAGGGCCAGTAGGTTTGCAACTGCATCCGGGAAATACCATGGCCGTGGATTACAGAAACATTAAACTGGCTGAAATTTAAGTCATTACCCTCATGAAATCATTTAAGATTGCCTTAATGGCTACCTTTTGTTTCACTATTTTGTTTTCGTTTACTCCGCCTATGGGGCCTTCCGATCTTCAGGCCTTCAAAATACCGAAACCAAAATATTCCCTCGCCCAATGGTCATTTAACCGGGAGCTTTTTGGCAAAAAGATGACTACCATTGACTTCATAAACGCAGCCGGAGAGATGGGTTTTGATGGTGTGGAGTATGTCAATCAATTTTTCATCAATAAGGCCGATGATTTCGCTTTTCTTGATTCCCTGAATGCGGCAGCGAAAAAAGCGGGTGTAAAAAATCTGATGATTCAATTGGATCTGACCGGAAACCTCTGTGCTTCAGATGAAACCAAAAGAAACAAAGCCATTGAAACATCGAAGAAATGGGTGGATGCTGCCAAATATTTAAATGCTCCGGCAGTTCGCGTAAATGCCCACGGTGACGGCTCGCCCGATGAAATGAAGACACAATGCATGGATGGAATCGGTAGGCTTGCCGACTACGCCAATTCAAAGGGTGTGCAGGTAATCATCGAAAATCACGGTGGCGTTTCAAGTTGTGGTGATTGGTTGGCCGATCTGGTGGTCAGTCTGAAGCACAAAAAGGTGGGTGCATTGGCAGACTTTCACAACTGGTGTTACCAAACCAAAAATGGCGGACTTTGGGGAGAATGCGTGAAAGAGTACGATTATTACCAGGGTTTTGCTGAGTTAATCCCATATGCCGAAGGTGTGAGTGTGAAAGCTATGCGTTTTGATGCCGAAGGAAACGAGCCCGATCTGGACTTTAATAAATTCTTTCGAATCATGAAAGACGGAAAGTATGATGGCTATCTGGGCGTGGAATATGAAGGTCGCGAGCTGTCTTCCAGAGAAGGAATTCTTAAAACCAAAGCCCTGGCAGATAAAACCTGGAACACCGTTTGGGCCTCAAAATAAGTCCATTTGAAGGAATTCGAATTATCAGAGCCTTGTGATAATACTCAATAAACCAATTACATATACCTATTTTTGAAATAATACCTATGAAAAAAAATTTACTAATTGCTCTTATTTTAAGTTGCTTGAGCTCCTATTCCCAAACCAGTAAAGTAATGGATGCGGAGATCATGCACAGCGAAATCCTGAAGATGGACCGGAAATATGCCGTGTATCTTCCGGCTTCGTATGGAACATCCAACCGCTCCTATCCCGTCCTGTATTTATTGCATGGCGGCGGCGACGATCAAACCGGTTGGGTACAGTTTGGTGAGGTGCAACGTATTGCCGATAAGGCCTTTGACGATATGACTGCCACCGAAATGATCATTATCATGCCTGATGCAGACACCGGCAAACGGGGTTATTTTAACTCGCCCGATAACAGCTGGAGGTACGAAGACTTCTTTTTTGAGGAGCTGATGCCTTACGTTGAAAACAAATACCGCATCAAAAAAGACAAGCGTTTCAGGGCTGTGGCAGGGCTTTCTATGGGCGGAGGCGGCTCGTATTTCTATGCCCTTCGTCATCCCGAATTGTTTTCTTCCGCCTGTCCGCTGAGTGCGGCTGTTAGAAATTATACCAAAGAGGAATTAAAAGCTAATCTGGACCGTATGAAAACCACCTACACGGATAAACAACTGGACGAATACCTGGCCAGACAAAGCTCTTTATTAGCTCTGGATAATGCCGATCTGGAAAAAATAAAGACAGTGAAATGGTATTTTAGCTGCGGTGATGACGATTTCCTGTATGAAGGCAACAGCCTGGTGCACATTGCTTTCCGCAAAAAAGAGATAAACCACGAGTTCCGGATTGCCGATGGCGGCCACACCTGGAGCTACTGGCGTATGGAGCTACCCAAAGTGCTGGGATTTGTAAGTGATACGTTTCATCAGAAGTGATACAGTAAATGAAATTTAAAACCTGGGATAAAGGGAGTAAGGAAAAAAATGATCATGTGTTGAACACATTTAAAAAATTAATCCCCTTCCGTAAACCACCAAAAAGTATTTCTATTTCATTCAACGCTGATCTTTTACTTAAAGAGTGCGAAAACCTGACAGAAGGTAAACTTAGTCAAGGTGAGATTATTAAAATAATCAATGATATCGATAGCTCCACGATAATTGATATTCCAACCTTAGACAGAATAACTCAACGTAATCTAAAGAGTAAAAGCAAAACCAAATGTGAAGTATTCTTTCCAATACAGTTACCAACATCAAAACGTTTGATATATCTAGATGGAAAGCAGGTACAGTATTCTAGAATCAAACCTATTTATAGGTCGAATAATCATAATCAGACAAGAAAAGAGGTTTTCGAAAAAGGTCTTTATATTATCGTCGACGCAATCAATCACCGAGAAGCAATTATTCAGGCTCTTTCGCATTTTGAACTGATTTTTGGTATCTACGAATTCATCCTAAGTATAGACAATTATCAAATAGTTCATCCAACAAATAAGGCCAGAAGTAAAATTGTAATCTCGAATAAAATTTATAGCTACGATTTTGCAAGCAAAAAAGTAGAATCACTGGAAATCTATACGTCTTCAAGAATAAATCCCTCCTTTAAATACTCCGATGTAAGAAATCTTAAATTTGAAAATTACATCTTGGATACCTTAAATAAAAAAGGAAATTTCCCTGTTTGTAACTTATTAGAAGATGCATTTCGCCTTTACTGGAATGCTCAAGATATTGATAGTTCGTCAAACACTTTTCTTCATTTTTGGCAGCTTTCAGAACGACTAACTTTATCTCAAAGAAATAACGGAAATACCCAAGAAGTAATTAAAAGACTTGAGTATTTTGAGAGAAAGTTGATTGGTCTGAACTTAACGGAAAGTTTAAAAATTCAATCTAAAAAAAGAAATGATTTGGTTCATAAAGGTATCAATACCATTGAAGAGGAAGATATATCGCTTTTAAAAATGATCAATGAGTCGATTATAAGATGGCTTTTGAAATACTATAAACTTCTGAAGACGGAAGACCATTTTGAAGAGTTCTACAAATTAGAAATTATGCCACCCAACAAATCAATGGTGTTGAAAGATTTTATTAGACTTGTTGATAAACTAAAATAACTTTTTGCCCCATTCCCACCCTTCCTTGAATTATTCTAATATTCCGGGGAAGGGTGTTTGTTTTTTGGTGATTTCATGCTTTTATTCAGGAAGTTAAACCTTGCCTATGAAATCACTTCATCTTCTATTTTTATTCGCTTCGGTAACTGCATTCGCCCAGCACCCCGAGCTGGAGAGTATTGACCCGAAAAAAATTGAAGGTCACATGCATTTTCTCTCCGATGACCTGCTCAAGGGTCGTGCCGTGGGTTCAGAGGGTTTTGAAATAGCTTCCTCCTATGTGAAGTCGCAGTTTATTTCCATGGGATTGAAACCTGCGGCTGAGGGCGATAGCTATGTTCAACCGGTCATTTTCAAACAGGCCGTAACCAATGCTTCCAAAAGCTTCCTGCACATCAATGGCAAGCCGCTGGTGATGAATGAAGATTACATCGTGAGTCCATATTTTGAAAGTGAGGTATCCGATATTGAGGCCGATCTGGTTTTTGTGGGTTTCGGCATATCTGCTCCTGAATTTGGCTACGATGACTACGCTGGAATGGATGTGAAAGGGAAAATTGTGGTGTATATCAACGATGCACCCGCTTCCTTTCCTGGAAATGAAAAAGCCTATTATACCACTGCAGGAGCCAAATACGAAGCAGCATTGGCCAAAGGTGCAGTAGGTGTGATTGCCTTCATGCATCCGGCAAATAACCGAAGACCCTGGGCAGGTACCGTGGGACGATCCCGGGAAGGCCGGCTTTTATGGACAGACAAAGCGGGAAACACGCCGGCCTCTTTTCCCGCATTAAAAGCGGTAGTTAACTATAATTCGGAGCGTTTGCCAAACCTTTTTGGAAATAATTACAGCAGATTTTCTGAAGCTCTGGCTTCATTAAACACCTCAAAACCAGCCTCTTTCAATATGAATAGTCGGGCCCGAATTCATGGGGAAAGCACCTACAAAACCTTAATGAGTCATAATCTTCTGGCCGAAATGGAAGGTTCTGACCCCGCTCTGAAAAACGAATATCTGGTGTATGCGGCTCATTTGGATCATCTCGGAACTGGAAGAGTAGTGAATGGAGATTCGATTTACAATGGAGCTCATGACAATGCCTCTGGTGTGGCCATTCTTTTGGAAATTGCCCGCACATTTAGTCAGCTGAAGGAAGCTCCCAAACGCTCTATCCTTTTTGCCGTAGTGACCGGAGAAGAGTCGGGCCTGCTGGGTTCAGATTATCTGGCTACTTTCCCTCCGGCAGGCAAAGAGAAGATGATTGCGAATATTTCCATGGATATGCCTTTTTTCTTTCATCCGGTGCTTGATATTGTGCCTTACGGAGCGGCTCATTCCAGTTTAGGTCAAAAAACACAGGAAGTCGCCGATTTTCTGGGTCTTGGAGTCGGCCCTGATCCTTTTCCCGAGCAGGTCATTTTCATACGAAGTGATCATTTCAGTTTTGTAAAGAAAGGCATACCAGCTCTTTTCATCAAAAGCGGTTTCAAATCAACACCTGATGATACCCGGGATCACAGTATTCTGGATGTAAAATGGAGAACTACCCACTATCATCAGCCGCAGGATGACATGAATCAGCCGTTTTATTTTCCCGGTGCTGCCATGCACGTGAAAGTAAATTACCTTATAGGCAAACTGGTAGCCAATGATCCCAAAATTCCCACATGGAATGCGGGTGATTTTTTTGGTTTGAAGATGGGGAAAAAGTAATTGTTACTTTTAAAAAGTATTGATAAACAATTGATTGCAATTCGATACGGATACTTTACTAAGAGATTTAAGGCCTACACCAATGATTTCATAATCATACTTACATTTATTTTTTGCGACTGGGAAAATCCCCAAAGGGCGGGGATTAATTTGAACTACAAGAATTGACTAAAAATTAATTTACCGCGACGAGGTAAATCCCCGCCGGGGTGGGGTGGCAGCCGACAAAGGAGGATGACGGGGTGGGTGCTCACAGCGACGGGGAATCTAACTAAAACCTCAACACCGAATATACCCACCACGACTTGTGGCCGACTGCGTCAGGCTGCCCCCCCTCCCGGGCGGGGGGGCAGCCAGACGCAGTCGGCTGACGGGGTAGGTGCTCTCCGCGAAGGGGAAATTAAAAAAAGCCACAACAATCAATAAACCGTTTTTGGCTGCTCCAATTTCCTGTGAAATTCTTCATCTCTTTGGGGCCCGAATTCATGAATCCAGGAAACAATTTGGTCCAGAACAGATGTCATATTTCGTTTGACATCCAAATCCTCAAATCTGAGAAAACTAACTCCCAGGCTCTCCAAACGAGTTTGTCTGACAATATCCTTCCGGGCTACTTCTACCAATTGATGCGTAATTCCATCAATCTCAATAGCGAGACTCAAATCTTTACAGAAAAAGTCAACAATGTAATTATCTATCGGACGTTGGCGATCAAAATCATAACCCATCATTTGGAAATTCTTAAGATGGTTCCATAACAAGACTTCGGATAAGGTCATCTGGCTCCTAAGCTTTCTTGCTAAAGGTTTAAGGTATCTGTTGTAGGGGATTATTTTGCGTTTCATGAGGGGAATTTAGAGAAAAATCATCTTCAGAGAATCACTCACCCCGACTTTTGTCCCACTACGTCAGGCCAAAACCCACCCCGCCCAGACGGGGATTCATTTGAAAACAAGAGTTGACTAAAAATATCTCAACCGCGACGAGGAAAATTCCCGCCCAGGCGGGGTGGCAGCCTGACGAAGTCGGATGACGGGGTGGGTTCTCAAAGCAAGCGGATAGACCTTACTCATCCAATTAACCTCATGTTATTCAGCTTGTTGCACAATCCCTGCAGCACCACCATTTATAAGGAAACCAAATCACTGAGATGGACGGAGGTAGCATCTATCCTACCGGTAATTATGGGTTTTGTGGTGACGTTTCTGGTGGCTCAGGTTTGGAGGTTGATTTCTTAGGTTGAATAGGTTTTCAGAGGTTCAAAACCGGGTATTTTATGAATATATTCAATAATTATACGGTTTTTTATTGAATATGATCGCAATTTATACGAAAATAGGCACGATAAGTACACCATTTACAAAGGAACAAAATCACAAAATTGGATCGTAGTGGCTTCTATCCTACCCGTGATTATGGGTTTTGTGGTGACGTTTCTGGTGGCTCATCAGGTTTGGAGATTGCTTACTTAGTCTGAGAGCTTTTTAGAGGCTCTAAACCGGATATTTTGTGAATATATTCAATGATTATCCAGTTTATTATTGAATACGATTACAGAATATACTAAAAAAGGCACAACATCCTCCCGATAATTGTGCCTCTAAAATTGAAACGAGGTTTGGGCTACCCCATGTGCGAAACCGTAAATCCTTCCTTATTCACATTCACCTCCATCAGCTTACCTCTGAAACCTACCCGGAAAGAGTATGAATCCCAGCCGGCAGGTAGTTTGGGATCAAAGGTGATTTCACCATTTTTGACACGCATACCGCCAAAACCTTTCACCACCGCCATCCAGGTACCGGCCATGGAGGTGATGTGAAGACCGTCTTCGGTATCGTTATTATAATCATCGAGGTCTAGTCGGGCGGTGCGTACATACATTTCATAGGCCTTTTCAAGTCTATCCAGTTTACAAGCAAGAATGGTGTGCACACAGGGCGAAAGCGAGCTTTCATGCACCGTCATCGGCTCATAGAAATCGAAATTCCGCTCCAGTTGCTCTTTGGTGAAGTCATCTTCGTGGAAGTAAAAACCCTGCAACACATCGGCTTGTTTGATAAAACAACTTCTCAGAATACGGTCCCAGCTCCATTTTTGGTTGATCGGGCGTTGTTCGGTGATCTCATCCACCGTCATAAGTTCCTTATCCAGAAAACCATCCTGCTGAAGGAATACGTCCCGCATTTCATCGTAAGGGAAATACATTTCTTCCACAATATGCCCCCACTTATCCATCTCCAGGGCTTCATTGAAGTTTAGTCCGGTAGCAATACGCTCCCATTCTTTGGGTGCAGATTCCTTGGCATAGGCAATGGACTCCAGCGTATATTTCAAGGTCCACTGAGCCATGTAATTGGTGTACCAGTTGTTATTGACGTTATTCTCGTACTCGTTGGGCCCGGTTACACCCAGCATCACATATTTGCATTTGGCCTCAGACCAATTGACCCGCTGAGCCCAGAAACGCGAGATTCCTATCAACACATCCAGTCCGTACTCGGCCAAATAGCCTTTGTCACCGGTGTAATTAATGTAATCGTAAATGGCATACGCAATGGCCCCGTTCCGGTGAATCTCCTCAAAGGTAATTTCCCATTCATTATGGCATTCTTCGCCGTTCATGGTTACCATTGGGTACAGGGCAGCACCATCTTTGAAACCCAGCAATTGTGCGTTTTCAATGGCTTTTTGCAGATGATTATGCCTGTAAACCAGCAGGTTTCTGGCTACTTTCTTATCGGCGGTTGACAGATAAAAAGGCAGACAATAAGCTTCTGTATCCCAATAGGTTACACCGCCGTATTTTTCACCCGTAAAACCTTTCGGGCCAATATTCAGACGTGCATCTTCCCCCGTGTACGTCTGCTGTAAATGGAAAATATTGAAACGAATGCCCTGCTGAGCAGCCACATCGCCTTTGATCTGAATATCGTTATGTTCCCATTTCTGAGCCCAGGCTTTGGTATGCTCTCCTAAAAGCACTTCAAAACCCAAATGATAAATTTCATTCAGGTACGCAGAAGCAATCTTTGGTTGCTCATCAATCGGGTGATTTTCTGACGATAAATTCACCACATACTTCTGAATAATGGTCGGTTCATCGGTTACCAAAGG
The DNA here is from genome assembly GCA_966250325.1 of uncultured Cytophagaceae bacterium. Taxonomy (GTDB): domain Bacteria; phylum Bacteroidota; class Bacteroidia; order Cytophagales; family Spirosomataceae; genus Jiulongibacter. The sequence continues at coordinate 14,312 of CBINGY010000041.1, read as the reverse complement.
CAGCTCGTAGGTACAGGCCACATATTTGTCGTGTTTGACAGGGAGGGAAGTCGGTTTGATTTCCTTAGTGCCTTGAAAAAGCTTCATCCGCATGCCGGTAGTCACCGTGAACTGAGGAACCGTTTCCCAGGGCGATTTCTTCGTTTTTACCGTCAGATACGCTTCTGATCCTTTGACTTCCTTAGCAATCTCTTCCCAGAATTTCTCCCCGTGATTGGAATCCCGGTTAGTCACATCAGCATCCAGATAGGGTGTAATCTTCGCTTTACCAGCAAAATTTAAAGGTTTGATGGCGTAATTGACAATGGCCGCCTCATCATGAGCCATGCTGCAAAAACGCTCAGAAGTTATTTCCAATTCATGACCGTTCTCCATTTTGACCGTGCAAACACGCAGCAAGGTACCGTTTTGCATATTCAGCACACGACGGAAATTAAGAACATCGCAAGTAGCCAAATCCAGCGGAATACCGTCAATTTCCACATCGATGCCAATCCAGTTGGTGGCATTAATCACCTTCGCAAAGTAATTCGGATATCCGTTTTTCCACCAGCCTACACGTGTCTTATCGGGATACCATACACCGGCAATGTAATATCCCTGGAGCGTGTGACCACTGTATTTCTCTTCAAAATTTCCACGCTGACCCATGCGGCCATTGCCCAGGCTCATCAGCGATTCGGTAATCTCATTGTATTCAGGGTGAAAGCCATCCTCGATGACCTTCCACTCGTCATGTATTATATAATTTTTCATTTCGGTCTTTCTTTAAGTGATAATCCTACCTCCCTACAATTGTTTCAGAAGTTCCTCTAAATCAACTCCTTCAAAAGAGGCCAGTATGAAATCTGCATTCGGCAGATTTTCGGCAGTGCCAATGCCAATGGCTTTCATATTAGCAGCATGAGCGGCTTCAATTCCTGCAAAGGCATCTTCCACCACCAGGCATTCTTCGTTTTTTAAGCCCAGTGCTTCAGCACCTTTTATAAATACCTCAGGATCAGGCTTTGAACGGGAAACGGAATTGCCATCTACCACAGCCTCAAACATATGGGCTAAACCAATTCGTTCCAAAATGATCGGTGCATTCTTACTGGCAGATCCCAATGCCATTTTAAGTCCTAACTCTTTTATTTGGGAAACCAGCTCAGAAATTCCCGGCAAAATATGCTCTTCGGTCATCTGATTGATCATTTCTACGTACCAATCATTCTTTCGTGTAGCCAATTTTAAAACCTCATCTTCCGGCAAAGTCATTTTCCCATGAGCCAGAATACGGGCAATGGAATCCATACGGCTGATTCCTTTAAGCGTCTCATTAAATTCCTCATCAATATCGAAGCCCAGTTCATTAGCCATTTTTTTCCAGGCCTGATAATGATAAACCGCTGTATCTACAATGACCCCATCCAGGTCAAATAATAATCCTTTAATCATGAATTTCTAAAATTTTAACACTGTTCCCTGGAATCTCCAGTTTACTCAAATCGCTAATTTCTTTGTCCGACATCAGGTCAACGGCCTTTTTTCGACCCTTGAGCAGCTCTTCAAACCGCGGCAAAGACAGATAAACAGGGGTCTTTGATGAATTAGTGACCACCATTACCAATTGTTTCTCTGTGTGTCTGAAATAAACGTACACTCCGTCGTCAAAGGGTAAAAACTGTGTAAACTTCCCGTAAGCAACAGCTTCAGACGTTGACCTGATTTTTGCCAGCTTTTGAACCAGTTTAAACGCCTCATTTTCAGGATCGGATCTACCGGATACAAGGAACTTGTTGACCTTATCTTCCGGCCAGCCCCCCGGAAAATCCTTTCTTACTTCTGCATCCGTCGGATTTTTGAAGTTTTTGGTAAGAATTTCTGTTCCGTAATAGATCTGTGGAATACCTCTCATGGTCATTAGCCAGGTAAGTCCCATGCGAAATTTAGCATAATCTTCACCTACCACAGAGAAAAAACGATGTTCGTCGTGATTATCCAGATAGGTTACTAATTTTTCTGGATTTTGATATAAATAATCCTGAACCAGCACCTGATTGACCCGGTTTACGCCTTCATTCCAGCCATAAGGCTCATTTAAAGCCTGAAGAATAGCTTTGTGAAGCTGGTTGTCAACGGTAGATTCGAGGTTACAGACAAATGCCAGATTCATGTTATTGCGTACAAAAGCGGCCTGATTGGGCACCGGATTGGCCAGTGACTCGCCATACAGAAACAGATCAGGATATTCGTCTTTCAATGCCGCATTACAGGAATTCATAAATTCCATGTCATTATACATGTAGGTGTCAATTCTGAACCCGTCAATTCTAAAAGTCTCCACAGTCCATAAGGCGTGCTGAATGAGGTATTTCTGTACAAAAGGATTTCTTTGATTTAAATCTGGAAGAAAAGGCATAAACCATCCATCGGTCATACGTAGTCGGTCATATTCGCTGGCGTGGACATCCAGAGCTGCCTGTTCTTTGTAACTGGTATTGGTGTACTCAGGCCATTGATTGAGCCACGATTTCATGGGTAAATCTTTGATCGTGTAGTGATTAATTCCAACGTGATTATACACCGCATCCTGTATCACCTTTAGTCCTAGGTCATGAGATTTCTCCACCAGCTCCAGATACTTTGTATTGCCTCCAAGCCTGCGATCCACCCGGTAGTGATCTGTGAAGCCATAGCCGTGGTAGGCAGACCGCCAGGTACCTCCTTCATGGGTAAGTGGCTGGTCATTTTCAATCACAGGATTGAGCCACAGGGCCGAAACTCCTAAATCTTTCAGATACTCAAGATGATTAATGATTCCCTGCAGGTCTCCGCCATGCCTGAGCCAGGGGTTCGACCTGTCACTGCTCGTATCAGCCATGTCCAGAAAATTATCGTTCGTGGAATCACCATTTGAAAAACGATCTGGTAAAATGAGGTAAATGAGGTCACTCTGGTCAATTTTACGAATGCTGAAAACCTCTCTGGCCTTTATTTCATAATTAACTTTGTGCGAAACAGAACCTTTCGTAAAGACAAACTCCAATTTCCCAGGTTGAGTTTTCGGAGAGATTATCAGATTCAGAAAGAGGTAATTCTGATTCTCTACCCGCTCGACAGATTTAAGTTTTACCCCCCTGTATTTTGATAAACTCACTTCATAGGTTGAAAGTAAATCTCCGTTAACCATTAATTGAACTTCCGGATTTTTCATCCCTACCCACCAATTGGCAGGGTCTATGCGATTCACAATTTCCCCTGCAGAAAGTGTCAGCGAGGAGCAAATAGCGAGGACAATGAGTATAATCCTCACTTTCAATTGTTTTTTCATTGGTATTTTCGTCTGATGCCCAGTTAATCGGCACTGTTACGTATTATCTGCAAAGAAAACAGATCATTACATTTTATTCAAATGGCTTTTTACCTTTGAACTGAGGAAACTTTGACCTTTATTTATGATCAAAACATTTGCCACGGGCATATTTATATTGTTTAGTGTTCTTACACCTGCTATGACTCAAAAACCTTCTGACAAGTTTGTTGTTTATCAAATCTTCACCCGGCTGTTTGGAAATACCAATCAAACGAACAAAATGTACGGGACTCTTACAGAAAATGGAAGTGGCAAATTCAATGAAGTAAACGAAAACGCACTCAAAAGCCTGAAAGAACTGGGAGTAAGTCATGTCTGGTACACCGGCGTAATAGAACACGCCACCATGACCGATTACTCTTCCTTCGGCATAAAAAAGAACAACCCGCTGGTAGTGAAGGGAATAGCTGGTTCTCCTTATGCCGTTAAGGATTATTACGATGTGGACCCCGATCTCGCCACTCATGTGGCAAATCGCATGCAGGAATTTGAAGATCTGATTACGCGAACACACGAAAGCGGCCTGAAGGTGCTCGTTGATTTTATTCCCAATCATGTAGCCCGAGAATATCATTCCGATGTGAAGCCAGATGGTGTGGAGGATTTTGGAGCTTCAGACAATACTTCCCTGCCATTTGATCCGCAGAATAATTTCTATTACCTGCCCGGTGAAAGTTTCCGGGTACCTGATGAGGTTAATCCGCCCGTGAGACCTGAAGGTCCCTATCTCGAAGAACCCGCCCGGGCTACAGGTAACGATGTTTTCTCGGCTTCGCCATCAATTAATGACTGGTTTGAAACCGTAAAACTGAATTACGGAGTCAATAATCTCAACGGAAGATCCAGTCAGTTTTATCCGATTCCTGACACCTGGAACAAAATGAAGGACATTCTTTTGTACTGGTCTGCCAAAGGTGTGGATGGCTTTCGCTGCGATATGGCCGAAATGGTGCCGGTTGAATTCTGGGCCTGGGTCACCACTGAAGTAAAAAAGGAATATCCTGAAATTATTTTTATTGCAGAGATTTATAATCCTCAGGCCTATCATGAATATATTTTTAAAGGAGGCTTTGATTATCTCTACGATAAGGTAGGTCTTTATGACGCTCTCAGAAGACTGATTCAGGGGCATGGAAACGCCAACGATATCACGAAAGTATGGCAGAATGAATCCGGAGAGTTTGCCAATCACATGTTACGTTTTCTGGAAAATCACGATGAACAGCGGATTGCTTCCAAAGAATTTGCCGGCGATCCGTTCAAAGCATTGCCTGCCATGGCACTTTCAGCCTTTTTGCATGACGGACCTTTCATGCTCTACTTTGGTCAGGAACTGGGCGTAAACCCCACAGAGGCGGAAGGTTTTCAGGGAGCGGATGGCCGCAGCACCATCTTTGACTACTGGTGCCTGCCAGAAATCGCAGCCTGGAACAATAAAGGAAAATGGAATTCCTCAGGTCTTACTTCGGATCAGAAAAAGTTACGGAAATCGTATCAGGAAATCATTGGTTTTGCCTTGAAAAACGAAGCAATTTCAGGAGGAAAGTTCTTTGATCTGCAATATGCCAATAACAACGGTCAAAGCCTCAATTATAATGATTCCAGACTGTATTCCTTTTTAAGGTATACTAAAAAGCAAAAACTCCTTTTTGTTTTCAATTTTGATCAGCAGTTATCTTATGAAACGGAATTACGAATTCCAGAACTTGCCTGGGGTATGATGAATTTAGAATCGGAATTTGTGGAATTAAGGTCAAAAAAACACAAGCAAAAAATAAAAAGGAATCAGCCTATCGATCTGAAACTGGAACCGAACTCTTATCAGATTTTTGAGCTAAAATAAAAATCAGGAAAGCAAAAAGCCCGTTTCTCAGTAAGAAACGGGCTTTAAGTTTAAAGGCCATTACAGCCGTACATGTTTAAATTTCCTTTCAATTGAATCTGGCAGATTGACGTCTTTGAGCTCCAGCGTACCATAAGGATTCTTCATCATAAATGAAGTAGCTCTGGTAAACCAACCTGGATTCTCCCCTGCTCCACTTCGCGTTTTGTAGTAAAGTACCCTATATTTTACATAAGGATTAACTATCTGCTCGGCGAAATAAAAGCTGTTGGCCCGCTTTACGTCCTCTACACTTAGCACACCGTCTTGCACTACGCCAATGATTGCTTCAAAAGCTTTGATATTGGCGGCATTCTTACCTTGACCTGTATTTATGATATGATCAATGAATACTTCGGCTACCTCCTGACTTTTGAATAAGTCACCGTGGTAGCGGTCCCAGTAGTGCTTGCGGTGAATACTTAAGGCTTCTTTTCTTGTGAATTCCTTTTCTCCCCAAACGGGTTGATGAATTCCGAAACCTTTCCCTTCAAAAAACAGCAGTTTAGTCGCATATTTCTCAAAGGATGCAGCGTTCACATTAAAATAAAAAAACAAAGAACTAAAACTGATAATAAAAACGTACAGACGTCTTTTTCTCATGTCAAAATTTGGATGGTGAAATCCTGCCTCTAAACACATACGCTACTGTGTTTCAAAGGGCAACTTACGTTGCAATATTTGTAGTGTCTGGATGTTAAGTGCTTTCGTATAACGCTACAAAGGTACGCCTATATTGTGTACCTAGCAAGAAATGACAAGACTTCTCCATATCAATTACGAAACAAACATCTCATTATCAGTTTTTTAGCCAAATAATCAAAAAGTTCTAATTCTTTAAATAGTACAATTTATGCTTCAGGAAGAACAGTATTTTGAACCTACAAAAACCTTCGTCCAAACTATATTTGGAGTTCTAAAACAAATTTCTCATTTCTCACCCGTAAATAGGTAAAATTTAACCAAATAGACTAAAATGAGCTCCTAAGTCAAAATTTTATTGCTTAAAACTGGGCCACCACTTCATCTTTATCTTCAACGAAATAGGTAGAAACTGCAGCAAAAATGAAACATAACCCACCAAACAGAACCGATAGAATAGCATGCCCTCCAAAAAGATGCTTGAGCATAGGTCCACCGATAAGGGCATTGATAATCTGAGGAATCGTTATGAAAAAATTAAAAATCCCCATGTAAATTCCCATTTTCCTTGCAGGAATGGCTCCACCCAGAATTGCGTAAGGCATCGCAAGAATACTGGCCCACGCAATACCTACACCAACCATCGACAAAATCAGTAAACCAGGACTAGAAATAAAATACATACTTATTAACCCAATAGCACCTGCAAGAAGCGAAAGAGCATGTGTTTGTTTTCTTCCAAATCGGGCAGCAATGGCCGGTAAAAAGAAAGCATAAACCGCAGAAACTCCATTATAAACTCCAAAAATGATTCCCACCCAATCCCCGGCTTCGTTGAAAAGTGCCGAGCTGCTATCTTCTGATGGTAACCCATAGATATGCTGGGCCACCGCCGGAGTGGTGAAAACCCACATAGAAAATAACCCAAACCAGCTGAAAAACTGAACCAGACCAAGCTGCTTCATGGTCTTGGGCATGTTCCTGAAATCTGTGAATATCTGAAACAGGCTCTGCGGTTTCTCATGTTCCACTTCCCCTTCAAAGAACGTATCCATTTCACGGGGAGAGTATTCACGGGTTTTTGCCACGGTCCAAATGATGGTGAGTAGCAGCACCGCCGCCCCTAATCCAAATGACCAGATAACATTCGATGCTACTCCCGAATCTGATCCATCTACGCCAAACCAGTTCTTTAGCATGAAAGGCATCCAGGAGCCTATAACTGCCCCTATCCCGATAAGTATGGTCTGAATGGCATATCCCTGTGTTCTTTGAGAAGAGTTGAGGTTATCAGATACCAGAGCTCTGAATGGCTCCATGGCCACATTAAAAGAGGCATCCATAATCATCAGAAAACCTGCACCCACCCATAAAGCAGGTAAAAACTTCACAAAAAGGTCGGCATTGGGCATGAGCAGTAGGCCAATTGAAGCCACTATAGCCCCGGCCAAGAAATAAGGTCTTCTTCTTCCAAGTCGTGTCCAGGTAGCATCACTGTAATGACCAATTATAGGCTGAATAATCATTCCCGTTAGAGGGGCTACAATCCAAAACCAGGAGAGTTCTTCGACATGGGCTCCAAAATTCAGTAAAATGCGACTGGCATTCCCATTTTGAAGGGCAAAGCCCATCTGTATACCCAGAAAACCCATGCTCATATTCCAGATCTGGGCGGTGGTTAAGTTAGGTTTCGTTAATTTCATAGGTTAAGGTAGGCTTCAAATGCCTGCCCCGAATTTAGAAAAATAGTTGTGACTTAAACGGTTTCACAGAAAATATTGATTTGTGCAATGAATTTCCTAAATGTGATGCTCAACAACTAAAAAAGCCACCTTTTACAAGGTGGCTTTCCATTATTTTAAATCAGGAGAAGATTATTTCTCTCTAACACTCACCGCAATTCTGCGATTTTTGTTTCTTCCTTCTTCTGTTTCATTGGTGGCTACAGGGTGCTGGTCTCCGTAACCTTCAGACTCCAGACGATCTTCCTCAACACCTAATCCAATAAGTGCAGACTTTACAGATGCAGCTCTGTCTGAAGATAGTTTCAGGTTAGCTGAAGCATCACCGGTATTATCCGTGTAACCGCCAACTTTAATTTTGACATTCGGGAACGCCCGCATGATTTCTGCAATGTGAGCTACTTCTCCCATCGTGTTTGCATCAATTTTTGCACTACCTGATTCGAAGGTGAGGTTCTCAAAATTGAACCAGTTCTCTTTACCTGCCACGGTAGTACTATCTTCAATGAATTTCACGAGGGCTTCTTCAATACCTCCACGCTCGAAATCAAGAATTCTTCCTTCACCAAAAAGAGAAACGGTATTTACCGGAGTCTGCTCAAATACCTTGTAAGCTTCACGCTCTTTCACCGGTCTGTTCTCAGAAATATGAGGTGCAATGACCAGCGAAACGATTGACATCAGCTTAATCAGGATATTCATAGAAGGTCCTGAAGTATCTTTGAACGGATCACCCACGGTATCTCCGGTCACAGCAGCCTTATGAGGTTCTGAACCTTTATACTCCATTTTACCATTAATCTCCACACCTGCCTCAAACGACTTCTTGGCATTATCCCAGGCTCCACCGGCATTATTCTGGAAAATTCCCATCAAAACGCCCGAAACCGTAACACCAGCCAGCAATCCACCGAGAACCTCAGGTCCGAAAACAAAACCTACTACCACTGGTACTGAGATCGCAATAAGACCAGGCAGCATCATTTCACGAATTGATGCCTGAGTTGAAATTTCAACACATTTATCGTATTCTGGTTTTCCTGTGCCTTCCATAATACCCGGAATTTCACGGAACTGTCTTCTTACTTCTTCTACCATCTTCATAGCTGCTCTACCTACTGCGGCAATGGCCAAAGACGAGAAAATGAAGGGAATCATTCCTCCTACAAACAAACCGGCAAGTACATCTGCTTTGTAAATATCGATCGAAGAAATACCAGAGATTCCAACGAAAGCCGCAAATAAAGCTAGTGCAGTTAGGGCTGCAGAAGCAATTGCAAAACCTTTACCGGTAGCCGCAGTTGTATTTCCCACTGCATCAAGAATATCGGTACGTTCACGCACATCTTTTGGAAGATGACTCATCTCTGCAATTCCACCCGCATTGTCGGCAATCGGGCCAAATGCATCAATGGCCAACTGCATGGCTGTGGTAGCCATCATACCGGCAGCAGCAATAGCTACTCCGTAAAGACCTGCAAAGTCGTATGACCAGTAAATACCAGAGGCCAGCACCAGGATAGGCACTACGGTACTTTCCATACCTACAGATAAACCTCCGATAATATTAGTAGCGTGACCAGTTGAAGATTGCTGAACAATCGTATCAACAGGCTTTTTGCCCATGGCTGTGTAATATTCGGTGATCCAGGACATTAATGCTCCCACCACGAGCCCGAGCCCTATGGACCAGAAAACATCCAGTGAAGTAAACTGAACTCCTCGGATTTCCATATTGTACGGCAAAAGCCAGGTGACAATAGGAAAGGAAGCGATAGCTGTGAGGATGATAGATCCCCAGTTACCAACGTTCAATGCTCCCTGTACATTCCCATTATCGCTGTTCACCTTTACAAAGAAGGTACTGATAGCAGAAAAGACAAGACCCACACCCGCAATAAGCATTGGCAGTAATATTGGAGCCCATCCTCCTACCTGATCATCCGAGGCAATTTCACGACCTAAAACCATCGTTGCCAGAATAGTGGCGACATACGAGCCGAATAGATCAGCTCCCATACCAGCTACATCGCCTACATTATCTCCTACGTTATCGGCAATAGTTGCCGGGTTTCGAGGATCATCCTCAGGAATGCCCGCTTCTACTTTACCTACGAGGTCAGCTCCCACATCAGCAGCTTTGGTGTAAATTCCACCTCCTACACGGGCAAACAAAGCAATGGATTCCGCTCCTAATGAAAATCCAGCCAGCACTTCAAGTGCTTTTTCCATTCCATGGGTATCTCCTTCTCCACTTACAAATGTGAAATAAAACCAAATGAACAGAAGACTTAAAAACAAAACGGCCAGACCAGCAACTCCCAAACCCATCACCGAGCCCCCGGTAAATGACACTTTAAGGGCATCTTTGAGACTGGTTCTGGCGGCTTGTGTAGTACGTACGTTGGCTTTGGTAGCGATGTTCATTCCGATGTAACCGGCAAAAGCAGATACAACTGCTCCGATAAGAAACGCCACCCCGATAAGCCAGTGAGAATTTTCAACCAATGTGCCTGACCAGGCCAGCAGAGCGGCCACTACCACTCCGAAGATACCAAGTACCCGCCACTCGGCTTTGAGAAAGGCCAGTGCTCCTGCAGCGATGGCATCGGCAATTTCCTGCATTTTTTTGTCACCGGCATCCTGTTTTGATACCCATCCGGCTTTCAATACCATGAAAACCAGACCGACCAATCCAAGTAGAGGTACCACGTAAAATAACGAATTCATAAAGTTTTTGCGTTAGTTTATTTTCGGTTTTGTAAAAGTTTTTCTTCTAAAAGTCCCGCAAATTTAGGGTTTCAAACAGGAAAAAAAAACTTGGAATTATGACAGTGATCAATTGCTGGAACAATCTCCTATTTCTGCCTGAAACACAGTGCTTAAGCTCGTCTCAAAACCGGGGGAAAGGAGTATGGAACGGGGAGCTGAATAATCCAAACTTACATTTTCAAGAAGTATCTGAGTACTTTCTATGGTGTTACCAATGATATGACTCGAGGTGAATTCATCCACTATCCCCCGGAGTGAAAGATCGTGAATGGGATGAGTAAAATTAAACCGGATATCTGCCATGGGCATGCAGTTTCCCCAATCCTTTACGCAGGTGGCTTTTAATTCATAGGGAAAATCAACACCAAATAAGGGCACTCCATTTCCCTGATAGCCGTTATTCCAGTGAACTTTACCACTACAGCCTCCGGCAAAAATCAGGTAATTTTCTGATTTGCAGGTTACTACGGGACTTTCAAAAGGTAGTCTATCCGAAATCTTGAAGTTAAACGGGTTTCCCTGCGAATTGATTCCCCGACCGAAATAAGTTCCGGATGAAGCGTAATATTCAATACTAATGGCATCCTGAATAATCTGAAACTGCTCAGCAGAAAGAACAACCTCGGCCTGACGGAAGGCAAATAAATCGGGAACATTCTTTACCACCGCCCGGGCCTGCACTTGCTCAGATTCACAGGCACCTTCACATTTTTGACTCACATAGTAGGAGTAAATGCCCGGCTGAAGGCCCGAAACTGCAAAATTTGAACCCGTATTTAAATGGTCTCCGGCCTGGTTCTTCCAACTTATTTCCGGAGGACCAGTTGCTTCCAAGGACTTAATAGTTACTGAAAAGCCTGAAACGCATAGCGGGTCAATCAGGTAATTGTCGTTGGCAATTAGTGTCCATTTTCCCTGTGATACGACTCCCTGTAACTGAGACAGATTTCCAGCAGCCCTGAAGGTTCCGCTCGCAGGTAGAGATCCGTTGGTTATCGCAACTCCATGTGCCGAAAAAACGGTTGTTACAATTCCCGAAGTCGTGGTTCCGGGTGCGTATGTTCCTTCATTGATCAATGGAATGACCTTACCATCGGGCGTTTGTATGGAGAAGGATAACTCTTCATTAAACGGACGTAAGCCCTGATCGGGAATATCGCATTGATAGGCCCGTCCACCATCCTTTTTCTGCCAGGTAACTGAAACAAGTACCGAGTCGATCAATCCGGCCAGTCCGGAAACCTGCACAGAAGGATAATCTCCGCTTTTTTCAAACCCATCAAATCCAACGACAGGTCCAGTGTATTCAAAAGTCTGTGGCCCGTAAAAGGTACAATTCTGTGCCGTTGCAGTCATAACCTGGTTTTCCGTGTCACAATAGGCTGAAATCAGGGATTGAACAGATGGCTGCGGGCTCCGAGTTTGATTATGCACTAACTTTAGCGGATCAGAATCAAGCACACAGTTTCCCAGGGTGCGTTGAAGAATAAGTTCTCCTTCCTGCGAAACTTGAATGGACGAGGCCGTACCAAGCGGTTGACCGTTAAGTTGCCAAACAAAACTTTCAACGCTTTTTACGGGAATTGAAGCCTGAATTATTTCTCCCGGACAAAAGAAATTCCCGGGTGTAAGAGTCGGTTGAGAGGAAAAAAAATCAACGTTCCGGCAAGCTATGGCTTTCAACAAATTGATTCGGCCAGACCCGAGTAAACCCGAAAAATCAGGATTCGGGGTCTCAATAGCGTCTGAGGTTCTTTTCAGAATGATTTCGAGGCTGTCTGGCGTGAGTGAAGGAAAACAGGCCAGCAAAAAACCCGCACAGGCACTCGTAAGTGGAGTAGCCATGGAAGTGCCACTAAAAGAGGCATACGTGTCAAAAGGGATAGTGCTGAGAATTCCTCTGCCCGGAGCTGCCAAATCAACCCAATCACCATAACTGGAGAAGGAACTGCGTTTATCATCACTATCCAGACTGGCCACGGAAATCACATGATCATAGGCTGCCGGATACTGCTTTTCATCCGAATTCTCGTTTCCGGCGGCGGCAATTATTAATACGCCCTGTGCATAGGCATCGTCTATAATATCCTGCTCTATTTGTGAGAATCCGGGTCCTCCCCAGGAAAGGGAAATGATATCTGCACCCGCTGAGACGGCCCAGGCGATTCCCTCGAAACCATCATCAATAAACCGGTTATCTGAGGTATTTCGGGTCGCTTTGACGGGGATAATTTTCACCCGATTGTTACCTGCCGAAGCAATTCCGAGCGAATTATTGGTTACAGCACCGACTATACCGGCTACATGGGTTCCGTGAGAAAAGTTGGCATTGGGCGGATTGGGATTTGAATCATTATCCGAAACATCGTATCCTGTCAGCATATTTGCCACCAGATCGGGGTGTGTGGTTTGTATGGCGTTGTCTACCACTGCCACTTTTACCTCTTTCACAGGAGAGGCGATGTCCCAGGCTTCACTGGCTTTTATTTTCTGCAAACTCCACTGACTTCCCCATTGCGTGTCTGAAGGTACAGCGATAATTTTCCTTACCGGAATACGCTCAGCTACCTCTACCTCTGGTCTGTGTTTTAATTCCTTGAGTAGCTCTTCCAGATTTTGACCATTTTGAAGCTTCAGGCGGTAAACATTTCTTAACTCGTCATTTTTTGAGTCAAAAAATGGATTAGCCGCTTCCGATATTCCGTTGGACGAGTTTTCAATGACTTGCTGTATTCCCGGAATCTCCCTTTTTATGTTAACAGAACTGCTCCGCTTAATAACTGATGACCTGCCTGTGGAAGTTTTAAGCCTCACATAAATTTCATCTGCCACAAAAACGTCGTTATTTTGCTGGCCTTTAGCAAAAATTACGAAGGTTATTAACAAAAAGGCGGTAATTAGAGCTCTGATAAAGGAATCGTTAAGCGAACAAACTTATGAAAAAACTACTTCTGTGTCTTTTCTTTTTTATTTACTGGGAAAACACGCTGGGGCAGGTCAATGAATACGCACCGGGACAGATTTTACACGAACTGGAAAAACTGAAAGTAATGGGTTCTGCCATGTACATTGCGGCCCACCCCGACGATGAGAATACTTTATTAATAACCTGGCTTGCTAATGAAAAAAAAGTAAAGACGTCCTATTTCGCTATCACACGTGGCGATGGCGGACAGAATCTGATAGGAACTGAACAGGGAGAGTATGCAGGACTTTTAAGAACCCACGAGCTTTTGGGGGCCCGATCTGTCGATGGCGGCGAACAATTTTTCAGCCGAGCGAATGATTTCGGCTACAGCAAAACAACGGAGGAAGCTTTTGAATTCTGGAATAAAGACCTGATACTGGCAGATCTTGTTTACCGGATCCGAAAATTCAGGCCGGATGTTCTGATAACACGTTTTCCTCCCGATGAACGTGCAGGTCACGGGCATCATTCGGCTTCCTCAGTTTTGGCCGAATTAGCTTTTGATGCTGCGGGAGACATCAATGCTTTCCCAGATCAATTGAAAGAAGTTAAACCCTGGAAACCAACCCGGTTATTCTGGAATTCTTATAACAGAGGTTTTACAAATACTGCCCCGGATGATGGCGGATTTTACCTGACCTATGACATAGGTAGTTTCAATCCGCTTCTTGGTGAATCTTATGGTGAAATAGGCGGGAAAGCCCGCAGCATGCACAAAAGCCAAGGCTTTGGCTCCTCGTTGTCACGGGGTGAGCGGATAGAATATCTGCGTCTAACGAAAGGCTCGAAGCCGGAAAAAGACCTTTTTGATGATGTAAATCTCACCTGGAGTCGGGTGAAAGGTGGTCAGCAGGTTCAAATGCTTATTGATGATGTTATCCGCTCCTTTAATCCGGCAAATCCATCAGCTTCGGTTCCGTCACTTGTTCAGATACTAAGTCTTCTTGAAAC
>CBINGY010000040.1:0-38472 GCA_966250325.1 uncultured Cytophagaceae bacterium | reverse complement strand
AAATGAAATGCATACTTCGGTTTTTGGTATCGGCCAGAAATGCTACTTTTGCACCCGAAATGGCTCCGTAGTTTAATGGATAGAACGATGGTTTCCGGTACCATTGGTAGGGGTTCGATTCCCTTCGGGGCTACTTTTTTTATTAAGAACACCCGGTTAACTGAGCTTAACCGGGTGTTTTTTTGTCACTAAGTATTTGTCCGAAAGGAAGAAAATAGCTTTAACATTCACTTCTTCATGCCAGAGGCTTCAAACGTAGGTTGGCGGCAATCTGACACTCATCTACTTAAGTTTAAGAGGATAGTTTATGTTTCAATTCATTTTGTAAATTGGAGTCCTAACCCCACTCTATCTGAAAACATTTATCATTTCTTTTCTGGTTGGTCTGCTACTTTCAGTAAGTGCTTTTTGTCAGAATTCCACTCAAAAAATTATTTCCTTTTGGCGACTGGCTGAATCTTCTGCAAATCTACCTCAGGCTATTTCATACTACCATAAAGCCTTGAAGCTTGCAGAAGATAATAAAAATCTGGACTGGCAAATCAATATTTATGCAGATATGTCCGGAACTTTATATAACGGACGGGAATATCAAAATGGCTTGAATGCTGCTTTAAGTGCCTCAAAATTAATGAAGACTGGCAAGCTTAAATCAGATTCCTTATCCTTTAAAATCCATGCCAATCTCGCCATTAATCACCATAGATTAAACAATTTTAGCGAGGCTCGTAAGCACTTTGAGCAGACAGAGTATTTACTCAAGATAAATCCTGAACTGGAATCAATTATTCCGCTTTATGTAGCTTTCAACTACTCCAATCATGGAAAAATGTGGATCGAATTACTCGATTATCACAAGGGATTGGTCTATCTGGAAAAAGCTAAATTGGTAAGCAGAAGACTTAATAATGATTACGATAAAGCCATGATCTTAGGCAATCTGGCCCTTGCACAAATAAATGCCGGTAATACGCAGGATGGCCTAAAAGGACTCACACAGGTTATTAACTTTTATGAAAAGAATTACTCTCCGTACAGCAAAGAACTACCTAACTTTCTTTTTATTCTAGGCCAGAATTTAAGTTCACCATCTGAAAGAGCTATTGCTTACAACAAATGTATTTTTTATTTGAAACGTCATAAGTCAGAGGCCTTCAGAAACCACCTAATCTCATGGGCCTATAAAGAACTCATTGAGTGTCGTCTGTTAATTAATGACACGAAAAAGGCAATCGCCAATCTTAAGGAATTCGGACACGAAATTCAAAACCCGGAAAAAGATGATTATTTTTTACTCGCCAGAAGCCTGGTCTATCAAAAAGAGAAAAATTATCGGGACGCGATACAAGGGTACACCAACCTGCTGGATCGATTCGCCGATGGTAAAAATTACAGCGAAGGCTTAACCTCAATCAACCCTTACAAGACTTCTCTGGCATTTCAGGCTCTCAAACAATTATCAGAAGCCAGACAACAGTTAAAAACGAATAACCTCCAGGAACAAATCTCAAATCAAAAAGCGGCTTTTGAGGCTCTTGAACTAATCATATTGCTCAAAAATGAGTATCAGAAGAAAATCCTTCGATTTGAATCGCAGCTTTCTTTCCTTCATAAGTACCATTTCATTCATTTAAAGGCACTATACCTGGCCCATAAATTATACGTACTCACATCAGACCAAGTGTACAAAAAGAAAGCATTTCTATTGGCAGAACAAAGTAAGAAATCAATTAGTGACGGGATAGAGGAACCTCTTTCTGGTCACAGGCCGATACGGGAAGATAGCCTTAGAAACCTCATTCTTATTGCAGAAACAAAAGTTAATCAACTCAAGTTGTCTTCCAATACTGAAGGCGACACTCTTCCGAATCTGCAACTCCGAATTGACGGTTATTTAAAAGAACTTGGAGAAATAAATCCTCTTTACCGGCAAAGAAAGAAGGAGCCAGATCTGGCAAAGTCTCTAAAGGCAATTCCTCAAGAGGTCTTGTATCTTAATTATGTAAATGCAGATTCTCTGCTTTTCATATGCTGGGCTTCCAATTCAGACTTCGGAGTGGAGCGGGTAAGAATAAATCCATATACCTATGGCCGTGCAATAAGCTATCTGAAAAGTTCATTGACTACCGAGCCCGATGTTTACGAAGGATTCTACGAAAAAAAGAATTCGACTTACTTATATCGGCTTCTTTCTTCTCCAAAAAAGTTTTTTGAAAATACGTCATACACCCGGCTTGTAATCAATCCATCAGGCGAGCTATTTGATCTGAGTTTTGATATACTTCAAAAACCAGGCTCCAATTCCATACTTCTGGAGGATAAATCAATTGCCTATGCTTCAGATATCGGAGATATGCATACCACATCAGAAACCAGCTTGTTTAAAAAAGCCAGTTGGAATATTTTTCTTCCTTTTTCCATTGGTAAAATGAACAGAAGCATTTCTGAGCAGATTTTGAAGCATGGTGATACAGAGATAAATGATATTAAGGGTCAAAAGGTAATTTCGGCCAGAGCTACAAGGAACGCTTGGTTTAAAGCCTTACGAAAGAATGAAATCACTCTCCTGATTACTCATGGAGGTATTGAAAATAACGATCCCTACGTTATGCTTCAATCAGAACAAGGTTTGCCAGATCCTGTTTATGTTTCAGAAATTAAATATCAGCGTTTCTTTTCTGCACTGGCCATATTAAGTGCATGCGAAACAAGTATGGGCAAAGCAATCGACGGTTTTGGGATGTATTCTATGGGTCGAATCCTTAGACTTACAGGATGCAAAAGCGTGGCAGGAAGCATATGGCAGGTTGACGACCTATCCATGTCAGTTCTTGGAAGTAATTTCTATCGTTTTCTGGAAAAAGGGTATCCCAAAGATATTGCACTTCAAAAAGCCAAACTGGCCTATCTGGAAACTTCACATGGTAAACAATATGACCATCCCTATTACTGGGCACATTTTCAAATCTATGGAGATGTTTCCAAAGTTACAGGAAGCATGAATCTGGCACCTTACCTTCTCTCGGCTTTGGCTCTCATACCTGTACTATTTTTTATCAGACGTAAAAAGCTTTAAAGCAATCTGCCACCTTATTTTTATGCGGGTTAGTAGACTCACCTCATATTTCGGATTCTCAATACGTTCCAATTCCCTGTAGATAAGCAGAGCCTTTTCCGGTTCCTCATTCATTAGATAACTCACACAGAGGTTCCACTGAACAGATTCTTTGAAGTAGGGTCGAAAAACCTCTTCAGACCTTAGAACCTTCTCAAAACTCATAACAGCTACATTAAATTCACCCGACAAAAAGGCATTCCTCCCTTCCTGAAACAAATCAAATGGAGAGTTACTTCTGTAAACATTTTCAGAGTAACCACGAGCTTTACTGGGAACAACAAGGTAATCATTAAAATAAAGCTTACTGAAACTCAAATAGCTGAAAAGAGCCACCAGAGAAAAGAGAGCTGCTATAGCCATTTGGAAAATGACTTTTCGCATCAGGCTTCTTTTTACGGCCCTTTCACTACTTCGAATATCTAGTGCTTCCTTCACTTCCCTGTCAATGGCCGCATTTCTTAAGGCTCTCATCAAAGCTTTAGTCTCACCAATTTCCGCTTCCATCTCTGGAAACTGTTCAAGCATTTCCTGCATTTGATGCTCATCGAGCCTTCCTTTAAGAAAATCTCTGATTCGTTCTTCCTTATTCATTTCATTTTGCCTTTCAGGCATTTAAAAAGTTGATGTCTTATTAGATATAAACGTTGACGTACCGCTCCTTCGCTTATTCCCATGCGATTATGGATATCTCTGATACTCAGGTCATCTTCGTAAAATGCATTGATAATACTCCTGTTCTCAGACGTTAGTTTACCAAGACAATCATTTAGCATAACCTGAATATCTTCCTCCTCATCAGCGGCTGATATGTAATCCATCTCTGACACATCCAAATCTGAAAAGTCCTCGGGATACTCAAAACTGCTGACCCCTGAAGGCAACTTCATGTGCCTGTAACCAGTCCTGAGTAAAATGGGCCTGAAAAACGCAAACACAGGTACCCCGTCTCTTAGTTGAAATTGATTTTGATCCAACCGTTGAATTAGCTTGATGAAAGCATTCTGAAATATATCATCATGTTCTTCTGCCGGAAAAAATCTGCACATTGTACTCATAGCCAATGGCTTCAATAAGGCAAACAGTTCCCTGTACGCCAGCTGCCTCTCCTTTACATGTGAGGATGAGACCCTCTCTATGATATATTTCTCGTTGGAGTGTTCTGTTTTTTTCATCAATTCAGAGAAAAATTAATATAAACAGACTCTCCTTTTTGAGTTGCAAAATTGACGCTCAGATTAAAGAGCTTCGGATTATCCTTATCAAGCACCAATTCTTCGCTAACAAGCAATTCCTTTTTGTCCTTATCCAATTTTAATAAACTAAAACCGCGGGCACCGTTGTCTTTGGTTTTGAATTTCACCATTCCAGGGCCCACCTCAGATTCACTATGGTAACAATAATCAATACTTTCGATTCGGATATTGCGGTCTTTAAAATCTTCAATAGAGCCGAAGTCTATCACCATTTCTGTTTTCTCTGTGTAATCATCAAAATGGATCGAAAGATTCTTCCTGGTCAGAAACTCATTCAAAAACTGAGCGGTAGTAACAAATAAATCACTGGAAGCCTCCATAATTCTCAGACTTCTGCCTGGTAGGGGTGCACTTTTATCAAACCCCGCATCTGTTGCCAGAAATGGGAAAAGGCATTGGATATCTACCGCCCCTATTTTCGACTCAGCCAGGTATTCTGCTCTGTAATGATGTGGAAACACCTTGTTAAATTTTGCAAACTTGGTGTAGGTATATTCATCATTGACTACAAATGGAATGATTTCGGCGGTTTCGGGTAAATGAATATCATCTCGTTTGTATTTCACCATACTTCGTGTATATTTCATAGAATCACTTCCTAAACTCCTGAAATGCACATAAATCCCCAGATGTTCAATAAAAGGTGGTTTCTGTGTTTCCTCCAAAATTTCTTCCAAATGATTCCTCTTAATGGCAAGCAGATCTGCAAAACTGTAAGTAGGATTTTCATTATGACCTAAATACGCTTCAAGTTCATTAAGTACCACTGCCACAACCGGCTCCTCAAAATAGTTCTTCAGCTCAAATTTGATAGATTTGTCAACCACAATTTTCCCCTCGGTAAGGTGCACATCTTTCGCTTTTTCAGGAGGTATTCTCACCAGAAGCTCTTTAACCAATATCTGACCGTCATTATCTAATCCAAAGTCTGAGCTGATACATCGTAGCATTTCAGGTCTCATCTGTCGTTGGCTGTTTGCAAGGACAAATTTCATGCGATGATATCGCTGACCGGTAAGTTCCAGAATGAATCCACCACTTTCTTCCTGCATGTGGGCAACACCTTTGTAAAGCCTTTCGGAAAGATAACCTTCGCGAAAGACCTCCATAGACGAACCGGATTTGGCGAATTTATAGAAACACCAGGCTACATTACCCTTTTCCAGGTTTCTGTTAAAAGATATCCATGTACCTTCCAGATGCTTTAAGGCCGGAGAAAAATGGCCATCATCCACTGATTGTCCATTCTTTTCAAAAAAAGACTTGACATCAAAGGCATTCTTTGGCTCGATGTAAAAAATCAATGCACACAAATAGGATCTGTCTAACGACCTATCCTGAAATCTAAAAAACCGGTCTCTCAAATATTTCCGGGTAAAACCATTTCGTCGAAGCTGAATTTTCGACTTATCGAAAGTTGTCTTTTCCGTCAGGTCATTTGCCAACTTATCAGGTAATGTGGGATGAGAAAAAAAGGAAGTCGGATCCTGAATATACTGATCAAATTCCAAGGGATGATTCGGAGAGAAAAACCCTGTGAGCAGCCTTTTCCACAGAAACGATAGCTGCTCAGATGTAACCCAAACCGAATGATTATCATGATCAATTTTCATCGGAATTTTCAGAAATACTTTAGATCAAATTATTTCAATTAAAATATTCATAACAAGATACTTACACAACTTTCGAGATACTTACTCATATCACGGTTTCTGGTCCCGTATGCGACTGATTCTTTTGCTACGAACTTAAATGTATTACCAAAATGAAACCGTTAAACATCAAATTCAACGCCCTGCTTTGGGCTCTGTTATTCAGCTTCGTAATTGTATCCTGCAGGGATTCGGCCCCTGTTCCAGACAATTTTCCACAAGCCACAGATGACGGAGGGCCTGGTGGCAATACCAGTCCCGACCCCAAGCCGTGATTTCAGCTTTAAATGTTCAATTTGAAAAAAAAGTCACAAAAGATTTGTGACTTTTTTTTCAAAGCAGGCATTAGTTACCAAACATAGTAAAATATGGAAATTTTTCTCCTGAAACCGGGCACACCCAAATTGCTGATATATACAGCTTACTATCTTTTGATGATACTCATCCTCCTGATTTCATCCTGGCTGATATTTGAAGGTATTTCTGATCCTTTTGGGCAATTTCTGACCTTTCTCGGAATCGTACTTCTGCTTCTGGGGCCGATTCTGTTACGAATCGTTTTCGGGTTCCTTTTGAGAGATTTCAAAACCGAGGCTACTAATAGCCTTTCCCGCTGATAACCATACTTGAAATTAAACCACTATTTCGTCTTGAAAAATTCTACTTTCAGTTTAACGGAACAGCCCAGAATCAAATGGATTGAGGCAGACATCAATTACTCCAGAGTTTTTATTGATGGAGAATTAAACCCGAAATTGCTCTCCCTCACACTCAAGAAAGTAGAAGAGTGTCTGAACAATTCGCATTTTTTCAGAATTCACCGGATGTATCTGGTTAATTTGGCCCGGATAGAATACATCGACAAAACTAAGAAGACAGTCACCATTGAGGGCATCGAGTTTTCAATCTCGCGAAGAAGATACGCAGCATTCATTCGGCATTACACACGGTATAAACTAACACAAAAAGGTCTCGCTAATATTCAAATAAGCAATTTCCCAAAGGAGATGCCTGCACCCTATTATTCAAGATCCAATTGAAGATAATCAGGAGCTCTGACAGGCTTTTCACTTTAACTTTAGAAATGCCGGATAGAATCTACCTACCCGGCTTTTCTTACTAATTACGCCTCTCCCCACATCTTCATGGCCGTATTCACCACCAACTCCAGCTTTTTCCATTGGTCATCATGGGTTAAATCATTGCCATGATGGGTGGAAGAAAATCCGCACTGCGGGCTCACGCACAGGTTTTCCAGAAGTGTATATTGAGCGGCTTCGTCAATTCTTTTGCACAAATCGTCCATGCTTTCCAGTTCCCGTTTCTTGGAAGAAACAATTCCCAATACCACCTTTTTGTGTTTCGGCACAAAACGCAGCGGGGCAAAATCTCCCGATCGTTCGTCGTCATATTCCAGCAGATAACGGTCTACATTAATTTCGTTGAAAAGAATTTCGGCTACCGGCTCGTACCCGCCTTCTGCAAACCAGGTGCTGCGGTAATTACCCCTGCAGAGGTGGATGCCCACGGTAAGGTCTGCAGGCCGGTTATCAATTACAGAATTGATAAGAGCGGCATAGGTTCTCGGAAGTTCATTCGGGTCCTCTCCCCGTTCTGCCGCAGCAGCCCGCATCTTGGGATCGCACAGATAGGCCAGATTGGTGTCGTCCAGCTGAAGATAACGCAAACCCGCTGCATACAGATGATCAATTTCCTGTCGATAAGCTGCGGCCAAATCGGCAAAAAACTCATCCATATCAGGATACGAGTTAATATCAATCGATTTTCTTCCACCCCGGAAGTGGATCATTGTGGGAGACGGAATAGTCACTTTTGGCGTTTGAGTCACAATACTCTTAAGGTAGTTAAAATCAGCTACCTGAATGTCTTTGACATGTTTAAGCTTCCCGGTTACGCTCAAAACGGGTGGTTTAAACCCGTCTTCGGCTACTTTGGCATTTGGATTAGCTTCAATTCCGCCGGTTACGGTTACCCCGGCCAGTTCTTTCAGAAAATCGAGATGAAAATAATCTCTTCTGAACTCCCCGTCGGTGATCGCTTTCATTCCGGTTTCCTCCAGTCTTCTTACCGTCTCAGCAATGGCTTTGTCTTCGATCCCGCGAAGCTCTTCCGCAGTAATTTGACCAAGTTTCCATTGGTTTCTGTTTTCTTTGACTTCCGCTGTGCGAAGTAAGCTCCCCACATGATCTGCTCTGAAATTATTCATAAATAATAGGTTAAGATACGTGTATACAATTTAATCGATAAATCCGGGTTGAGGTCTTGTTCCTGTTTTGATCCAGTTTCTCAGCTCGTCAAAAGCGGCGGAAGTTTGCCCTGGTGTAAAACTGCAGTGTCCCTGGCCATTGGTATATTTTACCACAAAATGCTCCTGATTTCCTTTCTGTTGAATCATGTTTTCATAGGAAACTATAGCAAAATCTGCCGGAATGAGTTGGTCATACATAGAGTGAAGCACCAGTGCAGGTTTGTCAATTTCTCCGGTACGGTCGTATTTTGAGAACCAGGCCGCCTGACTCACGGTGGCAGCTATCCGCTCCACTTTTTGATTCATGCCCAGATTATCCTCAAATCTGCCGTAAATAGTATTGGTATTATCATACGGGTTTCCCCCGGTTTTTTTAACCACATCACGAAGCACATTTTCACCGAAAGCGAGGGCAAAAGGAACATCCGTAGGCTTCAGGTCAAAACGCTTTGCAAAGGCTACCACCGCGGCCGAATCTTTCTCAAAAATGGTTTTTTGAATGGCCATAGCCTTTCCGAAAGACTGCTGCATATTAGCTGGAGCCGCTGCCGCATTGTAGGTCAAAATTTCTTTCAGAGTAGGCATAAGCCCGGGAAAGAGCACATTAAAGGTGGCGATAAGGTCAAATTCTTTGCGGGTTTGCAGATAGATTCTTCCTGCGAGCGGACACATAGGTAGGCCGCCCTGATAAAACTGACCGAAATTTTCAAGCGTGGCCAGGGTAATACCTCCACCCATGGAATGACCAGCGATGAGGGTGGTATCTGGCATTCCGTATGTTCTTACAAAGTATTGCCGAAGCATCTCTGTGTCATCTACACCGCGTGCCAGAGCCAGCCCCTGAAACTGGTAGTCGGAAGCCGCCACGGCATAACCACGGTCGAGAAACGGTTTCATCTGAGAAGGCCATTGAGCGTTTTTACTTTGGCGGGGCTGAGTTCCCATAAATTCATATCCATGGGCATACATGAGCAGTTTGCCTTTCCAGTTTTCGGGAAAAAGTATACGGTACGCGGCACCGTCAATGGTTCCGGTATCTGTTTTGGAGATGCTCTGTGCAAATACCGCCGGGGCAGCAAACAGCAGGAGTAGTACGTATTTTTTCATTTCAACAAGGTTTGTTTTATAGTAATCCAAGCATTCTGATGGCGTTTTCTTTCATAATGAGGGGTTTTACCTCCTCTTTGAAACCAGCTTCTTCAAAATCTTTCATCCACCGTTCCGGTGTTATCAAGGGAAAATCGGTACCAAATAGCATTCGATCTTTCAGTAAAGTATTGGCATATTGAATGAGCTGCTTGGGGAAATATTTGGGAGACCAGCCACTCAAATCGATATAGACATTGGGTTTATGCATGGCCACAGAAAGGGCTTCATCCTGCCAGGGCCAGCTGGGGTGGGCGATTACAATCGGGCAATCCGGGAAATCAATGGCCACGTCATCCAAATGCATGGGATTTGAGTACTCCAAACGCAAGCCACCACCTCCACGAACACCGCTGCCAAAACCTGAATGCCCGCTATGGAAAAGCATGGGCAGCTTGTATTCAGCAATGACCTCATACAGATGGTAAGCCATCTTATCGTGAGGATAAAAACCCTGTACGGTCGGATGAAACTTAAACCCTTTCACTCCGTAGTTTTCAATCAGCTCACGGGCTTCACGGGCTCCCATGCGTCCTTTATGCGGATCAATAGAAGCAAAAGCGATCATCACATCGTCGTTTTTCAGAGCACATTCTGCCACCTCGATGTTTGGAATCCTACGCTTCCCTACTTCATGTTCTGAATCAACCGTAAACATGACAAGAGCCAGGTTCTGATCCCGGTAAAAATCGGCGGTTTCCTGCATGGTAGGCCGTTTATCCGATTTAAAATACCGGGCAAAAGCTTCATCGAGCTCGGGACGGTAATCGTCGTGCGGCTGGCTGCAACTCACTTCGGCATGGGTATGTACGTCTATGGCCTTTATCTTCTTCGTATCAATCATTCTCTATCTAAGGGTTAAAAGGTTCATTTTCTGTACTGAGCGTAAGTCCCTCCGTGTTTAGGATAACCTCACTCAGATAGTTTATTCGGGTAAATTCATAGGTATAAAAAAAACGGAGGCTTTGCCTAAGTGAATTTCTGTAAGTTTCAGGTTGATTTTGAAGGGCCACTCCCATTTTTAGCCATTGCCAACCGAGACAGATCAACCCGAAAAACTCCATATACGAAGTAGCTTCTGCAAGGTAATTTTCAGCACCTTTATCTTTTGCTACCAAAAACAACTGCCTGTTTATACGCTCCAACTCTGCCAGGCCTTCCTCAAAAAGTTCAAGTTCCTTTCTGAGGGAATCTATACCGGCGGCAGCCTGTCGGGTTTCAGCCATTTCTGCCAGCAGCCAATTCAATGATTCACCGTTATTCACAGGCACTTGCCTACCGAGTAAAGCCAGTGACTGAATAGCCGTGGTTCCTTCATAAATGCTCAGAATACGTACATCACGTGCCATTTGCTCCAAGGGAAAATCTTCGGTGTAGCCGTATCCACCCAGCACCTGCAAGCCCAGATTTACCGATTTTATCCCCATTTCAGAGCCGTAGGTTTTACAAACGGGCGTGAGCAATTCCAGTAAGGCCGCGTGTCTTGAAGCATCGAAACCCGCCTTCACCAGATCCAAATAGCGGTAACACTGCAGATGAAGGGCCAGACCTCCTTCATAAATAACTTTTTGAGTGAGGAGCATTCTTCGTACATCCGGGTGTTGAATAATGGCTACGGGCTCGTTGGTTTTCAAACCTCTTCCCTGCACCCGCTCTTTGGCATACTGAAGTGCGTGGTGATAGGCTGCAGAGGATAGGGCTATACCGGTAAGACCTACTCCCAGTCTGGAGCCATTCATCATCTGAAACATCTGAATGAGGCCACAATCAGGTTCTCCTAACAAGTACCCCCGGCAGTTACCGTTCTCACCAAATGCAAGGTGAACTGCCGGTGTAGCTTTCTGACCCATTTTGTGAAAAATCCCGATAGTCTTAACGTCGTTCGGGAGAGTGCATTCTTCGGGATTATTTTTGGGAACAATAAAGAGGGAGATTCCTTTAACTCCCGCCGGGGCTCCTTTTATTCTGGCCAGAACCAAATGGATAATATTTTCAGAAAAATCCTGATCACCTGCTGAAATAAAGATTTTCTGACCCTCTATGAGGTAGGTACCGTCTTCCTGTTTGTAGGCTGTGGTGGATATTTCTGAGAGCGAGCTGCCGGCCTGCGGTTCTGTGAGGCACATGGTGGCCATCCACTTTCCAGCCAACATTTCAGGCAGATAGGTTTCTTTCTGTTTGGTGGTGCCAAAAGATTCAATGAGATCGGCACAGCCTTTGACCAGATCGGTAAACATAGGAAGTGAATTGTGACTGCACAGCTGAATGAACTCAGCGGCAGCCAAAAGAGATTGTGGTACCTGCAAACCACCAGATTCCATGGGTAATCTTGCCGCCAAAAGTCCCGACTCCGCGTAGTTTTTCACAAATTCTTTCACTCCGGGATGTGTCTGGACTTTTCCGTTCTCCCAGCTTGCCGGGGCTCTGTCACCTTCTTTAAATACAGGCAGAAGATACTTTTCTGCAAGCGTATCTGCCACATCCAGAATCATTTCTGCAGAGGCCTCATCGTGAGAAGAGAAATAGTGATGCTGAAGTAGTTCCTTTAGATGAACCACTTCTTTGAGAAGAAAACGAATATGTTGACCAGCGTACAGTTTCATTTATTTTGCTCCCATTCGTATGGCACCATCGATTCTTAGGACCTCTCCGTTTAGCATCGGGTTTTCAATAATCTGTTTTATGAGCAACGCAAATTCTTCCGGTTTACCCAACCTTGGCGGAAAAGGAATCTGCTGCCCCAGAGATTGCTGTACCTCTGCAGGCAAATTCGAAAGTAACGGCGTTTCAAAAATGCCGGGAGCCACAGCCATTACCCGGATACCCATTCGGGCAAATTCACGGGCCAGAGGAAGAGTCATTGCTGCCAGGCCGCCTTTGGAAGCAGCATAAGCCGCCTGGCCTATCTGCCCGTCAAAAGCCGCCACAGAGGAAGTATTGATAACGATCCCTCGCTCACCGGTTTCTTCGAGCTCATTGTGTTGCATTTGATTGACAGCCAGCCGGATGGTATTGAAAGGCCCTGTTAAATTAACATCAATCACTTTTTGAAAAAAATCGAGAGGATGCGGTCCTTCTTTTCCAACTACCCGTTTGGCCGGGCCTATACCTGCACAATTGATAATTCCGGATATCTGACCAAACTTCTCCCTGGTGAGCTGTAAAGCATTTTGAACATCTTCCTCCACGGTAACGTCGGTTTTCACGAAGAAGGCATTCTTTCCAAGTCTAATTGCAGCTGATTTTCCGTCTGACTCGTTGATATCCAAAATTACCACCTTGCCAGCCTCCCGTACCACTAATTCTGCAGTAGCCAGGCCCAGACCAGAAGCAGCCCCCGTTATCAAAAAGGTATTATTCCTGATTTTCATGCCACATCAGTTTTATACAATAACTCAACTAAATGTACTCTGTGTTTGAGCACCATCCGCTGATTCAGCGAACCTTTATCGGTGATTTCACCCAAATCGATAGAAGGTGGTTCCGTCGCTACAATAAATTTACCGATTGTATTCGAACTACCAGTGGCCGTCTGATTAAACGCTTCTTTCCAGTTTTCCAGAAATTCACTGACTGCCGGATGCTCAAAAGGAACAGAAGAATCCAGCTCGCCGCTAAGTTTCCGGCAGGCATCGGCATTCAAAAACAGAATGGCTCCAACAAACTCACGGTCGAGGCCGGTGAGTACCACATCCTGAATCACCGGTGAGCCAGATGAGATGATTTTACCTTTCAAGACACCCACATTGACCCAGGTACCTGTAGAGAGTTTGAAGTCTTCCGCTATCCGCCCATCGAAAACCAAACCTTTATCGGGATTAGATTCATCCAGAAACTTCACGGCATCTCCGGTTTTATAATATCCTTCTTCGTCAAACACACGCAGGGTTTCCTCTTCATTTTTCCAGTATCCTTTGGTGATATTGGGAGCCTTGTACCGGGCTTCCAGTTTGTCGAGATCGGGAACCAGTTTAACATCCAAACCCGCCACAGGTACACCAAGCAAGCCCGAAAAAGAACCTCCCCAATTGGCAAACATGGCAGACGGGCCCGCCTCTGTGCAGCCGAGGCCGGTAATAATCGGAATCCTGACTCCGATCGTTTCCAGAGCCAGCTCTTCCAACCTGTTCCAAACCGGCTGGGCCAGACTGGCACCCGCATAAAAAAGTATGTTCAGATTTCTGAAAAAATTCTCTCTTAATGCCGTGTCACTTTCCAGGTACGGGATAAGCATTTCGAAACCTTTAGGGACATTAAAATAGGCCGTTGGCGAGATTTCACGCAGATTTTGCACGGTGTGTTCTATGCCTTTGGCCGTAGGTTTTCCATCATCAATAAACAATGTACCTCCATTGTAGAGGGTCAGGCCAAAGTTGTGATTTCCGCCAAACGTATGATTCCAGGGGAGCCAATCTATGAATACAGGCGATTCCTCTTTCATAAATGGAAACACCTGGGTGATCTGCTGCAAATTAGCACACCACATGCCCTGATGGTTCATAACACCTTTGGGCATACCGGTAGATCCGGATGTAAACAATACTTTTGCAATGGTATCAGAATTCACCCTGGAGGCCAATTCCTCCACCTGAGTACCCGCCTTGGTCTGTAATGCCTGCTTAAAATCCAGACCCAATGAGCCGTCTGCTGTAAGGAGGATAGCCTCAGGGAAAAGCTGACCGGATAGTTTCAGGGCCTTCTCGTACATAGAAGCACTTTGGGCAAAAATGAGCTTGGGGCTCATGAGGTCCAGACAATGCCTGAGTTTGCCAAGATCATCTGAAACCAGCGAATAGGGCGGCGAAACCGGAGAGAAAGTAATTCCTATGTGTATGGCAGCCAGTGATAATAAGGCATGCTCCAGACTATTTTCTGAAAGAATAACCAGCGTATCTCCGGGTTGTAACTTCTTATCGATAAGAAACTGAGCGATACATTTCACCTGCTCCAGGGTTTCTTTATACGTCAATTTATTCCAGGCACCGTTTTGCCTGGCAGCGATGAAGACCCTGTCGGGTTTGGTTTCTGCCCAGAATTCCAGCCGTTCGGTAAGCCTCATTGGATAGGTATCCAACTTTTGTGTGCTCCCGAAATGGATAACACCATCTTCTCTTACGGTTCGGTAAGTTGAAGCAGGACCAAAACGTACGTTTTTATACATTTAGGGAAAGATAGTTCGTGTATATTTTCTCTCAGATCAATAATACTATTCACCTACTTTGCCAGCTCTGCCTTCCAGAAAATCGTTCAGTCTTTGTTTGGCTTCAGGAGCATTTTGAGCAATGGCAGCAATTAAGCTTTCCAACAGCAGTCCTTCCTGATGAGACGAATCACAGATTCTCGGCAAAACCTGAGTAAGAGCGTAATTGGTAAGGCCGGCGTTGGATGCAATTTTTTCGGCAAGCTCCCATGCTTTGCTCATTCCAGCTCCCCCGGGAACCAGATACTGAGCCATCCCGATGCGTTCGGCTTCTTCGGCTTTGTAGACTCTTCCGGTAAGCATCATATCGGTCATTCTTGCCATGCCGATAAGTTTCGGTAACCTCACCGAAGCTCCACCTCCCGTAAATATACCCCGCTGACCCTCGGGAAGAGCAAAGAAGGCATTTTCTTCGGCTACGCGTATATGACAGGCGGCAGCAAGTTCAAGGCCACCCCCCACTACAGCTCCGTGCAATACCGAAATGACCGGAACGGCAGCAAATTGTACTTTGTCCAGGATACGATGCCACATTCTGGAGTGCTGTAAGCCCTGCACTGCATCACGTTCCTGCAGCTCGCTGAGATCAAGCCCGGCAGAGAAATGTTTGCCCTCACCGTAGAATACAACACATTTTACGTCTGAAGACAAGGTATCAAAAACCTGCTCTATGGCCAGAATGAGTGCGTCATTAAATGCATTTCTCTTTTCCGGACGATTTAAACCGATCAACAAAACAGTTCCCTGCTGATCCAGTTTGAGGAGTTCCGATTGATTTCCCATTTTCAATAAGGTTTCTTTACTTTCTCAGAAGAGTTTCGACAGTAGGCAAAAAGACAAAAAATCGGATAAATAAGCTAAGCAAAACGCCCTTTACTCTTAGCAAAATCAATCATTTTGCCAATTCACGGTATTCTTTTGGAGTAATTCCTGTATGTTTTTTGAATAACCGACTGAAATCTCCCGGCTCAAACCCTCCCAATTGAAAAGCAATTTCGGCAATTTTTAAATCGGACTGACGCAGCAGCACCTTGGCCTCAAGTACCCGCATATCCTGGAGAAGCTCGTGGGCAGAAATTCCTGTACTTTGTTTTACGCATTTATTGAGGTGATTCGGCGTTATTCCCATCTTTTCTGCATATAAGGTCACGGTTTTACACGTATAAATGTGCTCAGCAAGCAAGGTTTTATAGTGACCCGTAAGAAGATGGGCAGCAGAAATTTTCTCCTCCTTTTCGTGTTCTACCGCCAGCTTTATTTCCTGCAGCACCAGTAGAAGTTGCAGAGAGATCACCGGGCTTCTGGATGGTTCATTTCTTTTGCTTTCCAGGTACAGTAATTCCAGGTATCCAAGAAGAAGATGCGTGGAGGCGGGTTTCAGCACCGGAAAGGAAGAAATTCTGAAACAAGGAAAATCGGATTCAACCTGCACCTGAAGCTGCGGGTGATGAAAAATTTCTTCGGTGAAATGGCAGTAAAAACCCGCCACATCTTCCGAAGCCTCAGACACAGACGTGATCTGATTGGCCGATAAACAGAACAATTCACCGGCTTCTATGCGGTGGTCATTCAGGCCTTTTGAGCGTACAACCCAGCCTTTGGTAATAAAGAGAAAAAAATAGACCGACCTTCTGTGGGGTGCCACCGGGAGTTCAAGAAACCGACGGTAATTCTCAATGCGTTCAATGTGAAAATGATCATACAAGCCTCCTACCGCCGGTCGCCAGCTGCCAAACAGAAAATTGTCGAAATCTGCCGGCTGAAGTCTGGGAATATGCACCTCATTCGTCATAAGGAATTATACTCTTTCAATCACTACGGCATAGCCCATTCCCACCCCGATACACATGGTGGCCAAACCGTATTTGCCACCGGTACGTACCAGTTGATTGGCCGCTGCCTGGATAATCCGTGTGCCGCTCATACCCAGCGGATGGCCCAGAGCAATAGCCCCTCCGTTTGGATTTATCCGAGGATCATTATCCCTAAGGTTCAGATTTCTGATTACTGCCAGCGACTGGGCCGCAAAGGCTTCATTGAGCTCAATCACTTCCATCAGATCCAGACCAAGCCCGGTCTTTTTCATGACCTTCTCCACGGCAGGTACCGGGCCTATCCCCATTATCCGTGGTTCTACTCCCACTACCGCAGAACCTACAATCCTTGCTTTGGGTAACAAATTAAATCTGGAAACCGCAGTTTCGGATGCCAGAAGCATTGCCGCCGCTCCGTCGTTCAGGCCGGAAGAATTACCCGCCGTAACAGTACCCTCTTTTTTGAAGGCTGGTTTCAGCCTGCTCAGTTTCTCAAAAGTGGTATCCCCTTTAATAAATTCATCCTGAGAGAAATAGCTCACGTTTCCTTTTCGATCTTTCAATTCTACCGCAACAATCTCTTCGCCGAAGACTCCGCTTTGTTGTGCTTTATATGCTTTTAGTTGAGAATTCAAAGCAAAGAGATTCTGGTCTTCGCGATTTATCCCATATATCTCAGCGAGGTTTTCAGCCGTGATTCCCATGGCATCGGTTCCATACAGTTCATGCATTTTGGGGTTCACAAACCTCCACCCGAAACTCGAATCTTCCATTTTGGAATCATTCCCAAAAGGCGTGGCAGATTTGGAAATCACCAGTGGCCCTCGGGTCATATGTTCCATACCTCCGGCAATAAAAAGATCGCCATCTCCTGTCTTGATAGCTCTGTGAGCATGAATTACGGCAGACATCCCCGAGGCACAAAGCCTGTTGACCGTCTCCCCGGGAACAGAAGCGGGCAGACCAGCAAGTAAAAGAGCCATTCGGGCTACGTTCCGGTTATCCTCTCCCGCCTGATTATGGCACCCCAGAATAACATCATCTATTTCACCGGTAGGCAGATTCGGATTCCTGTTAACCAGTTCTTTGATTGGAATAGCCGCCAAATCATCGGCTCTTACCCCGGAGAGACTTCCTCTGAAATTCCCGATAGGGGTACGCACTGCGTCTATGATATAGGTTTCTTTTAGCATCAGGTTCTTGCAGTTTGCATTAATTCGTTGACCATTGTTATCCAAATTGCCAAAGCAAACTGACTGTATTTAGCTAAATTGCGTCAGTATATTGACTGTATTTAGCTAAATTGCGTCAGTTGGTATTCAGTTTTTCTTCAAATTTAGCTGCGGTTTTGGCCCGTACTTCTTCCAGGGTGGCACCAGGGAGCAGTTCAATCAATGTAAGCTTTCCTTCAATAAACTTAAAAACAGCCAGCTCTGTAATACAAACATCCACACAGGATCTGGCCGTCAATGGCAGGGTACATTCAGGTACCACTTTGGAGTTTCCTTCCCGATCTGTATGACTTAAAGTGACAATAAGCTTTTTGGCACCCGAAGCCAGATCCATGGCTCCACCTACCCCCAGAAGCGGTTTACCCGGCACGGCCCAGTTTGCCAGATTACCGGCCTCGTCAATTTCAAGTCCGCCCATAATGGCCACATCAATATGCCCGCCGCGAATCATGGCAAAGCTATCTGCACTGTCGAAATAAGAAGCACCCGGAAGAGCAGTGACCGGCACCTTTCCGGCATTGACCGGATAATTCATAGCTCCACCACCGTCTGAGGGCTCTGGTCCTACTCCAAGCATACCGTTTTCTGTATGCAGCACAATGCCATCTTCGGGTTTGATTAGATCTGCTACCAGCGTAGGAATCCCGATACCGAGGTTGACCACGTCTCCTCTTTTCAATTCAGCAAATGCTCTTTTGGCCATATTCATGCGTTTATCATCTGCTTTCTTTGATGAAACGGACGCCGAGCTACCCAAATCTTCTTCCGTCAGCTTTCTTTCAACGAGATAATCAACGAAACATCCCGGCGTATGAATCTGATTAGCGTCCAGCTCGCCTACTTCTACGATTTCCTGTACTTCGGCTATCACGAGATCTGCCGCAGTAGCCATGGCCCGGTTAAAGTTCTGCTCGGTCATGCGATACTGGAGGTTACCGGCGGTATCTGCCCTCCAGGCTCGAATAAGAGCTATGTTCCCACGAATTCCTGGTATAAATACCTGTTCTTTACCATCAATGACCCTGGTCTCGCGGCCTTCTGCCAAAAGCGTGCCGGCTGAAGTAGGCGTAAAAAAACCGCCAATACCCGCACCACCGGCCCGGATCGCCTCTGCCAGGGTACCCTGGGGCAAAAGCTCATATTCTACTTTTCCTTCCTGAGCAGCCTTTACGGCATCAGGATTGGACGTAAAAAACGAACCGATCATTTTTTTGAGCTGACCATTATTCAGCAGCCTTCCACCACCCATATTGGGCTCTCCCACATTGTTTCCTACAAAAGTGAGACCCGTAGTGCTGGTTTTGGCCAACTCATGCAGAACCCCCACCGGATTGCCCGTCATACCGAAACCTCCGCCCAGAATAACGTCGCTATTTCTGACCATCTGTGCAGCTTCAAACGCTGAAATTATTTTTATCTTCTTCATGCTTCAAAACGCTCAAAAGGTAAACCCACATAGTTTTCTGCGATGGTAGTAGCGTAGGCTTCAGAACGTTTAATGTAATCAAAGCGGGCCTTCTGAAGCTGATAGGTGAAAGATCCATGTTCATCCTGTTTGTGAAAGAGGGTGGTCATGAAGTTGGAGAAATCCTGTGCCCGCCAGATACGTTTGAGGGCAGTGGCCGAGTATTGATCCAGCGATTCCCGGTTCTTTTTTTGATAGTATTCTACAAAACCATCCACCAGATGTTTCACATCGGCAATGGCCAGATTAAGGCCTTTTCCGCCGGTGGGTGGCACAATATGAGCTGCATCTCCGGCCAGAAAAAGGTTTCCGAACTGCATATTGTCAATAAAGTAGCTTCGCATGGGAGTTATACTTTTTTCGAAAATAGGCCCGGAATTCAATTTCCAGCCGGGAGTTCCCAGTCGTATGGAAAGTTCTTCCCAGATTTTTTCGTCGGGCCAGTTTTCAGGGCTGTCTTCGTTTTCAACCTGAATGTAAAGACGACTTACTGTTTCAGATCTTAAACTATGCAGGGCAAAGCCACGCTCGTGGTAGGCATAGATAAGCTCTTCACTGGAGGGTGCTACATGGGCAAGAATACCCAGCCAGCTAAACGGGTAGGTAACAGAGAATTCTTTGTAACTCTCTGCAGGCATGGCTCTCCGGCCAATTCCATGAAAACCATCGCAGGCGGCAATAAAATCGCAGTGGACAATACCAGGCTCACCCAGATGATTAAAATGTATTTCAGGATTTGAGGTTTCAAACTCTCTGAGCTGAGTAGCCTCCGCCTCAAAAAGTAAGGTTTCCCCGGCCTGAAGCCAGGCATCTGTAAGATCTTTGACCACTTCCTGCTGTCCATATATCCATATATTTCTACCCCCGGTAAGCTCTCCGAAAGGTACCCGTATCCGCTCACCGTCAAAATTGAAATAAACACCATGGTGCTCCTGCCCTTCCTTCCTCAGCCTGTCTGCAAGTCCCAGATTTTCCAGGATATCCACGGTATTCTGTTCCAGTAAGCCTGCCCGCACTCTGGCCTCTACATATTCCCTGCTACGATGCTCCAGAATTACTGAGGAGATTCCGTGTTTTTTTAACCAATGGGCCAGAGTTAGCCCTGCCGGGCCGGCACCAATTATTCCTATTTGGGTTTTTATCTTTTTCATTGCTTACCTAATTCACTAAAAACCTCCTCCGCCAGATGAATCGCCTCATTGGCCGCGGGAAGGCCGCAGTAAAGTGCAGATTGCAAAATCACTTCTTTGATCTCCTCTTTACTTAGGCCGTTATTAAACGCAGCTTTTACATGCATTTTAAATTCATTGCCCCGGTTTAAAGCAATCAGCATGGCCAGGGTGATCATACTTCTTTCGCGTTTTTGGAGACCGGGACGAGTCCAGATTTCACCCCAGGCGTATTTGGTTATAAACTCCTGAAAATCAGTGTTAAATTCGTTGATATTTGCCTCAGCTTTCGCCACATGTGCCTCTCCCAAAACCGATTTCCTCACAAACATCCCCCGCTCATACATCTGTTTACCCACAAAAAAATCAAGCAGTGTTTCAGCATAACTTACAGGATCCTCTGTAGCTGGCAGATGCCTGCCTTTCAGAATTTTCAGTGTAGCTCCCGGAATATTATCCTGAAGAAAGCGGGCATCGGCAACTGTGGTCACCGGGTCATCTTCACCCGTGATTACCAGGGTTTCCACCGGGATCCTATTGAGCTCGCTTCGCAGATCGGCGTCGCGAATGGCAACACAGCAAGCGGTATATCCCTCTCGGTTGGTTTTTACGAAACTATCTTTAATAGTTTCAATGAGCTCTGGGTTATCTATAATGCATTGATCTGAAAACCAGCGGGTCATCATAGGACCAGCAAGGGGTTCCAATCCACTCATCTTAACTGAATGTATACGCTCTTGCCAGCCTTCTGACTGACCAATTTTGGCAGCGGAATTACTAATTACCAGTTTTTCAAGTCGTCCGGGGGCATTGATACCCAGCCATTGCCCGATAAGTCCTCCCATGGAAAGCCCACAGAAATAAGCTTTTTCTATCCCCAGCGAATCCATCAGAGCCAGCACATCGCCACCAAGATCCCCGAGTCGGTATTCGCCTGCCGGGCAGTCAGATTTACCATGGCCGCGGGTGTCGTATCTAATCACCTGAAAATAAGGAACGAGCAGTTGAGCCACGCCCTCCCACATCTCGTTATCTGCACCCAGCGAATGAGAAAAAATAAGTGCGGGGCTGTTTGGCGTTCCGCTGATTTGATAATTCAAGTTCATTCCTTAAGCAGTTTGTTTGACATTTCGCGGCAGTAGTTCAATGCACTTTCAGAGCTGAACAGTTCGTCCAGATTATCAGGAGCACCTGGATATTCGGCAATGAGTTCTTTCAGATGCCGGCCTGTCTTCACCGATATTTTACAAGCTTTTTCTACCAGCTCATGAGCCTGCAGTTTACCGGTTTTTGCCGCCATAGCCAGCATTACATTTTCAGCATAGATGAGGCCGCGGGTGAGCTCCAGATTTTCCAGCATTCGGTCTTTATGCACCTCAAGGCCAGTGATCAGATCCAGTGTTTTCTCGATCATTCCACCCGTGAGTGCCAGAATCTGATGCAGGGTTTCCCATTCCGCATGCCACATACCGGCCGATCGCTCATGCTCCTGCACCATTGCCCCCAGCATGGTGCTCACCAGTGACGGAATACGGGTGGCATTGGCCAGAATTAAGGCACAGTTTACGGGGTTACGCTTGTGAGGCATGGTGCTTGACCCGCCCTTTCCTTCAGCTGCTCCTTCAAACACCTCCCCTACTTCGGTTTGCATAAGCAGGGAAATATCCCGGGCTATTTTGCCAAGATCTCCGGCCAGAATCCCCATTCCCGCCGCTACGGCACAGAGATTTCCACGGGCCGACTGCCAGCTACCCTGCACCTGCAAGTCCAGAAGCCGGGCCATTTCAGAAGTTACAGCATCGGTTAATTTGGCATTGCCCGCCCCTACTGCTCCACCCATCTGAAGGCTACTTGCCAGATGCACAGCTTGTTTGATGCGATTTATATCATCTGAGACACTACGATACCAGTGAGCTACTTTCAATCCAAAAGTGATGGGTTTTGCCTGCTGCAGAAGAGTTCTGCCTATCATGAGTGTTTCCTGGTTTTGCTGCGAAAGAATTTTCAGGGCATGAAGTAAACGATCTGATTTGGCTTCCATCCAGGTGAACGCATCGATCAGCTGAAGCACTGTAGCCGTGTCAATGATATCCTGGCTGGTGGCTCCCAGATGCACATGTTTCGATGCTTCAAAATCAGAGAATTTAACCAAATACGTCAATTGTTTCACTAATGGAATAGCGGCGTTTCCTCCGAGAACAATTTCGCTTTTCAATTTTTCCAGATCTATATTCCCCATCTGAGCACATCGGGCAATAATGGACGCTGAGGTTTCCGGAATAATGCCTTCCTGAGCCTGTGAACTGGCCAGCACGGCCTCTACGCGTAGCATCTGCTCCACATAGGCTTCCTCAGACAAAATCTGATTTAACTCCGAACTATAAAAGGTATTGCTGTATAATCCCATAGAGTTACACGTCAAAGAAAACAGTTTCCCTGTCACCCTGCATGTGGATATCCAGGATATACCCGTCGTTCGATTTACGGGCTATGAGCGTTTTCCGGCGATCTTCCGGCACCAGGTTCAAAACCTCATCGGTTTCGTTCAGCTCTTTCTCGTCTTCAAAATAGAGGCGGGTATACGAGTGAAGTAGCTGCCCTCTCATAAAGACAATCAATGTAAGATGGGGAGCCTGCCCGTTGACAGATTTGGGTTTGATTGTGTAAAATATGAAGCGGTTTTCGGGATCGGTACCTGTACCAAACCTGCCAAACAATGGATTTTCTCCATCATTTTGCCAGATCTCCAGCATGGCATCGGGAATAATCTTACCCTCCCCGTCAAAGACTTTTCCGGAAATACGGATGCACCCGGGGTGGTCAATCGGACTTACCAATTCATTATTTTTGAGCGACTTGAAATCATACAGGTATTGCTCGGGAGATAAACCGTAGGCAAAATAGGGCCCTACTGTTTGAGATGGAGTTTGTTTCATAATTCTTTCGTTAAACAGGAAGGTAGGATAATTCTACCTGACAGTTTTTATTAAATTTTCTCAAATGGAGTGGCGTTATGCCCACGCAACACAAAATCGAACCGAAAGGCCAGAGCAAAGCCCTCTTCGGTGGCCTCCATATCAAACTCAGAGATAAGCAGGGGCCTGCCTCTCTCGGGTACTCCCAGAAAAATAGGATCATAGTTCAAAAGCGGATCTCCCGGAAAATACATTTGAGTAACCAGGCGATTCGTGATGTTGGCTCCAAATAACGAAAAATGGATATGATTGGGCCTCCAGGCATTGTAATGATTTCCCCAGGGATAGGCCCCAGGCTTAATCGTATAGAATTTATAATTACCTGAGGAATCCGTCATACACCGGCCAGCTCCCAGAAAATTGGGGTCAAGCGGAGCTTCATGCTGATCCACCTTATGAACATACCGCCCGCATGAATTCGCCTGCCAGATTTCAATGAGCGTATGAGGAATCGGCTGCCCGTTTTCATTCAAAACCCTTCCGTGAACCAGAATCCGTTCCCCCAATGGCTCTCCGTTTTTGACTGAGTTCCGGGTGAGATCATGATCAAGAGGCCCTAAATTGAAATCTCCGAAAAGAGGCCCGGTAAGTTCTGAAAGTGATTGTTTCAACGGTATCAGAGGATTTGTGGGAGCTCTCAGAACGGTCGACTTATAATCTGGAAAAAGCCTTGGAGGATGCACCTCCATATCCAGAGGATTGTAGATGATTTGACTCATAGGTAAGTATATTATTCCTACAAATATCACCTCTTAATCCTACTTCATCTTGGATTAGAATAAATTTTACTTGTATATTTAGAACATAATTCAGACATAATAATTGGATTAAATGGAAATTATGATAGCATTCAACCTATCAAGACATGCATAAATGAAACCAGGCACACTTCATTACGGTGGCCTATATGGGGAAGCCACCCTGCCTCACGCCTCAGGGTACGTTCATCTGGAGAGGCTGGAAGACCGAAGTAATCTTTTTAACTGGGAGATCAAGGAACATTTTCACAGCGAGCTGGTACAACTCTTTCATATTACCGGCGGGCATGGAAAGCTTATTGGCATGGAGGAGGAACTACGATTTACGGCTCCTTGTCTTTTATTCATTCCCGTGAGTTTTCTGCATGGGTTTGTCTTCGAATCGGCCCCCGAGGGTACCGTTCTTACACTTTCTGATCAGCTATTTGAAAACTCCCTGAAAGAAAGTACCACACTGGTGCGTCTAAGCCAGTCGATCCTACTCCGGAATTTTGACACAAAAGATACGGCCTATCTGGAAATCATACCAATTCTGAACCGCATTTCAGCCTGCTGCACAGATTCGCCGGGAGAAAGAAATCTTCGACTTTCAGCGTTGCTTAAGATTCTGTTTTTTGACCTGGCCGAATCGGGAAGCTTTACAGCCGGGGAAAGCTCTAATCAGGGATACCTGGACTATTTTCAACGCTTCCAACGCCGGCTGAGGCAGACCATTCACGGAACCTGGAGTATAAGTGCCTACGCCGCAGAGCTGGGCATAAGCAGTGTTCATTTAAATCGCATATGCCAGCATCTGGTGGGAAAGTCTGCCGGGAAAATCATGCAGGAAATGCTGATTAAGGAAGCCAAGAATTACCTACTTCATACCGATTTCAGCATTTCTGAAGTGGCTTATCTTCTAAATTTTCACGATCCGGCTCATTTTTCCCGTTTTTTCAAACAACATACCGGAGTAGCACCGAAAGAGTTCAGGGCCTGAAAGATCAGCTCACATCTTCCGAGCTGTTTTTGATCGTCATGATTCCGGCTATAAGCGAAGGTACGGCATACACCATGAAGCTGACACCGATAGAAACGCCCATTCCGATCAGGAAACCGGCAAGACCCGGACCAAAAATAGCACCCAGCCTGCCCGAGCCCATTGCCCAGCCTATCCCGGTGGTTTTGAATTCGGAAGGATACATGCGGGCTGAAAAGGCATAGAGCCCCACAAAGCCGCCCTGAATGCCAAATCCAAGAAGTCCGAATACCCACAGCAACAGATCTGATCCGATGAAAAACTGAAAACAAACCATGGCCACAGCCGTAAAAATAAGGATAGCACCAATGGTTTTCTTTAATCCGTATTTACTGGAAAAGTAACCCTGTGTAACAATGCCAAAAAAGGCACCCACATTAAATACGGTACCTGCATAAATTGCCAGTTCCATGGACAAACCTGCCTCTGTAGCTAGTTTGGGAATCCAACTGGTCAGGAAATACAGGGTAGCAAAGGCCATGAACAGGGCAATCCAAAGCTGGATCGTGGGTTTCTTGTATCTTCCTTTAAGTAATTTCCCAAGAGGGATGGCCGATTGGGGTTCAGGTTTTGAAGGAAGAGCCGTGAGGGCCTGCCCGTTGAGCTTTGCAATAATCTTATTCGCTTTTTCCAGTGCTCTGGCCGGCTGCATTTTGAGATAGAAATCAACCGACTCTGAGAGAAAAAACAGTACCAGCGGAATGGCCAGCATAGAGGCCAGGCCGGCATACCAGAACATCCGCTCCCACCCTTCAGAAGGAATCACCCGGGCGGCTGCCAGACCAGATACTACCGCTCCTACCGGATACCCGGCCACCACAAAACTCACCCAGAAATCCCTGGAGCGGTTTGGAGTGTACTCTGCCGTAAGAGCCGCCGTACTGGCCAGCATACAGCCTATTCCAATACCACTCATAAACCGGTAAATAATGAGTTGATTCACATCCTGAGCCCAGGTGGTAAGCAGAATAAACACACTCATAATCATCGCACTCAGCAAAATCATGTTTTTACGGCCTATCCTGTCGGCATATGGAGCCACGAAGAGCGTACCCAGTGTCATGCCAAATAAACCCGAGCTGAAAACCGCCCCCAGAGTTTCCGGACCAATCTGCCAGGCTTTGGAAATGGCAGGAGCCGTGTAGGAGATCACCAAAACATCCATTCCATCCAGCATATTCATGAAAAAGCAAACCAGGATGGTCCCGATCTGTAAATTAGTCAGCTTACCTTCATCTATAAGGGCTTTAGTAGTGAAGCTCATTGGTCTCGTATTAGGGTTGTCAGGGTAGTTTGTAAAACGCGTCTCAATATCTGAAATAGCGATGACACTACTGTCCATTTCCTTCATGGATTATTTATATTTTCCCGAAATGATTGATTTAGCTAAGGCAGATGACAGATTTTGCAGGTCAAACAAAACAGAATAAGCAGCTGGTATTCAGACTCCTGAAAAGTTGAAAATGGCCATTTCTTCGTCCATAAATTTACAGAAGATCGGGCCCGGCCCTCCTCTCCCTTGCAAGAGCAGCCTGGTATCTCAGAGATACCCTCATGGAAAAGATCAATTGACCGGAATATTTTTGCGATATTGATGGTTTGAGAAGGAGAAACCGCTCCAAAGCATTTCGCATGAACCTCACCATTGAAAACATCGTATTAGTAGGCTCCCTTTTGCTATTCATAAGCATTATTGCAGGTAAAACATCTTATAAATTCGGTGTACCTACCTTGATTTTGTTTCTTGGTATTGGTATGCTGGCCGGCTCAGATGGCATCGGAAAGATCAATTTCAACAATCCGGAGATGGCCCAGTTCATTGGAATCATTGCTTTGAACTTCATCCTTTTCTCAGGTGGATTGGATACCAACTGGAAATCGGTAAAGCCTATACTGAAAGAGGGAATTGCACTTTCTACCATCGGAGTATTGCTTACGGCCGTAAGCGTGGGGCTGTTTGTGTGGTGGATTACTGACTTCACCATTTTTGAAAGCCTGCTACTGGGCTCCATTGTTTCATCAACCGATGCCGCCGCTGTTTTCTCTATCCTCCGGTCAAAAAGTCTGGCATTGAAGAGTAACCTGAGGCCCACGCTGGAGCTGGAAAGCGGAAGTAACGACCCCATGGCCTATGTGTTAACCATCGCATTTCTTTCGCTGGTGGTAGATCAGGACAAAAGTCTGCTCTCCATTGTACCGCTGTTTTTCAGGCAGATGGTACTGGGGGGATTGGCCGGGTTTGCATTCGGGAAAATCAGTAAATTCATTATCAACAAAATAAAGCTGGATTTTGAGGGACTTTATCCGGTTCTGGTTATTTCGCTCATGTTCATCACTTTTTCGGCTACAGATGCGATAGGCGGAAACGGTTTTCTGGCCATTTATATCTGTGCTGTTTACCTGGGCAATCAGGATCTCATTCACAAACGCACTATTCTTAAACTTTTTGATGGTTTTGCCTGGCTCATGCAGATCGTCCTGTTTCTTACGCTGGGGCTTCTGGTTTTTCCTTCTCAGATTATTCCTGTGATGGGCATTGGGCTGTTGATTTCACTCTTCCTCATCTTCATAGCCCGGCCTGTCGGTGTATTTCTGAGTCTGCTACCGTTCAAAATGAAAAACCGCCGGAGGTTCTATATTTCGTGGGTAGGATTACGCGGGGCGGTTCCTATTGTTTTTGCCACCTATCCCTTGCTGGCAGGCATTGACAAGGCTAATCTGATGTTTAACATCGTCTTCTTTATTTCGGTCACATCCATTCTCATACAGGGAACCACGCTGGGCACTGTGGCCAAATGGCTCCATGTAGCTCTTCCCGAGAAAGTCAAACAGGTTTCAGACACCGATAAACTGATTTCAGAGATACCTAAATCGCTGATACAGGAGATAGAGATTAAGCCAGACGGCTATGCCATAGGCAAGAAACTGGTGGATCTTCACTTTCCACAGCATACGATCATTGCCATGATTAAACGTAATCACAAATTCATTGTTCCAAACGGACTCACGGTGATTGAGCCAAACGATCGTTTGGTGGTACTTTCAGAAAACATGGAAGGAATAGAGCAGGTAGGAGAGCGAATCAAAGTAAGCCTGGATGGACCGGTAAATATGCCTGCTTCTTAAGGCAAACTTATTCGACCATATCCACTCCGGTGGTGGTGAAAGATAAACCCTGCTGGCCAGATGTTGAAATCATGACACACTCAAAATGCGGCCCCGCCGAAGACGGCTTTTTATGCCAGTCAAAGACAATATTGCCACCGGTGCCGCCTGACATATCCACCTCCTCAATCACAATCTCGGCCGTTTCCATGGGTTTGATGTAAATAAGGCGGTCAATAAAGTTTCTGACTGAATTTCCCGAGGTGTCAAAATACTCGGCCCTGCTGAGATACAGCGTATCTTTCTCGCTCAGGTTACGCATACTTACCGTGGCGGTGAGAGCATGAGTGATATGCTCGGTGCGGCTGTATATCTGAGAATAAACAGAGAGATGCGTTTTCCCCGTCTGAAGCGAATCCGGAAGAATTTCACCCGCAAAATGCTTGTCCCATTTGGGAGCCTGCGGTTGTTTCGTTGAGGTTTCTTCCTTACAGCCCATCAGCAAGGCCAGTATACAGCAAAGGATGATCAGTTGTTTCATAAGCTTCTGTTTCGAAATCAAACAAAGGTAAACTAAAACTGACGGGATCGAAACACGATGCACCCGTTCATCTGTGAGATTCTCGTGACCGTTTTAACAGCTGCCGGGCAACGAGAAAACTGCACGGCCATCTATCACTGTTTAAGGTTATTTGAGATGGTAGCTTCGAAAAAAAGACACGGAGTTTTCTCTGGTTTTGTTTCTATCCAATCCTATTTGAATCAGATTATTGTAAATAACCGGTTTGTACGAGATCACAATCAGGAATTCCCAACCTTGTTTTATACTCCAAACATTGATCCCGCAGCTGCTCGTCTGTGAAGTTTCCAGACCGATCAATGGCCTCAATTTCAAGAAAGCAAGCACCATCTGGCAGGGTATCCAAATGAAATTTCAGATGATTCAGCCGGTATATTTTACGATGTTTACTTACCACACCGATCAGTTTATGCCCGGCCTTTAAAAGAGCGATTTGCTCCTCAGAGGGATTGAGGTCATACCGGTAAACGGTGGTCTTTTCGGTTCCGTTAATTTCCGCCCGTTCATAGTGCGTAATGAGATGCTCTATGTTCCCTTTCCGGTATTTCAGCTTCCCTTTCTCTGTTTCAAAGTAATAGTCGGTCTGAGCATCCTCTCCTACATACCTGGCATTCAAAGAAACAAGAATATCTTCTGTTTTTTTGAGGTCTTTGAGCCTAGCTTTAATCGTAAAGTCTTTATAATTCAATCTCCCGGCTGGTTCCAATTAGTTCTTATTCAGGTATACTTTTGCTTTGCCAAATTAATCGGAAATCAACAAAAATTCAACACATATAACCTTTCAAGAGCAATGGAAAATCTCTCAGTGACCTGAAGGTTTCACCATGTTTTGTATTATCAGAACAATCCTTTGACCCCTCGGAGGAAATGCGTTCATCCGAAAAGCTATATCGTATAGTGCTGAATATTGACCCTTATTTTTGCACCCTCATGATAAAAGGTCTTCCGTTTATAAACTATAGCATCTTTAAGTTATTTACTTCACTGGAAAGACCCCTCCATTTTTGCAATAAACGAGATCACAAGAACTCCCTTTCAATTAACTGAATTTCCCCCCAATGGTTAAATACCTTCCTCTTTTTGACTTTAGTCAGAAGGTCAATTACAAAACAGAAATCCTCTCAGGGCTTACGGTAGCACTGGCATTAATTCCTGAGGCCGTGGCTTTCGCCTTTATCGCTGGCCTTTCTCCGCTCACGGGCTTATATGCCGCTTTTGTGATGGGCCTTATTACCTCAATTTTCGGGGGCAGACCGGGCATGATTTCCGGAGCAACAGGTGCCGTGGCGGTAGTCATTGTTTCTCTGGCCAAAGACTACGGTGTAGAGTATATTTTTGCAACGGCCATACTGGCTGGCATTTTACAGGTAACCGCAGGCTTACTAAAACTTGGCAAACTGATGCGACTGGTACCTCATCCGGCCATATTCGGATTTGTGAATGGCCTGGCTATTATCATTTTTATGTCTCAGTTGGATCAATTCAAAGACAGTAACGGTCAATGGCTCACAGGAAACCCGCTTTATATTCTTCTCGGTCTGGTCATCTTAACTATGTTAATTATATGGGGATTGCCACGGGTAAGTAAAGTCATTCCAGCCAGTTTGGTAGCTATACTCACGGTGTTTGGCCTGGTGTTTTTTCTGCAGATAGACACAAAAACCGTAGGAGATATGGCCTCCATTAAAGGCAGTTTCCCTCCGTTCCATATTCCCGTAGTACCCCTGAGCTG
The DNA here is from genome assembly GCA_966250325.1 of uncultured Cytophagaceae bacterium. Lineage (GTDB taxonomy): Bacteria > Bacteroidota > Bacteroidia > Cytophagales > Spirosomataceae > Jiulongibacter. Next base: position 7,986 of record CBINGY010000040.1, on the reverse strand, counting down.
GAACACTCTTCAGATTATTTTTCCCTACGCGGCCATCGTAGCCGGGGTTGGCTTAATAGAGAGTTTGCTAACGCTGAACATTGTGGATGAAATCACAGAGACACGCGGAAGAAGTAATAAAGAAGCGGTGGCTCAGGGTACGGCCAATATTCTTTCAGGCCTTTTTTCGGGGATGGGGGGCTGTGCCATGATAGGCCAAAGTCTCATCAATACATCCAATGGTGCCCGGGCCCGCCTCTCAGGAATTGTAGCCGCAGGTATGCTGTTGGTTTTTGTCATGTTTGGTTCTTCACTTATAGAACAGGTACCTATGGCAGCTCTTACGGGATTAATGATCATGGTCTCCATTGGCACGTTTGAGTGGGCCAGCCTACGTACATTCAAACGTATGCCAAAATCAGATGTACTGGTGATGCTGCTGGTTACCGGAGTTACGGTTTTACTTAATAATCTGGCTCTGGCGGTTATTGTGGGAGTAATACTTGCAGCATTGGTTTTTGCCTGGGATAACGCAAAGCGGATCAGAGCCAGAAAACATACAGATGAAAATGGTGTGAAACACTATGAAATCTGCGGACCTCTGTTTTTTGGATCGGTGACAGCTTTTAACGAAAAATTTGATGTTCTCAATGACCCGGATGAAATTATCATTGACTTTCATGAAAGCCGGGTGGTGGATATGTCGGCCATAGAGGCATTGAATAAACTCACCGGGCGATATGCCAAAGCAGGTAAGAAGGTTCATTTGAAACACCTCAGCAAAGACTGCCGGCAGCTTCTGGCGAATGCCGAAGACCTCATTGAGGTAAATGTATGGGAAGACCCTACCTACAAAGTAATGACTGATGAACTATAGTCTGCAACATGTAAAAGAAGTTGCAGAAACAATCTCTGAGCCCTGGTTTCTGCGGAGCAATGAAACAAAAAAAGAGCCTGTTCCACAAAACAGGCTCCAGAATCGGTAGGGACCAATACTGATTACATCAAAGTTACATTCACGGCATTTATGCCCTTCTTGCCCATTTCTTCCTGATATTGTACCTCATCATTTTCTCTGATTTCATCAATAAGACCGCTCTGATGAACGAAAATATCTTTGTCTGAATCTGAGGGAGAAATAAAACCAAATCCCTTCTCTGTGTTGAAAAACTTAACGATTCCTTCTTTCATTGTATTACTAAATTATATACGTGACAAAAACTAAAATACGGCATTAACTCCCGGTATTACCGAGCTTATATAACATGCTGAAATGACCCCTTATAGCTGACGAAAAGGTAGGATAGGCGTGATACGGAACTCCGTACTCCAACGCGGTGGCCTGCACAATTTTCGAAATCTCGCTGTAATGCACATGCGAAACATGCGGAAAAAGATGGTGCTCAATCTGGTGATTTAACCCTCCCAGCAACCAGGTTACCGTGCGGTTTTCCATGGCAAAATTGCAGGTGGTTTTGAGCTGATGCTCCCATTTATCTGATCCCAGCTCTCCATGTTCATCGGGCAAAGGATACTCGTTATCTGGCATCACATGGGCCGATTGAAAAACAAGGGTAAGAGTAACGCCCGTAACAAAATGCATGGCAATAAATGCCAGTACCACCATCCACCAGGCAAACGGACTCATGAGTATGGGTAAAATAAGCGTACCCGCCAGATAGACCGTTTTCCAGAGGGCAATACCTGCCAGATTTTGCCTGAACTCTGAGGTAGACTTAATAAGATTCAGACTATAGAACCGGTACATCTTTTTGTAGTCCCGGGCTATCACCCCATATAAAGTAGAAAGACCGTAAAAAAACCAGGCATACAGGTGTTGATAGCGGTGAATTTTCCGAAGAGCTCCATGTGGCGATAAGCGTAGAAAGTAGGGTGCATTGATATCATCATCATGATCTTCCACATTGGTGTAGGTATGATGCAGCACATTGTGCTGGAATTTCCATACCACGTGATTTCCGCCAATAAGATTCATGGTGTATCCCAGCATCCGGTTTAATGCGGGTCTGGAGGAATAACTCCCGTGCAAGGCATCATGCATTACACCCATACCCACACCGCCCATCCCCAGCCCGGCCAGAAGATAAAGCGAAAACATAACTAAATAGGAATTATAAAACCCCGCACCCAGAATAATCAGCGGCACAAGGTAGATCGACAGCATCACTACGGTCTTTATCCGGATTTCACTCCCGCCGAAACGGCTGTTTTTGTGTTGCTTCAGATAGGCAGATACTCTTTGCCTCACACATCCTGAAAAACTGTGCCCGGGAAGCTGAGAAAAACTTAACTTTTTAATAAGCTCGGTAATTATATAGTATAAAGAATACGACCCAAACGAACCGCAAGCCTTTGCTTAATAATGAGCAGATACTACTACAGATAGGGGGAGGGTATTAAATAGATTTCCGGAAGAAATCAGATGAAACAGTTACCGCCTGTTGCAATGTGTAAACGCACCTTAATAAAAAATGTATTTTTTAAAAATACATCAGGGCAGCACAAAGGTACCCTTTCTTTGGTGGTATCCTACGATTATCCGATTTATCTTGAAAAATAGTCGGAAAGATGCATACTCCTCAATTTCAGGCAATTATTTATCTACCTTTGTTTTGAAGATATCTTTCCGCTTCGCTTCCTGTTTAACAGCCTTCCTATGGAAAAACGACTTGCCGTTCTCATCGACGCCGATAATGTACCCTACTCACACATCAAAGAAATGATGGAGGAGCTTTCCAAAAACGGTATTCTTACGATCAAACGAATTTATGCCGACTGGACCCGCCCCACCGCCAACGGCTGGAAAAGCGTGTTGCTCGAAAACGCCATTACACCGATTCAGCAGTACAGTTACACCTCCGGGAAAAACTCCAGCGACAGTGCCCTTATCATTGATGCCATGGATATTCTGTATTCCGGGCGGGTGGATGGGTTTTGTATCGTATCCAGTGACAGCGATTTCACCCGACTGGCTACACGGCTGCGTGAAGCCGGCATGCTGGTGATAGGTTTGGGAGAACGCAAAACCCCAAAACCGTTCATTGCCTCCTGTGATAAGTTTGTGTATTTGGAAATCCTGAAAGAAACCCCTGAAATTGAAACCGTAAACGAACCTGCCAAAACCAAACAAACCAGTGCCAGCAAGCTGGATGCCCAAACCCGAAAACTCATTTCGCAGAGTGTGAATGATCTGGCCGATGACGATGGCTACACCTCCCTCGCCACCCTGGGTAATTTTATTCTGAAAAAGCAGCCCGAGTTTGACCCCAGAAACTATGGCTTTGCCAAGCTGCTTACCCTCATTAAAGCCATGGAAATGTATGAAATAGATGCCCGCGAAACCGGGATTAAGAATATGCGGCATATTTATATTAAGCCCTTGTAATCCCGTGAACATCACCAGAAAGATTAATCATGCAAAGCCTGCTTATCAAACCTTCGTTTGAATAGTGGTTCCCGGGAAGTTGAATACATGCAAAAATTACCTGGTCTTCGCCCAATCTAAGTAGTTTGTACCTTCCTGAACATCTGTCAGACTTTCAAAAAATAAATGGTAACTATCAGGGTCATGAAGCCCTACTACCCAATATCCATTGCCCACAAATGGTTCAGCGGGTTTCAGTCCATTTTGAAGAAATTCGCGATAAAGGTCCAGAGCATCTTCACAGATTATAGCTGTGGAAACCCCGATACCCGGTTGATCTTTGGGTCTGAACTGCTCGCGATACTCCTGGAGCATCAGAGCAACTCCCTCCCGCTCTATCCAACACCATTCGATGCGTCCTTCGGGTTCCCAGCTCATTTTGAGCTCGAAACCGAGGCCCTTGCAATAAAATTGAATGGACTTCTGCATGTCCATTACCATAAAAAAAGGTACAGCCAGTTTGAGGTTCTGTTTCGGAGTGTTTATGAATGAATTATCCATCGTGCCTAATTAAATATTTGGAACTAAATCTATCAAAATACCTCCTTTCATTACTACTCTCATTTCAGAAAAGCATGAATTTCACTAGTTTGCAAACAGATTACCTTACGCTATCTTACTCCTAGTCCCTATTACTCTCTATGACCCACCTCTCCCCAAAAAAATCACTCAACAAAGCCTGGCTTAAAGTGAAGCCGGTGCGTTCTGAAGTGGAGAAGTTTAAAAGTCATCTCATTGAGCTTCTGGATACCTCTGCCCGGCACCCTGAGCAACATGAAGAATTTCACAAAAACCTGATCCGTGATTTCCTGAATAAAACCGGTTTTGAGCCAGATTTTTACATCAATATTCACGACAGACAGGATCTGGTAGTTCATAATGGCAATAAAGCCTCCACGCCCGTAGGAGTAATTCTGGAAGTAAAAAAGCCCGATAATAAAACCGAGATGCCTCGTGCCGGCAAACTGAATACCAAGGCTCTGCAGGAATTACTGCTCTATTTTCTGCGTGAGCGAATGTCCCGCCAAAATAAGGAGATCAGACACCTCATCGTCACCAACGTAACCGAATGGTTCATTTTTGATGCACAGCTCTTTGAAAAACTGTTTGCTGCCAATAAAACTCTGGTGCGGCAATTTGAAGACTTTGAAAACGGAACATTGGGTGGCAAAAGCACCGATTTCTTTTACCGCGAAATAGCCGAGGCCGTTATTCGTGAAAAAGAGGAACAGCTGGAGTACACCCACCTTAATCTGAACCAATATACCAGGGCTCTTAAAAATTCAGATAAAGAAGATGACCGCAGCCTTATTCCGGTTCTTAAACTGCTTTCTCCGCAGCATTTGCTGAAACTGCGTTTTGCCAACGACAGCAACTCACTCGACCGTAAATTTTATGCCGAGCTGCTGCATATTATAGGCCTGGAAGAAACCAAAGAAGGTGGCAAAAAGGTGATAGGCCGCAAAAAGGAAGCAGACCGCAATGAAGCCTCACTGCTTGAAAACGCCATTCTTAAACTGGAAAGTCAGGATAAAATAAGCCGTCTAAGCACACCTTCTCAATTTGGAGGCACGTATTCCGAGCAGCTCTTTCAGGTGGGTCTCGAACTTTCTATTACCTGGATAAACCGCATCCTTTTCCTTAAATTGCTTGAAGGCCAGCTTATCTCGTATCATAGGGGAGACAAGCATTTCCGTTTCCTTCATTCGGAAAAAATAACGGATTACGATGATCTGGAAGATCTGTTTTTTGGTGTACTGGCCCTGGAGCCCGATCTCAGATCACCAGAGAATAAGGAGAAATTCAGGAACGTACCTTATCTGAATAGTTCACTCTTTGAGATAAGTGATCTGGAACACCAGACCCTCACCATAGGCAACCTCAGAAATGATCGTGAACTCCCCCTTTTGCCTTCCACGGTTTTAAAAGATGAAAGCGGCAGGAAACGAAGCGGAAAACTAAACGCCCTGCAGTACCTCTTTGAATTTCTGGATGCCTACGATTTCAGCAGCGAAGGGGCCGAAGAAATTCAGGAAGACAATAAAACCCTCATCAATGCCTCGGTGCTGGGCCTTATTTTTGAAAAAATCAACGGCTACAAAGACGGCTCATTCTTTACACCCGGCTTTATTACCATGTATATGTGCCGCGAAACCCTCAGACGGGCCGTGGTCACCAGATTCAACGAAACCATGGGCTGGAGCTGCCAAAGTATTGCTGAAGTGGAAGACCGCCTGGAACTGGAGCACCGGAAGCAGGCCAATGACATCGTCAACAGCCTGAAAATATGTGACCCCGCGGTGGGGTCGGGGCATTTTCTGGTTTCTGCCCTCAATGAGCTCATTGTGATCAAAAAAGAGCTGGGTATCCTGCAGGATAAAAACGGGCGGCGTATCAAAGAATATGACATCTCGGTAGAAAATGACGAGCTGCAGATCACCGATGACGAGGGCAACCCCTTTGAATATCATTATAAAAACTCCGAAAGTCAGCGAATACAGGAAACGCTCTTTCACGAGAAACAAACGCTCATTGAAAACTGTCTGTTTGGCGTAGATATCAACCCCAATTCGGTGAAAATCTGCCGCCTAAGGCTCTGGATAGAACTCCTGAAAAACGCGTATTACAAACAAGCTCCATCTGCTTCGGGGATGGGGTCTGGCCATGATAGCCTGCAGCTGGAAACCCTGCCAAATATTGACATCAACATTAAATGCGGAAACTCCCTGGTGAGCCGTTTTGCACTGGATGCCGATCTGGGCCAGGCCTTACGAAAAAGTAAGTGGGATATGGGCATGTACCGCGATGCCGTGAGTGTGTACCGCAATGCCGCAGACAAAAAGCAGAAACGCTCCATGCAGCAGCTTATCGAAGATATCAAGTCGGATTTCAAGACCGAAATAAGCCAGAACTCCCGGGAGCAGAGAGAGCTCAATAAATTCAGCAACGAGCTCTATAATAAGTACATGAGTCAGCAGCTTTTTGACCAGAAACTCACCAAGGCCCAGAAGGCAGATCGCGATAAACTGGAAGAAAAAGTAAAAAAACTCAAAATCCAGATAGACGAAATAAAATCAAACAGAATCTACGAAAACGCCTTTGAATGGCGGTTTGAATTTCCCGAAGTATTGAATGACAGCGGTGATTTCGTGGGTTTTGATGTGATCATCGGTAACCCGCCGTACATCAGGCAGGAAGAATTTACCGAGCTGAAACCCCACCTGCAGAGCCGTTTCAGCACCTTTGCGGGTACGGCAGATTTGTTTACCTATTTTGTGGAGCTGGGTGTACAGAATCTGAGGGAAGGCGGTGAGTTTACCTTCATTATCCCCAATAAATGGATGCGGGCGGGCTATGGCCAGAAACTGCGGGAGTTTTTAAAGCAACAGCAGCTGCACGCCATCCTCGATTTTGGCGATCTGCCGGTTTTTGAAGAGGCCACCACCTACCCCTGCATCCTCTCTTTTGCGAAAAAGGAAGCGAAAGAGCAGTTTACTGGCGTGAATGTGGATACGCTCGATTTCCCCGAAGGACTTGCCGGGTATGTGAAACAAAACAAATTGACCATCACCACCGCCGATCTGGCAGACGGCGGCTGGAACCTCACAGACAGCCGGGTGCAAAACCTGCTGAACAAAATCAAAAAGCAGGGTATACCACTGAGTGAGTATGTCAACGGAAAAATTTTCTATGGAATCAAAACCGGCCTGAATGAAGCCTTTGTGATAGACCGTGAAACCAGAGACCGGCTGGTGGCAGAAGATGCCCGGTCTGAGGAAATCATACGGCCCTTTCTGGCAGGCAGAGACATCAAACGGTACCAGCAGCCGGTGAGTGATAAGTTTTTGATACTGTTCAAAAATGGCGATACCAAACGATGGTTTGGTGACCTGAAGGAGGCAGAAGCCTGGGAAAGAGTATCTGAAAAGTATCCGGCTGTTTGTAAACATCTCGAGCAATATAAATCAGCAGCACAGAAAAGATATGATCAGGGCCAATATTGGTGGGAATTACGGGCTTGTGATTATTATGAGGAGTTTGAAAAGCCGAAAGTAATGTTACCGGACATTTCGTTACGTTGTGAAGCAATTCTGGATAAGGAAATGAATTTTTATTGCGTAAATACGGCTTACATAATTCCAGGTCTGGGATTATCAGACCTGGCAATTCTGAATTCAAAACTTGTTCTATTTTTCTACGCTGGTCTTACCCAAACTATCCGGGGCGGTTATTTCAGGTTTATTCGACAATATTTAGAGAAAATACCCATAATCAAAACTAAAACTCTTGATTCCCTAACCACTGAAATCCTCAATCAAAAATCCCAAAACCCTGCCACAGACACCACCGCTCTGGAGGCAGAAATAGACCGGCTGGTGTATGAGCTGTATGGATTGAGTGAGGAGGAGGTGCGGGTGATAGAGGGGGAAATGATCAATTAACCCCGCTTGCCGCCGGGATTGATGTTTCCGGTTTCCCTGGGAGAAATGATTCAAGCTACGAGGTTGGGATAGTTCATTAAACTGTGTCTATTGTTATTTATATGTTTAATAAAGCAGCAG
>CBINGY010000039.1:0-40019 GCA_966250325.1 uncultured Cytophagaceae bacterium | reverse complement strand
TCACATCACCTACTTTGAAATATCTGGGGTCAAAAAACGAAATACGGGCCCCAGCTGACTTTGCCGTGCTTTCTGAGGCAGCAGAATTCACTTTGGTTTTCGATGCTACCGGGGTTTTGAAAGTAGTAGTATTTTCTTCCGGCACCTTGAAAGTAGCCTTGCTTACACTTCGATCCTCCTCAGTAAATAAATCCGATGATTTAAAAGTGGAGGTACTACGTGCTATTCGGGTAGGCCCGGTATTCACACTTTTACTTACAAATTCATAGCTGGTAGAGAATCCGGAGCGAATGGCAATAAATTCGTAGTCACAGCCGGGATCCCTCTCAAAACTATAGTGACCGTCTTTGGTTGTTCTCTGTTCAAGAATGGCATTGTCACATTTGTTGATGAACCGAACCTGTACACCTTCCAATGGAAGATTATCTGGGCCCAAGATGGTGCCGGCATAGATTTCAGCAGAAGCCTTGTCTTTTACTCTTGACATCATCTTACTGTTGGAATAGACGGGGGCATCAATCTTTCTGACAATCTTTTTAAGATTGATTTCGAATGCAGTAGGTTTGAAATCCTGGAGTCCTTTAGTGCTGAGATATTTTCTGGGAGAATCGTATTCAGCCTTATTGAATTCGAGATAAAACTCTGAATCAGCCGGCAGGCAAAGACGGGCTTTCCCCAATTGATCCAACTGCCCGTAATGAGTTACTGAAGGATCATCTACAGAGTACCAAACAAACTCAAGCCCGGCCATTGGTTTGGAGTCAGAAGCATCATTAACAGCCAGTTCAATTTCACGGCATCCGAATTTTTCTCCAGAACGCTCAAAAGAATACAAATCGTCATCTGAGCCTCCATTCTTGCGGTTACTGCTGAAATAGCCTTTGCGAAAGTCTGAATCGGCCATGAATCCAAAATCATCTGAACCCGAATTTATGGGAGAACCTAAATTGGCCGGCCCATACTGAGGAAAGCCATTTGAGTTCAATGGGGTTGTAAAGATATCCAATCCTCCTAATCCGGGATGTCCGTCAGATGCGAAATACAAATTATTCAGCTCATCCACAAACGGAAACATTTCATTTCCTCTGGTATTAACTTTAGGGCCGGCATTTACAGGCATGTGCCATTTTCCGTCTTTATAACGACTGAAATAAATATCGGTGCCGCCAAACCCTCCGGGCATATCAGAAATAAAATAAAGAAGACTTTCATCGATATTAAAGGCCGGATGTCCGGTAGAATACTCCGCACTGTTAAAGGGAAACGCCCGCAAATTGCTCCACTTATCTTTATCCTGATCAGCGATGTACAAATGAACCCGGTTAATTCCGTCAGAAGCCGGATAATCGAAACCAGGCACGCCATTTCGGGTAAAAATTATACTTTGGCTTTTGTTAAAGAAATCTGCGGGACCGTCATGGTACATAGAATTGAGCTTCGAATCCAATAAAGAAGCTTCAAGAGCTGCCTTTTCGCCAGAAATGGTAGAATAATTATACCCGAGTTTCAGTCCGTCATTGGGAGTAGCCGAAGTATAATAATCTGAGCCCAGCTTTGGGTTGCGTGCATTACCTGGTGGTACCTCAGGGAAGGGCTCAAAAATATCTGATTCATTGGCTAAAAAATAGAGATCGAGAAACGGAGACTCGTCCCATTCGAACACCCGTTTAACAGGGCCGCCAGCCGGACGCGACGCCACAAATACCAGGCCATTTTCTCTTCTGGTTGGACTAAATTCTGACAAACCTGAATTAACCGGAAGAAACTTAACCGTGAATGAAGACGCATTTTTAATAAGGGGAGATATATCCTTGTGAAGTAGGGCGAAGTCTGCTGCCAACACATCATCCGGATTCAAGGCCGCATACCTGCTCCATATTTCTGCCGCATCTTCATACTTGTTCAAAGCCGCCAGCACATGGGCATATTTAGGAAGAAGAGCAGCCCTTTGTGTATCCTCATTTTGTAGCTCAAAAAGGCTTTGAAAGTAGCTTTCTGCCAATTTGTAGTCGTGAACATTATACGCTGCAAGGGCTACTTTCCGGAGAACATCAGCACGCTGTGAGGCATCCTGATACCTGATCTTTTCCACTAGTCTGGACCCCTCATCAAGTACTTTTCTGAACGATAAAGATGCAAATTTTTTGTCCATGTATTTTTCATCCAGAGAGGCCAGTTGACCACTGGCTGTCTGGAGACATACAAGTACGATAAAAGATATCTTAAAAAGATTCAGAAGCATGAATAGGTACTTGGCAATATAATTTCATATTAAATGCTACAAAAATCGTGCCCAATGGGCAACCTTTGGGCACGATTTAAATATTTAGAAAAACGACGAACTACCTATCACTTATTTTGGATCTAAAGAACGTTCAATTCGTTGCAATAAATCCTGATAATGATACCGACTCGGCTTATCTGCGATGGAAAGAAGCGGCTGTATACCCGATTTTATGGATACCAAATGCCCTCTTACCACCGAAGGAAGATCCGTTAAATCCAGATCTACTGTACGGTTATCGAAACCGTAGGTCACACCCACAGGAATATTCTGAATCATCCCATTGCCAGGATTCAACAACTCTATGAGTTTGTCAATATACACTTTTTGAAGATTACGCCGGTGGATTGGCACCGGTGTCTTTCTTTTGATCTCAGAAATAATACCCGTTTCAAGATCGGCAAGAAGTTCATCCACCGAATAGTATTCATCCCCTTTGGCCTCGAATTCAAGCAATCTGGCCAGTCGATTTTTATCAAGGATCAGACCCAAAACCTGGCTTTGAAGTGATTTCAGGGCTTCAGAACCTGACTCTATTCGGGTATTGGCAAGAATATCTACCGGATACAGCCATTCGGGTGTTTGAAAAACCTGCTCATTAAGAAAAGAAACTGCACGCTTCTGTATGGTCTCCGGAACGGGCACAAACTGATTTCCTTCCATGTCATAGGTTTTGGGAGTATCATAGACACCACCAATGTTTTTTGTTACGTGTGCCATATACCGTCTGAACTGCGTCACTACCTCTCCATGCAGCTCGTGTAGCTGATCATAACTTTCACCAGGCTCATTGCTCCAGCTTTTCAGATTCCCAATAATGCGTTGAAGGTTCTTTATTCCAAGGAGAGACGCTTTCATGGCATCATTTCCGAGATCCTCTGTCTGATAGCGGGGATCATAAGGGCTTGTTTCTGTACCAAACCTTTTAAATGGGTCTTCATATGCCTCTTTTGTCCATTGATTGAGAATGGACCTTACACCAGTCTCGTCCGAATCCGGAAAGTAAGAATATCCCCATTTTATAGCCCATTTATCGTATGGGCCAATTCTGGGATAAAGATTTTGGCGAGTTACGCTATCCTCTGGCTGGGCAACATAATTGAACCGGGCATAATCCATTATGCTGGAAGTATGACCGTGAGCGGTAAGCCAGGAATTACTTCTAAGACTATCAACCGATGTGGCTGATGACGCCCCCATATTATGTCTCAAACCAAGGGTATGACCCACTTCGTGAGAAGAAACAAATCGAATAAGATCTCCCATTAAGGCATCATCAAACCTCATTCTGCGTGCCCCCTCATCCACTGCGGCAGTTTGGATAAGATACCAGTTTCTCAACAATTTCATCACATTATGATACCAGCCTATGTGACTTTCAAGTATTTCACCGCTTCTGGGATCGTGTACATTCGGCCCGTAGGCATTTGGAATTGGGGAGGCAAAGTATCGAACCACAGAGAAACGGGCATCTTCCAGGCTCATGGTGCTGTCATCTTCAGGCCAGTATTCTCCCCGAATGGCGTTTTTCCAGCCGGCTTCCTCAAAAGCAACATTCCAGTCATCAATTCCCATTTTTATATACGGTTTCCAGCGGTCAGGTGTGGCAGGATCAATGTAGTAGACAATTGGTTTCTTTGGCTCAATAAGCTCTCCGGCCTTTTGACGTGCTGCATCCAGTGAACTTTTGGGCTCTAGCCTCCATCTCACCGCAAAAACTTCTTTATCTGCTCTCTGAGAATCTTCCTCAAACTTTTCATATTGATTGGCAAAATAACCTACGCGTGCATCAAAGGCTCTTTTTTGCATGGGTACTTTGGGAAGCAGTACCATGGAGGTATTAAATTGCATAGTTACCACACCCGCATCTCTGGAGGCAGGCAGGTAGGTCCCTGAACCAGGTGACGGGGGCCCCGTTTGGATTCTCGGTGGCGTAACCGCAAACGTTTTGACCGTCTTAATTTCTGTATTGATCGGATACGTTTTAATGCTTTCAATGTAACTGCGATCAGACTTCAACGAAGTGATATTGAATCGCTGTTTATCGATCGAACTCAGAGAAAACACCTGTTCATCACCATCAAATGTGCTGGTAACATCCACCACAAAGGAGACTACCCGGTTTGAAGAATCCTTTTTCAATGCCTTGATGTCAAATGCCGCTACAATAGGATCGGCATTCGAATTTGTAACAGCCTTAAAAATAGGGCGGGTGCTGTCAGGAGATGTGACTACATAGGTTACAGACTTTAGAAAGAGCTTATCGCCGGGTCCTTTCTCCCATTTCACTACCTGACGATTCACCAGTTCACCGCCATAAATATTGCCTCCGGCAGCCGTTTGGGCGTATCTTGACACGGACATGATCTCTCTTCCGAGAAGACTGTCAGCAATTTCAAAATACCATTTATCCTCCTTAAAATGAACTCCGTATAAGCCAATCTGACTGGTAAAGGTACTGTCAACAAATGTTTCAAATGATTTGGGACCTTTTTCTTCCTTTTTCTTCTCTTCCTTTTTAGGCAATTGTGAAGAGTCAGCTGTTTCAATGGCTGGGTCCTCTTTCTTTTTCTTCTTTTGAGCAAAGACCCCAAGCGATAATGTAAGACCTAAAAGCAGTAATATGCTCTTTTTCATAATTAGAGATTAGTTGATTGATGATAGTTGACCAGATAAACTTAGTTCTAGTTGCATTGGCCCGCAAAATACTTAAGCAAGGTAATATTCACCAAACTCTCATGGATGAATTGATTTATTGAACAACCTATTAACTTCTCATGTCGTATTAGAATCTGATTAACCCTTGAATACTGACTTTGTCAAAACTATTTTTTTGCAGATATTGCGGCCACCCTATTATAAAAGTTCCCATTAACCCTAACCCGGAACCCATATGTCTATTACCCTGGCTCATATAACTCGGGATACCCGAAAGCCTTCGTGCCTGATCAATCTCCAAAGAATTAAATCTGAACATACGCTGGAGTATCTTCACAAAAACAGACTAAAAAATTCTGATGATCTTTCGAAAATAGTGCCTGTATGCTATCTGGAAGGTGTTACGAAAGACTTCCATTCCATCATTAAAACCTATGATTTTCAAAACCCGGTTGATCAGGTTTGGGATGCTTATGTAAATGTTCCCCCTTCAGTGGCGTGGTCTGGACGAAGAATTGGTTTCTCGTTTGCATACAATCCCGCAGGGGAAGAGTTTCACTATGAAGACGATGCCTACAGAGGATTAAGTGACAATCAGCTCATTTTTATTGTCATTAAAATTTGTTTTGGACTCATAAAGATTGCCGTAACGCATCACGTCAATAGAGTAGACCACCAAAACAAAATCATAAAGCTTTGTTATGTGGAGGGTGGAAAGTCTGCCGGTTCCCAAATACTCAGATTTGAGCCCACAGGGCCAGATTCATCAAAAGTGATCCATGAAACCTATTACAAGAGTGAGTCTGATTTCAGAGACAAGAACCTTTACCCGTTTCTTCATCTTCGAATTATCGGTCAATTACACAAGAATATGATGGAATATCTTAAAGGATGACGAATGATGAAATTTCGGAATCAATAATGTGACTTTGCATTAATAACACTCCCAAGTTTAGTCCCTAATTGTGAACGCCTTAGAAGTAATTTATTTACTCTATTTGAAACTTCATCCTCCTCTTCCGGTAGAAGATTGAGATTGTATTTTTGCTTTTCTAACTGTTGACGAATATCTAACATTTCATACTTTATTCTATCAATATGCTTGAGTAAAATTGAAAGGGAGATATTCTCAAGTGTATCCGAAGCCTTCTCTTTTGCCTTCCATCCCGGACTTTCAGTAAAAAGAGGCATCTCCCAAGAAATAGCCATTTTCTGAATATTATCCTTGGTTGAGAACCGATAAATTGCTGAGTTGACAAAACCAAATTCGTTATAATGTTCGAAAAAAATTTCTAGCATTTCGATCACTACGGGATTATCAATAGTGAACAATTCATCTTCAATAACTTCAGTCAGCAATTCATAAATAGCAGTTGATTGATCTGAAATTTTAAGACCTCCTTCTTTTTCATGACTGCAAGCAATTAAATAAACAACCTTCATCAATTCCATTTCATAACGATACTTGACCTCATAAATTGAATTAGAATCACTGGTTAGCTGGAGGTTATCTACGATTTCCCGTGCTGTAATTAGTTCCTGCTCTACCTGAGGCAGGTCACTGGCAGGCTGAGCTTTATTTTTATCTTTAATTCTTCCCCGGATAATAGAATTTCCTTTGTCCACGAGAATACCCTCCTCTATTCCGAGCAATTGAGCTACTTCACTGTAAAAAACAGCACGTTTTATCGCATCCGGTATTTTGGTTATGGTCTCTACCAGATCACTAATAAGAGAAGCTCTGGCTATCGGATCATTCCCGACTTTTTTAAGGCTGTGTTCGGTTTTAAATCGGATGAAATCCTTCTGATTTTCTTTTACATAGGCTTCAAAAGCCTCTCCCCCTACTTTCCTGATATAACTGTCGGGATCTTCTCCATCAGGAAAAACTACCACCCGTACATCCACTCCCTCTTCCAAAATAATGTCGGTACCTCTTAAAGATGCATTAATTCCGGCCGCATCTCCGTCATACAACATGGTGATATTAGTAGTGAATCGCCTGATAAGCTGCACCTGCTCAGCCGTAAGGGATGTGCCAGAGGAGGCCACTACATTTTCAATACCCGCCTGACCGAGCGAAACCACATCGGTATACCCTTCCACCAGGTAACATATATCCTTTTGGCGGATACTGTTTTTAGCAGTAAATATCCCATAAACCAGGCGGCTCTTGTGATAAATGTCTGTCTCCGGCGAATTCAGATATTTTGGAGATTTTGGGTCTGACTTCAGGATACGGGCTCCAAAAGCCACAGGCTTACCAGCCACATTTACAATAGGAAATATCACCCGACCACGGAACCTGTCAATGGGATCTTTGCCTTCTCTTACAATGGTAAGGCCGGCTTTTTCCAGAATTTCGAGTTTAAATCCATTTTTTAGAGCATGACGGGTAAAAGCATCCCAGCTATCCGGACTGTATCCTAATTTAAATTTTTCGATGGTAGATGTGGTAAAACCCCGTTCTTTAAAATAAGAAAGCCCGATACTTTCTCCCTCTTCTGTACCCAGCTGTGCAGCAAAAAAATCTGCGGCAAATTCGTTGACAATAAACAGACTGTCTCTTTCATTCTGAGCCAGAAGTTCCTCATCATTGTATTCCTTCTCTACTATTTCAATCCCGTATTTTTTAGCAAGCCATTTCAAAGCCTCGGGGTAGCTTAAACCCTCCAAATCCATCAGAAAACGCACAGAATCACCACCTTTGCCACATCCGAAGCACTTGTAAAGCCCTTTACTGGGCGACACCGAGAAGGAAGGTGTTTTTTCATTATGGAAGGGGCAGCAGGCTATCAGATTTGATCCTCTTTTCTTAAGAGAAACAAAATCACCTACCACCTCGGCCACATCTGCTGCCTGAAGAATTTGCTGTACGGTCTCCTGAGGAATCATGCTCAAAAATACGGTTAATTTCGGAATAGGAATCTGAACCCCCATGCATTTGAGCTACACCTAAAGAAGGTGCTTGGCAAGATTTTTGACCAATAATTGGCACAGTCTATACGAAAGAAAGGAAAGTAAGGATGAAAAAAGGATATTACATTATCATCGCGGCGATTCTAAGTCTTAACCTGGCATGTCAGAAAGACAATGGCGACGAGCCTGTTGTCCCAATAGATGAGGTTACTTCAAAACCCTCTTCCGTGTATACATCAGGAGTTATTGATGAGTACTATGACCTTCAGTTTAAATTGATAGCCAACACTCCCGGATACACTGCACCTGTAGCAGCCCGTAGTATGGCCTATATCGCTTTAGCCGGATATGAAGCTTCTGTTCATGGAATTGAAGGTAAAGCGAGCCTTTCGGGAAAACTTCAGGGCCTCTCAAACCTTCCTGTTCCTGAGAAAGGAAAAGAATACAATTGGGGATTAGCCGTGAACGCCGCAGAGTATACCCTGATGAGACAGTTATATGCTACTTCAGGTGATGTTCTTAAATCACAAATAGATACACTCCGGAGAAATTACGAAACTAAACTAAAAGTAGGAGTAGGAATAGATGAATCGGAACGAAGCATAAAATTTGGTGTGGAAATAGGCCAGGCGATCTGGCAATATGCCAAAAATGACGGTGGTGATGAGGCATGGAATAACAATTTCCCAAAAAGTAACAGTGAGTTTTCGGGTGTAGGTAAATGGGAACCCACCGGTTCTCAAAGACGCCCTCTTCTACCACAATGGGCAGAAATGCGTACCTTTTTGACTGCCAATGCTGAGGCTACAATAGAAACAATTCCGGTGTTTTCGTTTAAAAATAATACCGATTTCTTTGCTCAGGCAAAAACCGTTTATCTTACTTCCAGCAATCTGAGCCAGCCTCAGATCAACATCATGAATCACTGGATAGATGAGCCTGGCACATTTACAACAGCCGGCCATCATTTGGCAGTAGTACGCTCACTGGTTGCCAAAGAACAATATGCTCTGGACAAAGCCGCCGTATTGTACCTGAAAGCCGCACTGGCTCTGCATGATTCATTCGTTAACAGTTGGAAACACAAATACACGGTGAATATTATGCGGCCACAGACGTACATTCGTCAGGCTATTAATCCGACGTGGTCTCCAAATATTGAATCGTCTCCATCACCTGATTATACCTCAGAAGAGGCCACAGCGGCTGCCGCCATTGGGTTAATTCTTTCCAATGAATTTGGAAACGAGTATGCTTTTGAGGATTTGAGTAAGCTACCGGTAAGAAAAGCGTATAAAGGTTTCGAGAGTTATGTACAGGAGGCTTCCAAAGCTCATCTGTATGCCGGAGTTCACTTTCCCGTTTCCATTGACAACGGAATCAAGCTTGGCCAGAAGATTGCCACTAATTTTCTGACACTAAATATGAATAGCGAACCTCAGCAGTAGGATTTCTGAAACACACTCAGCGGTTTCGAAGCTTTTGCTCCAAAGAAGTCGCCTTTTTTAGCAGTACCATATCTTCGATTATGGCATGCTTTCTCAGTTCATATTCAAAACGGGAAACCTGATTTAAAAAGATATCAAAAGGCATAACCAACTCCTGAGCCATAGCAATTTCCTGAATCATGGAATAGACCATCTGAAGTTCGTCTTCAATTGCCTCGTGATTTTCTTCAAAATAATCAATGCTTCCTGAAGCAAGCAATCTGGATATTTCCTCTGATCCCAACTGACCGTTATCTGCCAGTACCAGACGTTCAATGAACGGAAAGAAATGAATCTCTTCCATCTGAATGTGTTTCACCAGCTTTTTCTTGTACGTATTGAAATATATGGCCAGCCCGGCCAAAACACGATGACTTTGCCCATGTTTCGAGATCACGTGAGTAAGAGACTGCTCAATCTCAGGTACTATTTTGGAAAGATAATACACGTGAGAGGCTCTCAGGTAATCAATTAGCTGATTCACAGAGAGACTTTCCATCTGATGGATAAGCAAATCTGAATCAAAATCTGACATCAATTGCTCCACCTCGTCAGAAGGATGAAAGTAATTGGATGTATAAGCAAATGATTTTTGATCGGATAAATTTTTCTGTGAAAGCGAATTCATAGGTTATTAATTTATGCTCTTCGAATATACAACAAATATTGACTGTTACATAAGCCCGAAATATGAGCAAAGTCATTCTTCCTGATTTTTAGCGATAAATAAGCCCCAGATTAAAGTTAAACGGGCGACTGGCATAACCTACTATTTCCTGATAAGATACATTTAGCAGATTATTTACAAAGCCCTGAACACTAAGTCTTGATGATACGGCAAACGAGGCCGAAGCATTAAGCAGCCAATAGGATTTTAACTCCAGTTCTTTCTGCTCAAAAACCGCTGAATCATAGTACCTGTCCGTTCTTTTTCCCGTGAATCTGGTATGTAAGCCCGCATTCCACCTGTCGCCAATTTGCCGGTCCAATGAAAGATTCAGCATATTCTGAGGTTTACGAAGCAAATCAGTCTTATTAAAGCCTTCTCCGGACTTGTACACAAATCCGTTGAGATAGGTATAGTTCGTTGATGATCTGAACCCTGCAAACTGGAGAACAAGATTGAGATCAGCCCCATTTACCCGCTCCTGCCCCAGATTCAAATAAGTACCATAAGGAGCTTCACTCAAACTTTGGAAACTGATCTGATCAGAAACCTTACGGGAAAACAAGGTGAGATTATAGCTGGCCAGACCGTTTCGATTACCTTTCCAGCCTATTTCATAAGAGATGCCTTTCTCGGGACCCAGGTCTTCATTACCATAGGGCGAAAAGAGCTCATACAACGCCGGATTACGAAAACTGCTGGCAACATTTAGAAACACGAGTTCATTACCGAACTTAACATACGGATTGAGCTGAAAAGAACTGTTCATTCCATAGACGGAGTGATGGTTAAGTCTGCCACCCAGGTCTAAGCCAAAGTGTCCGCCCCAAATACTCTGAGCTGAAAGGTAAATACTTGCATTATCAATTCTTGCGGTTTCCCTGTCAATATCAGGATCTCTGTATTCTCCATAAGAGCTTACTGAATAATAACTCTGATTCATTTGCTGATTTCGGTAATCGGCACCCACCAGCAAATCAAGCTGCGATACAGGTTTAAATGAATAGGAAGCATCCATAAAGGTCTGCTTGCTTCCATACGTACTTTCAGAATAAAGGTCAAAAGCAGTAGGAAGAACCTGAAGAGAATCATTCAGGTATTTTCTGTCAATAAACAGGTGTGAAACCTGAACATTTCCCAAAGAATTCTTACCGGCGAAACGTGCACTCCCTCCTATCTGTGCCGAGCCTGACTCAAACGTAAAATCTGTTTCATCGGCAAATGCACCTGCATCCAGATCTGATCTGTAATTCTTGAGATTACCAAAGAGCCCTAACGACCACTTCCCAAAAGCCTGATTGAGTCTGGCTTCAACCTGAGCATTCTGATAGCCATCTTTTTCTGCATCACCCCCTTCAACATACGCGGAGGTGATGCCCAAGCTTTTCTCAAACATACCCGTGAGGGAGTATTCAAATTCCTTCTCTGTCTTCCCTGAAACACCAAGAGCAGAATTCCATTGCCCGAAACTCCCGCCACCTACCTGTAAAGAAGGATGAAAAACTGACTCCTGATTCTTTCTGGTAATGATATTGATTACCCCGGCCATTGCATCGGAACCATACAACGTACTGTTTCCGCCCCTTAAAATCTCGATTCGTTCTACCTGACTCAGGTTGATAAGATTAAGATCAAAACTACTTCCAATAGCCGATGGCTCGTAAACCGGAACGCCGTCAATCAGAATGAGAACCTGAGATGATGATGATCCTCTGAGAAAAGTGGTCTTGATACTTCCCGGGGTCTGGGTAGTACCTAAAATTTGAATTCCGGCCTGCCTGCTCAGAAGCTCTGAGAGTCCAAGGCCCTGAAACCGCTGAATAACCGAGTCTGGCAGAATGGTCATATCGCGGGCTACGTCTGCTTCTTTCTGAGGTAATTTCAGAGCGGAAACTTTGACTTCTGTCAGTGTGTTCTGTGCCACTGACAATGAGATTCCCAGGCACAAAAATGCCAGGATTCCTTTGAAAGGAAATTTTAACATAATGAAATAAGAAAAAAATGATACATCAGGCTTCCATCCTCCGTGGAATACTGTGAACATGTACCTGGCAGGTCTCCTGACTTGGAGCCACACGTTTTACCTTCCCATCATTGGCCTGACAGTGGTTTTGAAGAAACGTGTATCGGCATACCTTACAGTTGCGGGGACAGCCCATGAATTACACATGGTTCCCTATTAAGCCCGAGAGTCTGCCAGACTCACCGGCACCAGATACTCTGCAAAGGTAAAGCCCTTTGCAGATTCTCAGACAAAAGCCCGTAAAAGTTTTTGAATTGATCTGGACCTTTATTTAAATTGCCGCTATAGTACACGATTACCTTCCTTTATTCATGATAGACAACCTGAAACTCGATAAGACAGCCGTAAAAAACATCAAGAAATGGCTTCGCGGCAAGTATGATGATGATACGAAAAGCACGATAAACAAATGGATTGAGGAAAAGAACAGCTCGCAGCTAACAGATTCATTCTACAAAAATCTGGAGTTTGGTACCGGTGGGATGCGGGGAGAAATCGGAGTAGGCTCAAACCGCATGAACAAATATACGGTGGGTGCTGCCACGCAAGGTCTGGCCAATTACCTGAATAAATGTTATCCCGGCGAAGAGATCAAGGTGGCTATTGCCCACGACAGCCGAAATTTTTCGCCCGAATTTGCCCGAATAGCTGCAGATATTTTTTCTGCGAATGGAATCACGGCCTATTTGTACCCTGAACTAAGGCCTACACCACAGCTTTCCTTTACCGTAAGAGAACTGGGATGTCAGGCAGGCCTTGTAATAACAGCCTCGCACAACCCCAGAGAGTACAACGGTTACAAGGTTTACTGGAACGATGGCTCGCAAGTGGTAGCACCCCATGATAAAGCGATTGTAGAAGAAGTAAATGCGATCACTTCCGTTTCTAAAATCAAATTCAGAGGAATTAAGAAGCGGGTAAAATTCATCCGCCCGGTGCTGGATAAGAGTTATCTGAAAGCGGTAAAACAAATATCAGTCTCACCTGGCATTAACAGAAAACAGTCTGATCTGAAAATTGTATTCTCCTCTATCCATGGAACAGGGATTACCATGGTACCTCAGGCATTGAAACAGCTTGGGTTTGAGAAAGTACACATTGTGGAAGAACAGGCTACTCCAGATGGAAACTTCCCAACGGTCGTTTATCCAAATCCGGAAGAAAAAGAAGCAATGACACTGGCTTTAAACAAAGCCAAACAAATAGACGCCGATCTGGTAATCGCAACAGACCCCGATGCCGACCGTGTAGGTATGGCCGTTAAAAATCCCAAAGGTGAATGGCAGCTGCTTAACGGAAATCAGGCGGCCAGTCTCATTATTTACTATCTGCTCAAGGCCTGGAAGAAAGCGAAAAAACTTACCGGAAATGAATTTGTGGCGAAAACAATCGTTACCACAGATCTTATTGATAGAATGGCCGAAAAAGCAGGGGTAAAATGCTACAATACGCTAACAGGCTTTAAATATATTGCTCAGGTAATCCGTGAAACAGAGGGCCGGGAAACCTTTATTGCGGGCGGAGAAGAAAGTTATGGGTATCTTATTGGTGACGCCGTAAGGGATAAAGACGCTATCGCATCCTGTGCCATTATTGCCGAGCTTACAGCATATGCCAAGCATAACGGCATTAGCTTATTTGACTTCCTGGCCGATATGTACAAGCAAAATGGCTTTTTCTACGAAGGCCTTGTTTCTGTTACTAAAAAAGGAAAAAGTGGTGCCGAAGAAATTGAGAAAATGATGGCCGACTTCAGAAGTAATCCTCCGAAGTCACTGGCGGTAAGTCCCGTTACCCGAATGGATGATTACAAAAATCTGCAGAGAACCGATCTGATTAGTGGCAGTGTCTCTGATATCCCTAAAGGTATGGGAATAGAATCATCAAATGTGCTCCAGTTTTTCACCAAAGATGGCACCAAATTCACCTGCAGGCCTAGCGGTACTGAGCCAAAAATCAAATTCTATATTGGTGTAGAAGGAAAACTGAAAAGCAAGGAAGATTTTGATACAGTCCTTAATTCATTAAAATCTAAAGTGGATCAGATTCAGGCAGAACTTCATCTTTCCTGAAATTCATGCGTTGGCTTACTATTCTGATACTTTCTGTTCAGGCCTTATACGCTTCAAAAAGCCCGGAAACCTTAGGCATCCGGGCTATTTTAATCGCCGGAGTAAAGCAAATGCCCGATTCCGTTTATACCATCACTGAGGGGAACGAATCCCTGATGATCTGGCTGGATGCTTCACCACGACAATCCTTTGTCAAATTCACCTATGAACTGGTAACTGATGAAAAAATAACACATGCGGAAACCGACAGCATTCAAATCAATATTTACCAGATAGATCCGGGGAATACTATTTTGAAAATAGCTGGCATTACCACAGAGGGAAAAGCAATTGCCCTGAAGCCCATAAGTCTTTATGTCAAAAAAACCTGGTTCAGGTCTACCTGGTTTTGGGCACTTTGCCTGTTTATGCTACTGGGAGCTTTTTTTGGAAGCGAGCGGTTTCTCAAAAAGTTTGAAGAAGATGATGAAAAAAATCAGAAAAAGATAGCCGGACTGGAGCTAAAAACGCTTCAGCTACAGATGAATCCACACTTCATTTTTAATGCTCTGAATTCCATCCAAAGTTTTATCATAAACAATGACGCTCTTAAAGCCAACGACTATCTGTCAAAGTTTGCCCGACTTATCCGAATGTTTCTGGATTCATCACGAGCACGTTTCATTACAATAGAGGATGAAGCCGAACTTCTACTTTTGTACTGCGAAATGGAAAAGCTCAGGTTTGAGTCAAAATTCGACTTTAAGATTAGCATCGGGCAGGAAGTTGACAAAAGTCTACAGATACCTACCATGATTTTGCAACCATTTTTGGAAAACGCTATTAATCATGGATTGCGTTTTAAAGAAGGCCGTGGTTTTGTAGAAGTTAATTTCATTGACAATACAGATGAAATAGTTTGTAAAGTATCTGATAACGGTATTGGGAGAAAACGGGCCTCCATGCTTCAGAATCCTGACAGAACCCGCTATAAATCTCAGGGCTTACGCATTACTACCGAGCGTATTGCTAACTTAAACCGGGTAAATAACTCTAAATTGGGATTCGAAATAAGTGACCTCTACGATGAAAGTGAATACAAGGATGTGGGCACTGTGGTTAGTATCACTTTCCCAAAACACATTGACTAATGCATTATGCTGAGTTGTATCATCATAGACGATGAAGCTTTGAGTATTGATACTCTAAAGTCAATAATTAGAAACTATTTCTCTGATAAACTGACTATTCTGGGCGAAGCTGACAATGCTACCGCTGGATATGAGATCATTACCCAAAACAAACCTGACGTGGTGTTTCTTGACATAGAAATGCCGCACCTTAATGGTTTTGACCTGCTAGGTATGTTCGAAAATATTGATTTTCAGGTGATTTTTACAACCGGCTTTGATCAATACGCCCTTGCGGCTATAAAATTCTCAGCACTCGACTACCTGTTAAAACCGATAAGCATCACTGAACTTGAGATGGCCATTCAAAAGGCTTCCCGACGAATTGATATGGTCGAAAATGCACGATTAATCAAAAATGTACTTGATACCGTAAAAACATCCGGGCCAGAAGACACCAAAATTCCACTTTCGCTCAATAATGAGATTGAAATGGTGAAAGTGAAGGAGATTGTATATTGCCGGGCTAATCAGGATTACACCTACGTAAACCTGGCAGATGGAAAGAAGATTCTGGTTTCCAAGAATATTAAACACTTTGAGCAATTACTTGATAACCGCCATTTTTTCAGAACTCATCATTCTTATCTGGTTAACAAAAGGTATATCGCTAAATACCTGAAAGGCGAAGGAGGTGTTATTCTTACTGAATTCGGGCAGGAGATACCTGTATCCCGAAGAAAAAAAACCGACTTTTTAGATTGGGTGAAAGAGTCGTAGTGCATTTTTCTGAGATTATTTCCTGAATTACACCCAATACTCTGCCAGTTATTGATCACATACAACCAGTTATTGGATAAGCCTTTCCTGCCAAGCAAAGAGACTGTAGCTTTGAAATTGAAAGCATTACGGTTTTCAAGTCAGCTGTATGAGTTTGTCCTATTCCAATGAATCTCTTCCTGAAATTTCAGTTGATGCCCCGGCTGGTGAGGGGAATATGATCTCTTCTTTCTCCGGTTTTTCAGTAAGGTTCTCGGGTTCCAAAAGAATGGTAGAACTCCGGGATATTGTTTACCTCAAAAGTGCTAAAAACTATACGGTATTTAAGCTCTGCAGTGGAAGGGAACTTATTAGCTCTCGTACTTTAAAAACTTACGAGGAGGAGCTAAATCAAGAGGTTAATTTTGTAAGACCTCACCGATCGTATATGGTTAATTTTGATTACGTGAGGAACATTGATTTGAACTGCCGGGGTGGAGAGATTCAACTCATAGACGAAACAATTGACATATCAAGACGCAAGGCTGCATCTTTCAGAAAGCAATACAAGCGTTTCCTGAGTTTGCAGAAAAAGTAAGGTGGAACGGGTGTTGTTTTTGAATCAAAACCTTGTTTTATAAATTTTGAAGCTTTCCCATACTAAACCAATTTGGTAAAAGAACACCTAAAATCTGACCCCAAAGAGCTCTTCCGGTCATAGATTTTCATCCGACCGGAGGAGTTACAACTTAAAATCGCCACAAAACCACCACAGGAATTGATAACCTGACTTTTAATTGTATTTTAAAAGTCTTTGATATAATTTCGTAGCCGGAAAAAGAAACGTATTAAAATTTTTTTTCCTGACAAATTTAGCGAACAAATAAGCCCGGCATTTTTGTCGGGTTTTATTTTGTTGATTTCACCGAAAATGTAATTATTTCAAGAACATACCCAAGAGCAGCTATTCTAATTGCAGGATTGGATACTTTTGGACTTTAATACTGAGGATGTCGGAGGTTACAATAATCAAATACAATGCGGGAAATGTGCGGTCTGTAATGATTGCATTGGAGCGGATTGGAGTCAAATATCATTTAACAGACCAGGTCGAAGAGATCAAAGAAGCCGAACGAATTATTTTTCCCGGTGTGGGAGAGGCAAGTACGGCCATGCAGAGTCTGATAACTAACGGTCTGGATGAGATTATTCCACATCTTAAACAACCTTTTCTGGGAACCTGTGTGGGAATGCAGTTACTTTGCAGGCATTCAGAGGAAGGCGACACGAAATGTCTCGGAGTTTTTGATATCCCGGTTCTAAGGTTTCCGACCAAAGCAGGATTTAAGATCCCTCAAACTGGCTGGAATTCTATTTTTGATCTAAAGTCACCGCTTCTCGAAGGGGTAAAGGAGAACTCTTACGTGTATTATAATCATGGCTACTATGCCCCATTATCAGAATATTCCGTAGCCACCACTGATTACACACATCCCTACTCAGCAATTTTGCAGAAAAACAATTTCTTTGCCTGCCAGTTTCACTCAGAAATCTCAGGGGATGTTGGCGAGCAGATTTTCAGGAATTTTATCCGTTTAAAGTAATGTTTCAAATCATTCCAGCTATAGATCTTATTGACGGGAAGTGCGTACGACTTACCAAAGGAGACTACGGCAGTAAAAAGATATACAACGAAGATCCGTTAGAGGTTGCAAAAGGATTTGAGGCTCATGGCATACAAAGGCTTCACCTGGTAGATTTAGATGGAGCCAAAGCCAAAAAGGTGGTTAACCTTCATGTACTTGAAAAAATTGTTGGCAATACCAGTCTTACCATTGATTTTGGTGGAGGGGTTCAGTCTGACTACGACATCCGACAGGTTTTTGAGGCCGGAGCTACCCAAGTGACAGGGGGAAGCATTGCCGTAAAAAACCGTCCGCTTTTTGAGCAATGGCTTTCGGGTTATGGTGGTGAAAAAATTATTCTTGGAGCAGATGCACGCGATAGAAAAATAGCCATCAGCGGCTGGGAAGAAGATACAGACACCGATCTTCTGGACTTTATAGGGGAATACATTCAGAAAGGAGTACAGTATACCATAAGTACGGATGTGCAGTTGGATGGATTACTTCAGGGCCCGTCTTTTGAGTTGTATAAAGATATGAAAGCGAGGTATCCTGACCTTAAAATTATTGCCAGTGGAGGTGTTTCCGTCATGCAGGACATTCTCAGCCTGGCAGAAATGAATCTCTTTGGAGTTATCGTTGGAAAAGCAATCTACGAAGGCAGAATACAGTTAAGTCAGATAGAAAAATTCTACAGCTCATGATATCTGTTCATTTCCAGGAAGGCCATAGAGAACTGACCTCTGACCCCGACAGGCTTGATATGAATTTTGTTCACTCTTATCTTACCAGAAGTTACTGGTCAGAGCAGATTCCTTTCGAAACCGTTTGCAAAGCGGCCGAAAATTCTCTGGCTCTGGGGCTTTATCTAAATGAAGATCAGATCGGATATTGCCGGATTATTACCGATTATGCCACTTTTGCCTATTTGGCAGATGTTTTTGTAATCGAAGAAGCAAGAGGGCAAGGACATTCCATCTGGATGATGGAAAAAATCAGGATGATTCCCGAACTGAAGGGACTGAGAAGATGGCTGCTCGCCACCCGTGACGCCCACAGGCTGTATGATAAAACGGGCTGGAAACCATTGGAAAACCCTTCTTTTTTCATGGAAATCACAAACCCAGACCTGTACAAAAATAAAAACCAAGATGCTGACTAAGCGAATCATACCTTGCCTTGATGTAAAGAATGGCCGAACTGTAAAAGGCACTAATTTTGTCAATTTAAGAGATGCAGGTGATGCCGTAGAACTGGCCTCCATCTACGCTGAAGAAGGTGCAGATGAACTGGTATTTCTTGATATAACCGCAACCGTAGAAGAGCGAAGCACACTGATTGATCTTGTAAGCCGGGTAGCACACAAAATAAATATTCCTTTCACGGTGGGTGGGGGAATCTCTTCGATTAAAGATGTGAATGCCTTGTTGAATGCGGGAGCAGATAAAATTTCTGTCAATTCGGCAGCGGTTAGAAATCCTGAACTGATAAGCGAACTGGCTAAAGAATTTGGAAGCCAGTGCATTGTGGTGGCCATTGACACCCGCTGGATGGAAGATGGAATAGACCTTGTTCATACACATGGCGGCAGAAAACCCACTGATCTGGAAACCCTGGCCTGGGCCAAAGAAGTGGAAAATCTGGGGGCAGGTGAAATTCTGTTGACCTCAATGGATACGGACGGAACAAAAGATGGTTTTGCTTTAGAGCTTACAGCTGCCATATCCCAAAATGCCGGAATACCCGTTATTGCCTCGGGAGGTGCAGGAAGAGAAGAACATTTCTTTGACGTTTTTACCGCAGGTTATGCAGATGCAGGCCTTGCTGCCTCCATTTTTCACTTCAAGGAGATCAGCATACCTCATCTCAAAAACTACCTGGCCGAAAAAGGGATTGCCATGCGTGTTTAACTGACAAAAAATCCGAACTTTACTCTCTGGCATAAAGCTTGAAAGACCTACTCATACTTTAACGAAACGCAGATTCAAACAGTCTCTTTCAGAAATTTCTGACAGATTGACAGGCTGTTATGATCTATAATATACCTGATGAAGAAAGATTTTGATTTATTGGAAAGATTGGCGGCAAACAGCCCCAATCTGGAAAATGTGGAGATGATAGAAATTCCATCACCCGAAGAGGTTATGGAAAGTGATGAGGATTTACCAGGACTGCTTCCCCTTCTTCCACTTAGAAATACGGTACTTTTTCCCGGGATCGTCATTCCGGTTACTGTAACAAGAAGTAAAGCCATCCGATTGGTTAAAAAAGCCTATCGGGGAGATCGAATTCTGGGTATAGTTTCACAGCTGCGTCAAACAAAGGACGACCCGGAGCCTGATGATATATACAAAATAGGAACCATTGGTAACATACTGAGAATGATTGTGTTGCCTGATGGAAATGTGACTATTATTGTTCAGGGACGCCGGCGTTTCAGGATACAGGAGATAGTGAAAGTAAATCCTTTCCTACAGGCATCCGTGGAATACATCGCAGAAAATTTCCCGAATAAAAAGAAGAAAGAAACCAAGGCTCTTATTCAGAGTCTTAAAGAAGCCGCTACCCAGATTCTGAATCTCAACCCGGAGATTCCACGAGACGCTCAGGTTGCCATCAATAATATTGATTCGCCCAGCTTTCTGACACATTTCCTTTCTTCAAACCTAAATATAGGAATTGCAGAAAAACAGCTTTTGCTTGAAACCGTTGATGGACAGGAACAGGCCCATCGTTTACTGGAGCATATGCTGAAGGAGGTGGAATTACTTGAAATCAAGAAAGATATTCAGTCAAAAGCCAGCTCAGATATTGATCAGCAGCAGCGGGAGTATTATCTGAGACAACAAATCAAAGTGCTGCAGGAAGAGCTGGGAATGGATTCGCCCGATCAGGAAGTGGAGAAGCTGCGAATGAAAGGTGCAAGAAAGAAATGGACTCCTGAGGTCAACGAGCACTTCAATAAAGAGCTGAATAAAATTATGCGGCTCAACAATATGGCTCCCGACTACGCGGTTGCGTTAAGCTATGCCGAACTGCTGGTTGACCTTCCCTGGAATGAAGTTAGTAAGGATAATTTTAATCTCAAGAGAGCCCAGAAGATACTGGATACCGATCATTACGGGCTGGAAAAAGTCAAAGAAAGAATCATTGAATATCTGGCAGTTCTGAAACTACGGAGTGATATGAAAGCTCCTATTCTCTGCCTTTACGGCCCTCCGGGGGTTGGTAAAACATCATTGGGAAAATCTATCGCCAAATCATTAGGCAGGGAGTACGTTCGAATGGCTCTGGGTGGAATTCATGATGAAGCCGAAATCAGAGGGCATCGTAAAACATACATTGGGGCCATGCCCGGAAAAATCATTCAGAATATCAACAAGGCGAAAACCTCTAACCCTGTTTTTGTGCTGGATGAGATTGACAAAATTAGTCGTGACCATCGTGGCGACCCCTCCAGTGCTTTACTGGAAGTACTTGATCCTGAGCAGAATTCCTCATTCAAAGACAATTACTTCGAGGTGGATTTTGACCTGAGTAAGGTGCTCTTTATAGCTACCGCAAATTCTTTGGATACCATTCAGGCGGCCTTGCGAGATCGGATGGAGATCATTGAATTAAGCGGATATACCGTAGAGGAAAAGGTGGAGATTGCAAAGCGACATTTGCTGCCCAAACAACTCAGAGAGCATGGCCTTACTGCCAACGATATAAGGATTCAGCGGGAAGCCCTGGTTCGGATTATCGAAGGCTATACCAGAGAGTCTGGGGTACGAAGCCTGGAACAGAAAATCGGATCGGTGGTTCGGAAAATAGCCAAATCTGTGGCTATGGAAGAGGAATATAATAAAACCGTGGAAGCGAAAGACATAGAAAAGCTTCTCGGAATCGCTTATTTTGACAAAGACCTTTATGAAGGAAATGAGCTTGCAGGTGTGGTTACAGGTCTGGCCTGGACTCCGGTGGGCGGCGATATCTTGTTCATAGAATCCAATCTGAGCAAAGGAAAAGGTACGCTTACCTTATCGGGACAGCTGGGCGATGTCATGAAAGAGTCTGCCATGACAGCCCTCAGTTATCTGAAGTCGCATGCCGAGGATCTCGATATCCCCTATCAGGTTTTTCAGCACTACGATTTGCACATACACGTGCCACAGGGGGCGGTTCCCAAAGATGGTCCGTCGGCGGGTATTACCATGCTTACCTCCATGGCTTCGATTTTTACGCAAAGGAAAATCAAGAAAAACCTGGCAATGACAGGCGAAATTACCCTGAGGGGTAAGGTTTTGCCCGTAGGAGGAATCAAAGAGAAAATTCTGGCTGCCAAAAGAGCAAAAATCAAAGAAATCATTCTTTGCCGCAGAAACGAAAAAGACGTGGTAGAAATAGGCGAAGAGTACACGAAAGGACTCACCTTCCATTATGTTGACTTCGTTTCGGAAGTTCTGGACATTGCCCTCCTGCATCGGAAAGTAGACAAACCCATTGAATTCGTTTTTCCTGAAGAAAAACGAGCCTAAAATAAAAAGCCTTCTCGTTTCCGGGAAGGCTTTTTCAAATGCTCTTTCTGAATCTGTTAAACCTTGATCTCTACATCAACACCTGAAGGAAGTTCAAGTTTCATCAAAGCATCCACAGTTTTCGGGTTCGCAGAAAAGATATCAATCAATCTTTTGTAGGTGCAAAGCTGAAACTGCTCTCTGGATTTCTTTGACACGTGAGGAGAACGAAGTACTGTAAATTTCTCCTTCTTTGTAGGAAGTGGAATAGGGCCACTTACGATAGCACCTGTCGACTTTACAGCCTTAACGATTTTTTCTGCCGAATTGTCAACCAGATTGTGGTCAAACGATTTCAGCTTAATTCTGATTTTCTGAGACATTGGTTCAAAAAGTTTAAATGTATAAATGCCTGATTGAAAGAACCATTCACTCCAAGCAGACGAATTGGGCTGCAAAGGTAACTCAAATACCTTCAATCACAAAAACCTGCAGTAAAATTTCATTATTCAAAGAAACTATCTGCCATTTACCCGGAATACCACCGGGCCATAGCAAAATTTTAAAGGGCAATTACGACATTGCCGCGAAACATATCGACACGTCCCGCCATGGTCTGCCTGGAAAATGAAACCCTGAAAGTCTGGATTAAACCCAAAGGAGCTGAATTAAAGAGCCTCGTCAACAAAAAAACAAACCTGGAGCATATCTGGGATGCAAATCCAGCTTTCTGGGGAAAATCATCTCCCGTTCTTTTCCCTATTGTAGGCGGTTTAATTTCAAATCAATATGTATTTGAAGGAAAAACCTACGAGCTACCAAGACATGGTTTTGCACGTGAGCGGCTTTTTGTTACTGAAAACAAAAATCAGACATCGGTAACTTTTTTGTTGACCAGTGATGACGATACCCGAAAAGTTTATCCCTTCGAGTTTGAATTTCGTATAAAGTATCTGTTGGAAGGAAATACGCTACAGGTCTCGTATGAAGTCCTCAATTCCGGCCTTAAATCCATGTACTTTTCAGTAGGCGGGCACCCGGCTTTTACAGTACCTTTTGACGGGGAATCGTATGATAGATATTTTCTGGAGTTTCCTGAAGATGAGGTTCTGATGATTTCCACACTCAGTCACGAAAGTTTGATCGAACCAAACCCAATCGGCATTCATTTGGAAAACCACAGCCTAAAGCTTACAAAGAAGCTGTTTTATAATGATGCCCTGGTTCTCAAAAGCCTGAAATCAACTTCGATAAACCTTAAATCAGAGGTTTCTTCAAGTGTCTTGAAATTCACTTTTGATGGTTTCCCCTTTTTCGGAATCTGGGCAGCCAAAGACGCCAATTTTGTCTGTCTGGAACCCTGGTGCGGTGTGGCAGATGCTGTTGACCATAATCAGGACTTAACCCGCAAAGAAGGCATTAACACGCTGAAATCCGGCGAAACATTTCGTAGAACCTGGAGTGTGGAACTGACAAACTAAGTTCAGTTTATACTCTGACCATCCTTTTTGCTGACAGGTCAAGCAAAACGTATAAACTCCTTGAAAAGAGATTCTTGGAAACCGACGAGATATCTAAGAGTTATAGTCCTAAAGTCCTTTGAAAAGTAAGGATTCGGGAGTTATCTGAATCGCCTAAGTCATGCCAGTTCCGATACAAGCAGATGATCACTCAGTTTTCTTCCCTTCCTCTACTTTAAAAACTAAGTAAGACAAATCTGAGAGCTGCGTTTAAAAAGTAGAACTTCTCATGGTCAAATTCCCTAATTTTGCACCTTAATTGAATATGCAGGCACAGAAACCTTTTATGGAGTTATCGAAAACATACAATCCCAAAGAAACCGAAGATAAATGGTATACATACTGGATGGAAAACGGCTTTTTCAAGTCAGTTCCCAATCCTGAGAAGGAACCGTACACGATTGTCATACCTCCACCCAATGTCACCGGCGTACTCCATATGGGTCATATGCTTAATAACACCATTCAGGACGTGCTCATCAGAAAAGCACGTATGGAAGGAAAGGAAGCCTGCTGGGTACCGGGAACTGACCATGCCTCTATTGCAACTGAAGCCAAAGTAGTGGCCATGCTGAAAGAAAAGGGCATTAACAAGGCCGATCTTTCAAGGGATGAGTTTTTGAAGTACTGCTGGGAGTGGACCGAAAAATACGGTGGAATAATTTTGCAGCAACTCCGTAAACTGGGAGCCAGCTGCGACTGGGATAGAACCCGGTTTACCATGGAAGAAAGCCTGTATGATGCGGTGATTGAGGTTTTCGTGGATCTCTATAATAAAGGAGACATCTATCGCGGATACCGTATGGTGAACTGGGACCCCGAGGCCAAAACCACAGTGTCTGATGAAGAAGTGATTACCGTAACCAGACCTCAGAAACTCGTTTATATCAAATACGAGGGAACGGATGGGGATGTAATCATAGCCACTACCCGCCCCGAAACCATCATGGCCGATGCCGCCGTCTGTGTGCATCCCGATGACGAACGTTACCAGCACCTGATTGGTAAAAAAGTCAGAATTCCTTTGATAGGAAGGGGAATTACGGTGATTGCCGATGAATACGTAACCATGGAATTTGGTACCGGCTGTCTTAAAGTTACTCCTGCTCACGATCAAAATGATTTTGAGCTTGGCAAAAAACATAATCTTCAGGTAATTGATCTGCTAACCGATGACGGAAAACTGAATGAAAAAGCTCAGATTCTTGTCGGAGAAGATCGCTTTGTGGCCCGCAAAAAAATCATAAAACTGCTGGAGGAATCTGGAAACCTGGTAAAAGTAGAGGATTACAACTCCAATGTAGGTACATCAGAGCGTACCGGGGCTGTGATAGAGCCTAAAATTTCGCTGCAGTGGTTCTTGAGAATGGAACGGGTAAGCAAACCTGCCTGGGAGAATGTCATGAATGATACGATTCAACTCATCCCTCCGAAATTTAAAAACACCTACAATCACTGGATGGAAAATGTGCGTGACTGGTGCATTAGCCGTCAGCTCTGGTGGGGGCATCGGATTCCTGCCTACTACATGGAAGACGGCAAGTGTATTGTAGCCAAATCCAAAAAAGAAGCCCTGAAAATTGCCCGTGACAAATACCAGCTTTTCGCCCTCAGTGAAAAAGACCTTACTCAGGACGAAGATGTACTTGATACCTGGTTTAGCTCCTGGCTATGGCCAATCAGCGTTTTTGATGGCTTCAAAAACCCCGAAAACGACGATATTAATTATTACTACCCAACAAATGATTTGGTGACGGCTCCCGAAATTCTGTTTTTCTGGGTAGCCCGAATGATTGTTGCCGGCTATGAGTACAAAGGTCAATACCCCTTTAAAAATGTGTATCTTACGGGTATTGTTCGTGATAAATTAGGACGCAAAATGTCCAAATCCCTCGGTAACTCTCCCGATCCGCTCGAACTCATCGAAAAATACGGGGCAGATGGTGTTCGTACCGGTATGCTGTTCAGTTCTCCTGCAGGAAACGACCTGCCTTTTGACGAAAAGCTTTGTGAACAGGGAAGAAACTTTTCAAATAAAATCTGGAATGCGTTTCGTCTTGTAAAAGGATGGCAGGTAAATAAAAATACCGGTGATCGCAATTCAATAGCTGTTGCGTGGTTCAGATCAAAACTGAACGCTACGATAGTTGAGGTCAAAGATCATTACAGTAAATACCGCATGAGCGACGCATTGCTGGCAACTTATAACCTCATCTGGAACGACTTCTGCTCCCAATACCTTGAAATGGTAAAACCGGCTTTTATTGACGGTAAAGCGGAGCCGGTAAGTAAAGAAATTTATGACGCTACGGTTTCATTCTTCGATGAACTCATGAGGCTGGTGCATCCATGGACCCCCTTTATCTCCGAGGAAATCTGGCAGAATTTATCAGAAAGAGCAGAAAAGGCAACAATCTGCCTTCAGGAATTCCCTGTTGGTGGAGAAATTAACTCTTCCATACTCGCAGATTTTGAGATACTTTTTGAGCTTGTAAGCTGGATACGGAATACGAGGCAATCAAAGCAGCTTTCACCCAAGGAAAGTCTGCCGCTTACGATTAAATCTGAAAACAATTCAAGATATCAGGTCCTTTCTGGCCTGATAAGTAAATTGGCCAATATCAGTGAAATAAGGTTTGAAACAGAAGTAAAAGGAGTAACATTCGTTAGTAAAGGTGATGAGTTTGGTTTAGATCTGGGCGGAAGTCTTGATGTAGCTGCCGAGAAAGAAAATCTTCAGAAAGAACTCGAATATACCCTGGGCTTTAAAGTATCTGTTGAGAGAAAACTTTCAAACGAGCGATTTGTACAGAACGCGAACGCCGAGGTTGTGCGACGTGAGCGGGATAAGCTGGCCGATGCCGAGTCGAAAATAAAAGCATTGGAAGAGGCATTGGAGAAGTTGGCATAGAGCTACGTTCCTGAAACGTTTCAAAGGCTGGTCTCC
This sequence comes from uncultured Cytophagaceae bacterium, assembly GCA_966250325.1. Taxonomy (GTDB): domain Bacteria; phylum Bacteroidota; class Bacteroidia; order Cytophagales; family Spirosomataceae; genus Jiulongibacter. The sequence goes on along the minus strand of CBINGY010000039.1, from coordinate 13,450 downwards.
AACTTAATTTTACTTTGGAAATAGTGCCAATGTATTACTTTTGACACAAGATTAAGGGCATTTCTGTTTACCCGGAATACCTGAATTATAGACTCCGTTTATAAATTTTCATGATTGGTGTTTTCGACTCTGGCGTGGGAGGTATTACACTTTTGCATGAGCTTACCCGGCTCATGCCACATGAAGACTTTATGTACTATGCCGACACGAAAAACGTGCCCTACAGCTACAAAACTCCAGAGCAGATCCGGGAATTTGTAGAATATGCGGTAGTTTTCCTTCATGAAAAAGGGTGCAAAATCATCGTATTAGCATGTAATACAGCTACCAACGTGGCCGTGGAATATCTCAGAGCTAAATACGAATTTCCTATTGTGGCCATTCAGCCGGCTGTAAAAGTTGCTGCAGACTTCAGTGAAGACACGAAAAGAATTCTTACCTGTGCCACACCGGTAACACTAAAAGCTGATCGGTATCTGAATCTGGTAAAAACTCTGGGAATAGAAGATAGATTGGACAACCTTCCGTTACCTAAACTGGTTGAGTTTGCAGAGAAAGGCATTTTTGAGGGTCAGGAGGTCGAGGCTTATCTAACCAGTGAGATCGGAAAACTCAATAGCCCGGAACATCACTTTATTGTGCTCGGTTGCACCCACTTTACATTTTTTGAGACTCTCATTGAAACTATTTTCCCGAATCTTAAGGCAATTGATGGAAACAACGGAACGGCCCGTCAGGTGAAACGAATTCTTGAAAAAGAGGAAAAGTTAAAATCAGCGGGAACTGGCAGAATTCAGTTTTTTGAGTCGGGCCAGTTGGTGAAGTCACCTACCCGCTACATAGATTTATTGCGTAGACTACGCCTCAATGAAGCACCTCCCGAAGCACTGCCAACGACCTGAGCTCCCCAAACTCATCCTGATGAATACGATAAAACATGATCAGAATATCTAAAATGTGATTTCTTACCTCCCGAGGCATCAACAGAGAGTTTGTAAAGTCACTGGCGAATACGTCATCCAGCAGATTGATATGCACATGTTCCACCGGAATTGCCACACCCAATTCATTAAATTGCGTGAGAATTTCTGCGGCACTCTGTGGAGCAAATCCCAGATAGAAGCTGAGTTTGGCCAAAAAAATCAGATGAAAGTTTTCAACATGAGCCGTAAGTTCATCAAGTGTAAACAGGGCCTGTGACAGAAAAAAGAACAGGGCCTCGTTTTCTTCCTGCTCTTTCAGACTTTTTGAAAGAATTTCATTGATAAAAATAGATATACTCGACTTCCTCACCTCGTAGGGGACCGTTAGCAGGGGCTGCAAACATTTCATCTCAGAAATGCGGTGTAAATCCTTTTTCTCGTCATGATATACCACCATATCGAGGAGTGTCATGGGTTGAAAAAGAGCAATTTTGTTCCGTCCCTTTGAAGATCTCACTCCATTTTCGATATAACTCTGTATGCCAAACTTCTCCGTGTAAATCCTGACAATAACGGAGGTTTCCCTATACGGAATATAATTAATAACTATGCCTTTGGTCTTGTGAAGCATGCCCGAAAGTACTACCGAAATTTTGATGTTTTCGGTAAATGATGCAACTGACTTCAAAAAAAAGCTAAGACGTTTGTAACCTTTTGGCTTAGCTCAGGTTTTAATAGACAGAAACCCCTCAAAAACGTATAGTTTATGACAGATGAAGAGGTTATGAGAGCTCTTACATCAGGAGATTTAGACAAGGCAGCCGTGCTCTACGAGCGGTATAAGCGGCCAGTGCTAAGGCTATTATGGAATTTTAGACCCAGAACAACGTTAAATTCTGTAAAAAAACTTAAATACTCCCCTACAACTAATTAATTAGTTGTAGTTGTTACCTTTTATCTCTACTTTCATACGAAATTCCAAACACGCTCTTTATGAACAAAGCTATTTACTCATTCCTGTTAACTCTGATATCGTTCTTTACCTTCTCTCAGCAAAAGATCAACATCTCTGGCTCAGTGACCGACACTTCGGGAGTTGCACTTGGATACACCTCTATTTTGCTGCTTGAACCATCAGACTCCTCACTTGTTTCCTATACCCTAACCAATGATAGGGGCGAGTTTAGCTTCAAAAATGTGGAAGGAAAACCGCTCCTGATTAAAGCTACTTATGTAAGCTACCTGCCTTTTCAGACCTTACTTAAAATGCCCGAATCAGGAGACTTGATCCTGGACCCTATCAAACTTGCTCCCATTTCGAAAGAACTGTATGAGGTAGTGGTAAAGACAGCCCGGGCTCCGATAAGTATTAAAGGTGACACGCTGGAGTACGATGCCAGTAAATTCACCGTACCACCGGGATCTTCCCTGGAAGACCTGCTGAGAAAGCTACCGGGTGTTCAGGTAGATGCCAACGGAAATGTGGTGGCACAGGGAGAGCAAATTCAGAAGGTTACGGTTGACGGTCGCAGATTTTTCGGAAATAACACCAAGATGGCCACTCAAAATTTAACTGCGGAATCGGTGAGTAAAGTGCAGTTTTTTGATGATAAATCTGAGCAGGCCAAACTTACCGGAGTGCAGGATGGCTTGCGGGAAAAGACCATGAATGTGGAATTGAAAGAAGAGGCAAAAAAAGGAGGATTTGGCAAGATTACCGCATCTGTGGGCCCGGATAATCGCTGGAATACCCGTGGCTTGTTCAATAAATTTGATAAGGTGAATCAATTTTCGGTGGTTGGTTATGGAAATAACACCAATGAATCTGGGCTTAGCTGGGATGACCTCCAGGAGTTCCGAGGTTCAGGAACATTCAATGGTTTTGGTGGAGATGAAGGCGACTTTGGATTTGATGCAAGTGGGGGTTATCGCGTTATATATATCACAGGTGGCGATAATGAAGAATCGTTTGATATCCCTTTCAACGACCTGAGTTCAGGCTTCTCTGACAATGAAGGAGCAGGAATAAATTATAATTACCTCAAAAAGAAAAAAGACTTGAACAGCAGCTACTTCTTCAGCCGGAGTAATCAGGCAATTGAGGGATTTGAGTCAAGAACTAATCTGCTGGAAAATAATTCCACGTTTGGTACCACCGATGAAAATACACAGGGAAACCGTGTGGGGCATCATCGGCTCACCTTCCGTTTTCAGAATGAACTTGATAGCCTTAATACACTAACTTTGATTGGAAAAGGCAGATACAGTGATATGTATAACTCGCTGAACAGCCTTCAGCAACTTGTTCGCCCGGGAGGAGAAATCAGCTCTATGTCACGTGAAAATGAATCGGACAAGTACTCCATGGCTTACACCGGCACAGCGATATTCAGACACAAATTTATGAAACCGGGAAGAAATCTATCCGTAAGTGCCGCCAGTAATGGAAGCAAGGCAGACGCCGACGCCACTCAAAAAGCCCTGGTAGATATGACAAACTCTTCTGAGCCTACCTCTTATTTCAGAAATCTGGATCAGCTGAATCAATCTTTAAACGGTAATAGCGTTATTAAATCAAGTATTCTGTTTATTGAACCCCTTAAAAAAATACTTTTCCTTGAGACTTTTTATAATTACAGCCGATCTTCAGGTCAGATTACCCGAGAGGTTTATGATGTAAATGAAAATTCTGAAGACATTCTCAATACCAATCTGAGTCGCTTTTTTGATAATGTTATTCAATTCAACCGACTTGGTGCAAGTGTGAGGTATTCGAATAAAGGTAACAACCTATCGCTTGGCCTTGCTGCAGCCAGATATGATCTGACAGGCGACTTTGCCGTAAGAGAATCTGATGCCTTGCTGGGTAGAATCGATAAAACTTACACCGCTTTAACCCCGAACCTTTCATTTTTCAAAAACATGAAAGGTAATAAGCACATCAACTTCAATTATGGTATGGGTCTTACACCACCGGGCATTTCTGATCTTCAGCCCTATAAAGATATCTCTAACCCGCTCTATGTAAGAGAAGGCAATCCCGATTTGCTGCCACAGATTACCCATACGATCCGGCTGGGTTTCAATAAATTTGACCCGGCTACATTTATCAGACTATACGTTAATCTGAACTCCAGCTTCTATGTTAATCAAATTGTTCAGAATCAGAATATTGACCCTGAAACATTGGTTACCACGTTTTCGTCGGGCAATGTGAGCGGCGGAAACTCTTTCAACTCATATATGGGATTTGGATTTCCGATAGTGAAGACAAAAGCCAACATGGACATTAACCTGATGCCCCAGATTACTAACTACATCTCACTGATAAATAACACCGAAAACAAAACCCGCACTGTAGGAAATGGCATAGACCTGAGTTTTGATCTGACACCCAAGGATTGGTTCTCTCTCTATACCGGCTTCACTTACAATGTAAACGATACACGATATGAAGTAAATAAAACTCAAAATCAGAAAATTATCAATCATCGCTTTTGGTCAAGAATGAATCTGAAGCTTCCTGCTCAGTTCTATTTTGATACAAATCTGAATTACAGCATTTACAGGAATGATCGTTTCGGGTTTGACCAGCGAATACCCATTTGGAATGCATTTGCCTATAAATTACTCGGAGAGCAGAAAAAATGGGAGTTACGTTTCTCTGCCTTTGACATCCTGAAAAGAAATGTAAGAATTACCCAGCAAGCGAGTCAGAACTTTGTATTGTTCAGAGAACTTAACTCCTTGTCGAGGTACTTTATGATGGGGGTTACCTACAATATGAGAGGTGTTGAAATCAAAAAATTCAGAGGATATTAATTTATGAAAAGACCGACTTACCTTATTCTTACAGCCCTTCTTTCGTTCACTTTCAAAGGATATAGCCAGCTGCTAGCCGGGGAGGTTGAATACCGCTACAAGATTTTTTACGATAAAATTTACACAAGTCAATCCTTCATTTCTCCTCAGGAAAGAGATCGAACATTACTCACGTGGAATAATCAGGAGGGTTACAGTACCCGAATGAAGCTACAGTTTTCGCCAGAGAAAAGTATCTATACCTATGGAGAGCCTTATGACATTGGCAACTATTCCTGGAGAAATGAGGAGTTCATGATTGAAAATGATCTTCAGAATAAAGCTTTTTTGAAACTCACTGAAGCCATGGGTAAAACTTTCATCATACGTGATGAAATGCAACCTGTCAAATGGAGAGTAATGAATGAACTCAGGGAAATACTGGGTCATATGTGCATGAAAGCAGTTACCACAGACACCTTAAAAAAACAGGAAATCGTAGCCTGGTTTGCTGCTGACATCCCAGTATCCACTGGCCCGGAAGAACTCTACGGACTACCGGGTCTTATTCTTCGATACGAAGTCAATGGCGATCAACTTATTGTGGAGGCGGAGAAAATCACCCCTGGCGTACCAGCTGATCCCGTCAAACTGCCTAAAAAACTTAAAGGGAAAGAAGTAAATCAGGCCCAGTTTGATGATGAGGTAGCCAAATTTATTCAGAGTGCAGAAAAAAGTCAGAGAAGTTGGGTCTGGGAGTTACGGTTCTGACTCGAATCCCGGCTCAGCCAGGATTTGCTTCGTCCGATTACCTCTTAACAGGTTTACTTTCACCGGCTCTGCCAAAGAAAAAATAAGAAAATAATCACCCAGATGACATCCACAAAATGCCAGTAAATAGCCGTAAGCCGCAGTTTAAGCTGGCTGGGCGGATTTACGCTCTCCACAAACGAATCAACAAAAGTGCGGTTCCGCATAGAACGCGAATAGACGAGTGATAAAGCTACGAGCCCACCCAGAGTATGAAGTAAATGAAGGCCGGAGAGCACAAAAATGAAGGCTCCGCCCGTATGATTTGCAGGGTAAATATTTTCCTGAAAAAGAAACATCCAGCCCCAAAGCTGCGAACTCAGAAAAGCAAGCCCCAGCACGTTGGTAACAAGTAGCATATTCCGGTACTTGAGAAATTCCTGCAGATCCAGGTATTTTCCAGCAATTGATAGTGTCACACTACTAGCCAGAATAAAAACTGTACTTAACCAGAAAGCAGACGGTACCACCATCGGAACCTCACGGCTTCCCAATTCTTTCTTAACAAAAACCAATAGAATAAACAGAAAGAGCAGAGCACTGCTCAGCAAACCCAGCCATAGCATAAACTGAAACGGCTCTCTTCTTTTTGTTAGCGAATTGGACATTACTCTAATTTACCTTTCCAAACAGTCATTGTTTCAAATTCGTTTGTCAGATTGGGCTCCTCTTTAAACAGACCGTAAAACGTAGAACCACTCCCTGTCATGGAAGCATATACGGCTCCCAATTCATACAAACCGTCTTTTACCTTACGCAATAACGGGTACCTTTGTAACATAGGCTTCTCAAAATCATTACTGATCCTCCCCTCCCATTGCTCTACCGGAAGTTGGATGAGATCTGCCAGCATATCGGAAGGCTTGCCTGGCTGTATTGAACTGTACGCCTCTGCTGTTCCGATATGTATACCCGGGTTAACACAGACTATGAAATACCCATTTAGTGAAAGATCAATTTCCCTGAAGAAAATTCCTCTGTCATAGGCCAGCACGGGTCTGTTTTCCACAAAGAAAGGACAATCGCTTCCTAGCTGTGCTGCAAGCTCCATCAGTTCGTCCAGAGGAATTTTCAATTCAAAAAGATCATTAAACAAACGCAAGGCAAAGGCTCCGTCGGCAGAGCCACCACCTAGTCCGGCCCCCATTGGAATTACCTTATGGAGATGTATGTTGGCCTTAAGATTTTGCTTTGATTTTTGTTCAAGCAGCGTCAAAGCCTTCAAAACAAGGTTATCTGAAGGATTACCCGGAACAGACAAACCGCTAAAATTGATTTCTGTTCTTTTCGCTGGTAGAGCCTCCAGTGCATCCTTCCAGGAGATCGGATAAAAGACAGACTCCAGGTTATGAAAACCATCCGGCCTTTTTGAAATGACATTAAGTCCGATGTTTATTTTGGCGTTGGGAAAACAGATCATGCCTCAAAAATACAGAATGAAGTGATGAAAAAATCTGGAGTCCCTCCCTAAGTTTATCCGAATTTTCGGGTTGAATTCTTTCAGAAAGGAATTTTGGAATATGAATCTTATCATAAAGTAATTACCTCACGTCTTTTGGATTTCAAGACTCAAAACATTACCTTTGCAGCCTGTTTTTAGATACGCTGCCAATATCCTGATTTGCAGCCTCTTTCTTTGACATTAAACTCAAAAGTAAAGCAAAGTAATGAGCGATTTAATTAAGCAGATTGAGCAGGAGCTGGCTCCGGAGGTAAACTCAGAGATTCCATCCTTTAAAGCGGGTGACACGCTGAATGTACACGTTAAAATCAAAGAAGGTAACAAAGAACGTGTTCAGGTATTCCAGGGAACGGTAATTCAACGTAAGAATTACGGAACTAATGGAGAGACTTTTACTGTTAGAAAAATATCAAACGGTATTGGTGTCGAAAGAATTTTTCCTATCTTGTCGCCAAGTATCGAGAAGATCGAGGTGCTAAGAAAAGGTAAGGTACGCAGAGCGAAATTGTATTACCTACGCGGTAAACATGGCAAGGCGGCCAAAATCAAAGAACTGAAATAAGACATTAAAGAATATAAGTAATAGCTTTTTCATAATTTGTGTTGGAAAACGCCGCCTTGATAAGGCGGCTTTTTTTGTACCACTTTGAAGAGATCATCATGTTCAAGTTCTATAAATATCAGGGTACGGGAAATGACTTTGTCATGATAGATGGCAGGGAAGGAAATCCCGGCCTTTCGCAATCTCAGATTGCGGCAATTTGCCTGAGACGATTTGGCATTGGGGCAGATGGACTGATCATTCTGGAAAACGCTGAAGGCTACGATTTCAGAATGATTTATTACAACGCCGATGGTAGGGAAGGAAGCATGTGCGGCAATGGAGGAAGGTGTACGGTTAAATTTGCCCATGATCTTGGGATCTTTGATCAAAAAACAACTTTCATAGCCGTAGATGGCCCCCATGAAGCTGAAATTCATGGCCCATATATTCATTTAAAAATGACCGACACCGCCGCCATGATCACCAGAAACGGAGCTCATTTTTACGATACAGGCTCTCCGCATATAGTGCTTTATGTAGACAATCTGGAGGCTGAGCCCGTAGAATTAAACGGTCGCACAGTACGATACAGCGATTACTGGCAGCAAGCGGGTGGCACGAATGTGAATTACGTAGAAATTACAGGAAGCCAATCCATCAAGGTACGTACGTATGAACGGGGCGTAGAAGCGGAGACCTATTCTTGCGGAACCGGCGTAACCGCCTGTGCCTTAGATGCCTGGCAGACATTCAGAATGCCTTCGCCGGTGTCCATAGAGACTTTGGGTGGAAAACTGCAGGTTTCTTTTGACCCGAAGCAAGATGGAAGTTATGAGAATATCTGGCTTCAGGGGCCGGCACGCAAGGTTTATGAGGGTGAATGGGCCTTCCGGTAAATAATTCTTGACAGAATATATTGATAATGGCAAGAATTCGTTTTATACTTGCACCGGAATCAGAATACCTCTCAGATTCCGTCAATCGGGTAAATCAAAAAGCAATAATCCTGCAGAGTGAACCCGCCAATCCTTAAGATCATCATAAATCTTTTGAGTTAAATAGACTTACACGTTAATGGTCAGTATTACTGATACCTCATCATCTATTATCAGATAGTAAAACATGCACGAAGAGAAGGACTTAAAGGTCAAATTGCTGCCTGAACTTAAGACTCTGGCAGAAGCTATAGGTATTGATACAAAGGGCCTCAAGAAAAATGAGGTAATCCAGAAAATTCTCGAGAAACAGGAAGCTTCAAAGGTAGAAGAACCTAAAAAGACAGAAGAGCCAAAGAAGACGGAAGAAGATACCTCTAACGAGCCAAAAGGCAAAAGACCCAGAAAAAGGATAGAGAGAACCGAGTTTAAATCGCCTGCTCCGGCTTCTCGGACCCCGCATGATTTTGAGATGCCTGAAAGAAAACAGGTAGAGGAGGATGAAATGCCTGAGGAAATGGACGAGGAGACGGAGAACATCCCGGATATCGATCTCTCAGATCTTGAAGAGGAAATTCCGGATATCACAGATGAGGATCTTGGAATCACGGAAGACGAAGAGGAAGAAGATCCCGTGGAGAAAAAACGCAGAGACGATTACTCACGTGATATCAAACGTCAGTTTAACAATCTGGTAAAAGAGTTTGATGGTATCATCGAAAACGAAGGAGTACTCGAGATTATGTCTGAAGGCAGCTATGGATTTCTGCGTTCGCCAGACTACGATTACCTGGCCAGTCCCGATGATATTTATGTTTCTCCCTCACAGATCAAACTGTTTGGTTTGAAAACCGGTGATACCATTCGGGGAACTGTACGTCCGCCTAAAGACGGTGAAAAATACTTTGCTCTGCTGAAGGTCATATCTGTGAACGGTAAAACCTCAGAAGAAATCAGAGACCGTATTCCGTTTGAATACTTAACGCCTCTATTCCCGAACGAGAAAATTTCTTTGAGCACCAAACCCGAGATCATGTCTACCCGCGTGCTAGACCTCTTCGCCCCGATAGGAAAGGGACAACGTGGAATGATTGTGGCTCAGCCAAAAACCGGTAAAACGGTACTTCTTAAAGAAATCGCCAATGCAATTGCCAGAAATCACCCTGAAATTTACCTGATTATATTGCTGATTGATGAACGCCCGGAAGAGGTGACCGACATGGCTCGTTCGGTTCGTGCTGAAGTAATCTCATCTACGTTTGACGAAACGGCAGACAAGCATGTGAAAGTATCAGGAATGGTATTGGAAAAGGCCAAGAGACTTACCGAATCTGGTCATGATGTGGTAATTCTACTTGATTCCATCACCCGATTGGCACGTGCTCATAACACCGTGGTGCCGTCATCGGGTAAGATTTTGTCTGGTGGTGTTGATGCCAAGGCACTTCATAAGCCGAAACGTTTCTTCGGAGCGGCCAGAAATATTGAAAATGGCGGTTCCCTGACAATAATTGCTACCGCACTTATTGATACAGGCTCCAAAATGGACGAGGTAATTTTTGAAGAATTTAAAGGTACCGGTAATATGGAGCTTCAACTAGACCGCCGTCTGGCAAATAAACGGGTTTTCCCAGCCATAGATATTCTTACTTCCGGTACACGTCGCGAAGATCTTCTTTTAAGTAAGGAAGAGCTGAACAAAGTATGGCTATTGAGAAAGTATGTAGCAGATATGAATCCAATGGAATCGATGGAGTTTCTATTGGATAAAATGAAAGGAACCCGAAACAACGAGGAGTTCCTGATCACCATGAACCGATAATTTTTCATGACTTTTTTTGGGAAGTCAGGTCTTAATCCAGAAGACCTGACTTCTTTTTTTGTAAAAATGCTGGCAGAGAAACCGGATCATTGTATATTTATCTGCCTGATTATCTTTCGCTTATAGATATAGGGTCTGAAAAAATAACATGAGTAAACCCTAATTATACACTAATTATGAACAGATATGTTCTCCCGTTTCTAATCCTGATCTGGGCTGTGATCTACAGCTGGTTTTGGAACTGTGTACGAAAACCCGAATGTTCTGCAGACATTGCCGTACCTCAGGTAAGTGTACCTGAAAAAAATGCGACTACTCCATTGGTTCAGGAAAAGCCGATTCTTACAAAAGAGGAGGAACTGTTGTTTGAACCCATAGATGTGTACTTTGAGAGTGGTAAAGCCGGAATTGTGCGAAACCCTGAACTTGAAGTATTTCTGGGAACAGCAAAAAAATATCTGGCTGCTCATCCTGCCAAAAAGCTCATTCTTACTGGTCATTCGGATAGTGACGGATCAGAGCAAACCAATCTTATTTTATCAAAAAACCGGGCAGAAACTATCAAAAATCTGTTGGTTTCAGAGGGCTTTTCAGGAGATCAGCTGGAAACTCTGGGCGTGGGAGAAAAAGAACCTAAGACTTCCAATGACACCCCCGAAGGAAAGGCTCAGAACCGGAGAGTATCCATTCGATTAATGCAATAACCCTTAATTATACCTTTATACATGGAAAATCTATCTTGTCTTATCCAAAACTTCCCAATAGACATATTTCTTGCCTGGTTATTACCTTTACTTCTGCTCTGGTGGTATATGAGCCGAGTGGCTAACAGATACAAGGCTCATGCTTCTGAACTGCAAGACCGCATCAATTTTCTAGAAGGAGAGTTGGAGGCTTGTCGTAAAAACCGGATTATTGATCATTCCGGAAATGACACAGCCAATCTGCAGGCAGAAATTTCACGTCTGCAATCAGAGCTTGACCTTTGCAGAAAAGGTGCATCAGACCTTAATCTGGGAGTAGTTGCTTCAGGTGCAGGACTTACTGCCCCAATAGCCGCCCTTACAGATTCTGAAATCGTAAAAAAGGATGATCTGAAAATTGTGGAGGGCATAGGGCCGAAAATTGAAGAACTTTGTCATTTAGCCGGCATTTACACATTCGCAGATCTGGCCGGTGCCTCGTATGAAACATTAAAAGGAATTCTGGATAATGCCGGAGCAAGATTTCAAATGCATGATCCATCCACATGGCCCAAACAGGCCGCCCTGGCCCGGGATGGGAAATGGGATGAATTGAAGGCCTGGCAGGATGAGCTCAATAAAGGCAAAGAGTAAAATACATCAGGAAACGCGGCGAAAAATCGTCGCGTTTTTTTATCATAATTCGTGTCAAAAGTGGAATTTTGACGAATGCAAACAGATCTCTCAACCCGTCTGAAAAACATCTCAACATTAATTCTTGACGTAGATGGCGTCTTTACCAATGGCACCCTTCAGGTAACAGATTCCGGTATAAATCGCACGTTCCATGTGCGGGATGGCTACGCCATTCAAATGGCCCTGAAATCTGGCCTGAGAATAGCGATCATATCCGGAGCGAAGCAGGAAAATGTGAGATCAAGGCTTCTTTCACTGGGAATCTCTGAAATTCATCTTGCCGTTCCAACAGACGGTAAACCTGCCGCATACCAAGAAATAAGGATCAAGTGGGGGCTGACCGATCCGGAGGTGGCGTATATGGGTGATGATATCCCGGATTTATTGATCATGCAACAATTTGAAGTGTTCAAAGCATGCCCGGCCGATGCGGAAGAGGAGGTTTTGGGTATGGCTGATTACATTAGCCCCTGCCGAGGAGGCCACGGAGCAGTGAGAGATTTTATCAAACAAATCATGCTGTCAAAAGGCCTTTGGATGACCTATTATTAACAAAAAAAGGCGACCCAAAAGGCCGCCTTATAATTTCCTCAATGCTTTCAGATTTCGCTGAGTTGTTTTTCAAAACGGGAGTTTACCCTGATTACTCCGGATTTCTTTGACACATGAAGACTCAGCCCTGAAGCATCAGCACTTACTTTGTTCATAGCCAGCTTATTTACATAAACTCCTTTTGTGGGTTCACAAAACTGGTCGTACTTCTTAATTTCCTTAGTCACGCTTTCCTGAAGGATATCCAGAGATTTTTCGACAGTTCCAAAGAGATTTTGATAGCTAAATTTTGACTCATATTTATCGGTTTCAAGAAGTATGAGTTGGTTGGGTACAATGGTGATGCTGTCATTTGAGCCTTTAAATACCAATACCTGAAGTCCTTTTGAGTCGGCAACTTTTAATGCACTAATTCGTGAATTAATCTCTTCTGCTTTCGTTGCATATCTGCTTCTCAGGTTTGACTCCTTAAATACCGCCAGAACAAACCCGAAAAGCGAACCTGCCAGAGTAAATTTCAGCAACATCTCAGGAAGGTTAAAGTGAGCAAGGCCTGTCTGATTACTGGAGACCATCACAAATAATCCAACAAAAAATACACGCAGTGTGTTAAGAGCCCATTGACGATTGACTGTCCAGCTGCTTTTGTCAAAGTACCTGGAAAAAAGAAGTGGAAGTGCATAATCTGTAAGGGCAATCACCACTAAGGCCGCTAAAGCCATAAGGGCAGTCAAAAGGGTTTTGTTAGCCCCCTTATAGTTGCCTAATTCATATAGAGAAGTCAAACTAAAAAATGTGAATACGGCCAAAGCAACACTGAGAGCAAGAAGAAGTCCTTTGTAAGAAAGCACATCAGATCTGAGAGGTCTTTTGCTGTACGCACTGATTTTAGAAGCAGTTGACTGAATGCGGTTGATAAATTGAACAGGGATATTTACGATGTATTTAAGCATGCACTTGTTTTTAATGGTGATTTGAATTTTTCAAAAACTGTACCAATACATTAACGTTTGAATAAGAAAGTATTGAGCCCTTAGGGTAATTTTTTAGTACAAGTCTGTGTTAATAAAAGTGAATTGAATACATTGACATCTTAAATCAACTTGTAACAAGCAGTATTAAATGAAATTGAGTAAAACCCTTTTGTCTTTCCTGTTATTTTCGGTAGTAGTAAGCACACAGGCACAAACAAAACTAAACAGTGAAACCGACTCTTTAAGCT
>CBINGY010000038.1:0-41062 GCA_966250325.1 uncultured Cytophagaceae bacterium | reverse complement strand
CTCAAGAATCAAATCCTCTGTAAATCAAATCAATCACTCGCTGGAAAAGGAAGGAAGAGGCAACGAGAAAATTTTTGAGGCGTACGAGGTTTCTCTTACGAAAGCCTCCGGGATAGGGCTGGTTTCCAGACATCGCACAGCACTTTTCTATCTCATTTTTGGATTACTTCTTTCTGGGTCACTTTTATACATCTTACCCGGAATACTGGCCATTCCTGGTATTAAAAACGACGGTATATTTCATCATCCGGGCACATCGGCGAAGTGGCTGGGTATTCTGCTGGGCGGCTTGCTTATCGCTTTTTACATCCTTTTGTATTTTTTCCCGCAATTTATTGCCAACTGGATCATTTTATTTGATCCGCTGAGTTACGTTTTAAATGGGAACGAGGCTACTCAGTGGTTTGTTTATGGATTTCTGTATACAGTTGCAGTTCTGGTGATGGGAGTGCGAATGTTAATAAAGTACCGGCATAGTAAGTACCAACTTATGCGTACAGGCTCGGTGATGTTTTTCCAGCTGATTTTTGCCTTTTTGATTCCTGAGATATTGATTCGGCTAAACATGCCTTCGGCTGATTTAAAAAATATGTGGCCTCTGGATTACTCATTTTTCTTTGATTACCGCATCGATCAGAAAATTCAGGGCGGCAGTTTTGGGATTTTCCTGTTTGTATGGGGGATTGCTCTGTTTTCACTTGGTGTTCCCATTCTTACCTACTTTTTCGGAAAACGCTGGTATTGCAGCTGGGTTTGCGGCTGTGGCGGTCTTGCAGAAACATTGGGTGACCCTTTCCGTCAGCTATCAGATAAGAGCCTGAAAGCCTGGAAAATTGAACGTTGGCTCATTCATGGCGTTCTCGTTTTTGCTGTGGTAATGACATCTGGTGTACTATACACCTACTTTACGGGTCAATCTGCCCTTTTTGGAGTGCTTGATACCGGCACCTTACGTTATTATTATGGATTTGCGATTGGTTCTATTTTCGCAGGGGTGGTAGGTACTGGCTTTTATCCTCTTATGGGTAATCGAGTCTGGTGCCGTTTTGGATGCCCGCTTGCCGCATATCTGGGATTGATTCAACGATTCAAAAGCCGTTTCAGAATCACCACCAATGGCGGCCAATGTATTTCCTGCGGAAATTGCTCCACCTACTGTGAACAGGGTATTGATGTAAGATGGTATGCTCAGAGGGGTCAGGATATAGTTCGATCATCCTGCGTAGGATGCGGAATATGTTCTGCGGTGTGCCCCAGAGGAGTGCTTAACCTTGAAAATGGGCCTGTTTCAACCCGGAAAATCTGAACCGGTCACCAAAATTGTGTGACATCTATTACTTCTGGATATCTCATAAATGTCTGTTTTTGAGAAGTGTAACGAAAATCACATTTACTCTCCCGGGAAATCGGGAATTTTACTTCACGATTAAAACAGAAATCAGAATGAACGCAAAAGAATTAATAGAACAAAGCAAAGGTACCATTGTAGATGTGCGTACAATCGGGGAATTTCAAGGTGGTCACGCGGCAGGATCAAAAAATATTCCGCTGAATGAAGTTCCTTCCAGAATAGAAGAATTCAGAAGTATGGAAGGTCCGGTTATTCTCTGTTGTGCCTCGGGAAACAGAAGCGGACAGGCCACAGCCTTTCTAAGTGCTCATGGCATTGAATGTGTCAATGGTGGAAGCTGGCTTGATGTGAATTACTACCAGTCACAATGCCTGAGTAACTAATTCTCAAGATTTTTTAACTAAGGTTAGGGTTGATTTCAAAGATCTGCTTCACTGAGGCAGGTCTTTCTTTTTGGAGCCGATGGGATAGTCTTAAAAACAAATGCAGCTCTGTTTGGAGCTGCATTTGAAACAATAATCGGTATACAGATCAATATCTTCTGTCTCTTCCACCGCCGAAACCACCGTTTCCGCCGCGGCCACCACGATCACCACCGCGATCTCCGCCACCACGACTTTCTCTTGGTTCAGCTTTTTTCGCTACGATTGTTCTACCATCAAGCTCAGATTCGTTCAAAGCCTGAATTGCTTGTTGAGCCTCCTGATCATCAGGCATTTCAACAAAACCAAAACCTTTTGACTTACCTGTGAAATTGTCAAAAATAACTTTCGCTGAATCCACTGTACCGTAGGTTTCAAATGCTTCTCTAAGACCTTCGTCGTCAGTGTTAAAGCTAAGTTTAGCTACAAAAATGTTCATAAAATAAAAAAAATGATTAATTGAAAAAGAGAGTAGCCCTATTTGACAGTATCGGAAAAAACTTTCGGTAGAAAACTCTTAATAGAATCCATAAAATAAAAATACTCTTACGCCGACAAAGGTAGTGTAATAATTGAGATTACAATCTCTTTCTGTAAAATACTTATTTATAGGTATTTATTGCCATACCTCTCAAAAGGATAAGAAAGTAGGGATAAACCTGAGCCATATCACCACGTTACCGTCTTTCTAGGCAATCATACAGTATTAAAATGGTGTGAAAATTTTCTCTGTGATAACTGTCACTATGCACCTAAAAAAAGTCACATAATTTAGAGCAATAATCAAATTTAACCTTTTCCAAGAGCGTATGAAATCTCATTATCAGGTAGTAATTATCGGTGGCGGAACGGCAGGTATCATGACCGCCGCCCAAATGTTAAAAAAAGATGACTCACTGCAAATCGCTGTGATAGAGCCCTCAGACAAACATTACTATCAGCCCGCCTGGACGCTGGTGGGAGCCGGTACTTTTGATTACAACAAGACGGTTCGCCCTATGTCTTCTGTTATTCCCAAAAAAGCAGATTGGATAAAAGAATATGCTGGGGGTATAGAGCCCGAAAACAACGCTGTGACCTTGAAATCAGGAAAAGTAATTACGTACGACTATCTGGTAGTGGCTCCAGGCCTGGTATACGATAATTCGCTGATTCCGGGATTGGCTGAATCTATCGACAAGGGAGTGGTTTGCAGCAATTATACTGATCCAAATCACACCTGGGAGGTCATTAAAAACTTCAAAGGAGGAGTGGCTCTTTTTACTCAACCGGCTACTCCGATTAAATGCGGCGGGGCTCCTCAAAAAATTATGTATCTGGCTGATGATCACTTTAGAAAATCTGGCGTGAGAGAGAAAACAAAGGTGATTTTTGCCACCCCTGGCACTGTCATTTTTGCCGTACCGGAAATCAAAAAAACTTTAATGGAGGTGATTGATCGAAAAGATATAAATATACGATTCCATCATAAATTAGTTAAGCTTGACGCTGTCAACCAAATCGCGTGGTATGAGGTAACCAAACAGATAAATGCAGGCGGATGTGTCGTCATTGAAGGCGATAATTCAGATCTGGATGACGATATCCAATACAATTACAAGGATGTAAAAGTGGAAAGAGATGGAAATCTCTATGGTATTCACTACGATATGATCCATCTTGCACCACCTCAGGTAGCACCGAAGTTTATTCAGGATTCAAAGCTTGTCAACGAAGCTAAGTGGCTGGATGTAAATACCGAAACCATGCAGCACAAAACGTATAAGAATGTTTTTGGTCTGGGTGATGTAGCGGCTTTACCAACAGCCAAAACGGGAGCTGCTATCAGAAAACAGGTGCCCATAGTGGTAGATAATATTTTCATGCTCATGAAGCATCAGCAAATTGGTTCCATGGCTTATAATGGATATTCTTCATGTCCGCTGGTGACTGGTTACGGTAAAATGGTTTTAGCTGAATTTGACTACAAAAACCATTTCCTGCCCGATCAAAAACTGAAGCAAATGCTCATCTCTGATTCGTCCAAAGAGCATTGGAGACTCTGGATGCTAAAAAAATACATGCTCCCCTATCTCTACTGGAATAAGATGATGAAAGGAGAAAAGGTTTAAGCAAATCTAAATCAGATAGAAAAAACCTTACTCTTTCACATTTTTGTAAGATAGAGTTCGAGTCTGCAGGCATAATTACTGCTGTTTTCATTCCCCAGAAGCACTCCTTCTGTTGAATTGAAATTGGTTAATGTGCTCTCTGTCACCATCGTAATACCGTCATTTTTAGATTCATAATTTAAGAGGGATTGCATATAGTTGGTTAGTTCAAACGAATAAAATCCTTTGTAAATAATCTCGCTGAAATCATTCTGATACAGTGCTGTTGAGGTACTTCCTGTGACCAGGGAAACAGGTTCTTCCGGTTTATTTAGTTTGTTAAGGGTATATAAAGTTAACGAAACCGGAGCTCCCGAGAATGAGCCCGCATTCTTTCTTGTGCTGTAAAAAACAAGCGTTGCTTTGAGTATTTTGTAACCCGGATAATAATCTTCCAGTTTCATGAGGGTTGGGAAACTCACTTTGGTAAGAATCGGTAGCCCGTTCTGCACAATTGTCGTTTCTGTGCTTTGATCAGAAAAGTCAAGTGCTTCGCCATCCCGAAGAAAACTGAATGCATTAAAAAGCCGTGTACCTGTCTCGACGGGATAATCTACAAGAACTGTCGTCTGGGAGTTTGCGAGATGACCAAAAACCCGCATTACAGAGGTAGCTGCACTCAGATGTATCAGACTTGTAGCCGCCATATCTCCACGTACACGAAGTCCTTTTATAATTCGACTCATTCGTAGGGTCAAATTTTCCCCATTTTCTGAATAAACAGCCAAAAGAGGGTCATAGAAGTCTTTAGAAATCG
This sequence comes from uncultured Cytophagaceae bacterium, assembly GCA_966250325.1. Lineage (GTDB taxonomy): Bacteria > Bacteroidota > Bacteroidia > Cytophagales > Spirosomataceae > Jiulongibacter. The sequence goes on along the minus strand of CBINGY010000038.1, from coordinate 36,382 downwards.
GGAAAATCAGGGCGGTATCCGACGTATTTTTTAAACGCACGGAAGCCTCAGAAATCAAAGAGCCAACTGCCGGATTCTCATCGGACTGGTACGACTCAGTACTTAGTAGTTCATCTTTTAGCTGATGGAGAAAGAACTTCTGAAAACTCAAGGAATCTCCCTCATACGAACTTATCAGAAGTACCAGAAAAACGGAGTCAATCATCAGTTCATCACCTGATGTTAAATAATTATACGAAAGGAGAGGCTGACTGAGGGTAAAATATGCTGATGCCTGAAACTGATGCCTGGCATCATATATCTTATTTCCAGTCAATAGTTCACTGGCTCCCGATGTAAGATTTCCAGATGTAGTAAACATCTCAGTTTTAACTGAGAAAGTATCAATTACGATAACATCCGCGTCATCTTCCGGAATAATGTCAAATCCAATGCTCAAATCACCTGAAGAACAGGAGCTCAGAACAAGCCATAGCATGGCCAGAGAAACAAAATTATTCATTTCAATTCGTGTTAATTTTTGGAGTGATTTTACTTCAAAAGGCCTTGAACCTCTTCCCGGCTCAGCGAGGGCGGGAATTTCCCCTCTTCCAGTTTAGATACATATAGTCGTCCAAGTGCTTCTGCCACTGCATGGTCCGGAATCTGATTATTTCCGGGCAAAGCCGGTAATTTGTCCTGCACAATTAATATCCTATCGTGAGATGAAATCCGTATTTCGAAACCATTACCACTTTTAACAACTTGGTATTGGTATGTGTTGCTATCTTTTCCTCCGCAATGAGTAAACAAAATAAGGAAAACCGCCGTCTTAATTATCCTCGTCATCCTGAACTATATCGGGTATAAACTTCCAGATATCATCGTAACGATAAATACTATTCGAACCGGTGGTAAGGTATGCAACCTCATTAATAGACCAGGCCATAGCGTAATTTCTTGATGAGCCTTCAAAACTGGTGAGCTCCTGCCATTCCTCTTCCTGAGTAGAACTGGCCGGGGTATACTGCCATAGGCTTGTTCCAGTAGTTCCAGTTGTGAAATAGCCTTTCCCCTTCAAGGCAAATCCAACTGCATATGATCTCGCCACATTTGTGTCGTCAAAATTTAACATTTCAGACCAGGTATCTGTAACGGCATCGTACTGCCAGAGATCGTCCAGGTCGCTTCCATTATTATTTCCAGTTCCCACATACGCTTTATTATCAATCACAAATGCCGCAGCTCCTACCCTTTTGGCTCCGCCAATGCTCGAAATCTTTTCCCAGGTATCTGTTTCAGGAGTGTACGCGAAAAAATCCTTCAGGTAGCTTCCATCAAATCCTGTTCCCAGATATCCCCTGCTGCCCAAAGCAAAGCCAACGGCATTTCTTCTGGCAGATCCGGGATAATCGGCTTTCCTGGTCCATACATTTGATACGGGATTATACTCCCAAAAATCATTCAATTTATCTTCATTCTGATCCAGCCCCGTACCTACATATCCCTTCTCATTGACAGCGAAGCTGGCCGAAGCGGTTCTGGCAGCTCCGGGAAAGTCAGCTAACTGATACCAGGTGTTTTTGATAGGATCAAACTTCCAGAAATCATTGAGTTTAATATTGTCTTCATCACTTCCCGATCCCAGATAACCTTCGTTATTTAATACAAAACCAAAAGTAGAGTGGCGGGCAATTCCATCGAAATCGGAAAGCTTTATCCAATCTCCATCAGCTGAATCCACACTGTTTGATTCACAGGAATTAACCAGAATTAAGAAGCCTAAAGCACAGAAGTAGGTAAATGCCTTTTTTAAGAACATGTGTTAAATTTTTGAATTGATTATACCCTAGCCTACGTACGTTTTGGTACTCATGCTGCCTCTGAATTATTTTTTTTCGATTATCCGACTAGTGCAGATTCACCAGACCTCATGGAAAAAATTTGCAGTAAGCTTTCTTACAATGCCCGGATAAATTAACCCAAAACAGGCTTATTTTTGAAACCATGAATTTTTATACAGTAGACGCCGGAAATTTCAAACTCGACGGTGGTGCCATGTTTGGTGTGGTACCAAAAACTCTATGGTCAAAAAAAATACCGGCTGACGATCTCAATCTGTGCAGCTGGAAAATGCGGTGCCTGCTGGTAGAAGAAGGTAACCGCTTAACCCTTATCGATACAGGAATGGGTGATAAACAGTCTGAAAAATGGCTCTCCTATTATTTTCGTCACGGTGATGGCAACCTTATTGAATCTATTCGGCAGCATGGTTTTCATGAAAATGATGTCACCGATGTCATTTTAAGTCACCTTCATTTTGATCATGCGGGCGGAGCGGTTTCCAGAAAATCCAACGAGCCTGGCTTTGGACTCACTTTTCCAAATGCTGTCTATTGGACACATTCAGATCACTACGACTGGGCATTAAATCCGAATCAAAGAGAAGCCGCCACTTTTCTTGAAGAGAACATTCGACCCATTGCAGAGGCAGGTCAGCTTTCGTTTCTGGATGAGCAGCCAGATGCTTTCAGCACCAACTGGGAATTTATTTATGCCAATGGGCATACAGAAAAAATGATAATGCCTCTCGTTCATCACGCCAAACAAAAAGTGCTGTTTCTAGCAGATACCATACCTTCTCATGCCCATATCCATATTCCCTGGGTCATGGGCTATGATGTACGCCCGCTTCAAACTATGACAGAAAAAGAAAATATTCTGGAAATGGCCGTGGCCGAAGAGTGGCTCCTGTTTTTTGACCATGATCCTCTGTTTGACGCCTGCAAAATTGTGAAAACTGAGAAAGGCTTTACTTTTACTCAGGAAGGAAGTTTACGAAATCACTTGTCATAAATCTATCCTAAATGTTCGCAGAAGCAATTTCAAAGGTAAGCCAATTCACCAGGCCGATTCATTCAATTTTAAGAGTGGCAGGTTCCAAGGAAGTTACTCCGGGCTCTGCAACTCTGTTTTTTGTCAATGATGACGGTGTAGCCATTACCTGCAAACACGTGGCCAAACTGCTTACAGATGCTGAGCATATTAATTTGAGTCATCGCCGGAATAGAGAGGCCGGAATCGCTGAACCATCGGGAACCCTCATACAAATGAGGAACACGTTCGTAGATTGCTTCGATAAACTGGATAGTTTCACGGTTATAACGCATCCTACAGCAGATCTGGCTCTTATCCGTTTTCATGGCTATAAAAAACTTATGATCAGTAGTTTTCCAAAATTCAAAAGCAACGCCGAGTCGATAAAACAGGGCAAATTTCTTTGCAGGATAGGATACCCCTTTCCGGAATTTACAAACTACCGGCTCAATTCTCAGACTAATGACATTGAATGGACCGAATCAGGAAACAAGAAATCACCGGTATTTCCTATAGAAGGAATGGTGACCCGTTTTCTGGGAAATTCAACAGACGGTGTTTTTGGAATTGAAATGAGCACTCCGGGATTAAGAGGTCAAAGCGGCGGGCCACTTTTTGATGAGAAAGGTGTAATTTATGGAATCCAATCGCGTACAAAACATCTTCATTTAGGCTTTGATCTGGAAGATCACGAGGTTGAAGTGAAGGGTTTACGAAAAAAAATTAATGATTACTCGTTCATTCATCTGGGAGAATGTGTCCATATAGAAGTCATAAAGAAATTTCTGGGGCAACATCAGGTCAAATTTACTGAAGAATGAAACTAGTTGGTTTCACCCTCATGTTTCTCCTTTTCTGGACCTCTGGCAAATCAACTGCCCAGACGTACAGCTATCTGGTACGCTTTACAGACAGAAATAATTCTCCGTATTCCGTAAATCAACCCTCTGATTTTCTCTCTCAACGATCAATTGACCGCCGTAAAAAACAAGGAATTCAGATCCAGAGCAATGATCTGCCCCCTAATCCCGATTATTTACAGGAATTGAGTACAAAAGGTGCCAAAGTAATCTATACTACCCGTTGGTTAAATGGTGCACTCATCAATTGTTCCGAACTGATGAAAGATCAAATCCTTCAACTTCCGTTTGTTAGCCATATGGAGTTTGACGCCCCTTTAAAAGTAGCAGACCGATCAGAGGTTTTAAAAAATGTAAACTCGGGAGATTCGGAAAACCTAAATTACGGTGATGCCGCCGCACAGCTTCATCTTCTGGGGGTCGATACCATGCATGAAGCGGGTTATTTTGGAGATGGTTTGCTTATCGCTGTTTTAGATGACGGATTTCAAAATGCCGCTGAGATTGAATGTCTTGACTCCATCTTTGCTATGCAACGAGTACGCCATGTATTTGATTTCGTTGACAGTGACAGCTCCGTTTTCACTCAGGGCGGTCATGGAACCCGGGTTTTGAGCTGCATGGCAGGATTCCTTTCCGGAAGTATTATTGCTCCGGCATACCGCTCGGAATATATACTGTTTCGTACCGAAGACGGTGCTTCCGAGAGTCGTATTGAGGAGGCATACTGGCTTTTAGCAGCGGAAAGGGCAGATAGCCTGGGAGCAGATATTCTGAATAGTTCTTTGGGGTATTCTCTTTTCGACAATCCTGCAGACAACTACACAAAAGCAGATATGGATGGAAATACGACCCTGGTTACCCGTGCTGCAGATATTGCTGCTTCTAAAGGGATGGTAATTGTAAACTCTGCCGGCAATTCAGGCGGCACGGCATGGAATATCATCACGGCTCCGGCAGATGCCGACTCGGTAATTGCTGTTGGTGCAATAAATACATCGGGTGTGGTGGCTGCCTTTAGTTCCCGTGGCCCTACAGCAGACCTCCGGGTGAAACCCGACGTAACCGCTGTAGGTTCTCAAACTGTAATCTGCAGAGAATCTGGGGAAGTCTCAAACAGCAACGGGACCTCTTTCTCAGCTCCACTTACTGCAGGAATGATTGCAGGTCTCTGGCAGAGCGTTCCTCATCTCACAGCAGCAGAAATTACAGATTGTGTTAGAAGATCTGGACACCAGTACGAAAATCCGGATATCTCTTCGGGTTACGGTCAGGCAAGTTGGACAAGGGCTTCTCAAGCGGCAATATTTCAGTATCCCATTAAATATCTTCAAAAAACCGAAACAATAGAAACGATTACATTTCATGGAGAAAACACGGTCAGGCTAAAACTTAAGTTAAGTCAGTCGCTTCAGGGAAAAAATCTACGGATTACCTTAATTGACCAGCTAACTCCGGAAATACTTTATCAACATATCGCAATCAACGTATCCGAAATTCTTGATCTTCCCGTTAATTTTAATAAAATGGAACATCATATACTTTTGAGAATAGAAAATCTAACCGACGCCACTACGGCAGCAATCTTCAGATTCTAATGAATCCAGACCAAAGGAATATCGGCTTATGTCTCTCGGGAGGTGGTGCCAGAGGATTTGCCCACCTGGGAGTTCTGCAGGCATTTGATGAATTGAATTTAGAAATCGGGATGATTAGCGGAAGCTCGGCTGGGGCCGTTGCTGCCGCATTTTATGCATCGGGATATTCCCCTCAAAAAAGCCTGGAAATTATTCTGGAAAGAAAATTCTGGCAGTACGTATCCTTTAGACCCAGTAAGTGGGGACTGTTAAGCATGTCCAAAACTGCAACTATTCTCAGAAAACACTTTCCTGATAATTCGTTCAGTTCATTAAAGATTCCGGTAGCCGTATGTACCACGAATATAAGTCGTGGAGTTCCAACTTATTTTTCAGAAGGAGAACTCATTCCACCTTTATTGGCCTCCATAAGTGTTCCTATCCTTTTCAGACCTGTTATTATTCAAGGTGATAAGCATATTGATGGTGGCCTCAGTAATAATTTACCCCTGGAACCTCTAACCTCTGTCTGCGACTACCTCGTGGCCGTTAATGTCACGCCATTTGAAAAAAGACTTCCTGTCAAATCTGCAAAAGATATCCTATTAAAATCAGTCTATATTTCACTGGATCATCAAACCTCTCTGAAATCTGTTCGGGCAGACCTTTGCATGGTGCCAGAAGGAATAATTCATTTTGATGGCTTCAAAATGAAGCATGCTGATTTACTATTCAGAAAAGGCTATGATTCAGCAATGAAAGTTTTCAAAGAACATATGCCAGGTCATAAAGGGTAAACGGGAATGATTTTAGATGAGATTACTTCGTCAAATGCCGTCAAAATGGATAATTTTGAGAATTGGATTACGTTTTTCTAATCAAAACCACCACAAATTGGTCAAACGAATACTATTATTTGCTTTACTTTCGATCAGTCTTTCCTGCTCGCAGTTCAGCAATTCTCCTACCAGTAAGGCCTGGCATAACCTGAACGCACGCTACAATGCCATTATTGACGCTCAAACCTATTACAAGTATTCGGTATTTCTGATTGATTCTGCCAAAACAGAGGATTATTCTGTTACCCTTCCTATTATTACCCCGATCGATTCAAATTACACCAAAATCGCATCCAAAGGATTAAATGAAGTAGTCAGACTCACTTCTCTGGTAGCAGAGAGGCATTCCAATTCCCGTCATCTGGATGATGCCTATTTGCTCCTGGGACAGGCCAGATACTACAAAGGAGAATTTTTGAATGCTTTAGAGGTTTTCAAATACCTGAATACGAATTTCAGAAAAGAACAAAAAAGACATGCAGGTCTCATCTGGCTCATGAAGTCCTATATGGAGATGAATTCGATCAATGAAGCTGAACAGGTAGCACAGGAAATTGAAAATTTTACACTTTCAAAAAGCAATAAAGCGGATTACTTCGAAGCAAGGGCAGCACTTTATCAACGCCAATCTGAACCCGCACTGGCGGTGGTTTATCTGGAGGAAGCCTTGAAAAATATGAAAAAGGGTCTTCGCAAGGCTCGCGGGCACTATATCGCCGGGCAGTTATTCAGAGAGCTGGGTCGCGGGTCTCAGGCACGCCAAAACTGGCTTTTGGTAGTCAAAAATAAACCCGCCTATGAGCTCGAATTTAATGCTGGAATAGAACTCCTGATGCTCGGGTCAGATCTGGGAGCGAATACCAATGTCACTTTTTCTAAAATGCTCGAGGATAGAAAAAATTCTGACCTCAAGGACAAAATTTACATGAAACTGGCAGAATCGAGGGTGAATCAGGGTAATTATCAGCAGGCTGTCGAGGATTTTGGGATGGCGGCTGCCTTGTCAAAGGATAAAACCTCTAAAGCGGCAGCTTATCTAAGAATTGCTGAAGTTTACTACCAGAATATAAGTGACTACGGGCTGGCGGCAAAATATTACGACAGCACCTTGTTGAATATGAATCCGATGGTTCCAGGCTATTCAGAAGTAACCGAGAGATCCAAATCACTAACAGAATTTGTTCTTTATCAGAATGTTATAAAGACTGAGGATAGTTTGCAGGCACTTGCTGCTCTTAATCCACTGGAGTTGGAAGACAACATCGCTAAAATGTTGGAGAATCAGGAAGATCTTGCCAGGCAACGAGCTGCTGAGGAAAAAAAAGCGAAGGAAGAAAGAGAAAATCAGGCCCGATCTGGTAATTCACGAGCCGGAAACAGTGGCTGGTTGTTCTATGATCAGGTAACACTCACACGTTCAAGAGCGGCATTTATCCGCGAGTGGGGAAATCGCCCTCTCGAAGACAATTGGAGAAGAAAAGACAAAGAACTGGGATCCATTAGCTTCAAAGTGGAAAAAGGGATTGCAGGACTTGATGACCTGGACGAAAACGAAGCCTTAAAAGAACAGGAAGAAGCAAGGAAGATTGCCGAGTTTGAGTCAAAAAAACAAGCTTTTATTGACAGAGTTCCCACTACAGAAATGAAAATGGGCATGTCAAAAAGAAGGCAGGAAGAGGCGTATTACCAGCTTGGAAAAATATATCGTTTCCAGTTTAATCAACTGGATAAAGCCAAACAAACCTTTGATATTCTACTCACCAGATTTCCGAATTCTGCTTATGAGCAGGAAGTTTTGTATTTCATGGCTCTGATGTCTGCCGATCCATCCACCAATAAATATGCAACCCAGCTGATCGATAAATTTCCTTTTTCTACCTACGCAAGGCAACTGGAAAGAGGAAATGTACAAATAACTGCTGCCACAGAAAGCAACGCAGAACGCGATTACGAAGTCATTTTTAACGAATACAAAGCTGGAAGTTACGAGAACGCTCTGTTAAAAGCTGATAAAGCATTGTACGACTATACCGGAACTGCTCTGGAAGACAAGATAGCAATGATGCGTATTCTATTGCTTGCTAAAAAACAAGACACCAATAAATACCGCATTGCTCTTCTCGATTTTCTCAGAAGTTATCCTTCCAGTGAACTAAAGCCGCAGGTGGAAGGTATGCTTGCAGCAATGACAAAAAACTAAAACTATGACCGATCAAGAAAATGAAAAACCACCCGTTCTGGGTTCCTGGAAAAACCTGTATTTTCTGGTTATCGGTTTCCTCGTATTCCTGATTTTCCTGTTTTATGCCCTAACCCTGGCTTATTCATGAATAACCTTGATTGGATTTTTCTGATCTCAACCCTGTCCTTTATCATACTTTATGGTATCCTAAAAAACCGGAAGAGCAAAGACCTTGATGGATACTTTTTAGGAAATAAATCGCTGCCCTGGTACCATGTGGGTTTATCTGTAATGGCCACACAGGCCAGTGCCATTACCTTCCTTTCTGCTCCAGGCCAGGCGTTTACGGATGGAATGAGGTTTGTTCAGTTCTATTTCGGGCTGCCGCTGGCCATGGTGGTACTCAGTATCACCTTTATCCCGATTTTTCATCGCCTCAAAGTTTACACGGCCTATGAATTTCTGGAAAGTCGATTTGACGGAAACGTACGTGTATTTACCGCAATTCTCTTCCTTATCCAGCGTGGACTTTCCACAGGAATTTCAATTTATGCACCTTCGATAATACTTTCTACCATATTTGGCTGGGATATCTTCTGGACAAACGCCTTTATGGGTGGGCTGGTATTGACTTACACCCTAATTGGAGGTACCAGAGCCATCTCATATACGCACATCCAGCAGATGCTTATTGTAACAGGAGCCCTGGTTTTTGCAGGGTATATGCTGGTACATTTGCTTCCCCCGGATATGGGTGTGGCAGGTGCCATGAAAGTGGCCGGCAAGGCAGGTAAAGTAAATATTATTGACTGGGAATTTGATCCTCAGGAAAGGTATAATGTATGGTCAGGGTTATTGGGAGGCTTCTTTCTGCAGCTCTCCTATTTTGGCACAGATCAATCGCAGGTAGGTCGTTACCTTACAGCAAAAAGTATCACGCAGAGTCGTCTGGGTTTACTTTTTAACGGGCTGGTGAAAATACCGATGCAATTCGGGATTCTGTTTCTGGGTATTCTTGTGTTTGTATTCTATCAGTTTAATGGTTCTCCCCTTTTCTTCAATGAGGTTGAAACCGATAAATTAAAAAATTCTCCCTACGCAGAGCAGTACTATCAACTGGAACAAAAACAGCTGGAAAATGCCGAATTGAAAAAAAGAGAGATGTACACGCTACATGAAGCCATGCAAAGGGGAGATGAGAAACAGATTTCACGTTCTCAGGATATTATTCTGAGCTATGAAGCAACTTACAAATCACTGAAAAAAGATGTTTCTGAACTTATATCAAAAAGCAATCCGGGTGGTGACACGGGTGATGTGAACTATATATTCCTGAGATTCATTCTTGATCATCTTCCCCATGGATTCATTGGGCTGTTGATTGCAATCATTTTCTCTGCATCCATGGGTTCCGTGGCTTCAGCGTATAATTCGCTGGCAGCTACTACCATGATTGATGTCTTCAAAAAAAGCCGGAAGAAAGTTATGACCGATAGTCATGAGTTGATGGTTTCAAAACTGATTACGGTGTTCTGGGCAATCGTATGTATCATTGTGGCTTATTATGCTAATAAACTGGGAAGCAGCATGATAGAACTTGTCAATATTCTAGGTTCCTGGTTTTACGGCATCATTCTGGGAATATTTCTGGTGGCATTTTATAACAAAACTATTGGAGGCAAGGCTATCCTGATTTCAGCCATCATCTCCCAGATTCTTATTATTGTGATTTGGAATCTGGAACTGGTGGCCTACCTTTGGCTTAATCCTATCGGATGTGCCCTGGTTTTTGGCATAGCCTGGTTACTTAATCCTTTTACCCAAAAACGGTCCTGACTTGAAAAGCCGAATTTTAATTATTGAGGATGATCAGCGGATAGCCCAAACCATGGCCAAAGGTCTGGAGGAAAGGGGGTATGATACGGTTATTGCCTTTGATGGCAAAATAGGAAATAAATACGCACTTTCCGGGGGCTTTGATCTCATCATTCTCGACCTGAATTTACCCGAAATGAACGGCTATCAGGTAGCTCAGAGCGTGAGACAGGAAGACCAGGAAACACCCATTCTAATGGTAACCGCTCTCGGTGAAACAGAAGACAAAATCGAAGGATTTGAGAAAGGAGCAGATGATTACCTCGTTAAACCGTTCGATTTCAGGGAATTAGTAGCAAGGATAGGAGCCCTCATGAAGCGAAAAAAGGTGGCTCAGGAGACTGATAATATTAAACTTCAGGTAGCAGATCTCAAGGTTGACTTAGACGCCAAACTCGTTTTTAGAGGTGATACAGCTATTCAGTTGACACCGAAAGAATTCGGACTACTCGAGTTTCTCGTCAAAAACCAGGGTAAAGTTGTATCAAAAACCGAGATTGCTGAAGCCATTTGGGATCAAAATCCCAGCCAGAGTTTAAATGTGATAGAAGTCTACATTAATTTTCTTCGTAAAAAGATTGATAAGGATTTTAACCCGAAACTCATCCATACCAAATCGGGGATGGGCTATGTGCTTCGGGAAGAATAACCGGTTAAAAGACCTTACCGAAAATGCAAATCAGAACCAAAATTGCCCTGCAGTTTACTGTTATTGTGGCCTTTATTCTGGCCATTTTCTCTGTTACCATCTATTACCTTTCTGAAAATTACCGGCAGCAGGAATTTTATAACAGCCTTCGGGACAGGGCCGTAACTACGGCACGCCTTCTCATAAAAGAACCTCAGATTGACAAACAACTCCTCAAGGTTATTGATAGAAATACGCTTACCACCCTCTACCCTGCTCAGGTACTGGTTTTCAATGACTCAAATCAGGTGGCCTATTACAACTACGAGGCAGACACTATTTATTACAGCCCGGAACTTCTGAACAGAATCCGTGCAAATAATTACATTGAGACCAAATATTCTGACAAGCAGGTAGTAGGTACCATGTACCAGGATACACTAAGTAAGACATTTGTGGTGCTGGCCCAGGCAAAAGACATTTATGGAGAAGAAAAACTTGAAAACATCAAGGACACCATGATTCTGGGCTACTTCTCTGCTCTCTTTATTACCATTTGGTTAGGATTCATCTTTGCCGGCCAATCTCTCAAACCAATCTCCAGAATTAATGAGGAAATCTCCAGTATAACAGCTTCTGACCTCAGTCGTAAACTGGATACCGGAAACAACAAAGACGAGATTGCGACCCTGGCAGTCAATTTCAATCAGATGCTGGCTCGTATTAATAAGTCTTTTGAGCTTCAGAAAAGTTTTGTTTCCAATGCCTCTCATGAGCTTCGCACCCCACTGGCAGCGGTTAAATCCGAGATTCAGGTTGCCCTTCAGATGGAACGTACACCCGACCAATACAAGCAAATACTGGAAACTCTTCTTGCTGACAATCAACGACTTATAAAACTAACTAACGGACTGCTGCAGCTAGCAAAATCTGAGAGCCAGCAAAATGATGTTCTGGATGAAAGTATTCGGGTCGATGAAATTCTGTTTAAGGTGCAGGATGAAATGCTTCATACCAATAAGAATTATCATATTCATATAGATTTTGAAGAAATCCCGGAAGATGTCAATTGGGTAACTATAATTGCCAAGGAGACTCTGTTAAAAACGGTTTTTTCTAACCTCATCGACAACGCCTGCAAATATTCAAAAGATCACAGAGCAGATGTTCGTATAAAAGCGAACAAAGACAATTGTATTGTATCGGTGAGCGACAGTGGCATTGGAATCCCCAAAGACGAAATAGAACATGTCTTTGAGCCCTTTTATCGTACAAAAAACGCCACAAGTTATTCGGGATCCGGAATTGGCTTATCTATTTGTAAAAGGATTGTAGGTATGCTGAATGGCAAAATCTCAATTAAAAGTGAGCTTGGGAAAGGTTCTATGTTTGTGGTGGTGATTCCTCATGTTTGACAAACTCCATGTTTCTTTTCAGTCCTTCCAGCTTGGTTCGTTTTAAGGGTGATCTACGGAATAATTCGCGGAACAGCTCCTCAGTAATTTCTTCCCAATCGCTTTTGGTGAACTGCTCGAGTTGAGGATTTAAGGCAAACTCCGGATGATTATGAGGTTTGGCAAAGCGATTCCACGGGCAGACATCCTGGCAGATATCACAGCCAAAAATCCAGTTGTCCATTTTTCCACGGGCTTCCGCAGGAATTGCCTCTTTCAATTCAATGGTGTAATAGGAAATACATTTGCTCCCATCTACCACATAAGGCTCTGTGATGGCATCTGTAGGGCAGGCATCTATACAAGCGGTGCATGTTCCGCAGTGATCTTTAACCGGGCCATCGGGCTCCAGCTCAAGATCAGAGATAATTTCTCCCAGAAAGAAAAAGCTTCCCATTTCACGGTTAAGCAGATTGCTATGCTTCCCTATCCATCCCAGACCTGATTTCTGGGCCCAAACTTTGTCCATTACCGGTGCTGAATCCACAAAAATACGACCATCTATTTCACCAATTTCTTCATTCATAAAGAGGAATAATTCCTTGAGTTTTTCCTTAAGCACGTAATGGTAATCTGTCCCATAGGCATATTTGGAGATCTTAAAATCCTCTTTTCCTTCAGGAAGCCTCTTTTCAGCGTAGTAATTCAACATCACCGAGATCACCGACTTTGCACCAGGAACGAGCTTTACCGGATCTAGACGTTTGTCGAAATGATTGGCCATCCAGGCCATTTCGCCATGGTAGTTCTTGTTTAGCCACGTTTCGAGTCTTACCGCCTCCTTTTCAAGAAAGCCTGCCTTTGAAATACCACAGAAATCAAAGCCCAGCTCCGCTGCTTTCTTCTTGATGGCCTGAGTTCTCGATTCTTTTGAAGGTATCATAGAGCCAAATTTATCGTTAGTTTGTCAATTCGTCACTTTTTGTTTTGAGTAATCACACAGCAGCAAATGATCATACTCATAATGACTATCTCTTTTCCTGCAGAGATTTACAACTGTTAATCAATGAAAAACTAAGATCATGACAGAGAAAAACTACATTACAGAGATACATCAAAGCCATTTGGAGTGGCTTAGGGAACTTGATTTTTATGCGGATGAATTGCAAATTTTCAGAAGACAGCTTGAAGAAATCAGCTCAAAAAACACGGCTTTGGAGCTGAAAATGTTTGTAGAAAGATTTCAGAATCAGTTCCTGATTCAAAAAAATGAGCTTGACTTACTCAAACATGATATCCGCGAAAGTGAAAGTGACCTGGAAAAAGAAGTGATGGATAATCCAGTAGCTTTAAATCGGAGAAAGGTTGCGGATGACGGAACTTTGCAGGATAGAATGAGCACATTCACTCAGCTGTTTCAATCTATGAAGAAAGAGTTTACCGATTTCGTCCGAAAAAACTTCTAAAAAGAAACAGAATCAAAAGATGCCCGCAAAAATACATTGCGGGCTTTTTGTTTTACTGACATAATGACAGAAAATACTCCTGTGGTTTAATATTTGACTTTCTTGTGAACGTTGAAAAATTGAGGAAAACATGTCAAAAAAGAACAAAACTGAAGACATAGAGGTAGAATTGGCAGAAGATAATCTGACAACTGAAGAAGCCACAACCGAAAAAGACCCCGAAGAATCAGAGCTTTCTGCGGAGGAAAAGCTAATGGCTGAGCTGGCCGAACAAAAAGATAAATACATACGCCTGTACTCTGAATTTGAGAATTTCAGACGCAGAACGGCCAAAGAGAAGGTAGATATTGTGATGAATGCATCAGAAAACCTGATCAAAGAACTTCTGCCGGTGGTTGATGATTTTGAAAGAGCTCAGCAAGCTTTTGAGAAGTCAACAGACCTAAATGCACTGAAGGAGGGTCTGGAGCTCGTTTTTCATAAGCTGAGAAAAACCCTGGAGAGTAAAGGTCTTAAACCTATGGAGTCCAAAGATTCTGATTTTGATACCGAGCTTCACGAATGCATTACCCAGTTTGCCGCCGGTGACGATAAAAAAGGGAAAGTTATTGACGAAGTGGAAAAAGGGTATTATCTCAATGACAAGGTAATACGGTATGCAAAAGTGGTAGTAGGAAGCTGATTTCTATTCTTTTTGACCGGAAATCGGTCGTCAAATCATTTACAAGACACATATGTCACAAAAAAGAGATTACTATGAGGTACTTGGAGTTTCGAAAAGTGCCACTGCCGACGAGCTGAAAAAGGCTTACCGAAAGCTTGCCATCAAATATCACCCGGATAAAAACCCGGGGGATTCAGAGGCCGAAGCGAAGTTCAAAGAAATTGCAGAAGCGTATGCCGTGCTTTCTGATCCTCAGAAAAAAGCAAGATACGATCAGTTTGGACATGCCGGAATGAGCGGTTCAGGTGGTTTTGGTGGCGGCGGTGGATTTACCATGGACGACATCTTCAGTCAGTTTGGTGATATTTTCGGAGATGGCAGTCCTTTTAGCAGCTTTTTTGGAGGATCTGCAGGTGGCGGTGGGGCACGTCGGGGAGTTCGAAAAGGATCTGACCTTCGTATCAAACTGAAGCTCTCGCTGAATGATGTGGCGAAAGGTGTTGAGAAGAAAATAAAAGTGAAACGCTACACCAGCTGCAGTGCTTGTAGCGGAAATGGTTCTAAAAACGGAACATCGCTAACCACCTGTACAACCTGTAACGGACAGGGACAGGTACGCAGGGTTCAGCAAACGATGCTGGGTCAGATGGTATCTACCAGTACCTGCCCTACCTGCCAGGGTGAAGGTAAAATTGTATCTGAACGATGTGGAGTGTGTTTTGGTGAGGGTCGTCAGCTCTCTGAAGACCAGATAAGTATTAAAATACCCGCAGGAGTGGCTGAGGGCATGCAGCTCTCTATGAGCGGAAAAGGTAATGTTCCTGTACGTGGTGGCGTGGCGGGCGACTTGCTGATTGTTATTGAAGAAGAGGAGCATCCCGAGCTTAAGCGTGATGGAAATAACGTTCTTTTCGATCTCCCGGTCAATTTCGTGGATGCGGTATTGGGAACGGAACTTGAAGTTCCTACTGTTGATGGTAAAGTTAAAATTAAGCTAAAAAACGGAACACAGGCAGGAGAAGTGCTACGCCTCCGGGGCAAAGGGCTACCTTCGGTTAATGGGTATGGAACGGGTGATCAGTTGGTTCACATAAATATATACACGCCTGTATCGGTGAGCTCAGAAGAGAAGGAAATTCTTGAAAAGCTGAGGGAATCCCCAAATTTTGAACCAAAAGCCGGTTCAAACAGCCGGACGATTTTCGAAAAAATGAAGGATTTTTTCAATTGATTCCAATACAGAAAATCCGGGTGGTCCCGGATTTTCTTACTTAAGTGGCTTTATTTCCTGGTCTTCAGTGCTTTTTTACTCTTTGCATTCTGCACTTTTCTTGGTCTGGTCTTTCCAAATGAACCTTTCCAAATCTTACCTCTTCTGCTTTTGCGGTCGCCTTTTCCCATAATAAAACTGGTTTTGAGATTCAAAATAACTTTAACACCCCGAATATAAAGACCGGGTAATTGAAAGTCAAGTAATCAAAATTGCCAGTTCACTCTAATATTGAAAGACCGTCCTGTTTCTGCTGAAAAATATCTCTGTCGGTTCAGATAATCCCTGTAGGTGGTATTCAGTAGGTTATCAATTTGTATTCCGGCATTAAAATGCTGTTTTTCAATCTTAAAACTGGAAGAGATGCCCATCTCCACAAGATGATAGGTAGGTGGAGGCGGGAAAAAATCCTGCTCGGGATTTAAATGTTTCTGTTCAAAAACCGTATTCCACTGTAAATAGACCGAGGGATGATCAAAAATTGACTTTCCTTTCAAATTGACCTCAAGTTTATTCTCCAGATTTGCAGATGGCATATAAACTAAGGGTAGTCCGTTTCTTACATCGTCTCCCCTTAACAAGGAGGCCTTTGAAATAAACCGGATCAATTCTGAGGGTTCAAATGAAAACAGCAGATCTAATCCCTTTATGACGGCGTCAGTTTGATTGTAATTAAAAACCGGGAAGGCTCCCCGAATAGTAAGTTCTGGTTCCGCCGAAGGTTGTAGAAAAATATAATCATTCATGTGCTGATAGTACCCTAAAATCTGAGCAAATAAACGATTGCCAAATGTAACTTCAGCAGATAAGGTAGCTTTGAAAGCATGCTCCACCTGTAAATCGGGAGAGCCTATTTCTATGCTACTTACACCCTGATGCAGCCCGAAACTGTAAAGCTCATTAATGGCAGGTGGTCTGCCGGCCCAGCCTGTATTTCCAGTAAGTTTAAGCCACCGATACGGTATATAATTGAGTCCGCCAGAAAAGCTGTAATTCGCATAAGTATGATTATTTCTCTCAATTTCACGAGGTAGGGTTCGTGTAATACTTACCACCCTATATTGGGCAAAATTCCCTCTGACTCCGGCCTCTGCAGTCCATTTTGACCACTCCTTTTGGTAGATGAAAAAGACCCCTTCATTGAAATTCAGGTAATCGGGAATGAGCGGCAGAATTCCGGTTTCAGGCAAATTGGTGTTATCAATATATTGCCCCAGAACACCCGTTTTTAAATACCCCCCGGCCGCCATACTTTTCTCAAAGCTAAAATCCAGCTGCTGCGTATATTGTTTCAGACTGAGTGCGGGCTCGTCACTTCGCCCACCCCGGCGTACATCAAATTCTCTCCTGGAATTTAACTGAAATCCATAATTCACATGTACAATCCGCTCTTTGGAAAGCTTGCCAATTGTACTAAGTTTTATCAGATGATGATTGACTTTTTGGGAGGGAGAATTGATGGTATACGAAAATGAGTCTGAAGTAAAGAAAGGAATTTCTCTCCCTATAGCTGAGTTCAAATCTGTGAGGTTTCCTATATGTGCTCCTCGCAAAATACCCAGATGCGTATTGAATGTACTGAAATACAAGCTCTTGGTCCAGTTCTTTTGTTTATCAATTTCAAGTAGTGCTGCAAGATCCCGTTCCCTCTTCCCGGTATTTGTTAAAAAGTAATCAGGAGTGTGCAGGTCTCCGTGATATTTCAGGGTACCTTTTACCCAGAAAGCCCCGGAAGTACCACCTTTTTCCAATTTTGCGTTCATCGTACTTCCCTTTCCATTGGTTTGATAAATATAATTTAGTCCACCGTGAAAGTGAGGGTCTTCCGTGGTTTCCTCAGGTTCAATGAGCACCACCCCACCCAAAGACTGACCGGCGTAGGCCAATGAAGAAACCCCTTTGATGACTGAAATGTGATCTGCAGAATATGCATCTACTTCAGGGGCATGATCATTACCCCATTGCTGACCTCCCTGAGCAATACCGTTATTCAATAAAGCCACCCGATTTCCATATAATCCGTGAATTACGGGTTTTGAAATTCCAGAACCGGTCTTTAGCTGACTCACTCCGGTTATTCGGGCCAAGAGTTCTGAAAGGTCGCGGTTGCTTTCCTTTTTAATTAAATCTGAATCAAGTGTAGACGTAGCACTGGTGCCTATCTGCTGTTTATTGCCATGAACTTTAATCTCATTCATAAGCTCCTCGTGATGATGCAGAAAGATTTGAAGCACCGTATCTTTTTCTAGGACTATAAACTTTCGTAACGGTTCGCAGCTTACATGGGAGATTCGAAGATGAGTGGTATCCGGGCAAACAGCGTTGAATTCAAAATAACCACGTTCATCAGCCTGAACGCCTTTAGCCGCAGACTCCAGATAAACTGATGCGAATGGCAAAGGGGTACGCGTTACTTCATCAATCGCGTACCCCTTCAGAGAAATTGTACACTGCTGCCCTACAGCAAAACCTGATAGAAGCAGCAGAAAAAAGAAAAGGCTCTTATTCAATGGTCAAAGGAAAAGTAACTTCAATATCGGTTTCTCCGCCTGCATTTGCAATATTACCTTGAGAAACGCCACTGGCCGTCTTGTTTGGCTCATGACGAAGAGTGATTGTTAACTGACCTGTAGAAACGGCACCTGTCTTAACCTCGCTCCTTAGCCCCAAGGGGTTTCCACCGGTATCCTGATCCTTGTAAGTTACGGTCGCATTGGCCCCGGATACCTGAAAAAAGAACTGATGCTCCAAAGCCTCCTCTTCAATTTCCAGGGTTATATTCTCCGCAGGTGACTCTGTCTCATTCAATAATTTAAGTTCTCCTGTGTAGGTCGTATTAGGTTTCAGTTTACCAGTAGTAATCACAGGTGCCTGTCCTCCATCGCCGTCTAAATCCTTAAAATTCAACTCTACCTTTTCCCCGGTTGAAGAAGTAAGTGTATAAGTGACTGTGGTTATTAGTTCCTCCTCATTCGGGATTACGGGATCACTCTTATCACAGGAAATCATCATTCCTCCAAAAAGTACGAACAATACAATCTTTTTCATAGGACTTGTTAAATTTTGCAACATGGTTGCAAATATAGGTAAGAATAAATAGTGCAACACGG
Source organism: uncultured Cytophagaceae bacterium (assembly GCA_966250325.1). Taxonomy (GTDB): domain Bacteria; phylum Bacteroidota; class Bacteroidia; order Cytophagales; family Spirosomataceae; genus Jiulongibacter. The sequence continues at coordinate 17,661 of CBINGY010000038.1, read as the reverse complement.
TTGCAAAGAATATTCTATCCAAAAAAAAACCTGCCGAAGCAGGTTTTTCAGTTTACAGTCCCTGAGTGTGCTTATCATAAATCCCCCGATACGTGGCCGCCAGAGGTTTATCAAATTGCTCTGCAATACTGATTAGCATGTTTAAGTCACGCAAATTGTTTTGTATATACGACTGAACATTATCTGCTCCCCATTCCTTAATGTCATTTTGCTTTTGCTTCGCAATAAAATAGGTAAGCTCTTCATCAGCACGTTTGGCGATTACATCCGAGATTTCTTTCGCCTTTTCCGGCTCTCCTATCGTATAATAAAACGTAGTAAAATTCGCAGATAATTGATCATAAGGTACAGATTTATCTGGCATCACCTCCAGGCATTTGTCCAGAACCTCCTTGGCTCTTTTATTGTCTCCCTCACGAACCAACTGATCTGCAAGTCGAAGGAAGGCAAAACGTGCGGTGATGATTGGTACTTTCAGATAAGTTTCTGAATCATAGTAAACCTCCGGATTGTTCAGATTCCTCCACTCAAATTTATTCATAACTCGGTCATACATGACTTCCGTATTGACAATACCATCGCGAGCTCCCTGAATTCTTACCGGAGTGAGACGGTAGGCATACCCCTCGAGCTGCATGAATTCCTTCATGTTCAGATACGAATTCGGAGATAGAGTACCTCCAAAATAAATAGGTCTTTCCCAGTTATTCTGTGCGATGATGTCAAGCACAATAAGATCATTTTTAAGAAGATCACGCTCACCAAGTGACCAACGCATAACCCCGTTAATACCATCCTGATATTCGTTCTTAACAAAACCCATTTTCCGAACTGACTCCGGATCGTATTCAAGAAACAAATTCGCAGATGGCAGCGTATTAATCATATCTCCTGAAGAAACCGCCATCTGAATGGCCCGGTCATTACTCCTTACCAGGTTCAGGTATTGCTTCAGATTAATTCCCGCTTTGACCATTTCATTTGGATTTTCAACAAAAGGAATCTGGTCATTTACACCTTTTAAAACCTGATCTTTCGTGAATGAAATAGGTAAAGCTTTTGACTCATAGGTATCGCGTTTCATCTGCTCTATGTACCAGTCTGTACCCAATAAGCTGAGATTACAAACCCGTACATCACGACGAACACCCTCTACTTCCTGTGCATACCATAGCGGGAACGTATCATTATCGCCTCCTGTAAACAGAATGGCATTGGGTGCTACCGAGTTTAATAAATTTTTCGCAAAATCTACCTGATGAACGCGGTCTGACCGGTCATGACCTTTCCAGGTTTGCGTTACCATTTGTAATGGAATTGCAAGGCCAATTACAGAAGCGATAATCGGTTTAACAGCTGTATCCCCAAGCTTTTTCAAAATCCAATCTGCAATGGCCATTACTCCCAGGCCTGCCCAAATGGCATAAATGTAAAACGACCCAACGTAGATATAATCTCGTTCACGAGGCTCTACGGGTGGCGAATTGAGATAGATCACAAGGCCTGCACCAGTAAGAATAAAAAGCAGGAGCATTACGATAAAGTCCTTCTCTCTTTTAAAATACTGATAAAGCAGCCCGAGAATACCCAGAATAAATGGCAGAGCATAAAAATTAGTTCGTCCTCGGTTAGATGCAATACTTGACGGAAGATCACTCTTTGACTCAAATATTGAGGTTCCCCAGGCCCCTTCCACATCACTGGCCCGTCCCCAGAAGTTCCAAAGAAAATATCTCCAGTACATATAACCCAGCTGATGCCTGAACATAAATGCCAGGTTATCTCCCATCGTAGGAGTTTCACTTTCATTTAAACCCAACTTGTTGCGATATAGTCTTACATGGTTAGGATCCTGCGACCAGATTCTAGGCAATAACATTTCTCCCTGCCAGGTGTAGGTTGGAGAATAATCGTACACCTCGTATTTGTCTTTTCCCACTTTATAGTCGGGTTCACCTCGATCTATCTGCGTAAGTCTTGAAGAAAAAACAGGACCATACATCAAAGGACGGCTGCCGTATTGCTCGCGTTTGAGGTAATAGGTGAATCCCAGTACATCACTGGGGTCATTTTCATTAATCGGTGGATTATAATTTGACCTGATTAAGGCAATGGTGTAGGTCGAATAGCCAACCAAAATAAACGCAAACGACAAGAGTGCTGTATTAATCCAGATTTTCTTATTTTTTGATGACCATCTTATTCCATATACCAAAGCGGCAATAAGTAAAACAAGGAAGAAGATCATTCCGGAGCCAAAAGGCAGACCAAATGTATTTACGAAGAGCTTATCGAACGAGAAACTGAAGGAAGGTATACCGGTTATCACCCCAACCATAATCGCTCCCAATACAATCAAACCCAGAAAAATAGCCACCAGACCACCCGAAAGTGTAATTTTTGATGTTTTCTTGTAATAAACCCAAAGACCTAATGCCGGGATAGTTACCAGATTCAGAAGGTGAACACCGATAGATAAGCCAACAAGGTATGCAATGAAGATAAGCCATTTGTTTGCTTCTGCCTCATCTTCAATCAATTCCCATTTTAATACTGCCCAGATCACAATGGCCGTAAAGAAGGAAGACATTCCATAAACTTCAGCTTCTACCGCACTGAACCAGAAGGAGTCTGACCAGGTGTAGATCAAAGCACCGGAAAGAGAAGCTCCTAAAACAAGAATTTGCTGAGTTCCGGTTAACTCTTCTCCTTTCTTGCCAAGAATTTTCCGGGCGAGCAGTGAGATGGTCCAGAACATAAACAAGATTGTGAACGCACTCGCCAGCACCGAAAGCATATTGACCATCAGAGCCACTTTTTCTACGTTACCGCCGGCAAAAAGAGAGGCAATTCTGCCAAGTAAAAGAAAGAAAGGTGCACCTGCCGGATGCGGAACCTGTAATTTGTACGCACAGGCAATAAATTCACCACAGTCCCAGAAACTTGCAGTAGGTTCCACAGTAAGTGTGTAAGTCACCAGAGCTATCAGGAAAGCGAGCCATCCACCCAGGGTGTTCAGTTTTTTAAAATCCATCGGATACGTTTTGGTTTAGTTAAATTCCAGGGATTACGGGCCAAAATAACAAAATTCGGTCCAAAGGGTTTTTATCCTGTGCTTTAATATGTGTTAAATCTTTAATTGCTTACCCAAATTGACATTCTTTTCAATTTGCCGTGTGATATGGACGAAGTCAAGGTCATTGCTCACGAAGTCCAGTTCATTCACATCTATTTCAATCATCTTTCCATGATTATAACGCTCCGTAAATTTTTCATAGAGATGATTAAGACTTAACAGATAGCCGGGATCTATACTTGTTTCAAAGTCTCTGCCCCGCTTTTGTATCTGTTTCACGAGCTTGGGAATATCCGCTTTCAGATAAATCATGAGGTCAGGCGGAGTAATGGCCTGCATGATGGTTTCAAAAAGGGCCCGGTAAGTTTTGTAATCCGTTTCATTCAAATGGCCCGTTTCATATAAATTTTGTGCGAAAATGTAGGCATCTTCATAAATAGTTCGGTCTTGTACAATGGTTTTGTCTACCTGATTTTTAATTTTTAAAACCTGCTCAAAACGGCTGTTCAGAAAAAAGACCTGCAGATGAAATGACCACTTTGACATATCGCCGTAGAATGGTGCCAGATAGGGATTTCCATCAACCGCCTCGTAGTAAACCTCCCATCCGTAGTGATCGGCAAGCTTTTCTGCTAGCGTTGTTTTTCCTGCACCAATGTTACCCGTAATAGCGATATGCATACAAAACAGAGAATTTTCTGCAAAAATAGATGTTTTGGTTCTTGTTGGCTTAGATTTCGATCATTGCTTTTAGTAATTTTGCAACTCAATTAGTTATCGGTTTTATGCAGGAATTCAGTGTTTTGTTGTACTACATCTATTCGCCTATCTCAAATGTGGTGGAATACCGTGATCAACATCATCAGTTTTGTCTTGACCACAATCTTCTGGGAAGAATTATCATAGCACCTGAAGGTCTCAATGGAACGGTCTCAGGTACAAAAGAAGAATGCCAAACCTACATGAATTGGGTAAAAAGTGATCCCAGATTCAGTAAGGTTGACTTTAAAGTGGAATCGCACCAGGGGCATGCTTTCAAAAAACTTTACGTCCGCATCAAAAAAGAGATTGTACACTCTGAATTGCCGGTGGATCCGCTCGTGCGAACAGGTAAACACCTGGAGCCGGCTGAATTCAAAAAAATGCTTGCAGACGAAAACGTGGTACTGGTAGATATGCGATCAAACTATGAGCACATGGTAGGTAAATTCAAAGGAGCCATCACCTTTGACATGGAAAACCTCCGTGAATTGCCTGATCACGTTCACGAAATTGAACATCTGAAACACAAAAAAATTATCACGTACTGCACCGGCGGTATTAAATGCGAGAAAGCTTCTGCCTATCTTTTGGAAAGGGGGTTTACAGATGTCTATCAGCTACATGGAGGCATAATAAAATATGGTCTTGAGGAAGGCGGAGTAAACTTTGACGGAAAATGCTACGTTTTTGACGGCAGGTTAACCACCGAGGTAAACAAGGTTAATCCTGAAATTATTTCTACCTGTCATATTTGCGGGGATAAGTGTGACAGGATGATCAACTGTGCGAATCCAGAGTGTAACGAGCACCTGCCCATTTGCGAGAAATGCGGCCTGGAAATGGACGGTGCCTGCTCATACTCATGCAAGGAACATCCCAAAAAGAGACCTTATGATGGTACAGGCTATTACCGGAAAAGCACAGAAGGGTACAAGCCTGAAGTAGCAGCCCGCACCAGAAAAAATACACGAAAGCTTCACATAGTTGAGGAGCTTGGTCTTTGCGAATAGTAGTAAGGTCGCTGAAAAATGACTTTCCCGGAATAATATTTCCGTGATTTAAAAGAAGGGTTTACTTTAGGGCACCAACCCCATTGAAATGAAAGAAATACTCTGTCTTTTTCTTCTTGGATTACTGATTTCCTGCAAACCCTCTCAGCTCAGTGAACGTGTTTCTACGAAAAACGGAGAAATCCTTGGTTACAAAGATGAAGAGCTACTCATTTATAAAGGTGTGCCTTTTGCCAAACCACCAGTTAACGATCTTCGTTGGCAATCTCCTCGACCGGTAGAAAACTGGGATGGCGTAAAAGAATGCAGGGAATTTGCCGCCAGTCCATTTCAGCCAGAGCCTAAGCCATTTAGTTGCTGGTCTGAGGAATTCATTGCTCCTCCTGAACCTCTCAGCGAAGATTGCCTTTATCTGAATATCTGGACTGCAGCGAAAGAAACCTCTGAAAAAAGACCGGTTTTTGTCTGGATATATGGTGGAGGATTTAATTCAGGTTCGGCGGCCTGTGCCATATATGACGGTTCTTATTATGCCAGAAACGGGGTTGTATTTGTAAGTTTAAACTACCGCGTTGGGCCCTTTGGATTTCTGTCACATCCCGGTCTGACTGATGAACAGAACGGACATAGTGGCAATTACGGCTTACTCGATCAGATAGCTGCCTTGCAATGGATCAAAGAAAACATAGTTGCTTTCGGGGGCAATCCGGATGACGTTACAATTGCCGGACAATCAGCAGGATCTATGAGTATTCATGCCCTTACTGCATCGCCTTTGGCGAAAGGTCTCTTTCACAAGGCAATTGCAATGAGTGGCGGATTTGGTCCTAACAGACAACTAACCTTGTTGAAGGATGCGGAAAAGACGGGTCTGGAACTACAGGGAATTCTCGGGTTGAAAAATATAGGCGAAATGCGTCAAAAATCCGCTGAAGAAATTCTGGAGGCAGCGGGAAAACTAAAAACAGGGCGACCTGGAGTAATTCTGGATGGATATTTTCTCCATGAAAATGCTTTTGAAAACAGAGTGAGTCAGGTTCCCGTGCTCACGGGCTGGACCAAAGATGATGGAGGATTTCTAACGGGCGGTGCTCTTACTCTTAAACAATATATTCAGGAGACCAGGGAGCAACAGGGAAATAAGGCGGAGGATTTCCTTGCGGCTTTTTCTGCACAAAATGACGCCGAAGCACTTAAAATGCGAACGAAGGCCAGAACTCTTGGCTTCGCAGCAATTCCGGCACGACTCTGGGCCCTTAACAATTCAAAACCTGTATTCGTCTATGAAGTAGCTCATGTTCCTACAGATAAGCCGGATTTTCCACATTATGGTGCCTTTCACACCTCAGACGTACCCTATGCCCTGGGAAATCTTACTACCTGGAACAGACCCTGGCAAAATCATGACCTGCAAACTGAAAAAATTCTTTCTTCGTACTATCTGAACTTTATTAAAACCGGTAATCCAAACGGTGAGAATCTTCCTGATTGGAAACCCTATACCTCTGAAAACGGATACATTCAGCGAATTGACAATGAGATAAGTGGGCTGGAAAATGGATATAAGACCGAGTTTTCCGTTCTGAACTAAACTATTTGAGGTGTTCAAATGGATTCATAAGCTTACCTTTGTCAAAAAGAAGCTTGCATGTCAAAACCGCTCATACTCGTCACCAATGATGATGGCATTACATCAAAAGGTATCGCAACCCTCATATCCGTAGTTAAAGAAATTGGTGAGGTGTTCGTGGTGGCACCGGATAGTCCGAACTCAGGCATGGGGCATGCCATAACTGTTGACAGTACCATTCATATAAAAAAATCAAATATCTTCGGAGAAATCGAATCCTATGAATGCAGCGGAACACCCGCAGACTGTGTGAAGTTGGCGAAGCATCATTTCCTAAAGGGCAGAAAAATAGACCTGGTAGTTAGTGGAATAAACCATGGCCATAACGCCTCTATCTCTGTGATTTACAGTGGAACTATGGCTGCGGCCCGGGAAGCATCTATTGAAGGCATACCAGCCATTGGTTTTTCTATTGACGATTTTCATTACGATGCAGATTTCTCACACACTAATTCATTTATCAAAAGAATTTGCGAATCCACCCTTCAGAATGGCTTACCCAGACATCGGGCATTGAACGTGAACTTTCCTAAAAACTCGGGACACCCTTTACAGGGAATAAAGATTGTGCGTCAAACAAACGGATTCTGGAAAGAAGAGTTTGATGCCAGAAAAGATCCCCATGGAAGGCCCTACTTCTGGATGGGCGGGGAATTTGTGAATCACGAACCACAAAACGAAGATACCGACGTTTGGTGCATGGAAAACAACTATGTGGGAATCGTGCCATGCAAAACCGATCTTACGGATTATGAGGCCATAGAAACCCTGAAATCGTGGAACATCTAAGATTTTTGAACGGTATTCTCCTTGAACAATTTTTCGGCTTTGAGAAGACCCGTAACACTCATTGAGTCTGTTATTTGATTGTTCATGACCATGTCTACGGCCTCTGATAATTTAATACGTTTCACCTGAAGCTGTTCTGTATCCTCGGGTTCAGATTCTCCCATATGTAAACCACGAGCCAGATAAATGTACGCCACCTCGTTACACACAGAGTTAGATGTATGTAATTTACTGATCAACTCAAACGAATTGGCTTCCAATCCTGTCTCCTCTTTCAGTTCACGCCGGGCAGCGGCGAGCCAATCCTCTCCTTCCGGGCAGCCACCTTCCGGAATCTCCCAGCTGTATTCATTGAGTGGGAAACGATACTGGCCTACCAGCCAGGTGTATCCCTCATCATCCAACGGAATCACTCCAATGGCAATATTCTTAAAATTAACCTGTCCATAAATGCCTGGTTTTCCGTTTGGAGTTAATACGTCTTTATGAACCACATCAATCCAGTTGTTCGAGTAAACAATTTCCTCTTTTAAGGTGGTCCAGGGATTTTTTTCTTCTTCCATGGCTGCGAAATTATGGGATTTTCCTAAGTTTAGTCCTTGGGATTACAAAGTAATATTCTGGAAAATTCTGCTCCAAAAAATAATAGAATAGCCATTGCCATTGCCCTGGGTGTAGGACTTGTGTTAATGATCATCAAGTTTCTCGCCTATTATATCACTAACTCCAAGGCCATTCTCACAGATGCTACCGAATCCATTGTCAATGTGGCGGCAGCATCTTTTGCCTACTACTCCGTTTATCTGGCAAGCAGACCGAAAGATAGGAATCATCCTTATGGTCATGGCAAAATTGAATTTTTCTCATCAGGCCTGGAGGGGATGATGATAGTAGTGGCCGGGTTACTTATGATTGCCCCGGCGATCTATTCATTCTATCAGAAAACTCCGGTAGAAAACCTAAATAAGGGAATTTGGCTCGTAATGGTTACACTGGTAATTAACGGTGCTGTCGGGTACTATCTGATAGAAACCGGTAAGAAAACAGACTCTGTCATTCTTCAGGCTGACGGCCGTCATCTTTTACTGGATGCCCTTAGTTCCATAGCACTCATTGCGGGTTTGTTTCTGGTTAAATGGACAGGAAAATCTTATATTGACGGTATCCTGGCACTTCTACTGGCCGTAATAGTCATTTATAACGGGATTCATTTGCTTAGAAAATCTGTGGGTGGCCTCATGGACGAATTGGATGAAGAAACATTCAACCAATTGCTGGAAATACTAAACAATAACCGAAGAGACTGCTGGATTGACGTACATAACTTCAGAGTACAAAAATATGGAGCTGACATCCACGTAGATTGTCATATAACACTTCCGTATTACCTGACGCTTGAAGAGGCTCACCTGGAAGTTCAGAAATTTGAAGAAACCGTCAGATCAAACTACCCCTTTGAAGTTGAAATTTTCGTTCACACCGACCCTTGCCTTCCTGAATGCTGTCATTATTGTCTTGTTTCAGACTGTCCGGTACGAAAAGAGGCTTTTACGGGTAAAAAAAGCTGGAATCAGACACGTATTCTTTCAAATGTTAAACATTTTAAAGAGTAACCTAGTATATTGGGCACCATAATACCCGACCATTTTCTCCTGTATGTTCAGAAAAGCTAAAGACCGGTTCAAATTACTCTTTGCATCGGTTTTCGTTTTAGCATTTTTAGTCATGTCTTGCGAAGAGCAGGATCCCGAACAGAACACCCTGAATGGATTCGAAATAATACAGGGCTGGGAATTACTTTTTGATGGCAAAACAACCCGCGGCTGGCATCTTTACAATAGCGGCACGGTTCCCTCTTCCTGGATCGCACTCAAGGGCGAACTTTACTGCGATCCTTATAATTTTGAAGTAAAACATGGGGATTTAATCACGGATAAGGAGTATCGTAATTTTGATCTCAAGTTTGACTGGAAAATAACCGCGGAAGGCAACAGTGGAGTATTTATTAATGTTCAGGAAGACAAGAGATATCCCGTAGCTTACCACACCGGCCTGGAATATCAGTTAATTGATAATTGCCTGATCGGAGAAAACCCATTTCTCGACGACAGTACCCGATGGGCAGGCTGTGTCTATGGTTTCAGGCCCTATCAGGAAGACGTAATTACGAACCCCGTGGGTCAATGGAACGAAGCACGTATTCAGCAGATGAACGGAAGGGTGACTTTCTGGCTAAACGACAAAATTTCCGGAGAAGTAGATATGACCACCGATGAGTGGGATGATATGGTGAAAAACAGCGAATTCAAGAATTATCCCGAATTTGGAAAAACCCCCTCAGGACACATAGGACTGCAATATTGGGCCAAAGGTGTTTCTTTCAGAAATATCAAAATAAGGGAATTGTAAGAAACACCGTTGTATTTTTGAGACAACAAATACGTATTTATAACCTTTTAACTAATCGCATGAAAAAGCAGGTAATTTTTATGATGGTACTTTTGGCCTCGGTTCAGTCTTTTGCTCAGAAGGGTAAATGGGTCAAATTAAGCGATGGCAAAACCTTCAACAACTGGCATATTTATAATCATCCCGGCGAACCCGTAAGTGGCAAATGGACAATCAAAGACGGAGCATTTGTCTTTGACCCGAAAGGCTCGAGCGAGTGGAAAGTCAATGACCTGGTTACAGACAAAGACTACGAAAATTTCGAACTGGAGCTGGAATGGAAAATTGAAAAAGGAGGTAACAGCGGGATTTTTTACGGGGTAAAAGAAGATCCAAAGTTAAATACTCCCTACGCCAGTGGCCCTGAAATTCAGGTTCTTGATGACGAGAATCACCCGGATGCGAAACAAGGTAAAAACGGAAACAGAAAAGCGGGGTCACTTTATGATATGATTCCTTCTGCATCCAAAGCCAAACCCTATGATAACTGGAATAAAGTGAAAATTGTAAAAAAAGACAACATGGTTACCATCTGGCAAAATGGAACTCTTGCCGTAAGTTATCCGACTACCGGGGAAAAATGGGATGCCATGGTTGAAGATAGTAAGTTCAAAGGATGGAGTGATTTCGGAAAATACTCCTCGGGCAAAATTGGGATTCAGGATCACGGAAACGTGGTTTCCTTTAGAAATATCCGGATCAAAGAACTGTAATCTGTAAAATCAGGGAGTCGGTAAACGGCTCCCTTTTTAATTCAACCCCAATGAAATTAAACCTAAAGCCCGGCTTGTGCTGTCTATTCATAGCTGCCCTATACTCCTGTAATTCTTCAAAAAACACGAACGAGAAAGAAGTTATTCAGACCAATTCACTTTCTCAGGAGGAGGTTAACGAGGGCTGGAAACTTCTTTTTGACGGTAATAGTACCGATGGATGGCATCTTTACAATAAGGGTAAAGTACCTTCTGCGTGGATCGCCATAAATGGAGAATTATATTGCAAACCTGATACGTTTGAAGTAGAACATGGTGACCTGATTTCTAACCTGACCTATGAAAATTTCGACCTCAAATTCGATTGGAAAATTTCTCAGGCCGGAAATAGTGGCGTGTTTATCAATGTTAAGGAAGATCCTGAATTTCCGACCGCCTGGACTACCGGACCCGAGTACCAATTACTTGATAACCTGGGTATTCATAAAGAATATCTCCATGATTCCACTCACTGGGCAGCCTGTCTTTATGGATTTAAGCCCAATCTAAACGAAGTGGAGGCAAGACCCGCTGGTACCTGGAATGAATCGCGTATTACTCAGGAACATGGTAAGGTTACATTTTGGCTTAACGGAGTCATCACCGCCGAACAGGACTTTAATTCCAACGAATGGTCTGAAATGGTCTCTAAAAGCGGATTTAAAACTTTTCCTTCTTTTGGCAAAAGTACTAAAGGCCACATCGCTCTGCAAGATTGGGCCAAAGGCGTATCATTCCGCAATATAAAATTAAAGGAATTGTAAAGTCCAGAAACCGGGTATAAACCGAGGTAACCTGAATTGTTACCTCGGTTTTTCTTTAATACTTCATTGCACTCATTCGAAGCCCTACCATTTTGATGAATTCATTCCGCGTATCAGCTTCTTTGAATTTTCCATTGTAGTAAGTAGTTACCGTAGAAGATGTCTGATCATTTATCCCTCTGGAGCTTACACACATATGATCGGCATCAATAATCACAGCTACACTTTCTGTACCCAATACGGTCTTTAAAGCCTCCCCTATCTGAATAGTCATTCGTTCCTGAACCTGCGGTCTTCTTGCAAAATGATTGACTATTCGGTGCAGTTTTGAAAGGCCAATTACATGTCCGTTGGCAATATAGGCCACATGTGCTTTACCGACAATTGGAACGAAATGATGCTCACAATTTGAATGAAACATGATATCCCGCTCTACCAGCATCTCTTTGTATCCATAATGATTGGTGAAATGGGTGAGCTCAGGCAAATTGGCCGGATTAAGCCCGCTGAACAATTCCTTAACATACATTTTAGCCACACGTCTTGGTGTACCCTTCAGACTATCATCATTCAGGTCAAGACCCATTGTTATCATGATTTCTCTGAAATGTTCTTCTATCCGGGCCATTTTAGTATCATCGTCCAAATCAAAGGCATCTGGTCTCAGGGGAGTGTCAAAACGGTTTGCGGCCAGGTGATCGTCACCTATGGCATCAATCTCTCTTTCGGTTTGTTTACGCGGGGTACTCGACATAGTTTCTTTCGGTTTCATAAAGCTTGACTTTTAATTCAAGCGACGGATTGTTGATTGCTTTTTCCAGAATCTCATAGATTACCACCACGATATTCTCGGCTGTTGGGTTCAGATTTTTGAACTCAGGGATATCCAGATTAAGATTTTTATGATCCAGATAACTTAGAATATGCCTATTTATGAGCTCTGAAAGCATTCCAAGATCATAGACATAACCTGTACCGGGATCAATTTCACCAATAATCCGAACCTCGAGATCATAATTATGACCATGATAATTGGGATTGTTACACTTTCCGAAAACCTTTCTGTTTTCTTCTTCCGTCCACTCAGGGTTATTCAACCGATGGGCGGCATTAAAGTGCTCTTTTCTGTAAACTGCTACTTTCTTACTCAAGGTATTGTCATATTTCTGATAGACCGAAATCAAAGTTTGTGATCCAAATCTACCTCATTAAAAAGGATTACTATTACGTGGTTGTAGTGCTAACACCAAAGAATTTTGTTTTGTTCATTTAGGTATGATATAAATCAAAAAGTATGATATAAAATCAAATTTACACATGCCATAACTACCCAATAAACGAGTAACTAACTAATATAGAGATAATTATATTCATCTTAAAAAAAGAGTAATTGATCTTTTTGTATGTAGAGAATAAATTCTCTTATGATCTAAAAATAAATGAATAACTCACATTTACGAAGATCGTCAAGAGGTTTTTGACTAGAAATCTCGGTTTTCCAGAGCTTTTCGTACACTTTTTCACTTGATCTGTCTAATTTAGGAACACAGAAGAAAACGTTCTGTTAGCTTTAAAAGATCAACCCAAACCTATGAACAGAAGAAGTTTCATTTCGAGCACCGCTGTGGCCACTGCTCTACCTTACCTGAATTTCGCAAAGACCTCCACCAATACCTCCAAAGTGAGACTCGGATTTATCGGAACTGGTTCGAGAGGAAGAAGTCATGTGGTTCAGGCCTTGTTTCGTGACGATGTAGAAATTCTTGCCATTTGTGACATAGACCCTGATTCTATAAAAAAAACACTTGAAATATTTCAAAAGAAAGGAATAAAAAATCCTGAAGTTTATTCCAATGGGGAGTATGACTTTAAAAATCTTTGTAAACGTACCGATCTGGACGGGATAATCATAGCAACACCCTGGGAGTGGCATGTACCTATGGCCGTAGAAAGCATGAAGGCTGGAAAATACACAGGCGTTGAAGTATCTGCCACAGTCACCCTACAGGAATCCTGGGATCTGGTAAATACCTTCGAGGAAACAGGATCTCATTGCATGATTCTGGAAAACGTTTGTTACCGCCGCGACGTGATGACAATACTGAACATGATTCGTAAAGGAATGTTCGGTGAAATGTTATATGCCCATTGCGGATATCAGCATGACCTCCGGGAAGTGAAATTCAATGATGGGAAGCAAGACACAGGTGGTGGTGTCCTTTTCGGACCCGAAGCTTACGCAGAGGCCCGATGGCGAACTCAACACTCCATTGACAGAAACGGTGATATATACCCAACTCACGGGCTTGGGCCCGTGGCTCACTGGTTCGACATTAACCGCGGAAACAAATTCAGTTATCTTACTTCGATGGCCACAAAAGCCCGCGGTTTGCATAAACATATCGTAGATAATGCCGTAGAAAACCACCCGAACGCCAGGGTTAAATTTAAACTTGGGGATGTGGTTACTACCAACATTCAGTGCGAGAATGGAGAGAACATCGTGATCATTCATGATACTAATAGTCCCCGGCCGTACTCGCTGGGCTTCAGGGCTCAGGGAACAGAAGGAATCTGGATGGACGATAACGACTCCATTTATCTTCAGAAAATCGCCGCCAAAGCTCATCAATGGGAGCCTTTTGAAAAATATCAGAACGACTACGACCATCCATTATGGAAAGAGCACGCAAAATCTGCCGAAGATGCTGGTCATGGGGGTATTGATTTTTTTGTGATTCGTGGATTCATCGAATCCATCAAGCGTAAAACAGCTCCGCCTATCGACGTGTATGATACCGCTGCCTGGTCTGCAATTAGTCCGCTTTCTGAGCTTTCCATTGCAAGAGGTAGTTCACCCGTAGAAATTCCGGATTTTACACGTGGGGCCTGGAAAACAAACAAACCGATTTTTGGATTAAATAACGAATACTAAACTATTGAAATAATGAAGAGAAGAGATTTTCTATGGACCTCTGGATTGAGTATCGCAGGCGTTACTGCGATGGGAACAAAAGCTTTTTCCATGAGACCAACCGCATCTATCCCACGAATTGGAGCCATTACTTATTCCTTCCGCAGCATGAATGATAGCCTGGAGAGTATCATTTCCTATTGCAAAACCTGTGGCATGAATGCGATTGAACTTATGGGTGAACCAGTGGAAAAGTATTTGGGTGCACCTCAAAATCCCATAGATATGAGAAGTTTATTTGCCGGTGGCAAGAGACGGGAACTCACCGACGAAGAGAAATCCAAAATGGATCAATACAGAAAGGAACTTGCGGCATGGAGAAGTAATCTCCCCATGAAATCGGTAAAGAATGTACGTAAAATGTTTGACAAAGCGGGTATAGAAATCTATGCATTTAAACCGAGTGCATTTGGTGAGCAAAATTCTGATGCCGAAATCGAATATGGGATGGAGGCCGCCAAAGTTTTGGGTGCAAACTCCGTTACGCTGGAGTTGCCTGCAAATAGCAGTCAAACTGGCAGGCTCGGAAAACTTGCTGCAAAGCACAAAATTTTTGTAGGCTATCACGCTCACACTCAGGCTACCGATACGCTCTGGGATGAAGCTTTGGCTCAGTCACCTTACAATTCACTCAATCTGGATTGCGGACATTATATTGCAGCCGGAGGTAATAATACTGTAGAAAGCTTACTGGCACTTATTGAAAGTAAACACGACAGAATCACCAGTATGCACCTGAAAGACCGGCAGACCAAAGACAATGGAGGCAAAAACCTGCCATGGGGAACCGGTGATACACCCATCTGTGAAATACTCAATCTGCTGAAAGACAAAGGTTATGATATACCTGTTTCTGTAGAACTGGAATACCAGATTCCTGAAGGCTCAGATGCCGTTCAGGAAGTTAAGAAGTGCGTGGATTATGCAAAGGCCTGCCTAGCTTAACCGCACTCTTACTGCATTTGCATGGGCTTTCAACTGCTCGGCCTCAGCCATTTCAATGACATGAGGCCCAAGCTTTGAAAGCCCTTTTTTATCAATCTTTTGAAAAGTAATTTTCCTTACAAAGCTATCCAGAGATACCCCGGAATACGCCTTGGCAAATCCATTAGTTGGTAAGGTATGGTTTGTACCGGAAGCATAATCGCCGCATGATTCAGGCGTGTAGTGGCCCAGAAACACCGATCCGGCGTTCACAATCTTTTCTGCAACCTCTTCGGCTCTGTCTGTCGAAATAATCAAATGCTCAGCTGCATATTCATTTAAAAGATCAATACCTTCCTCGAGGGAATCTACGAGTATCGCCTTAGAGTTTTCCAGAGATTGCAATGCAAATTCACTCCTGGGCAAATCTTTTACCTGAATCGCCACCTCATCCAAGGTTGAATTTATCAATTCTTCCGATGTACTCACTAGCAAAACCTGGCTGTCTGAGCCATGTTCAGCTTGCGATAACAAATCCGCTGCGACAAATACCGGATTGGCTGATGTATCAGCTAGAACAGCTACCTCTGAAGGACCTGCCGGCATATCGATTGCCACGCCCTCCTTACTTACCAGTTGCTTTGCCACGGTAACATATTGATTACCGGGTCCAAAAATCTTACTTACAGAAGGTACCGACTGAGTACCATACGCCAAAGCAGCGATAGCCTGTGCACCACCTAGCCTAAAAACGCGTGTTACTCCACATAATTTGGCTGCATAAAAAATAGCCGGATGATTACTTGGTGAACAAAGAATAACCTCTTTGCAGCCCGCGATTTGAGCAGGGATTCCAAGCATCAAGACCGTTGAAAACAAGGGAGCTGTTCCGCCTGGAATGTAAATCCCTACTTTTTCTATGCCTACCGACTTTCGCCAGCAATGAACACCAGGCATAGTTTCTACCCTTGAAACCACCGATTTCTGAGTCTCGTGAAATTTATAAATATTCCGGTAGGCCTGGTTAATAGCATTCTTGAGTGATTCAGACAGTTTTTCTCCGGAGGCCGCAATGTCATCTGTGGAAACCTCGAATTCATTCAACAGAATATTATCAAAACGTAAGGCGAAATCGCGTAAGGCCTCATCCCCTTTTTCTTTCACGGCCTGCAGCACCGGTATTACCTTCTCTTCTATCGGCTTTATGTCCTGAGAAGGGCGTTCCAGTAATTCTGACCAGGATTCCCTCGGTGGTTTTTGAAATACTTTCATTAGCTAGAATATCATTTTTTCTATCGGAATCACCAGAATGCCTTCAGCTCCTGCATTTCGCATTTCCTCAATATTCTCCCAGAAATCCGATTCTTTCAACACTGAATGTACAGAACTCCAGCCCTCCTGAGCCAACGGAGTTATTGTTGGACTACGCATTCCCGGCATAACCCGTATGATATCTGCTATTTTTTCATTGGGTGCGTTCAGCAAAACGTATTTATGACTCTGAGCCGTTTGTACGGCGTTAATGCGGAATAACAGCCGGTTAAGAATCTTTGTTTTGACCTCATCCAGACCTTTGTGAGCAATCAAAACGGCCTCTGACTTAAAGATCGTTTCAACCTCCTTCAGTCCGTTACTGAGTAAAGTACCTCCGGTGCTCACAATATCGCAAACACCCTCCGCCAGACCAATACCCGGAGCTATCTCCACGGAGCCACTGATCTCATGAATCTGACATTTGACTCCATTTTCAGAGAGATACTGACCCAGAAGATTTGGGTATGAAGTTGCAATACTTTTTCCATCAAAATAGTGAACGCCATGATACTCTACCTCTCGAGGAACAGCCAGAGATAAGCGGCACTTTGAGAAACCCAGATCTTTTACACTATCCACGTCTTTACCGGTCTCTACCAGCACATTCTTGCCCACAATGCCCAAATCGGCTACACCATCTTCTACATAGCCCGGGATATCGTCATCTCTCAGATAAAGAAATTCTGCCGGGAAATTCCTGGACTCCGATTTCAATTTGGTTTTACCCACATCAAACTTAATTCCACATTCTTTAAACAGTTCAATGGAATCATCACTTAATCTCCCCGATTTCTGGAGAGCTATTTTCAATTTAGTCATTCAGATTTCCTTTTCTGATCATTCGGGGCACAAAGGTAAGTTTGTAACATCCAGCTTCAAAGTATCCGTTCATTTCAATATTTTTCAATATTTTTTGAAAATTCAGATACTTTCTGTTATACTTGTACACAATACGTGCTTACTAGACAATTACATCATGAAACAACAATTAAACTATTACACTCAGGGTCAAACTAAGAACTTCTTATCCTCCAAGTATGTGACCCTACTCAGCGGAATTTTAATCTTAGGTCTGTTCATTTTTTCTTTTATCAGGCTATAGAATCGATCAATTAGATAAGATTCCTACTTTTGCCCCGAATTTTCATTCGAATGAATATTAGTATAATTGGTCTGGGAGATATGGGGCAATTATATGCCAGGCTTTTTCATAAAGCC
>CBINGY010000037.1:0-41710 GCA_966250325.1 uncultured Cytophagaceae bacterium | reverse complement strand
CCTGCTGACCATCGGCATCTTTATCGTCGAATACAAAGTCACCAAGACTCGCTGGTTTGTAGTATCCGGCATCTATCGTCTTATCATTCTCTCCACTCTCCAGATTCACCACATCGCTCTTGCCTGATGTTTCATCGGCATCACTGTCTGTAGCGTCTGGTCCCTGATCACTCGGCGTGGTCTGGTAACCCGTTGGCTCCTCAAACACCACAATGTAATCCCCTGGTACCAGATTCGTGAACTCGTATTTGCCATTCGCGTCGGTCGTTACGCTTCCTACAGGATTACCGTTGGCATCCGTTACCGCTGCTCCGTTCTCATCGGTCAACGTCACTTTTACGCCCGCTATGCCCGGCTCGCCCGCATCCTGCTGACCATCGGCATCTTTATCGTCGAATACAAAGTCACCAAGACTCGCTGGCAAATAATACCCCGCATCTACCCGAGGCTCAAATTCTCCATAAGTTAAGACATAGGATTCGGTCAATCCGGTGGCTCGGTTTGCATCTGAATCTTTGTTGGAATCTGTAGCATCCGTATTTCCTCCACCCGAATCATCGGCTGTAAGAACACCATTTGGATTTCCGCCAATAGTAGCAGAAGTTGGAAAAGTTACCGTGTACGTTCCAGGCTCTAATCCAATGAATTCATAGAATCCATTTGCGTTCGTTGTGGCAGTTTTAGGAGTAATTGGCGATCCATTAACAATTCCATTAAGTGTCACCTGAATACCACCAAGACCAGGTTCGCCCACATCTTGCAAACCATTTCCGTTGTTATCAACAAATACAGTATCACCCAGAGCAGCAAGAAGATCTATACAGGCGGTGTCTCTTGCAATTTCGTTTTCGTTCAGATCAAGTAAAACTGCTTCATTAAATAGTCCGTTTCCTTTCGTAGATGAATTAGTATTACTTCCTGATGAACATTCTTTGTAAAGGTTATCCCCTGAAGATCCGGCATTAAGATTTAACCTTACCGCTACGGTAACCTTATAAGTGTGCTTCGCTCCTACAGGTAGATTTACATCCTGTGATAAATTCCATACTGTGCTTGCTGGGCTCAGTGAGTTCACCGGAACACCTGCGGTATTGGTATAAGATACGGACAATACTTCTATGTCGTCATCAAAACCCGGACGGTCACTTAAACCGTATACGCCGGCAGCACCACCTTTATTTTCAACTTCGATGGTGTATTCAATGGTGTAGTCATCACGGTCAATCTGCGTTCTGTTAGATGCTACCTTAGTATGAACCAGATAAGGCAAATCTCCACAAGCAGTATCTTTCGCAGTCACGTTTCCTTTGGAATCTGTTAGTAGGGACTCATTGAAAAGACCTTCTCCAGCTTCGAATTCACTTCCTCCTGCTTTAGAAGCACATGCTGTGTATATATTATCTCCTGATGATCCGGCTGATAAATCAATTTTCGCTTTAACCGAGATATTGTAAATATGAGTGGCTCCCGCAGCCAGGCTTACTCCCTGTGACAAATTCCAAGGACCATTACCGGTTAAATTTCCTCCGGCAAAACCAGGGGCATTTGAAGTGTAGCTCGCAGAAACAATAGAAATGTCATCTTCGTAAGAAGGGTCATCTTTCAGACCATAAACTCCCGAAGCTCCTCCGCTATTTGTAACTACTATACGGTAATTGACCGTATAACCATTATTACCATCTGCATTTATCGAAGTCAGAATTTTAGAATGTTCAATGAATGGTAAATCTCCACAGGCCGTATCCTTTTCAAGTATCAAACCGAGGCCATCTTTAAGTACCGACTCATTGAATAAACCTTCACCTTTCTCAAAAGGAGTGCCACCGGTTTTAGAACCACATGTGGTGTAAACATTATCTCCTGCGGAATTCTGACTAAGATCAATTTTGGCTTGGACTTCTACCTGATAGATATCCGTCTCTCCTGGATTGATTGAATAATTCGTTACGAGCGTTAATGGGAACGCATTTCCCGTATAGGCAAAAACACCGATCTCCGGAGAGCTGTAAGCCCCTCCCAGGATGGTAATATCATCGTCAAATGAAGCAGCATCTGTTAACGTATACGTAGTAGCCGCTCCACCTTTGTTATTTACTTTAATTTCATAGACTACCTGAAACTCATTATTGCCGAGATCGGTAATACTTTTAAGAGTCTTTTCATGTACCAAATAAGGCAAGTCTCCACAAGCTGTGTCTTTTTTAACCGTCTGATTTTCCAATGTGATTGTACCTACATTGAAGAGTCCGGAACCGGATGTAAAGTTATTTCCGCCATTTGGTGAGCAGGCTGTATAGATGTTATTACCTCCGCCACCTTTCAGGTCAATGGTAGTAGACACCTTAATCTGATACGTATGTGTAGCACCTCCTGACAATGAAACATTATTCGAAACGTTCCACGGACCACTACCTGCCAGCGTACCTGAGGCAAATCCCGGAGCATTGGAGGTAAATGATGCGGCATTTATGGCAATATCGTCATCGAAGGCCGGTGAATCTGAAAGTGAATACTTACCGGCAGCTACTCCTGAATTGGAAACTTTTATTTCATAAACTACATCGAATTTATTGTTTCCAAGAGGAGTAATTGAGGCTACTGTCTTGGTCAGATTGATATTTGGATTTCTGATCAAACCGAAATCAACGGTCATATCACCATAAGAATCCTTCGCATCATCTTGTGCACCTCCAGCCTGATTATCTGTATTTCCTGTTAATTCGGCAGATCCCACCGGTTCACCAGCTGGCTCGAGCGTAATTATCTGGCTGATAATATCGCCTCCAGGTGCTGTCTGTGAGCCATTGTTATTTCCATCCAGCTCCTCTGTTCCATTGGTAACATTGCTTACATATAAGTATCCGGAAGGAAGGTCGGCTCCAGCTATTTTGACCTGATAGTTACCAGGTAATAGTTTATTGAAGAAATAGTTACCATTTGCATCTGTAATATCACTGGTAATGAAGTTGTTACTTCCATCGAATAGAGAAACCTTCACATTAGCAATGCCCTCTTCATTGGTATCAATAAGTCCGTTGTTATTTTCATCAGCCCATACGGTAGATCCGATACTTCCGCAGGTATCTGCTTTCACTACTACTGAAGCAGTAGCCACACAATTATTTTTGTCGGTAACTGTTACGGTATAGGTTCCTACTCCCAGTCCGGTAGCCGATGCAGTTGTTTGAATAGGTGAAGTATTCCAGCTATAGATATAATCTGGAGTGCCACCAATAACCTGAGCGGTAGCTGTACCATTTTTATCGCCTACACAATTAATGTTAACCGCAGGTATCGAAACTTGCAATAAAGGTGGCTCTGTAATAGCCACTGAGGCAGTTACGGTACAATTATTATTATCTTTTACAGTAACACTATACGTACCAGCTGCAACACCAGTAAGATCTTCTGTAGTGGCTCCGTTATTCCAGCTATACGTATATGGAGAAACACCTCCACTTACCGTGAGATTGGCTTTTCCTGACAAATCCCCTTTGCAGAACAAGTTAGTACCTGTTATTTGAGCAGTAAGCTGATTCGGCTGACTTAATGTTACACTGGCAGTAGCAGTACAACCTTTGCTGTCGGTAACGGTAACGCTGTAGGTTCCGGCAGCTACACCTGTCAGATCCTCTGTTGTAGCGGTGTTGCTCCAGGCGTATGTATATGGTGCTGTTCCTCCGGAAACAGTCAGATCTGCTTTTCCGTTTGCACCATCTTTACACAATAAATTAGTAGGAGTAATGCTTGCTGTTGGCTTTGGATTAACCGTTATGGTCCCGGTGGCCGTGGCAACACAATTCTTGGCCGTAGTACATGTAACGGTATAAGTGGTAGTACTTACCGGTGACTTCGTGATAGATGCGGTAGTCTCATTTGTATTCCACTTTATGGCACCGTTACACCCGGTAACCGTAAGTGTAGCCGATCCACCTGCACATATCTCTGCATTGTTGACAGAAATCACAGGTTTGGGATTCACAATTACTTTTACGGTGGCTGTTACCTGACAAGTGCTACCACCAGCACTTGTGATTTTTGCAGTAACGGTGTAAGTCCCTGTAGTTTTCACTCCGGTTACACTTACAGTGCTTCCAGTGGCCGTGAAGCCAGATGGACCGCTCCAGCTATAAGTTACTGCACATTTCTCAGGAAGATTAGCAGTCAGAGTGGCATTTCCATCCTCACAAACTTCATCACCTGTAGCAGTGATTTGATACAAATTCTGAAGAGGACCCAGATTAAAATTGAAGTCCCCACCCCGACCATTAATAGTCCAGTTGTTAACACCTTTATTCTTCATGGTGTAAACCCACCAGCCACTGGCACCAAAGGTATTGGTATTCATATTGGCACCGGTACCTAATTGGAATGCAGGACCGTCTCTGGATATATCAAATTCCAAACCGTCATAAATACCTCCGGCTTTACCTTTAGCAAAACCAGTGGAAACCGGATAATAGTAAAAATCACTACCCAGACTTACACAACTATTGTATTTCGGACTGCTGGCTGGAGGAGTTTTGGTTCTGCCAGAGAAATTATACTCTACATAGATACAGTCGTTTGGGTTTGCGTTTGGAGCACAAACCCAACCGAACAGTTTAGCTGTGCCATCACAATATTCTTCAAACTTAAGGTCTTTGTTCTTGAAGTGTTTATAGTTTGGCTTGCCTGTATATGAACTCATATCTACCCAAAAGGAGTACATAATTGTGGCCTGAGGGTCACAGGCACCGCTTAGAAGGTTATCTGTAACAACTCTGCTACTCGAGAGACATACCGGATCTGACCCCGGAGGCGGAGGCGGAATGTTTCCTGTTTTTCTCAGACAAACTGCATCCAGTTTAAATGTATTGCCATTTCCGGTAAAATAGATACGCACCTTTTTCGCATCAGAAGGAGCAATATCACTTTCCAGTACGTACTGGAACATTTTAGGATTATTCGAAACCAGATAATCAATCTGAACGGTTTTCTCTGTTCCTCCGATCACATCCCCGTTCTGATTCAAAAATACAATACGGGCCGATTGATCTGCAGCGGCATCATGCGTGCCACCATAGAATCTCAGTTCGTAAATATCTCCCGGTATCGTGCTAAATTCCTGAACGAAAGCCGGCCAGCTGCTGCTACCGGTCAAAAATGCATTTTTCAAACCATCCACAGCATAACCTGTACCCACAGAAAAACCAGAACCCCAGGCCGTCCATCCGGTCGTACCGCTTTCAAAGCTGGGGTTAACTACCAGATTATCCTGACATTCAAATGGAGGATAAATCGAAGAACAATCGGTGGTAGTTGAGTTTGTACAAGAGGTACTGTTCTTATCTCTGATAGATACGGTATGTTGACCTACCGAAACATTTTCGAAAACATTGGTAGTTACCCATGTGCCATTATCCAACTTATATTCGTATTGTCCCGATCCTCCTGAACCTGTAGCCGTAATAGTCCCCTCGTTACAAACAGCACTAACCTCCACACCAGTACCGCAGGTAGTGAAGCTTACCTGATCAAATTTAAGTGCGGTAGCCTTAGCGTATCCATAGATTCTAACCTTAGCCGTTCCTGCAGGTAGAGTTCCCGTGAAGGTAATCGGTCTGAAATCTGGATAAGGCAATTGCACATATGCGGGATTGGTCTCGGATATTACCTGTCCTGAGTTATTCAGGAAAATAAGTTTCATAAAGGCATTGGTCCCATTATGTCTTGCTGCTATGGCCGAAAACTTATAATTATTACCTGCACTTACGGTAATATCCTGATAAATGGTGTAATCTGAGTTATAATCACTGTTATTCAGAATTCCATAATTACCTATGTTATTCGGACCCGACCCGGCTTGAATAAACTGGCCCTGCAGTGCTGTCCAGTAGTTTGTACCGCTATTGAATTCCGGGTTATAAACTAAATTAGAAGACTCGCAGATACAAACAGGAGCCTGGCAATTCACAACAACCTGATAATCTTCAGACACACAGGTGGTGTTGTTCTTATCTCTTACTTTTACGGCATAGGTACCATTATTCACACCAGTAAATGTGTTATTGGACGTCCAGTTACCAGACCCCAACTTATATTCATACTGTCCAGACCCCCCAGAAGCACTTATCGTAACTTTACCGAGATTGTTTTCACAGACTGAAGCCACTGTTGCAGTAACTCCGGTGTAGCAAAGCGAAAGGCTTATGTTATCAAATTTCAGAGCCGTTCCGGATGCGTAACCATAAACTCTGATTTTTGAGGTTCCCGATGGGATATTCCCAGAAAGACTGATCTGCGAGAACGTAGACCAGTTAGTTAAGGTATATTTTTTAACTGTTTCGCTGATCGTACTACCACTGGAGTTTAAGAAAATCAGTTTAAAATAAGATTCATTTCCAGTAGAATGTTTCGTGACCTGAGCGAGGAAGTCATATGCGAGAGCACCAGAGGAAACAGCGAAGTCCTGATAAACATAGAAAGACCCCGATTTATCTCCATTGTTAAGAATGGCATATCCTCCATTGTTGAAAAATTCCCCAGCCGGAGCTGTCCAGCCGGATGTACCAGCAGTACTAAAGCTGGGATTCGAAATAAGATTATCAGACTTACAAGAGCAGGAAGCTACAGGGGGAGTACTGCCGCAATTTACATTGGCACTGAAAGGCTGGCAATGTATTTCACCCGCATCCATGGTAAAGTAGCTGGCAATTACCTGACCTTCGATATTAGCCGAACTGATTTTGCATACAGTAAGTTTTGGGGCGAATACAGTCCCAAGTAAGGTGGCTCCCTTGAGATTCAGGTTTGTCCCATTGTAGAAATTCCAGAGAATGTATTTTCCGGTAGAATTTGAAACTCCCGGAAAATTGGGAACAGACCAGTTGTAGGTAGAGGTACCTTTTAAGTCAACATTGATAACAACAGGAGTAGATGCCGAAGGACTTATGCTGAAATTTATCTCCGAAGTCGCATATGAAAGATCGGTTACGTCAATATTCAGAATATTGGTAACATTAGCAGTAAGGTTTAGCTTTACCTTGTTGGCACCTAAATCTGTTACGCTTACATTCTCTACACAGCCTTTGAGTTGATTGGAATAATCGACGAATGTGGAGAACGAACCATTGAAATCAAAAACATCCTGAACAATTGATGACTCAGACTGATTCACAGCAAGCTGAATCTTGGGATTTACCGTGCTGCTCCATGCCCACTTATCGGTAATCCGTTTATCGGAAAACCACAATTTAGAACCGGAGAAATCCTTGATTTTTACAAATCCGTTACCGAGTACATTCAGACCACTGCCTGATTCGTACTTGATTCCACCTTCTGCAATGAGATAAATGGGATTAGCATCACCTGAAGCGGTAAAGGTCTGGCAGGAATTCAATCCTACCTGAGTAGTACCTTTCAGATATACTTTGCCCAGGGCTGCAATACCACCCTCGATATCTCCACTTTTCATTTCTATATCTCCCCATGAAATCACGGAGAAACCTTTCGATGGTGTAAGGGGGTTAAACTGGCCATGGGATACCAAAGCAAAAAGGGTCAGTACTAAAGGAAGTACGACCCGCAGGGGTTTTGTAAAGGATTTTGTCATTGTTTTAAATAGTAGTCGTTCAGACATAGAAACCCGTTAAAATTCACTCAGCTTTTTTTCAAATCACGTCCTTCTAAAAAGGCAAAACACCGTGTAAAACCAATAGTCGACATGATTTTCAAGGGCATTTTGGGCCCATAAAAATTATGCCAATATCAGGAATGCACGGTGTTCTTCAGTTTCCTGAAATCACTTAACCTTTTGATTGATAGAAATCTAAGAGAAGAAAATCTTTTTCAACCTGGTTACGACAGTTCAGAATCACTTAATACTATGGTTTATAGTGCAAAAACCGTGCTAAACTCCCTTTACTGAATCCATAATATACGTTTGGATTTCAGTCGTTTAGACCCCTGGTTTTTAATTCGGTCACAAAGTTTGTTACTTTACGCTTCATTTTTAATCAGAAGATAAGAGCGTGAAACTTTGGGCAAAAGAAAGTAGTAAAGCAGTACATAAAACTATTGAAAAATTCACTGTCGGGCAAGATCAGGAACTGGATATTTATCTGGCTCAATTTGATGTCTACGGCTCCATGGCACACGCCACCATGTTATCAGAGATAGGACTTTTAACAAAGGAAGAATTAAAGCAAGTTATTTCTGAATGCCGCCTTATTCTGGAATCTATTCAGAAGAATGAATTTAAAATTGAAGAGGGCATAGAAGATGTTCACTCCCAGGTAGAATACCTTCTGACAAAACGGATTGGTGAAGCGGGCAAAAAGATTCATAGCGGAAGGTCAAGGAACGATCAGGTATTGGTAGATCTCAAGATGTATCTACGTTACAGCATTGAAAGTATCGTGCACCTAACCACAGAACTTTTCGAATTACTCATCGAAAAGAGTGAGGCACACAAGGTCGATTTACTTCCCGGTTACACCCACATGCAAATTGCCATGCCTTCCTCATTCGGATTATGGTTTGGAGCATATGCTGAGTCTCTGATCGATGACCTTACCGTTTTACAAGCTGTTTATGAGATAGTTAATAAAAACCCTTTAGGTAGTGGTGCCGGTTATGGATCCTCCTTTCCGCTTGACAGACAACTCACTACGCGTCTTCTTGGATTTGAAGACCTTAACTATAATGTAGTGTATGCCCAAATGACAAGGGGCAAGATGGAATATAATGTGGCCATGGCCATGAGCAATATAGCCAATACGCTCTCAAGGCTTGCGATGGATGTTTGCTTGTTCAATAGCCAGAACTTCGGTTTTATTAAATTGCCTGAAGAAATGACAACAGGTAGTAGCATCATGCCTCATAAGAAGAATCCCGACGTAGCCGAGATACTAAGAGGCAGAATGAATATCCTGAAAGCCACTCCTGGTCAGATAAACTCTCTCTTAAGTAACCTCCCGAGCGGTTATCACAGGGAACTTCAACTTCTGAAAGAGATTATCATGCCCGCTTTGAAAACCTATGAGGAGTGTCTTGAAATAAGCCACTTCATGATTAGACACATGGAAGTAAAAACCAATTTATTGGACGATCCGAAGTATGATTTACTTTTCAGTGTTGAGAATGTCAATGAAGCAGTCCAGAACGGTATGGCTTTTCGGGATGCCTACAGACAAATCGGAGATGAAATTAACTCCGGAAATTTTTTACCAAACAGGCGTTTGGAACATACTCTCATTGGAAGCATCGGAAACCCCGGAAATGAATTTCTAAAACAGAAGATGCAAGAGGTAGTAAGCCGATTCCGTTTTGAGAAAGTTCATGAAGCATTTGAGAAATTGCAATCTGAGTAAAATCAATTGAGCAGAAATAAAACTCCATAAAAAAGGCGGTCAGATGACCGCCTTTTCTTTAAACTTCTTTAGCTAAGAATCAATAACAAGACTCGTCTCCGTTTGAGCAGCATCTCGAGAATCTTTTAGCCAGTTTTTTATACTGAGATTCTGTTACATCCACATACACCTTTCCATCATCCCCTGCTTTCATTTCCTGTTTTGTAAACGAGGCATTTAAATCCAGGGGTAGATTTATATACTTCTCAGCAGGCTCATTACCCTCTCTGTCACAGATTTCAAGTGATTTGGTCAGAACACTATTCCCTATCAGCTTGTACGCAAGTGAAGATGAACCAGGAACAGAATATTGACCCAGACACAGATATCTTTCTGCAGATTCTCCTTTTGCCAGCTTACCAGCCTTGGTGGAATGAGCAATAACCGTAATGGTAGGATTATGCTCCTTGCTAGCTACTTCGCTGACCGCATCAGAACCAGAGAAAAACAAAGTCTGTTTTTTAAGACCTGTTTTTCCATCCGCTGCCGGGGCCGATGGTGTAGCAGACTGAGCCATTTCCACTTCAGGAGCACTAAGACCCGTAGCAGGAGTAGAGGCCATATCAGATGGACACACTGAATAAATCTTCTTCAATGCTTTATATCTTTTCCTGGTAACCGTCATTTTGATCATACCGTTGTCACCAAAAGACAACTGATCACCCACCACATCAAAATCAAGATTTACAGGAATTTTCAATGATTCACTAGCCAGAGCATTGCCATCTGTATTATCTACCTGAACTACCTGGGTGGCACTCGTGCTTGCATTTGCCTCATATTCATAAGCCACGCTTACGGGTACGCTCATTTCTCCAAGACATAATCTGCCTCCTTCATACTCAGCTACCAGATTGATTTGCTTGTCACCCATCACTCTGTCACCACTCTTTATGTTACCTTCACCAGTAAGAGAAATGGTTTGAGAAATACTTTCAACACATTCGGGGCAGGGAGTACATGGGCAGAAAGGATTGTACGTAAAGCCTGCTACATTACACTCGGGACAAGGATTTGCCCCCTGACAATCTGCCGGAGTATAAAATGCGTTACCACATTTTTTCATGATGTATGCATAGCATGGACTGTCCTTGGCCAGAATTTTAAAGGTTTCAAAATCTTTACCCAGTTTTGACCATTTGTATTTATGCTCTTTGGCATAAGTCCCCATCCAACCTACCGTACCGGCGGGAAGGATCTCAGGGACAATTTTAGCTTGGGTGAAAGCCGGATCTTTAAAACCAGTGTAACCAAGAGCTTTGAGGTATCTGTCAATTTCGAAGGCCGCATTACCTCGATTTCTTTTGTAAACGGTGCTCAAATGCGTGTAGGCTCCATCAGCAGTGTGTTTTCTAATCTCACCAAACTGAGGGCTGGTACCCAGCCTGTTAAGCAAAACAGGATTAGTTGTCTGATACCCGCCACCAAAAAATTCGTTGAGGGTTTCGGCACAGGATACAGGAGTTTGAGCATGGATTACCCCAGGTAAAAGTACACTCAATACAAAAGCTCCCAGGAGAATAAAGGTCTTCTTCATCAGAGAATTAGTTTCTTAAGTTGATTTATTCGAAAGTAAAAATACAATAAAGTACTATACAAATATACAAAAGCAGCAAAAACCTGTCTCCGCGGCAAACTGGGCAGAGGTCTGGTGCTGCAATAAAATGACATAAAAATCATTCCACCCGATTGCCGGAATTTACATTGCACAGATTTATCATTAATCCTGCTATTTTTGCCCCCGAAATTCAAACCAAACATACTACATGAGTTTATTGACTGTGGGCTCTGTGGCCTTTGACAAACTGGAAACACCTTTCGGGAAAACGGATAAAATTATCGGAGGAGCAGCAACTTACATCACTCTTACTGCTTCTTATTTCACTGAAAACAATAACCTGGTTGGGATTGTAGGTGGTGATTTCCCGAAACAAATGATAGAAACTCTTGAAGATCATGGTGTTAATACAGAAGGCCTTGAGATAGATGAAAACGGGAAAACATTCTTCTGGTGGGGAAAGTATCATAATGACATGAATACCCGTGATACCCTGGAAACACAGTTAAATGTACTGGAGAACTACGAACCCAAAATCCCTGAGTCTTATCAGGATTGCCAATATCTCATGTTGGGGAATATGGTTCCCGCCATTCAGCATGAAACGTTGAAAAAATTCCACACCCGCCCGAAATTTGTGATGCTTGACACCATGAATCTCTGGATGGATATTGCGATGGACGATTTGAAAGCCGTAATTAAGGAAATTGATTGTCTCACTATAAATGATTCAGAAGCCCGACAGCTATCAGGAGAATTTTCTCTTCGGAAAGCCGCAAAAAAAATCATGACAATGGGTCCTGAAACACTCATTATTAAGAAAGGAGAACACGGTGCTCTTCTTTTTCAGAATGACCGCATTTTCTTCTGCCCGGCCCTTCCTCTTGAAGATGTTTTTGACCCTACCGGGGCAGGCGATACCTTTGCCGGTGGTTTCATAGGTTATTTGGCAAAAACGGATGATCTATCTTTTGAAAACATGAAGCGTGGCATCATCTACGGATCTGCTATGGCCTCTTTTTGTGTTGAGAAGTTTGGAACCGAACGCATCCAGAATCTTGCCCAACACGAGATTGACAACAGAGTAATGGAATTTGTGCAACTGGCCAGTTTTGAACTCAACTGATTCTTCCCAAACAGAATAGCTGAAACTTACTATTTTTTGTACAAATACAGACGGTTTTAAAAACCTCCGCGGTCAAAGTATTGTCTTCTTCGACTTATTTTTAGGTCTGAGAGCAAGGATGAGCGGGCTCTAAGGTCAAAACTGTAGTTACTCCGACGAAGGTTATTTCCCGAGATGGGCGTCCAGTTGAAACTCATATCCCAGCAATGGAGTTCTCTCATGAGTCCCACGTTGGTAAGGGTAACCGCCTTGAATACAAAATCCCAGCCTGTGCTGTAGGTGATTTTCCATTTGGGTGTAAGACTGAGATCACCTGTAACCTGAACCGCCTGTGTGGTGCGGGCATCTGCCTGTCCCTGTTTGGTATATCCGATGGTATAACTAAAGTTGAGCGACCAGGGAATACTAAAATCAACATAGGCCATGGGGTTTGCGGCCACAAATTTTTCCATAGCTTCGCGGGCAGGGTCTTGTTCTGTCTCTCTGTTGTTTTCCTTCTCTTTTGTAAAGGTTTTAGGAGATAGGCGGGTACTTACCGCCATACGGAAACTACTGAGGTAATTTCCTACATACTGCCCCTTAAATTCTTTTTCCCATTTGTATTTTCCGGTTCTTACCCCTGCTTTATTGGAACTGATCTGTGCGTCTGTCTCATAGGCATAAGGATCAATGGTAGCACCGCCATTAATGCTGACCAGTTTTTTAAGAATAGTAGTATTGGCATTTATACTAATTGGTGAAAGACCGTATTCTCCCAGTTCAGTTTTCGCCAGCAAGTTGTAACTGGAACTCAGACTAAAATTATCTATGATAGATACTTTTTCGTACTCAGCTTCAGAGGTATCCGATTTGCTTCTCACTTTGGCCTCCAGGTTATTGACCAGAGAGAACCCGATGTTTCCTGCGGCGGACTGATTGGATGCGTTTGAATTCAAAAATCTGGGAAGGTATTTTTCGGTAACATTTCCGAGACTATCCTGCCTGACCGTCGTTTTTCGTGCATATTGACCATCTGCATCTGGAGTATAACTAATGCTCAATGACGGAGCCACGGTATGTCGTATAGCAGAAATTTTCTTACCTGGTTTGAAACGAAAGGTTCCATAAAACCGGGTATTCATGCTGGTACCAAATGAATATTGCTGACCAAAAGCAGGGCCGTTCAAAGTATCCATTATGACTATTCCCCCTGAATTCTGATTCAACTTTACAGTCATGTTACCCAGGTCATCGTAGGTAGTACTGATCGCATTCAAAGAAGTATCTACGCTTACAGTTACCTTTTTCTGACTGTTCTTAATAAACTCCAGCTCCTCACCCAATGATGGATTCGCAAAGGTGTAATTTAACTGCTTTGTGTAAAAATCACCCCGATACGACACACTTGGAGTGATATTGATGTGTTTAAACAATTTGAAATTGGGCAAACTCACCGGAATGGAATAGGAATTGGTAAACTCTCCGTTATTCAGAATATTTTTTATGCCCGATGCGGGAGGAGGTTTAAGTCTATTAAGCTCGGTCTGATAGGCATTTCTCAAATCTTCTGAAAGCCCTGGAGTTGAAAGCAAATTCTCCAATTCCTGAATCCGACGCTCCTCTTCCACGGTCAGCGGTTCATTGTCCAGTCCTGCAATGTTATAATCAAAATACGTGGTAGCCCTGGTATTGGTCACATTACTGAAACGGTAGCCTCCGTTCACATCCAAACCCATACGGAATGACTCATACCAGCGGCCTACTCTGTTTTTTTCTTTCACAAATGGGTTAAACTGGTTAAGACCTAAGCTGTAACCTATATTTCCGTTCAAAACCCGGGTAGCTACGTTCTGATTAACGTTAATACTGGAATTGGTACGAACCAGTTTGCCGAAATCACGACGGTATTGAACACCAGAGCCAAAGGTATTATTAGTGTATTGGTCAACCGCATCAAGTCTTCGGTTGTTCTGATTAAAGCTATTACTTACCAGGTTGACCGATGAAGAGAAACTTCTATCCTTTCTTCCGTTTTGAGGAGCATGCGACCACGTGAGACTGAAATCTTTGGAAGGTGACAGTAATGACAACTCATCGCCCGGCTTGTTGTAATTAAATTGTAAATTCAGGTTTCCTGAGAATTTGTATCTCTTCACGTATTGCGATTGAACAGCTGCACCCCAGCTACCCCGGGAATATATCTGACCAAGCACTTTGGCCCCTATATACTCACTGAACGCATGGTAATATCCAAAATCACGGAAATAATAGCCTCGGCTGTTAGGCTCTTCTCCATAGCTTCCCATAATGAACCCACTGGTACCAATCTCCTTTTTCTTTGGCACCGGGAAGTACCCGAAAGGTAAGCCTACGGGCAATGGAATACCTGCCAAAACAAAATTAAAAGGCCCTGAGATCACGGATTTCTTCTCCACCAGCTTAATCTTCCTGGAAGCTATATGAAAATGCGGCTCGGCCAGATCGCAGGTGGTGTATTTGGCATCAACCAGATACAGATTGTCTCCGGGATCTTTCTTAACTTTCTCACCCTGAATTATCCCCTCCCCTTCCCTGGTAACAATGTGCTTAATGATCGCCTTTCGGGATTTGAAATTGTAGCGGATGGTATCGGTATCATAGGTATCTGGACCCTGAGTAAACACAGGCTTGCCCCTCACTTTATCTGAATTATTAGCCGTACTATCTGGCAGACCATGGGCAAAAACTTCACTTTTGCCCCAGCTTAGCCGAATGTAATCTGCTTTAAGTGAGATATCACCGTAAACCACCTCGGCATTTCCATAAAGGTGCACGGTCTCATTATCTACCTCCATCACCACAGAGTCTGTGGCGGTATATTCTACCGTGGTTTCAAGATCACTTTCTGCACTTCTGAGAGAATCTGCCAGGCCCACTCCCAGCGAATCTGCAACACCCGAGGTGCTATCCGGGCCTGAGGACAAGGTTTGCGAGAACACCCCATTGCCAACTAAAAATAATGCAAGAAAAAGCATCAGCACATACATAGGCCTGAGAGTCAGTAGCGTTGATGATCTGGAAATAGTCTTTCCTGAATTTTCTCTTCTTGTCAAAAAAGCTTAAATTTGAGTACAAAAGTAGCTTAAAACTGCTTCCTAATAACGAATTGTGTTCAATTTTATCGTGTTAAAGAAACCTAAAACAAGGCTACCATGAAGCTTTCCAAAATTCTTTCTGCGGGTATTTTTGTACTCACCACAGCTGTATTTTTCAGCTTTAGCACCTTAAAGTCAAAACCCTTCAACGAGGTAAACAAGGTGGTAATTGATGCGGGACATGGAGGTAAAGATCCCGGAACCGGAGGAGGAAAAGAAAAAAGATATGCTTTGGATATTGCTCTTAGACTTGGGAATCAAATCAAGGAAAATTACAAAAATGTAGAGGTGATTTACACCAGAGACGATGACACCTTTATTCCCCTGAACGAACGGGCGGGTATTGCCAACCGAAAACAAGCCGATCTCTTTATTTCAATTCACTGTAACGCTGCCTCCTCAAGTAGTGCCTACGGTACCGAAACCTATGTAATGGGTCTTCACAAAACCGAAGCAAATCTGGATTTGGCCAAAAGAGAAAATAATGTAATTCTGCTGGAAGACAATTACAAAAAATCGTACAAAGGATTTGACCCCAACTCTCCGCTGGCTCATATCATGCTGGCCAATTACCAGTCAGCCTATCTTTCCCAAAGTATGGACTTCGCTTCAAGGGTTGAAGAGCAGTTTGCCAAAGCAGGAAACCGCAGTAGGGGTGTTAAGCAGGCGGGCTTTCTTGTAATTTGGGAAACCACCATGCCCAGTGTTTTGATAGAAACGGGTTATCTGTCAAATCCGTCTGACGCAAAAAAGCTGGGAAGTGAGGAGGGCCGGGAAAAAGTATCCAATGCCGTTTATCAGGCTTTCCGTTCGTATAAATCTGACTTAGAAAGAAACCAATAAGGCACTATATTTGTCCTTTGAAGAGAAAAACAGGCCTCTGGCCAGGAAACAAAGTATGAAATTTACGAAAGAAGCGAAAGTTGGATTGTTGGGAATAGTGACACTTGCCATACTTTATCTCGGCTTTAATTTTCTGAAAGGACTTGACGTGTTCTCTACCGTAAATGAGTACCATGTTCGTTTTTCAGATGTGGTGGGTCTGCAGAATTCCAATCGTGTGACCTACAAAGGCGTATCTGTGGGCCGGGTGATGAGTATAGAGACCGATCAGGACCATGACCGGGTAAATGTGACCCTTACCATTAATAAAAAAATAAAGGTTACCGACAAAACGAAGGCTGTGCTTGCAGACGATGGCCTTATAGGTGGTAAAGTTATTAAACTGGTTATAGAGCCAGGTAAAGAACTTGCCGAGGGATCGGAATTAATCGGAAGCATAGAACTGGGTCTGGCAGATGCGGCTATTCAGAAGATTACCCCGGCCCTGAATGATGTGGATTCGCTGGTGGTCAATCTTACCAAAGTGGTAAAACAGTTTGATCAGACGGGCTATGCCCTTAAATCGCTTATGGCCTCTGCCAATCAAACCACAGAAGGTGTGAACACGGTACTTGCCAGAAATCAGGCAAGTCTGGCTAAGGTAACCACCAATGCCGCCTTACTTACAGAAAACCTCAATAAGCTCACTAACTCTCTGGATGCTCAAATGACGCCGATCATGACGCAAACCGGGGAATTCACAAAAAATCTAAACGAACTTGAGCTGGAGAAGACTGTCAATAACTTAAATACTTCCATAGCCGGTTTACAATCCATTCTTGCCGATGTAAATAATGGTCAGGGTACTTTAGGAAAGCTCACATCCGACGATTCTCTTTACATCAATCTGGACAATACCGCAGCCTCTCTGGATGCCTTGCTTTCAGACATGAAGAAAAACCCCCGGCGATATGTCCATTTCTCACTTTTCGGCGGGAAGGATAAGAGTGAAAAGAAGAAGTAGATTCATTTGACCTTAATTTATCCAAGATTCGCGGGTATAATTCAGACCATTGTATGGTTAAAACCATCCATTTGTAGTTAGCCTTTGGACTAAAAGACTAATCAGAATTTTCTCAAATCTTACAACAACCTAAACCCACCTTCGTCCAGATCAATTAATTTTTGTTTGTAGAGGTTACCAAGAGCTCTTTTGAAAGCCTTTTTACTTAGGCCAAATCTCGATTGGATTTCCAGTGGATCTGATTTATCGGAGTAATTCAGTTCTCCGCCTGCCTCCTGCAGCTCTCTTATAATTCGGGCGGCATCTTCATCAATCGTATTGAGATAACCCGATTTTTGAAGCGAGATATCCACCTTACCATCGTCCCGGATTTTTTTCACATAGGCATCCAGTTTGTCACCCCAGGCCACCCGTTGAAAAATCTCGTTGTAATAGATTAAACCCCTGTAGAGATCATTAATGATTACATTATATCCAAGGTCAGATCGCTCATAGATTAACACCGAGACTTTCTGGCCTTCTTCCAGGTCAATATCCTCCGATTTTAGAAATCTATTTACCCGGGCAGAGGCCACCAAACGATCGGTTTCCTCATCCAGATACAGATAAACCACTGCCCAGTCGCCCTCATTGAGCTTTTGATTCTGTTCCTTGAAGGGCACCAGCAGATCTTTTTCAAGCCCCCAATCAAGAAATGCCCCAAACCTGCTTACCGCGGTGACCTGTAAACAAGCAAATTCGTTCAGACTGATTTTGGGAACCAAATTGGTGGCAATAAGCCTGTCTTCAGAATCGCGATATATGAATACCTCAATTTCCTGACCGACTTCGGCATCTGCCGGAATATATTTATGAGGAAGCAAAACATCGTTTCCATCCTCGTCTCCTAAATAAAATCCTACCGAGGTACCTCGAAGGATTTTCAGTACATTTAACTCACCTGTTTTAATCATAAACACATTCTATTACCAAGAACAAAAGTAGAAAAGTAATAGATGGCTTGGGTGATAAGGAGCCAACATTCTATTTCACCAGACAAGCTACACAGTTTATTATTCTGCATTTTTTACATAACTATTGTACTTATCTAACACATACTTTCATATTAACAATTTTTTTATGTCACTTATTAAAATAGCCAAAAATTTATTTTGTCATATTTCAAAAGCGTGCTAGAATTGAAATGTGTTTAAGAAAAACACGGAATCAGCAGACAAAAACCTTCGCCTCCCGACCGCAATAAGCGAAAGGTTTACAAGTCAGAACGATGAGTGAATCTGACTGTGTAGACATCAGTGATTTATTGTGGAAATCTAAAGAATTAACATCTAGCGTTTCGGACTCCCGGAGTCCTATGGAAAGCCTATACCCTTTAAAAACACTTCTCCGTTCCAGGTTTTTTATCAAACCGAGCGGTCGGGGGTTCTTAGAAAACCGGACGGAGAATTTCCCTTTAGTAAGCAAGTTAAACCTTAAACAAAACTGTTATGAGAAAACCTGTACTCATGGCTATCATCTCATTTTTGATGATGACCAGCTTTAAATCGCTGGGAATAGACATCTCGGGAGTGGTCTCTGCTCCAGGCGAAGGTGCCCTGCCGGGAGTTTCGGTAGTGGTAAAAGGTACCACAGTAGGTACCATCACAGATTTCGAGGGAAAATACAAAATAAGTGTTCCCGATTCCAAAGCCATCCTGGTGTTCAGCACCATAGGTTTTCAGACAATTGAAATACCTGTGGGAAATAAAACGACACTTGACGTAGAACTTGTGGCTGACAATAAAATGCTGAATGAGGTAGTAGTTACCGCACTCGGTATAAGCAGAGAAAAGAAGTCTCTTGGCTTTTCTCAACAGGAAATTGGCGGTGAAAAACTCACTGAGGCAAGATCCAGCAACGTTGTAAATGGTCTCTCCGGTAAAATCGCCGGTGTACGTATTTCAAGTAATGGCGGACCGGGTAGCGGCTCGTACATTCAGATACGGGGTGCATCTTCTGTAAGTGGTAATAATGAGCCGCTTATTGTAATTAACGGTGTACCCATGCAGCAGTCGACAAGCAACCAGTTTGGAGGAGGTATCTCTGAGATAAACCCGGATAACATCAAAGAAATGTCCGTTTTGAAAGGCCCCAACGCTGCAGCTCTCTATGGATCCCGTGCCGCCAATGGCGTAATTCTGATCACCACCAAAGACGGAAGCTCTACCAAAGGGCTTGGCATTGATTTCAATTCTAACTTCACCGTAGAAAGACCCTTCATCAAACCAGATTTTCAGGATATGTATGGTGGAGGTAATGGCTACAGAACCTGGTATTCTGATGGATGGAGCGGCGTTATTCAGCCAGATGCCTACGAGCAGTACAAAGCGGCATTCGGAAGCGTAAATCCGGGCGTAACCACTGGCACTGCTGGTACAGACGAAAGCTGGGGAGGCCCTCTTGATGGTCGTCTGGTACGTCAATGGTGGACCGGTACAGATGTTGCCCCTCTAGTTCCAAACCCTAATAACTGGGAAGAATTCTGGGATACAGGAACAACACTCACTAACAGCCTTGCTCTTTCCGGTGGTAACGCATCTGGCAACTTCAGATTGTCATACAGCAATATGACTCAGAAAGGTATTGCTGCTTTCAATGACTTTAATAGAAATAACTTCTCGCTTACTTCTGGTTACAATCTTAACAAATGGCTGAAAGCCAATGTAACCGGTGAATACGTTAAATCTGGCGGAAACAGAAACTACCAGTCTGGCCAGCAGTTCATATGGGCTCACAGGCATATTTCCTGGGATCAGCTACAGGACTGGAGATCGTACACAGATACGCATATTCAGCGTGCCGTAGCTGGTAAACTACCGGATACTGACCCGCCAAACTGGCAGCATACTTTCTTCACCAATCCATTCTATACCAACGAAATGCTACCTACTACAAATGACAAGGATCGTTTGCTGGGGAACATCTCGCTGACTGCCAAATTCACGGATCACCTGAAACTGATGGTAAGAACAGGTACCGATGTATGGACAGATACACGTATCAATATCTCAAACTTTGAGCGTGTAAGAAACGGGAACAGAACACCTGGAAGTTACTCTGAGGAGGTGCTGAGAAGACAGGAAACCAATCATGATTTTCTATTATCTTATGACAAACTCTTTGGAAACGACTTCTCTCTGGCAGCCCAGGCTGGTGGAGCTTACCGAAGCAATTATAACAAAAGAAATTTCACAAACGTAGGCGAACTGGTAGTAGATGGGGTGTACAATCTATCTAACGCCAACCCTAGCTTAAATACAGCGGCTTCTTCAATTGAGCAGTCAGAGGTTCAGTCGGTCTATGGTTCGGCTCAAATAGGCCTTAAAAATGCCTTGTTCCTTGATCTGACTGCAAGAAACGACTGGTCAAGCACTTTACCAGTTAATAATAACTCCTACTTCTACCCTTCTGCTTCATTGAGTGCCGTTCTTACAGATCTGATGAGTATCAGCGGACCAGTGCTCTCTTTTGCGAAGGTTCGCGGCAGCTGGGCACAGGTAGGTAATGATGCACAGCCTTATCAGTTGACTCAGACTTTCCGATCAGGAGGTTCCTGGAACGGGTCTGTACCGGAGTACTTCGAGAACACCGAATTGGCTAACGCCTTCCTTAAACCAGAAATTACGACTGGTATCGAGTTTGGGGCTGATTTGAGATTCTTCAAAAGCAAACTGGGGCTTGATGTAACCTTCTATGATCAGACCACCAAAAACCAGATTCTGGGTGTAGAAATCTCTAAAGCAACCGGCTACAACTCTCGCATTCTTAACGCCGGTAAGATCAACAACAAAGGAATCGAAGTTACACTGAGTGGCACTGTAATTGAGTCAAAAGAAGGATTCAAATGGGAAACCAGCATAAACTATGCAAGAAACAGAAACAAGGTTCTCGAACTTGCAGAAGGGCTTGATACCTACACGCTCAGAACTCAGCGTGGTTTAACCTCCATTGCTACTATCGGTCAGCCATACGGTACGCTCTTCGGAATCGGCTTTGCAAGAACAGATGACGGTCAAATGATCTATGAAAATGGATTGCCTGTGGTAGAAACCACTCCTAAAGTTCTTGGAAACATACAGCCAGACTGGACCGGTGGTATCTCTAATACCTTCACGTACAAAAGCTTCACGTTGTCTGCCTTAATTGATGCCAAAATGGGCGGAGATTTCTTTGACGAAGGTACAGCCACTGCACGCTGGACAGGCCAATACGAAGAAACGGCGGTAGGTCGTGAAGAGGGTATTATCGGTACCGGGGTTAAAAACATTGGCACCAAAGAAGCACCTGTTTATGTTCCGAATGACATCATCGTGGCTACCAACCAGCTCATTGCTTACAATAACCCAAGAAGATATCATGAGGCTGCAATTTTCGATGGCTCCTATGTAAAGTTACGTGAAGTATCGCTGGGTTATAAATTCAGCTCAGCTCTTCTGAGGAAAGCTCATATCCAGAATGCCAAGCTTTCACTGGTAGGAAGAAATGTATTGATGCTTTTCTCTAATCACCCTCACATAGATCCTGAAGTAGATCAGTTCGGTGGTAATCAGCAAGGATTCAACTACGGTCAGTTGCCAAACTCCAGAAGCCTTGGATTTAACCTTTCACTCGGACTCTAAATCATAAAACAGATTACGATCATGAAGAATATTAAAAAACTATATATCGGAATTCTGGGAGCAGCTATGCTTCTGAGTACCAACGCCTGTACAGATGGGTTTGAGGAGATGAACACCGACCCGAACAACCCGACTACGATTGGCTCACAATATCTTCTTCCCTACGCCATAGAAAGATCGGTAGACAGATATTGGGGCGGTAGTACCAGATTTGAGAGATTGAACCTGGATGGTGCCATGCTTTGGATACAATACCTGGCGAGAAACATTTACTCCAATGAAGGAGATAGCTACGGTATTACTCCGGGTTTCTACAACAGCACCTGGGCATCCCTTTACAATGAAGGCCTTACCAATTTTGAGCGTATCATAAAGCTTACCGGTCCTGAAGGTGTAAATCCAAACACCAACTATGAAGGCGTGGCTCTGGTAATGAAAGCCTGGACCTACTCATTGCTCACAGATATGTTTGGAGCTATTCCTTACACCGAGGCAGTAGCAGGCTCTGATGCAGAACCTATTTACACACCTGCATATGACGGTATGGATGTAGTTTATGCAGGGATGCTGGCAGATTTAAAACTCGCAAATGAAAAACTGACCGTAGGTGGCCCAAGTATCTCGGGAGACATCCTTTACAACGGTGATATCCTGAAATGGAAAAAATTTGCGAACTCTTTGAGGCTACGTCTAGCAAACAGACAAGCCGCCAAGAAACCTGCTGAATCAAAGGCCATCATGGCAGAAATTCTGGGTTCACCGGCTACGTATCCGGTATTTACAAGCAATGCTGATAACGCGATGCTGGTACATACAGCCACCCGCCCGAGTAATAATACCTGGCATGAGGTGATGATTTTCGGTGGCCGTACCGACTGGAGTATGAGCAAAACGTTTGTAGACCTTCTTACTTCAACCAGTGATACCCGTCTGGGAGCCATTGCCACGCAAGTAAACGGTACCTACAGTGGTATTCCCAATGGATTGCCAGATGCGATTGCTACAACTTATCTAAGTTCTGCATCGGTACTTCAAAGCAGGTTTACTTCACCTTCTGCACCGAGTATCATTATGACATACAGCGAACTACAGTTCATTCTGGCAGAAGCGGCTATTGACGGTGATATAACAGGTAACCCCGCAGATTTCATGGCAGAAGGTATAAAGGCAAATTATGCTTACTATGGATTAAGTGTCCCGGAAGGCTTCATAGCTGGCCTGGGAGCAGTAAACAGAGAGAAAATCCTTACACAAAAGTGGATTGCACTTTTTGGACAAGGAGTAGAAGCATGGACAGAATACAGAAGAACAGGTTTCCCGAAATTCCCGGCAGCCGACCCAAGAGCTGTATTCGAAAACAATGGCATTATTCCAACCAGATTACCCTATCCTACTACCGAGTACTCGCTTAACAAAGCCAGACTGGATGCAGGTATAAGCCTAAACGGAGGTGCTGATGATATGAAAACCAAACTCTGGTGGGCAGAGTGATAAGTCAAATTTTAAACCGACCAATCATGAAAAATTTAATCAAAATAGTTTCAATAGTTCTGGCTGGGGCACTTTTTGCGGCATGCGAAGTTGAAGATCCGTTTGTAGATCGCATTCAATCTCCTGTCTTAGTTAATGTGTTCGGTACAAATGGTGTGCGTACCACGGGTCTTACTACCGACCCTACCATATCGGCCACCTACACCGATAAAACTCAATTCGGAATTGAAGTACTTGAACTGGACAAAACAAACCTTCTCGATTATACCAAAGGAATTGACTCCATCCCGGTAACCTCGCTTACTCTGAAAATCAATATCCGCAACGGGGCAGAGATAGGAACTGTGACCACAGATGGCTCAGGTGTTGCAAGTGTAGAAATGCCGTGGTCAGACTTCGGGATTACCGCCAAGGGCCAGTCGGTGTCATTGAGTGCCAGCGGTACGTACAAAAATGTACCCTTTACAAAGCTCTTTAAGCTGGCAGCGAACTAGAATTTTTAACGAATTGATCAATTAAAAAATAAACAAAAACTATGAAAAATCCGGTAAACAGAAGAAGCATGCTAAGATCTGGTTTACTGTCTCTTGGAGGAATGGCCCTTGCACCACATCTGGTGCAAGGGGCTTTCTCTGACAAGGCCTTCAAACTTGACAGCAAAAACCGCTTGTATTACAGCCCTTTGAACAGAGAGTATTTCATTGAAAATCAGGTAGAGCCTAAAGTTTTCGCCAGACTTAGCTCTAATGAGAACCCGTATGGGCCACCGGCAAGTGCTGTGGAGGCCATCAAGGAAAGTGCCCACCTTGGAAATCGCTATGCTGGAAGGGAGCTATACACGCTTATCGAAAAGATGGCAACTAAAGAAAATGTCTCTGCCAAGCAAATTATGATTGCTCCGGGATCTTCTGATCTTTTGGAGAAAGTAGCCCTGGTGCGATTCATGAAGGGAGGGAACATCGTCTCGGCAGATCCTACCTATATGTCTATGATCCGTGTGGCTGAGTCTGTTGGGGCTACCTGGAAACCCATTCCATGTACTTCAGACTGGGCTCATGACCTGGATGCAATGGAAAAAGCCATCGATAGCGATACCAAACTGGTCTATATCTGTAATCCGAATAATCCAGTAGGTGCCATGACCCCGGCCAAAGACCTGGAGGCGTTCTGTAAGCGTGTTTCACAGAAAGTGCCCATCTTCCTGGATGAAGCTTACATTGAGCTGGCTGATGGTCCTGAAGCTAAATCAATGGCTCACCTGGTTTCAGAAGGTTTTAATGTAATCGTTTGCCGTACCTTCTCAAAAATCATGGGAATGGC
The DNA here is from genome assembly GCA_966250325.1 of uncultured Cytophagaceae bacterium. Lineage (GTDB taxonomy): Bacteria > Bacteroidota > Bacteroidia > Cytophagales > Spirosomataceae > Jiulongibacter. The sequence goes on along the minus strand of CBINGY010000037.1, from coordinate 17,206 downwards.
AGGTCTGCGTATGGGTTATATGTTTGGCCAGCAGGGCTTTATTGACGAAATATCAAAAATCACCCGTGGTGGTTTCAGTATATCTGTTACTTCTGCAAAAGCCGCAGATGCTGCGTTTGGCGACACGGCCTTTCAGGAAGATACCAAGATGAAAAACATTGAGGCGAAAAAGTATGTAACGGCTGAGCTCAAAAAAATGGGCTATGAGCCGGTGCCATCGTATACCAACTTCATGATTTTCCCTATTCCTTTTGAAGGAAAAAGCTTCCTGAAGAAAATGCAGGAACAAAGTGTGGGCGTTCGTGCCTTTAACATTCTCGATAAAGACTGGTGCCGTGTGAGTATGGGTACCATGGACGAAATGAAAATGTTCATAGAGGCCATGAAAACCCTCAGTTGATTTTCTTTTTCAAACTGCGGGGTAAGTAATCTACCCCGCAGTTTTTAATTCTTCCATTTACTTTAATTTCTCTCGCTTAACCATGAATGAAGCTGTACTAAAAACAATAATCCTGATCCTGCTTATAGGAACAGGACTAATTCTGAAAGGCAAATTTCTTTCAAAAGATAAAACCGACGGCATTAAAGAAATGATCTTGTCGGTAGCACTTCCCTCCACCATCTTCATAGCTTTAATGAAAATCGATCTGGACGCCAAACTGATCTTTGTTCCCATTGTAGTATTACTCTTTAATTTTGTCTTATACTTCGCTACGCCTGTAGCACTTAGTTCGCTGGGTATTGCCAAAGACAGTGCAAATGGCAGAACCCTCCTTTTGCTTATTCCATCTCTGGCTCCCGGTCTATCCAGTTTTCCATTCATTGCCGAGTTTCTTGGTGAGGAAAGTCTGGCACTCTCTGCGATGGCAGACGTGGGAAACAAGTTCTTTGTACTTATTTTCCTGTATATTCTGGCCATGAACATGTACCTGAAAACAAGCGGAGAAAAGGTGACAAACACCGGCGAAAAGATTAAATCGTTACTATTGAATCTGGTTCAGGAGCCTATCAATATTCTTCTGGTACTGGCGATAGTTCTTCTTGGCTTTGGCTATAACTACGATACCCTTCCGCTGGTAGTACAGGGCATTTTTGATAAAACCAGTGCACTTATGACGCCAATGGTTCTCATATTTATCGGTTTAGCGGTCAAATTCAAAGAAGGGAACAAAAGAGTGGTGATTTCTTTAATGCTTTTCAGGGCGGGTGTAAGTTTACTTTTTAGTGCGGCCTTGATCTCCATTGCCAATTTCTCTGATCCAAACCACATATTACTTTCCGTGGTTTTGCCGCTTAGTTCAGTAAGTTTCTGGCCTTTTGCACATATCTCCTTATTTAATGGCAAGGAAGATCTTGCCAAAAGCGAGAAAAAAACGTTCAATATGGAGTTAGCAGTTATGGTCCTGGCCATCTCCTTACCATTCTCTACAACCTTAATTCTGAGCATTCTTAGTGCGGGTACATATTTCGTAGATATCACCCGAATACTCTGGCTGGGTTTTGGACTTACCGTTCTCGGTATCGTTCCGTTGCTAGCCACGCGTATTTATTTCCAACGACTCGAAAGAGCCGCCCATTAAAGAATTTACACTACTCATTCCCTAATCTCTCTTTTCTTTGCCTCTTTTGGTTAATTTTGCGGTTTACATGTATATGGGGGCGAAAGCCCCCTTTATTTGACACCAAATGATACTCAGCGAACAAGAGATCTTACGCAGACAGAAAAGGGAACAACTGATGGAAATGGGCATTGACCCGTATCCTGCAGAGGAGTTTCAGACCAATACCACTATCCGTGACATCCTGCAGCATTGGGAGCATAATAAATTTGACTTCAGGGATGTGAGCGTGGCGGGCAGACTTATGAGCTTCCGGATTATGGGGTCTGCTTCTTTTGCCGAACTTCAGGATCAAACGGCCCGTATTCAGGTTTATTTCCGTCGTGACGATCTTTGCCCCGATGAAGATAAAACTCTCTACAACACTGTCTTCAAAAAGCTTTTAGATATTGGCGATATCGTTGGGATTCGTGGTTATGTATTTGAAACGCAGACCGGTGAAATTTCGATACACGTAAATTCCTTTAAACTACTTAGTAAATCTCTGAGACCACTCCCGGTAGTTAAGATCGATGATGAAGGAAACATACACGACGGCTTTACCGATCCCGAGCAGCGATACCGCATGCGGTATGTAGATCTGATCGTTAATCCCGATAACCGGGAAATTTTCATCAAAAGAGCAAAAATCATCAGCACTATGCGATCGATTTTTGATGACAAAGGATGGCTCGAAGTAGAAACCCCCATTCTTCAGCCCATTCATGGTGGAGCTGCGGCCCGTCCGTTTAAGACGCATCACAATACGCTCGATATGCCGCTCTACATGCGTATTGCCAATGAATTATATCTGAAAAGGCTCATTGTAGGAGGTTTTGACGGCGTGTATGAATTCGGGAAAATGTTCCGGAATGAAGGTATGGACCGTACCCATAATCCGGAATACACCGCACTTGAGTTTTACGTGGCCTACAAAGACTATCAGTGGATGATGGCCATCACCGAGGAAATCTTCGAAAAAGTGGCCCTCGCAGTTCACGGCACCACCAAATTCATCTTTGGTGAAACAGAACTGAACTTCGGAGGTCCTTTCACCCGACTCAGTATCACAGAAGCCATAGAAAAATACACCGGGGTAAATGTGGAGCTGGCCAGCGAAGAGCTTCTACGTGAAAAATGCCGGGAATGGGGAATGGAAATTGACGATACTATGGGCAAAGCCAAACTTATTGACGAAATCTTCGGAGAAAAAGTGGAAGAGCATCTGATTCAACCCACGTTCATCATCGATTATCCGGTAGAAATGTCTCCTTTGACCAAAAAGCATCGTTCAAAAGCTGGCCTGGTAGAACGATTTGAGCTTTTTGTGATGGGTAAAGAAGTAGCTAACGCTTATTCTGAACTCAATGACCCTATAGATCAGCGGGAACGTTTTGAAGATCAGCTTAAACTGGCAGAGCGGGGTGACGAAGAGGCTATGGCTATGGATGAAGATTTTTTGCGTGCTCTCGAATACGGCATGCCGCCTACCTCGGGTATAGGAATCGGCATTGACAGGCTCACCATGATGCTTACCAATAACACAAGTATCCAGGAGGTACTCTTTTTCCCACAGATGAGACCGGAAAAGAAGGTGGAAGTTGCCTCGGTGGCAGACTACGAAGCTATCGGCGTACCGGCGGTTTGGGTACCTGCCTTACAAAAAATGGGATTTCATACCATCGAGTCGCTCAAAGGAGCCAATGCCAATAAAATATTCAATGATTTAGGTGGCATGCGAAAGAAACTGAAAATTGACGAGAAGCTGCCTGAAAAATCTATGGTCGAAAGCTGGGTGGCATAAATTCTCCGGTTTAGAATAATTTTCTGAAAAAAGTAGTAAAATTGGGCTTCGTTAGTACAACGAAGCCCAATTCGTTTATTGAAAGGAAAATTATGCTATGGAACACCTTGATCCTGTAGACCTAAAGATACTTAAGCTGCTGGTCAAAGACGGCCTGGCCACGAATAAAGAAATAGCCGCAGAGCTCAACCTCACCACCACCCCGGTACATGAACGGGTGAAGCGATTACGCCGCGACGGACTCATTGAAAAATATACCATTGAGTTAAACCGGAAACTTCTCAACAAAAACCTGCTCGTATTCTGCAACGTAAGTCTGAAAGAACATGCGTTTGAATTTCTGGAGCGTTTTGAAAAAGACGTTCAAACCCTTCCCGAAGTGGTGGAGTGCTACTGCATTTCGGGCGGCTCAGATTTCCTTCTTAAGATTATCGTTTCAGACATTGATGATTACAAATCATTCATTCTGAATAAGTTATCAACCTTGCCGAATATTTCAAACACCCAGAGTCATTTTGTAGTGAAAGAAGTCAAACAATCGAGCATTCTGGATTAATTTGTTACTTTGTCAAATCAGCAAACCCGAAATTGAAATGCTAAACACAAAAATTGCCGGAATAGCCTTCTACGTACCCGATCAGGTTGTCACCAATTTTGACCTCATGAAAGTGATGGATACCACAGATGAATGGATTCAGGAGAGGTCGGGAATTGTGGAGCGTCGCTATGGCAAAAAACATGAAGAAACCCCTACCACCATGGCTGCCGAAGCCTCTAAAATAGCCATCGAAAGGGCCGGCATTTCCAAAGAAGACATAGACTTTATCATCTTTGCCACGCTTAGCCCCGATTACTATTTCCCTGGTTGCGGAGTGCTTTTACAAAGGGAGCTGGGCATTACCAAAACGGAAATCGGGGCACTTGACATACGTAATCAATGCTCGGGATTTGTTTACGGACTTTCAGTGGCCGATCAGTTTATCAAAACCGGGATGTACAAAAATATTCTGCTGGTTGGGTCAGAAATGCACTCTATGGGGCTCGATTTCACCACACGTGGCCGGGCTGTTTCTGTGCTGTTTGGAGATGGGGCGGGTGCCGTGGTGCTGCAGCCCACCGAAGAGCAAAGCAAAGGGATTCTCACTACCCATCTGCATTCAGATGGAACACATGCTGAGCAATTGGCCATGTTAAGCCCCGGCTCACATGGAGGTTATCATGTTCCTGATGTTGATTTCGGTTTTCCGCCAGATGATCAACTGGGAGAAATATTTGTCTATGATAACCTACTGAACAATAAGACCTACTACCCGGTAATGGATGGGCAGCTGGTGTTTAAAAAAGCTGTAACTAAATTCCCGGAAGTTATCATGGAAGCCCTGAAAAAAACGAGTTATAATCCGGGCGATATTGACATGTTGATACCGCACCAGGCCAATCTGCGAATCGCTCAATTCGTACAAAAAACGCTGGGCCTGCCAGACGAAAAGGTTTACAACAACATCATGAAATATGGCAATACCACAGCCGCATCTATTCCGATTGCCCTCTGTGAAGCCTGGGAAGCAGGTAAAGTAAAGGAAGGTGACCTGGTTTGTCTGGCTGCATTTGGTAGTGGATTTACCTGGGGAAGTGCACTTATCAGGTGGTAAAAACTTTTCGATTGCAGATAGTTTAGGTTGACAGAACCATTCAAACCTCTTCATTTCAGAGTAACAAACAAAGTTTTATCTTTGAAGAAAAACCCGCAAACCCCTTGATTCAATCGCTTTTTGGAGAGTACACCCTCATACAATGGGGTTTGGCTTGTTTTGCCGCCTTTGTCATAGGTCTGGCAAAAGCCGGGCTGCGTGGAGTAGATGTCATGAATGTGACCATTATGGCTCTTATTTTCGGGTCTAAGGCATCTACCGGAGTAGTGTTACCCTTACTCTGTCTTGCTGATATCATGGCGGTTCTGTTTTATAACCGACATGCCGACTGGAAGCATTTCAGACTGCTCATCCCCTGGATGATTATTGGGGTTTTGCTCGGCTGGTATATCGGCAAGGAAGTCGATGAAGGCATTTTTAAACGAATTATGGCCTCCATCATTCTGGTGGCCATTGTACTGATGATCTGGTGGGAAGGCAGAAAAAGTAAGAACTTACCACATGCAGGCTGGTTTGCCGGAGTTATGGGAATTGTGAATGGGTTTACCACCATGCTAGGTAATCTGGCGGGAGCTTTCTCAAATATCTATTTCCTGATGCTACGCTTTCCGAAAAATGAATTCATCGGTACAGTCTCCTGGCTATTTCTTTTTATTAATCTTTTTAAGGTACCCTTTCACATTTACTCCTGGGAAACCATAAACCTGCACACCTTCCGCATTGATTTGTTTCTGGTGCCCATGGTGCTGGCCGGTTTCTTTACCGGTGTAAAAATTGTAAAACGCATTCATAACGATAACTACCGTAAACTGGTGCTGGCTCTTACTTTGTTGGGAGCAGTCATTATATTTTTCAGGTAGTGTAACATTCATTACTCAATTACTGAGTTCTCATTCAGAGATTTGTTTTCTGGAAATAACTTAAACGAAACAAATAATCATGTTTGATTTTCTCAAGAAACTTGTGGGCGGTGAATCTGTTGACTACAAACAACTGGTGTCAAATGGTGCCGTAATCATTGATGTTCGCACACCGGCAGAATTTCAAGGCGGACATGCGAAAGGGGCTGTCAATATTCCTTTAGATACGATTGACAAGAACCTTAAAAAAATTCAGGCCTATAAAAAACCTCTGGTTTTATGCTGTGCGTCGGGAATGCGTAGCGGCAGAGCCACTTCCATTCTGAAGAATAAAGGCCTTACCGAAGTTTACAATGCCGGCTCCTGGGTAAACCTGAGATAAGCACTATCACAGCAAAAGAATTCGTTGAAAAGGCTCCGTATATCGGAGTCTTTTTTATTTTTGAAAAATTTTACGAATTAATACCCTTCTATGAAATTCTTTAAAAAAGGCCTTATTCTGCTTTTAATCTCACTTGGCAGTGTGGCACAGCACCAGCTCATACCGGCACCTGTCAGCTTTGAAAATACAGACGCACTTTTTATGCTGGATAATCAGACTTCAATAGACGTCAAAAGTTCTGATCCTCTGGTGATGGAATTTGCAGGTGAATTCAAAAATTTCCTGAAAAAAGGAGGCCTGGATATTCCAATTAAGGCAGTTCCCACGCCTGACAGAATGAATAAAGCCATCGTATTGAGGGTTCAGCCCGGAAATGCGGCACTGGGTGCGGAAGGCTATACCCTTGAAGTAAAAGAAAACACCATTGACATTCTGTCAAATGCCCCGGCAGGTATTTTTAATGCTCTTCAAACACTACGTCAATTACTTCCACGTGAATTTGAGAATACCGAATACGGAATGGGGATGGGCATGATCAGTGGGTGCAAAATTACCGACTACCCGCGTTTTGGCTGGAGAGGTCTTATGCTGGATGTGAGTCGGCACTTTTTCTCTGTAGAAGATGTGAAAGCGTATATTGACAAGATGGCTCAGTACAAAATGAATGTATTTCACTGGCACCTCACAGATGATGAAGGCTGGAGAGTGGAAATAAAATCATTACCAAAACTTACCGAAGTAGGAGCATTGAGAGTAGAACGTGCAGGGCGTTTCGGCGAAACCAGACCTGCTCCTGCACCTGGCGAAAAACCGACTTACGGGGGCTTTTACACACAGGAAGAGATAAGAGATATCGTAAAATACGCGGCTGCAAGAAATGTGCGAATCGTTCCGGAAATTGACTTGCCGGGCCACAGTATGGCTATTTTGGCTGCGTATCCTGAGCTTTCGGTTAAAAAAGAGCCAAAGACCGTGAATCCGGGAGCCAAGTTTGCCGAGTGGTTTGCAGATGGTCACTTTGAGATGCTCATCGAGAATACGCTAAACCCGGCAGATGAAAAGGTGTATGAATTTGTGGATAAAGTTATGACCGAGGTAGCGGCTTTATTTCCGGGCGAGTACATCCACATGGGTGGCGATGAGTGTTATCACGGTTATTGGGAGCAAAGCGAGGAAGTTCAGAAATTCATGAAGAAGAACAAACTGGCAGATACACATGCACTTCAGAGCTATTTCGTAGGGCGTGTAAACAAGATCATTGAAAGCAAAGGGAAAAAGATGATCGGCTGGGATGAAATTCTGGAAGGTGGAGACCTCCCTAAAAATACGGCTGTAATGAGCTGGAGAGGTATAAAGGGAGGAATTGAAGCCGCAAAAAAAGGACATAATGTGGTAATGACCCCTACTACGTTTGCTTACCTTGATTATACACAAGGCGATAAGAGTGTGGAAAATCCGATTTATGCCGACCTCAGTTTAGAGAAAACCTATTCTTTTGAGCCGGTACCGGAGGAAGTGGATGCAAAATACATTCTGGGAGGTCAGGGAAATCTATGGACCGAAGTAATCCCCAATCTTCCGTTTGCCATGTATATGACCTATCCGAGAGCTCTGGCACTTGCAGAAATTTTCTGGTCACCGAGAGAACAGAAAAACTGGACCAGTTTCATTAATCGCACAGAGGTTCATTTCGGGAGATTTGAGGCTGCGGGGATTAATATCTCTACAGCGGTTTACGAACCGATTGTCAAATTGAAGACTGAAAATGGCAAGCTCATCTGTGAATTGGAAAATAATGTACCTAATACAGAGATCTATTATACCATTGACAATACCTATCCGGCGGCATTTGGCCAGAAGTATACCGGACCATTTGAAATTCCTGAAGGAAATCTGAGTCTGATCACCCAGACCTACCGCAATGGCAAACCTCTGGGAAGAGAGCTTAGAATTCATCGCACCGAACTAGTTAAAAGAGTTAAGTAGAAAATCTGAAACTTTAGAAAGCCTGGCAAAATGCCGGGCTTCTCTTTTTATGTACGCAGATAACTGCCTTAAAGGCTATTGAGTCAAACCTACAGTCTACTGGTACGGATGCATTCAGATCGTTTTCTTCATATTTGTATCTACTAAAATTTTCTCCGGTGAAAACTGCTTCTCTGCTGCCTCTTATCTTCTTTAGTTTTTTGCTGGGCGGTTGCCAGACAAAATTACCGGAACGTCCCAATGTTCTCCTCATTCTCACCGATGATCAGGGCTGGGGAGATTTGAGTATTCATGGCAATAAAGTTTTGGAAACTCCCGTAATTGATAACCTGATTAGGAATGGTGCCGAGTTTGAACAGTTTTATGTTTCACCCCTGTGTGCTCCCACAAGGGCCAGTCTGCTCACCGGCAGATATCATCTGCGAACCGGCGTAAGCTCTGTCTCAAATGGCCTCGAAGTGATGGATACGCAGGAGACTACACTGGCTGAGCTTTTTAAAGCCAATGGCTACTCGACCGGTATCTTTGGCAAATGGCATAATGGCTCTCACTCTCCAAACCGACCCACCGATCAGGGTTTTGATGAATTCATTGGTTTCTGTGCAGGTCACCTGAGTAATTATTTTAACACTACCCTGGATAGTGGCTTTACCGAAATAAAAACAAAAGGATATATCACCGATGTACTCACCGACCGGGCCTTGGATTTCATTGACCGCAACAAAGAGAAACCCTTTTTCTGCTATGTACCCTACAATGCCCCTCACAGCCCATTCCAGGTGCCCGATGCCTATTTTGATACCTACAAAGAAAAAGGATTGGAGGATGAATTAGCTACCATTTACGGTATGGTAGAGAACGTGGATGATAATATCAAACGACTATTAGATAAACTGGAAAAGGAAGGACTTACCGAAAATACGATTGTCCTATTTATGACAGATAACGGGCCAAACGGAGTACGGTTTAACGGGTCAATGAAAGGAATTAAAGGACATGTGGATGAGGGCGGGGTACGCGTTCCTCTGGGTATAAGCTGGCCGGGGAAAATTCAAAAAGGCAAAAAAATAAAAACGCTGGCGGCTCATATTGACATCTACCCAACTCTTCAAAGTCTCTGCAAACTCACCCCGGTAACCGGCCGCCCATTGGACGGTATGGATCTCACAGACCGCATTTTCCATCAGGAACCCACCGAATCTGAGAGGCAGCTCTTTACGCACGTGGCCTTTCTGGATAAAGAGCTCAAAGATCACCCCGGTTCTTTACGTACCGACCGCTACCGGTTTGTGCTCAAGGATGAAGCTGAACTTTATAACATGGAAGAAGACCCCACTCAGCAAAAAAACCTGGCCGAAGAAAACCCCGGGCTGGTTTCTGCCATGAAGGAGATTTATCAAAACTGGTTTACGGAGGCCAGCCGAAATTTCAGAGCTGTAAAACCCGTCCATGTACATACGCATTTTGTAGAATTGCCCGCCTATGAGGCTTCATTTACCGGAAGTTTAAAGTATGCCGAAGGCCATGGCTGGGCTCACGACTGGCTGCTAAACTGGACCTCCTCGGATGATCAGATAAGCTGGACCGTAGCCTCAGATGTGGAAATTACACTCAAAGCCTATCTGAAATATACCGCTCCAGAAGAATCTAAAGGAAGCATTTTAAAACTGCTTAGTGAAAAAAGTGAGACCCGGGCAGAAATCACAAGGGCTTTTGACCCTGCTCTGCTTCCCAGCCCCGATCGCGTAAAACGAAAGGAAGCCTACGAAAAAGAATGGGCCGAGCTTTCTCTTGGAACCATCACTGTGCCTGCCGGAGTCTCCACGCTTACTCTCAAAGCCGGGAAAATCAGCGGTGGTGAGCTGGCTCATGTCAAAAGCCTGATCTTAAAAAAGTGAGTTATTTGGCCTTATTCCGGAGCAGAAGCATGTCCAAGTGCTGATCCTGCCATTTTTTTAACTCCTCCCTACCAACCATCAGAGGTACCATATGCGAGCCCAAAAGCAGATCCACATCGCCGTCGTTATCAAAATCACCCTGCTCAAAAACCAGGTATCTGCCGCTATCGGTTTCCCTGGAAAGAAACGGATCAAAATTAAACCCTCCCGAATTACTCAACAGCACAAAACCTCGTTGCGGAGTTTCCTTAAACTCAGCGAAATTAGCAATCACGGCCAGATCGGGATCCCCGTCCAGATCAAAATCGGCTACCTCCAAACCAGCCGCACCTTTTAAAGGAACAAATTTCACCTCTTTGAAATGCTCCTTCCCGTCATTTTTAAAGAAACGAACTCCATGATACGGCTTGGGAATCATGGAGTAATCGGCATTATCTCCGCAGGCAATGGCAATATCCTTGAAACCATCCCCGTCAAAATCTACAAAAGAAAAGGCCGTAGTTCCGTAAACAGGGGGCAATTGAATCCATTGCTCCGGTTTAAACTGCCCTTTGCCCAGATTCTTGAAGGCAAAAACAGATTCATTTCCCTGAGTTAGCAAAGCCAGGATATCCAAACGGCCATCTCCGTTTAAATCCTCAATTTCTACCTGAATACTTCCCGGCACACCCATCAGCACGTTTTCCAGAAACTGATTATTCCCGACATTTTTGTACCAGGCCAGTTTACCCACGTGAAAACCAAAATTGCAGATTACATAATCCTCCAGGCCATCCCCGTCCAGATCGGCTTTTTTTACAAAAACTGGTCGATACAGGCTAGGTACCAGCGGCAGAGTTTTCGTATTGCCCGTTTGTGTTTTTATCAAAGAACCAATCGGCTCATTATTCGGCCTTATTTCGCCGGTAAGCAGCACTTCAAACGAATTCTCTGCCCCTGGAATAAAGTCTGATGGCGAGCTGTCAAATTTCAGGGAATCCAGTTTGTTTAGTTGGGTATCATAAATCATAAACCGACCGTTACGCCGACCTACGTATATCTTGCCTTGTTCTTTTTCAAAATGAATCAGGGTATTGGTGGCCCTTTGGCGGGAATCTTCCAGAAGAATTTTTTCAAAGGAAAATTTAGAACCTAAGTCTCCATAGGTCTCGGGCAATGATTTCGCCTCAAGCACTTCGGGAGCATTTCCAATGTACCAGGCTTTTATACGTTCCCAATTCTCATAGGAGATAGCAGGCTCGGTCGGAATCAGCTTAATCACCTCACTTTGTCCATAAACCGCATTTCCGGCGATATCATCGATCAGAATATCTTTACTTTCTACTCCCAGCCAGGCACCCATACGAGGAAGAATGTGGGTTTCCCAGGTTTTTTTATCGAGCATATCGGGTGTAGGAGCCAGATGGCAGCCTCCACAGGTACGCAGGGCCAGATCTTCATCCGAGGTAAACGAAGAACAGGAAAAATTGAGCGAAAAAAGCAGTGCAAAAGCAGCAGCTACCCAAAGAAGACGCATAGATGATCAGATCAATTAGACCTGTAAATTTCATTATTTGAACTCATCAAAACGAGAGAATCCAAATGTTTTGATGATTTTATCGTCATATAGATCAATACCCCACACTCGTATTCTCCCCCCGTGGATCAGAAGCACCTTCCAGCATTCCATTGGGATGTAGCATGATGCAGTCCATCCTGCCAAGCGTACCTTTCTGAATTTCAATCTGATATCCGAGATTAAGCAGGTGATTAAGAGCATCACTGTCAAAAGCATCGCTTTCTGCCACCACTTTATCCGGCAACCACTGGTGATGAAATTTACGGGCATTTACGGCTTGCTGCATGCTCATTCCGTGCTCCAGAACGTTTAAAATGGTTTGGTACACGGCCGTAATGATGGTACTCCCGCCAGGTGTGCCCACTACCAGGAAAAGTTTGCCGTCACGCTCCACAATGGTAGGCGTCATAGACGAAAGCATACGTTTCCCCGGCTGGATTTCATTGGCTGTACTTCCTACCAGACCAAACATATTGGGCACGCCGGCTTTTACACTGAAATCGTCCATTTCATTGTTCATAAAGAAACCGGCACCTTTTACCACCACTTTACTGCCGTAGGCTCCGTTCAGGGTGGTAGTTAAGGAAACGGCCATTCCTTCTTTGTCAACTACACTAAAATGAGTGGTTTGGTCAGACTCGTAATAAGCAATTTTACCGCCTTCTATTTCTGAGCTGGGAGTGGCCCGGTTTTCGTCAAAACTTTTCCAGCGTTCCTGCAGATAAGGCAGGCTCATGAGCTCATTTACCGGCACCTTCACAAAATCCTGATCTCCCAGCCATTTGGCTCTGTCGGCATAGACACGCCGCTCTGCCTCTACCATCACCTGGGTGGTTTTACCTGAGTTCCAGCCCCATTCTTTCAGCGGATAGGGCTCGGTGAGTCTCAATAGCTGAAGCAAAGCCACTCCCCCGCTCGAAGGAGGCGGCATGCTTATAATGCGGTAATTTTTGTAAGGTTTGTCTATGGGTGCCCGCCAGACGGCTTCGTATTCTTTGAGGTCCTGGTGAGATATGATACCGCCGCCACGCTCCATTTCATTGACCAGTAAATTGGCTGTAACCCCTTCATAAAACCCTTTGGCCCCAAATTTCTGAATTCGTTTGAGCGTCTCTGCCAGGTCTTTCTGAACGAAAAGCTCTCCGGTCTGCCAATCTGAGCTATCCGATTTGACATAATACGGCGTATCTGATCCGTTAATTTCTTTGAACACTTTTTTGTATCTGCTCATCCCTCTGGCTTCGCCTTCCGTAAGTATCACGCCTTTTTCTGCAAGATCAATGGCGGGCTGAAGCAGCATTTCCCATTTTTTGTTTCCCAGTTTTGCATGAAGCTGAACCATACCTGCCACCGCCCCGGGCACTCCGCTGGCCAGGTGACCCAGTGTGCTTTTTCCTTTAATCACTTCCCCGTTTTCGTCGAGATACATGTCTCTGTGGGCCTTAAGTGGTGCTTTTTCCCGAAAATCGAGGGAAAGAGCGGTACCATGGGGATCACGAATTACCGCAAAACCACCTCCGCCCAGATTACCGGCAAAAGGATGAACCACGGCCAGAGCAAAAAATGTAGCCACCGCAGCATCTGCCGCATTTCCTCCTTTTTTCATGATGTCTACTCCTACCTGAGAAGCTTCTTTATGGGCAGAGGCCACTATGCCATTGGGAGCAAAAACCCCCTCTTTATCGCTGTAAAATGCATTGCGATCCTCATTTTCTGTAAACAGAGAAAAAAGGCCATCACCTGTAGTTAAGATTCCTTTAGGTTTGGAAGTACGGCAGGCCAAGACAAGCAAAAGGGCTGCAAAAAAGAGAAGTGCCTTAGAATAAGATTTCATGTGAAAGGGTTTCTATCTGAACTCAAAATAGCTAAATTCACTGATTGATAAATTTTTCTACAACTTTGAAGATTCAATTGACAAGAATTTTAGCAGTTTTTCTTGTTATTCTAACATTTGAAAAGTCCCAAGGGCAATCCCTGCCTGCGGTTTATTACTTTGCAAGTCCTTCACAATGTTTTCTGGTAGATCAGACAATTACTTTCGGAGGTGAATTTTTTAAAACGCCTCAAAAAGGATTTCAGTTTTCGGTAGGTTATGGAAATGACAGGCTATTTAAGCAAATAATAAGCGAAACACATGAAGTATAAAAATTCACGATAACACGAAAATTCTATCGTAAAGCTTTCAATTTCAGCAAGCCTGGAAACCGCTATTGGGCATATGAAATTATGTACAAAAGAGCCGAAGATGGGGCTGAATTCATTGGTCCAAAAGATCCTGAAACAGGTTCTTTCAAAATTGAAGAAGGGACACATCTGGTTAATGTGCTAGCCCTGCAGGGTAAATTCGGTCTGGTTTATATTCCCCACGGTTTTCCAGGGATTGACCTTTATGTCGGCCTGGGAGTCAGGGGTTATTTCAATCACTTCAAAGATTTGCCTGAGAACTACAGAGGTAGTACCCATGGCGACTTCATTTTTGGCCGGCCAGAAGGTATGGTGGTGCTTCCTTCTGCTATCATTGGCCTAAACTTAGGTATAGGTGTCTGGAAAAACCCATGATGCTTTACCATTAGTAAACCGCAATTACCACTCAAAATGGAATAGCAGCCCGTTTTGTAGAATGCATTGCAGATACAGAACATTCCTGCTTTTTTCGTCGAACTTTTCTTTTCTATGAAATTCTTCAAACTCACTTACGAAAGTTTCGTATTTGCCATGCAGGCCCTGCGGGCAAATCTGCTTAGAACGCTCCTTTCGTTGCTCGGCGTTACAGTGGGCATTTTCTCTATTATTGGTGTACTTACCATGGTAGATTCCCTGGAGGCCAATGTTAAAAATGCCTTGAGCAGCCTTGGTGAGAAGACCATTTACATTGACAAGGTAGAATGGATACAGGAGTCCAATGATTTCCCTTGGTGGAAATACCTATCCTGGCCACGGCCCAAATTCTCAGAGTATGAGCAATTGAAAGCGAAAGTACAGCACGCACGTGCCATTACCATCATGGATTGGGCTCTGGCAAACGCCCGGTATAAAAACAGCAGTTTTGACGCACTCTGTCAGGGAATTACCAGTGAGTACAATCAGATATCTGAAATCCCGGTTATTGAGGGGCGATATTTCACCGAGGCAGAAATTGACGGAGGTCGTAATGTGGCCATCATAGGTTCTGAGGTAGCTGAAACTCTTTTTGACGACGAATCTGCCCTGGGGAAGCAGGTAACCATCAAAGGTCAACGCTTCACCGTGATAGGTCTTCAGGAAAAAAAAGGGAAGCAGCTTGTTGATGTGGGCGGCAACCCTGATATCAAAGTGTATATTCCTTTTTTGAAGCATAAGCGGATGTTCAGTTCAGGAAATCTCTATGGAATAATTGCACTGCAGGCATTTGAGGAGGACAAAAACATGGAGAATCTCAAGAGTGAATTAACCGGACAAATGAGAACCATCCGCGGGCTGCGACCTACCGAGTCAAACAATTTTGGAATTAACAGTCCGGATGCCATTGCCCAATCTCTGGGCCCGGCATTTGACGGCCTTCGGGTAGGAGGTTACGTTATAGGTGCTTTAGCTTTGTTAATCGGAGGTTTCGGTATTGCAAACATCATGTTTGTTTCAGTAAAAGAACGAACCAACATTATCGGAATTCAGAAATCGCTTGGAGCCAAAAATTACTTTGTACTCTTTCAATTCCTTTTTGAATCGGTGTTTTTGTGCATCATCGGCGGGCTCGTAGGTTTGCTTCTGGTGTATCTGGTAAGCTTTGTTAATCTGGGCACTCTGGATTTAATACTAACCAGCGGAAACGCCGTAGTAGGACTGCTAATCTCAAGTATCATAGGAGTAATCTCCGGAGTAATCCCGGCAAGTCAGGCGGCAAGAATGGATCCGGTAATAGCGATGCGATCAAAATAGATACCTCCTACTCACCTCAAAAGGAAAAAATTATGTTGATTTGCAGCAGTTTCAGGCTCTTGAATGTTTGATATGGCTGTTACTTTTCAAACATCCCTCGGTCTTAATTACGTGATTTAAAAATCAAAACTTATGAAGATCAGAATTTTCCTGCTTTTGCTTTTACTGGTACTCATTGCCATCTTTTACTACATCAGCACCGGATATTTCAGCTCAGGGGAACGGGCTGGCACACTTTCAAAACTTAGTGAAAGAGGATATGTTTTCAAAACCTTTGAAGGAGTTCTTAATGAGGGAGGGTATTCTGGAGAAACCGGAACACTCCAGCCCCGTTACTGGGACTTCTCATCCAAAGAAGATTCCGTAATCGCGAAACTCAGACATGCCCTTAAAACAGGAGAACGGGTTACTGTGGTGTATCAGGAAAAATTTGTAAAGTTTCCATGGAATGGTGACACCAAATATTTTGCCGTAGATGTCTTATTCCTGGAACAACCTAAAAACCCGGTTTACGAAGAATACCAAGAAGAGCGTATGCCGCCTCTCCCGGATGATGAGCCGGTGGAATCAGATAGTACCTTACAATCTGAGGCGATTTAAAGTTTAATAAAAGAACTGACTAGTTGATTGTTCCGAATAAAATACCTTCCTGCCGGAAGGTATTTTACGTCTATACCCTCCTCTGTCCAATCCACCGGAAACGATTTCCCCGAACTGTTATATACTTCTGGCTTACTCCTCAGTGATACGTTCAGAAAATGCGATACGGGATTAGGGAAGATAGCAAGGTCTGTTCCTGCCATGCCCAGAATTTCATCCGGAGCTTCGGTTAATTTGAGATCTTTTAATATTTGATTTTCAGGATCAAAGGTTACATCAGCCACCCCACTTTCCTTTAAATCAAGAGTAAGCAGCACCTGTGGACTATCTGCAAAAACCACAATATCTTCGGTATTTCCTGATGAGTACTTCACCCTGAGCAAGACAGGCATCTTAAAAAAGGGAGTTTTTTCAGAACTTCCGGCATTGGCAATCTGTACCAGAAGCTTCCCTGAAGCCGATTCTTTCCAGCCAAAAGAATATTTGGGATATCCCTCACCAAACAGCCATTCGTCAAAGAACCAGGTTAAGGATTGGCCTCTAACCCGTTCAGCCACACCCTGAAAATCCTCAATGGAGGCCGCATCGTACGCAAATTCGGTGGTCTGAAACTCTTTCAAAACTTTAAAAAACAGTTCATCTCCCAACACTCCCCGAAGCATGTGTAAAATGAGTGAGCCTTTTACATAAGTTTTCCGGTAATCGAAAATGGCATTTACACTATTCGTATTGGCGATTGCCACCGTACCGCTTACCAGTTTTGCCTCTTTCATATAGTTGGCAATGTCTGTCTTATATCGGGCTTTCCCAAGGAGTACTTCTCCGGCATAAAGAGCAGAAAACTCTGCAAAGCCTTCATTTATCCAGATATCTCTCCAAGTTTTACAGGTTACCTTGTCCCCAAACCACTGGTGAGCCAGTTCATGAGCAATGAGGTCAAAAGTAAAACCACC
>CBINGY010000036.1:0-42982 GCA_966250325.1 uncultured Cytophagaceae bacterium | reverse complement strand
AGCCCTGCCCGCGGCAGGCGGGGTAGTCGAGACCCTCCACTTGCCCAAAACTCATTCCCCATTATACCGCTTATAATGACTCAAATTCCGGCATTGAGCCAGTTCTTTCAGGCGGTCTATATCCCCTTCAATCAAGGCCCTTTTCTTTTGGCCAGACCAGCCCTTTAATTTCTTTTCAAATTCAATAGCATCATATACATAACTGAATGTAGCCAGAAACTGAAGCTGGAGCGGTCGGCGGCGGGCGGTATACGCTTTGGGAAAGTGGCCTTCATTATGCTGCTGCATGCGTTGTTCCAGGTTGCTTGTCATCCCGGTATAATAGGTACCATCTGAGCAGAGTAAGATGTAGACGTGGTAGTGTTTCATGCGGGTGTGTGTTTCAAATAACCGATGAATTTACAGTTATTTTTTGATTGACGATAAGTTTAAACAAAAGCAGCTCTCAGCTAAAGGGAATGGAATGCGTGCCGAGGGGACTGTCCGTTTGAGTTGGGTGCCGAGGGGACTGTCCTCGACTTCGCTCGGACTGACAATCGTCTTCGATCGGACTGACAATCGTCTTCGATCGGACTGGCAATTGCCTCCCCTAGGACGGACAACTTACTGTCAGTCCGAGCGAAGTCGAGGACCTCTCACTTGCCCAAAATCAACAACCAGTGCCCGTTAGAGTCCCCACAATTCACCAAAACCACCTTTAACTTTTAACCTGTAACTCTTCAAATTCATGAAGGTTTTAACCTCACCTCAAAACAAACTCCTGCTTCGGTTGCTTTTTGCGGAAGAAGACGATTCCGATCTGGAAAAAATCGAGGCTGAGTGTAACGGAGGGGTGGGCTTTGATCTCTTCCCAGGCTTTTTTCATGCCTTTTGACCAGTAGATATCATCAAACACAAAACAGCTGTTTTCGTGAGCCTTTTGCAGGCATTGGTGAAAATACCGGAGAGTAGGTTCGTATTGGTGATTGGCGTCAAAAAAAACGAGATCCACCTGAGGCAGCTGGCTGAGGGTATGGGAGAGGGTTTGATCCAGGTCGCCCGGCATAGGAATCACCTGGGAGCAGCCCAGTATCTCAAAATTCTTTTGGGCAATTTTCAAGGTCTCGGTGCATCCTTCAAAGGTGTAGACCTTTCCAAAACGGATGGCCCTGGAGAGATAGCAGGTGGTAAACCCTACGGAAGTACCCAGCTCCAGCACGGTGCGGTAGTCGTATGTGTGTACCACACGGGCCAGTACAGATGCCCATTTTTCAGATTTGGAAGAAGTACGGGCTATAGCTCCCACCCGTTTCTGCAGTGAATTTCCGAATTTACTACCGGCCCCGAGGTCGTTGACGGTAATGAGGGTGTTGTCTTTCTTTAATTCCTCAAATCGTTTCCGGATGTCTGAGGTATCAAACGGCAGATCCTTGTTGCGGATAACCGATTCATAAAAATCAAACAGAAAAGGAGAATGAAGTGAATGCCTGTTTCCGGATCGTAGCAGATATTTGAGGTAATCTGCTATCACTAGTTGAGCATATAAGGCGATACCATGTGGAACTCCGGAATTTTGGCTTCGAAGCGTTTACCATCAAAAACCCGCTCCATGATGTATTTGCCATACATTTTACCCAATTGGGTGGGCAGATTGCACCCGGAAACGTATTCGTATTTTTCACCGGGTTCTATGACCGGTTGTTTACCAATAACCCCTTCGCCTTCCACTTCCCGTTTGAAGCCGTTGGCGTCTACAATATGCCAATGTCTGCTGATCAGCTGAACGGAATATTCACTCTTGTTTTCTATTACGATGATGTAAGAGAAAACAAAGTTCATCAGACGAGGGTTAGAATAAGCTGGCTGGTACTCGGTTTTCACAGAAACCGTCACACCCTTAGTTGTTGCTGAAACCATAAAACTTAATGCTTCCCAAAAATAAGTAATTTCGCAGATTGTGATTCATAACCTAAAATTTTTTCTGAATGGCCCTGAAACTGGAGGAGAGCTGGAAACATATACTGCATGCCGAATTTGAGAAATCTTATTGGAAAAATCTTACGGACTTTGTTCGCAATGAATATGCCAATACCCGCTGTTACCCTCCTGCCAGTCTTATTTTCAATGCGTTTGACCGTTGCCCGTTTGATCGGGTAAAGGTGGTCATTCTGGGCCAGGATCCCTATCATGGGCCTAATCAGGCTCACGGCTTATGTTTCTCGGTAAATGAGGGAGTGGTTTTCCCGCCTTCGCTACTCAATATTTTCAAAGAGCTCAAAGACGATATCGGGAAAGCGATTCCAAAATCGGGAAACCTGCAGAACTGGGCAGATCAGGGAGTTTTACTTTTGAATGCCACACTCACTGTGCGGGCCGGTGAGGCGGGCTCTCATCAAAAAAAAGGCTGGGAAACCTTCACCGATGCCGTGATAGACCACCTGAACCGCGAAAAGGAAGGGCTGGTGTTTATGCTCTGGGGAAGCTATGCCCAAAACAAAGGCAAGTTTATTGACACCACCAAACACCTGGTGCTTAAGGCAAAACACCCGTCACCGCTTTCGGCCAATTTCGGGGGCTGGTTTGGGCAGCGGCATTTCAGTCAATGTAATACGTATTTGAGTGAACGGGGAGAAAAAGCAATCGCATGGTAAGTACCTTCCTTATTGGGGCACTGGTCATCCGCATTCTGGCAAACCCGCTGGCCAATGTGGTCCAGAAAAAGCTAAGTCAGGAAGGAGTTGACACCCTTGCGGTCAATCTTCATACCTACGCGGTACTCACCGTCTTTGGAATAGGCCTGATCCTGTCCCGCCCGTTCCCTACCTTTTCAGCAGAACTGGCGGCTTATACTCTTCTGACGGGTCTTTTCGGTGCCTTCGGCAATCTTCTGCTGCTAAAAGCCCTGGAAAAAGGAGAACTTTCGGTGCTGGGGCCAATTAATTCGTACAAATCGGTGGTGGCCATGTTGCTGGGTATGCTGGTTCTTCGGGAGTTTCCTCAATGGCAAAAGATGGGAGGCGTTCTGCTACTTATTGCGGGTTCCTATTTTGTCATTGACCGCAAAAACGAAGCCCTTTCCTGGAAGCTGTTTCAAAGAGAAGATATCCGGTACCGCATCTGGGCGATGGTACTTACCGCCATTGAAGCCTTGTTTCTGAAGAAAATAATTGAGCTGTCAGATGTGACTATGGCATTCAGCATTTGGGCGGTTTCCGGCTTCGTAGTGGCCTGGCTAATCAGTCAGATTCGTAGCAAAGCCCATCTTCGGGGAGTCACCCGGAACTATAGGCTACGTATTGGGAGTATTGCCCTGAGTATTGCTGCTATGCAATGGGCCACCTTATACATTTTTGACCACATGCAGGTAGGGTACGCCCTGGCTTTGTTTCAACTCTCTGCCCTGGTTTCTGTTATTCTGGGATTTTGGTACTTCGGAGAAAAAGACCTCATCAAAAAACTCCTCGGAAGCATCATCATGATCGCCGGAACCCTCATCATCCTCCTCCTCTAACCAAAAACCCTTCCGCCAAAGGCGGACAAGCCAAACTTTCCACAGAAGGCGGACAGGCCCCTCTTCCAACTTCCCTCTTCCATCTCCCCCTAAAACCTAAAACCTAAAACCTAACACCTAGAACCTAACACCTACCCATCACCTGATAATACTAAACAACCTCTTCCAGCGAATCTTATTCAGCAAAGTTCCTTCCGCATCAATCGACATCCAGATAAATACGGCTTTGCCAACGATGTGATCCTCCGGCACGAAACCCCAGAAACGGCTGTCATCCGATTCGTAGCGGTTATCTCCCATCATGAAGTAGTAATCCTGCTTAAAGGTATATTCTTTGATCTCTTTGCCGTCCAGATAGATTTTACCGTCTTTCTCCACGGCATCTTTGTTGTGATCGAAGGTGGTAATGACGCCTTTATAAAGAGCAAAGTTGAGCTCATTGGTGAGGTCAACGGTCATTCCCTCTTTGGGTACGGTAAGCGGACCGAAATTATCACGGTTCCATTTTACCAGATCCGGGCGGTAAGGAAATGCCCGGTACGGCGTGTTTTCATCCCCTGCCGGAATAATCTCCGGATAAACATCCGTGATAAAATCAAGCGTCTGCAGGTTATCTACGGCACTTTGAGTGGCGGTAATGGCATAGTAATATTTTCCGTCCTGGGTACCGCTTCCACGCTCACTTACGTCGTATTTCTTCCATAAATTCGGATTGACCGAAGTATTACTTTCTATCGTGTACCATTTCTGCATGCCCTCGGGATTGTCAAAAACCTTTTCATTGACATATACCTGAGCATCTTTGATACGGATTACGTCACCCGGAGTACCAATGCAACGTTTGATGTAGTTGGTACGGAGGTCCACCGGATATTTATCAAACCCACCAAACTGATCGGGTCTCTCGGGGCAGCCCGGGTAGTTAAATACGACCACATCTCCGTTTTTGACATGCGTAAATCCGGGGAAACGGAATTGAGGCAACTGAATCAGCTCTGAATACGAAGGGATTTCTGTAAACCAGATTTTCTGATGGGTAAGAGGAACCTGAAGGATGGTCTTGGGTGTACGGGTACCGTAATGTACCTTACTCACAAAAAGGAAGTCGTTGACCAGCAAGCTCTTTTCCATAGAACCTGTGGGGATCGTATAAGCTTCCAGAAATGCCCAGCGAATAAGGGTGGCAGCTACTACTGCAAACAAAACGCTATCAAACCACTCGCGTACAGGACCTTTCGTCTTCTTGGTATTCTCTTTTGCCATCGGCTGTTAAAATTTTCGGCGAAACTAAATCAAATAATTTAAATAAAAAGTAAAAATCGGAGGAAGGGCTCTTACGCCTGATCAAAAACTCAGCATCTGCTCCATCCCTACCACACCCAGCTTATCCTGAATCCATTCGGCAGCTACTATAGCACCCAGAGCAAACCCATGCCGGCTTTTGGCCTCGTGCCTGATTTCGATTTCATCTACCTCTGATATGTATTTGACTGTGTGTGTTCCCGGCACCCGGCCCTCACGGATACTCCAGATGGGAACCTCAGCAGGTTTGGCTATGGCCTGATTCACCCAGGATTCCTTGGTATCCAGCCCGGCAATGATGCCCTCGGCAAGGGTAATGGCCGTTCCGCTGGGACTATCCAGTTTTTCGGTGTGATGTATTTCGGTGGTGGTGACGGTGTATTGATTCTGGCCGTTCATCAGCTCGGCCAGTTTCTTATTGAGCTTGAAGAAGAGATTGACCCCGATGCTGTAATTACTGGCATAGAAAAAGGCGGCGTTGTTTTTTACGCAAAGCTCTTCAATCTCCTCCCGATGCTCCAGCCAGCCGGTGGTGCCACATACCGTTTTTAACCCCCGCTCCATGCAAAACCTGAGATTGTCATAAGCCGCCACCGGCGAAGAAAACTCTATGACAACGTCCGTGTTTTCCGTCGTAATAAGCTCTCTGTCTGAGACATTGGAAACATCAATTTTATAGGAAATGGAATGGCCTCTATCCAGAGCATATTGCTCAATAACCTTTCCCATTTTCCCGTAACCCAGCAATGAAATTTTCATCGTTCTATTTTATGTTAATTTGATTTTGACGTCTTTACCTGCCTAAAGAAGCGTCCAAAATCGTCAATCCAAACCTGTATCAAAAACTTCACCCTTACCCCAAAAACCTCCTCAACCTTTAACCTAATACCTAATACCTAACCCCTAATACCTAAAACCTACCCCCTCAAACCTCCCCCTACCTAAAAACAAACGCCAACTTCACCCCCGAAGCCTGAAATCCAAAGGTTTGCGGCCCGGCCGGTTCTATCCGTAGGGAAATATCCTCTGACATGTCAAAGGTTTTTAAATGAGCCGCCACATTGGCCTCCAAAGCAAAAAACAGCCAACCCGCGGCAAATCCAATATAGGAGGCATCCCGCCAGCGTCTGTATTGGTTTTTGGCCGAATTAAAGGTCTGGATATTAAAAGCCCCGATCACCTCCGAATCGCTCACCGGAGCTTCTTCGGCCAGGTAATATTCCAGTCTCTGATCGTCCACGGTGGTTTCCCTGTAGGTCAGCGTATAATAGGTTCCCTCGCTTGACCGTGCGTAGAAAACATCATTTTTATCATTATTGGATATAAAGAGCTGGCTTGCGGCAGCTAGCACATTTTCGGTACTAAAATCGGTATCGCTCAAAAAAACCTGCCCGCGACTCAGAAACGTAGCTCTGCTGTAGTGTCCCAGGTATTTCTCATACTGCAACTGATTGGCTCGTATACCGAAATACCAGCCTGCCCCAGCTGCCCCATAAATGAGGCCGGCTTTCCAGTAATCCCGGTTGGTGATCTGCCCCCAGCCCGGCAAGAACAGAGACCGAACAAATGAAACCCGAGGTTTTTCATCCTCCGTGTAAGGTTTCACCCCGAAAACCTGAGCCAGTGTACCGAAGAATTTGCGGCTGCTATCGGGCTTAACGAGACTCTGAATCTCCTCACTCCGCAGGGTATCCCGAAGCTGCTCCAGCCTGGCATCATTCACGAGGGTATCCGGGGATGTCGCGGGTTGCTGACCCAGGGCACCCAGAGAAACCAGAGTAAGGAGACACCAGAATACTTTCATTATCTGAGCAAACGAGCGGTGGGGAGATTAATTCTTCTCCTTTTTAAGTTTTAACAAAATTTGATCTAATTCTTCTTTGGTCTTAAACGGTATCTTCACTTCACCCTTCGAATTAGCATCTGCCTTTATAAGCACTTTGGTACCAAACCAACCGGCCATACGCTCCTGGAGGTCAAGCAGTTCTTTCCTGACTTCGGAAGGCTTGCGGGGTACTTTGGGGGCTTCTTTTAATTCGCCGAAGGCCCGTACCAGATCTTCCACCTTTCTCACCGAAAGCTGCTCTTCTACCACCCGATCATATAATTTCTCCATGGCACGCTCATCGTCAAGGCCCAGAAGTGCCCGTGCATGACCCATGCTCAGGCTTTTATCGAGTAATCCAGCCTGTACTTTGGCGGGCAGTTTCAGCAGCCGCAGGTAGTTATTCACTGTGGTTCGGTTTTTACCTACCCGATCGCCCAGCTCTTCCTGTTTCAGGTTACACTCCTGCATAAGTCGCTGATAACTCAAAGCAATTTCCAGGGCGTTCAGGTTTTCCCGCTGAATGTTTTCAATGAGGGCCATCTCCAGCATTTGCTGATCATCGGCTGTACGAATGTAGGCAGGTATCGATTTCAGCGAGGCCAGCTTTGAAGCCTGTAACCTCCGCTCTCCCGAGATAAGCTGGTATTTACCCTCCCCTATTTCGCGAACTGTGATCGGCTGGATGATTCCCTGCACCCGGATACTCTCCGCAAGCTCCTGCAGAGCCTCCTGATCAAAGGTGGTACGTGGCTGAAACGGATTGGTTTCAATGCTTTCGAGGGGCAACTCTGTACTGAGTACTTCCTTTTTATGGTCTGCTTCGGCCTGATCTTCGGGTTTATCGGGCAATAAGGCCCCTAAACCACGCCCCAGGCCTTTTCGCTGTAGCTTTGTCATACGTTCATTTTTATCAATTCAGTGGCCAGATTCAAATACGTTACGGCTGCCTTCTCTGTGAGTGCCGGCAGGTCAAATTGGCTGAAGTCCTTTTGCCGGGCCAGGTAATAATTTCGATGTATGGCCGGAAGAAACACCTCTTTACCAAACTCCTGCTGCAGGCGTAACAGCACGGCGTTTGAATTCTCGGATTCTTTTCTCCACATCACCGGAAGAATACCTCTGACTTTTACACCCGATTTCAAAACCTTCTTCAGGAACAATGGCAGGCCATTCAACCCGTAATATTCCAGCTCTACCGGCACAATGACCTCGGCATGATGCCCCAGCTCGGTCATGAGAGCATAGGATTTATGAACCGGGCAATTCACCACCATCTGATCATAATCTGTATTTTCGGTAAGGCCCTCCGCTGATTCGGTATAATCCAGAAACAGGTTTAACCTGCTTTTTTCTTCGTCCCCTTTGCAAAGAGAAGAAACCCAGCCGGGGTGGCTCAGATTAACCAGTAAGGTACGGCGGGCCAGCGTGGCAAAACACAGGGCCAGATTCAAAGCTGTGGTACTTTTACCCGATTGACCAGAACCGTTTGCTACAATATATATGGCACTCATAAGCTCCGCAAATTTCATGTTTCTGCCCTGTATATCAAACAAATGTTTCACGAATTAAAAGGAAATGTTCCACGCTCTTGCTAATAAGAAGGTTAAACCAAAATTTTCGGAGAAAGTATATCAGGAATCGAAGCAAAGATGTACTTTCAGGCCACTAATACTGACCCTCTTGAGAAAACGTTACTACCTGTTTCTTCTCCTCATCCCCGGCCTGGTTTACCTTCTGGGACCCAAACCCGCCGCCCCTGATCTGGAAAAAAAATATTCGTTTGAGCTTAGCAGTAATCTGACTGAACTTGAAAATCAGATCAAAGAATCTGAAAGAAAAACACCCGGATTAAAACCCGGAAATGAGGCCGGGTTTGTCTGGGCTGACAGTATCCCGCAGGTGACCGATTATGCCATCGTCTATATTCATGGTTTTTCTGCTTCGCATGAAGAGGGAGCTCCGGTTCACGAGAATCTCGCCCGAAAATACCATGCAAACCTCTACAAAGCCCGCATGGCCGAGCACGGAACCGCCCTGGGTGATGAAACCATGGCTAATCTGACCACCGACGCCTACATCGAAACCGCAGAACAGGCCCTGGCTATCGGTAAAAAAATCGGAAAGAAAGTCATCGTAGTAGGAACTTCCGCCGGTGGAGCTCTTTCGCTGTTGCTGGCCTCGAAACATCCCGAAATTGAGGCCCTGGTC
The DNA here is from genome assembly GCA_966250325.1 of uncultured Cytophagaceae bacterium. Classification (GTDB taxonomy): domain Bacteria; phylum Bacteroidota; class Bacteroidia; order Cytophagales; family Spirosomataceae; genus Jiulongibacter. The sequence continues at coordinate 34,154 of CBINGY010000036.1, read as the reverse complement.
CTTTATTCCCCCTGCATAGAGATTTATGATAAAAATGCCGGGCTTCTGGACAATCCCTGGGGCATGCAGCTGGCCCGGGCGATTCAGGGCAAGCCTTTCAACGACATTACCCCTAAAAATGAGGATCAGCCCAGATTCTGGACCATGCATTACCGGCTTGAAGCTCTGGTAGCCTTACAAAATCTGCTCACCCATGCCATGAATAAGGAAACCTTTGAAAAGGTGAAGTGCCCTACGTTTGTGGGTTACTATTACAAAGACGAGGAAAATCAGGACAAAGTGGTGTCTGTACCGGCAATTCTGAAAATGTATGAAGAACTGGGAGCTACGGTCAAAGTAAAAGAGGCGTTCCCCGATGCCGCCAATCACGTACTGGCCAGCTGGGTACTTTCAGAAGATGTAGCTACTGTGCAATCCAAAACCGAGCTTTTCCTGGATAAAATCATAAAATAAAACTCTCAACATAAGCTCAATACTCCCCAGGAATCCGATGTAACCAAACCCATCCCCAATTCCCAATTCACCAATTCACTAATTCCCAATTCCCTAATTCTCTAATTCCCAATTCACTCCTTCACCATTTCACTAATTAAAACCTCACTCCCCCAACTTAATCATCTTCACAAACTTAGAGGTACCGTCAAGCCTGCTTAGCTGCAGCACATATTCCCCGGTGCTTAACCGCTCCAGATAAACCAGTCCGCTAAACGGATCAAAAGGTAAGGGAATTCTTCTGCCATTTGAGGCAAATGCATTCACCTCTTTCACCTCGGTATAATCCCGTACTTTCAGCCATTGGGTAGCCGGGTTCGGGTAAATCTCCCCTTGTCTTTTCTCTGAGGAACGGGCCAGTACCTGATTGATGATCACGGCCGTAGTGGCAGAGCCGGTGCAGCCTTCCGCACTGGTAACCTGCAGGGTGTAGACTCCTGCAGCCGACTGGGATACCTTTTCAATCACCGGATTCTGCGATGAAGAGGTAAAGCCATTGGGTCCTGTCCAGCTGTAAGAGGAACCACCAGAACCTTGCAGACTAAGAGTTTCTCCTTCCAGATACGCGTTTTTTGATGTGGAAGCAGTGGCATTCACTTCTCCTACCTTCACCTCAATACGGCTGGAATCGCTATTGGCACAGCCTTCTCTGGCACAGAAAGCGGTGTATTGGGTGGTTTGGGAAGGTGAAACGAGAATGGCGTTTTCGGTTGGTCCGGTGGTCCAGCGTAATTCAGAATCTATGCAGGTGCCTGAGAGCGTTATTACCTCGTCGGTTTCCTTGCATTTGAATGCGGGCTTATCGGTATTCAAGGCAGGAGAACCCACGCCTTTAACCCGAATTGCATAATTATCGGAATACACAGAAGCGGGATTTCCCGGCTCCTTAAAGCGTATTTGGTAATTCCCTTCCTCCAATACTTCGGGTAACACAAATTCATTTCCGACCTTTTCCAGTACGTTCCAGGAGTTGCCACTAAATAGTTCAGCAGTGAGGTTATCAGCATTTTGGAGAGAAAGTTTTTCGCCGGTACAATAGGTAGTTCTTAAAAAGGTCACTACCGGTTTTTCTTCAATGCCAAAAGTACCATCAGGAGCCAGATAGGTGGTATAGAGATCGTAGGTATTGGCATTGATATCATCACTTTTACTTCCCGAATAGAACACGACCACACCTCCGCTTACATGCGGCACTAGGCGGTAAACGCCATACCATTTAAAATCACCGAGATTTTTTCCATAGTCTCCCCAGAGCATGTTGCCCTCCGCATCCAGATGCTGAACAGACAGATCAAAACCCACCGCTTTTGAGGTAAACCACATCACATAACAGCCTCCTTTTCCATCGGAAGCAAACTTGTGCGGGGTGAAATAACTTTTGCCGGGCTGTGTCTTAAACACTGGTTTCTGCCACAACACATCACCCGTAGGGCTTATCCCTGCTGCCATCATTTTGGTATCTGTCAGATTGGGCTCTATCCAGGCGGCTATTCCACCACCATGGGCATTTTCTCCGATATGGATGTCATATGCCTGGTCTGTACCGAGCACCACTCCGCCGGTTTTCCAGACGTTATCCAGATTTTCGTTCAACTTTTGAGCGATAACCCTTTTCCGGCCGTCGGCCAAAGTAAGGGTTCTGCCAATGTATATTTGCTTTTTTGACAAGTACAAATCATCAAACCGCGAGTTTCCGGGAAACGGATTGTTCAAAAAATTCTTCGGACCGATAACCGATTGAAGGTCAGCATTAAATTTTTGAATGAGATAATCCGAAGTAGAACTTCTTTCAATTAAGACGGTTTCTTTTAATTCCTGATCAACAATCACCTTACTTCCTCCAAAAGTTGAAGAAGCAATTGTTTCTACTGGATCTAAATGAAATGAATATCCAAAAAATACTACACCTCCTCCACGACTAACTGTATTCAATCCTTTTGAATTGTCATTAAAAAATACGCTATGCCTATTCGTGTATTTTTGCAAAGTCAAAATATCGTCGTTAACATCTGGTGAACTAACTATAAATCCAGAATTAACAATATTATCTGCTCCTAATAATTGCCGTCCATCGGTACTACTTAATAATGCCATTTGAATTTGCCTCTCTAAAGGCTTCGAAACATCCGGAATTCTTTGCCAGGCAATATTTAATCCTCCCACCCCCTGAAATGTAACAGACGAACTGCTCGGAGAGAAGAGGCTTTTCTTGGTAAAAATAGTATTCTGACCGTCAACAACTTTACCTAAACTGACTCCATTCTTTTCCCATATCACTTTGCCCGTCAGATTAAGCTTCTGAACGAACAATTCTCCGTTTCCGTTTCTGAAATCCGTCCAGGCGAAGTAGCTATTTCCTACTGAATCTGTTGTAAATTCCCCATCAAACTCCACGCCCGGCCCCACCGCCAGTGGCTGAGGGGTAGGATCATTTTTTTTCCATTGAGCAGTTAATTGAACACTCAGAAAAAGAAAGCACAGGAAAGCATTTTTATTCATTCGTTCAGGAAAGTGTAAAGTATCAGTATGGCCGAGGCAATAAACATGCCGAGTGATTCACGGCCCAATTCTATATTTAACGTTTTCATTCCCATTTCATTGAGCATCACGCCTTCCCAGGCCGGAGGAAATAAGCTGGCACCCCACAAAAGGTACAGAAATGCCGCTACACCTGTTGTCATGGGGCTATCCTTGTTATGAATTTTGCGGTATCCGAGAAAAGCTACCAGCAAGTATAGAGGAATCCAGATCTGGGGGTCAGGATCGTTCCACTGGAAATAGGCGAAAAGTACCATAAGCAGCACGGTGAACCAGAGAAGTATTTTCTTTATTTTCATAAGGGCATTATTATTGACGTAAAATTAATGGAATATCTTCCGCTTATTTATTTCAACACATCAAATCAAACCTGTTTCATGAAACCACTGCTTTATTCACTGCTTCTCAGCTCCCTGGTGTCACTCACCGCAGTTTCTCAAAATCCCACCCTTTACCTCTCCGATTTTCTGGTGAAGGAACATCACCACGATCTGCCCACAGACCTGGAGGGGAAAAACATTTTCTCTGAAATTTTCTTCTATGAGAAGGAGATTTATCAGGGCGGATTCAAAGAGAAAATTATCACCCTCTATAACGAGGATTTGCTCAGACAACTCAAAGGACATGAAATTCTGATTAATACCAACTTTCTGTTTCAAACCGAGTTACCTGGATTTTACAGGAACAAATCGCTCAAATCGGTGGCAGTGATAAACCCAAATTCGGGTAAAGCAGTGAATGGCACCCCGAATCTGTTTTTCGTAAAAGACCTATTAACGGATGACAACGGTAAACTATTGGCTCTGGTGGTGAACAAACTAAAAGAGGAGAAGAACGAGGACCTTTATTTTTCTATCCGCGATTTTATTTCCGGGTCTAAAGTAGGAGCCGGCACACTGGCCGATTTAGGTCTTATTGACATGGATTATATCAGGACTTTGGAATCAAAACACAAAAATCAAAGCTATGTCCTCACCTTTCACGATGGCCGGAGTGTAAGTATTCCAAAAAATACCGATACCCCAAATACCATCGCCAACCGCACAAAGGCCGATCAATCACGACTCAATAAAGAACGGGCAGTCTCAGATGTCCTGCTGGTGAGCAGTCTTACGGGGGGATCGGCCAGTTGGGGATATGCCGGCATTCTTCTTTCTATAGGTGCACAAAACTCTTTTAAGGAGCAGCAACGAAAAATGGCCGAATTCCGGACCAAGCAGCGGCAGTTACTCTATAATTTCGATCTGATATCCAATGTGTATCTGGGACCGGAAGACTTCGGACCCGACATTCACTGGAAATTTAAGGATCTCAAAATTTTGGAAGACTCGGGTTCACCCGTCCTGATTCTGGAAAACCAGAAAGGACAACAAATTCTGGCACTCGAAAGTCTTTCAGACATGTACATAACCGATGCTCAGGCTGCAGACTGGATAAGCAAGTATGGCAAAGAAACGTACCTGAAGCTTTTTGAAACCACGCACAACAAAGGCATCAGTCTGGAAATGATCCGCTTTTCCATGGGCTATCCCAATCATCTGGCATCGGCTGCCGAACGCGACGGTTACCTCGAAGAAGTGTATGCTTTTGGTAAAGAATGGTATTATTTCAGAGATGGCATTTATGTGCACAAAGAATGGAAAAACTACCGGCCCGAAATGGAAAAGTATGATCAGCAGCAAATTAGTGAATGATCATCCTTCTTCACAGGTGAACCTGCAAAAAAAGAGCATGCAGATTGGCACAGGCCAATAATCTTCTTACCTTTGCAGCGGCAAATTACCAGCTCCTGCTGAATCCCCCAGGACCGGAAGGTAGCAAGGGTAGGCGGTTGTAGCGGTGAATTTGCCATTTTTTTTCATTCTTCAGGAATAATTGTATTTTTGACAATTAATAAATATCCCTCTAATCAACATGAAATTTTTCATCGATACCGCCAGTCTTAAAGAAATTCAGGAAGCACAGGATCTGGGCGTTCTTGACGGCGTAACCACAAACCCCTCCCTCATGGCCAAAGAAGGGATTGGTGGGGAAGAAAACGTTAAAAATCATTACAAAGCCATTTGTGAGATTGTGGATGGCGATGTAAGTGCCGAAGTTATTGCCACAGATTTTGAGGGAATAATCCGCGAAGGTGAAGAGCTTGTGAAGCTGCATGATCAGATTGTGGTGAAAGTTCCCATGATCAAAGACGGTATCAAGGCCATCAAATATTTCTCTGAAAGAGGTATTCGTACCAACTGTACCCTTGTATTCACCGCCGGGCAGGCACTTCTGGCAGCAAAAGCAGGAGCTACGTATGTTTCTCCGTTTATTGGTCGCCTCGATGACGTTTCAACCGATGGTATTCAACTGATCGCCGATATCCGTCGCATTTATGACAATTACGGCTATGAAACCGAAATTCTTGCTGCTTCGGTTCGTCACCCCATGCATATTCTGGAGTGTGCCAAAATAGGTGCGGATGTGATGACCGGCCCTCTTTCGGCTATTCTTGCTCTGCTTAAGCACCCGCTTACCGATATTGGTCTGGAGAAATTTCTGGCCGATCACGCCAAGGTAAACGCCTGATAGAATCACGATATTCTAAAGGAAGTTCTGCGAATGCCATCGCAAAGGTTATCTTTGCGAAAGCTAAAGCAGAACTATTTTTATGCTCATAACCATCCAGAATGCCGACATCTATCAGAAAGAAAAGCTGGTATTATCCCAGGTCAATTTTTCTATGGACTCTGGCGAATTCGTTTACCTGATCGGCAAAACGGGAAGTGGTAAATCTTCTTTGTTAAAAACACTTTATGCCGAGCTTTGGCTTGAAAAAGGAAAAGCAGAGGTGGCCGGCTATGCTCTGCAGGAAATAAGACGCTCACAAATTCCCATGTTACGGCGTCAGATGGGCATAGTTTTTCAGGATTTTCAGTTGCTTTCAGACAGAAACATCAAAAAGAATCTGGAATTTTTCCTGAAAGCCATGGGCTGGAAAGATACGTCTGAAATAGACATTCGTATTGCTGAGGTCATCGCTCAGGTTGATCTGCCCGATGTGCTTCAGAAAATGCCTCACCAGCTTTCCGGTGGTGAGCAGCAGCGGATCGCCATAGCCCGTGCACTTCTCAATAAACCGCAGATTATCTTTGCCGATGAGCCCACGGGAAATCTGGACCCGGAAAAGTCCCTTGATATCCTCCGGCTTTTTCTCAAAATAAACAAAGATTCGGGCACCGCCGTCTTAATGGCCACCCATGATCTGGAGCTCATTGAACGACACCCTAAACGCACGGTATTTTGCGATGGGGGTAAATTAAATGACCTTACAGAAAACCTGTGAAGCTGAGTTTTATCTTCCACATCTCAGGACGAATGTACTGAACGGCGTAATCGCCTTCATCAAACTGGTCAATAAATAAGGTACCCCGCCGTACAGAAGCTACCCGCTCTGCCAGTTGATAATACAGGCCTGCATCGATGTATCGGGTATGAACGCTTTTCCCCTGTGCCAGAATCCCCAATCCCGCCCCAACACTGAAATTCCGGGTTACGCGGCTAAACCTGAACAACTGATTATACTCATCCTGTGCTACCAGTTGCTGTACCACAGAACCCGACCAGTAGGGACCCGCCGCTACATCCAGAAAAGGACTTACTTTGACAGGGCCGGTAAACGGACGATACCTTACAAGCAGATTGGTATAGAATGACCGGTATCTGTGTTCAAAACTTTCCCCATAAAATCCCTGAACTGTCTCAGAACCCCAGCCATTACCGCCTAGCTCCAAACCCAGGTAGAGTGGCGAATCGTAGCTGGCCTTTCGCTGAGGATTAAACAGGATTCCGCCGAAAACGCCGGTTCTACCCGGTTTGCTGTCAAACGAACTCAAGTACTCCTCATACGATCCTGTGGCCTGTGCCCGATGGATTCCTCCATACAAGGAAACGTGATTTTTAATCTGAGCCGGCAGCCGGAACGACACCAGCAAACAAAACAGAATTATCGGGATAGCAGGTAAACGCATGGGATAATCATTTCTTCCATAGATACACCACCGTGTTGAAATGTATCGCGATAATGTCCTACGTAATGGTTATAGTTATTCGGGTACGCAAAAAAGTAATCGTCGGTTGTAAAGAAATAGGAAGTAGAAACATTGGGACTTGGTAATCCATAATTATCGGGACGCCGCACCTCAATCACATGATCTGGCTTATCGACAAGATTTAAATTTCTACCTTGTTTGTATCTTAAATTCGTATTCACATTTCTGTCGCCCACAATTTTCTTGGCATTTTTCACTCTCACCATTCCATGATCTGTGGTAATGATCACCCGGCCCCCTTTTTCTGAAATCATTTTGAGCAGGTCAAGTAAGGGAGAATGCTCAATCCAGGATTTGGTGATAGACCGGTAAGCTGCCTCATCAGGAGCCAGCTGTTTAATCATATTGGAATCGGTGCGGGCATGTGAGAGCATATCCACAAAGTTATAAACCACACACACGAGGTCGTTTTGCAGCAGGTTATTGAAATTGTCATTCAACTGTTTCCCCTGGGCACTGGTAATAATTTTGTGATAGCTGAACTTCACCTGTTTGTGTTGCTTGCTAAGCTGACGTTCCAGCAGGTCTGCTTCGTTATTATTCAAACCCTCTTCATTATCACCCTCATCGTTTATCCAGAGCGAAGGATACTTTTTTGAAATCTCCAGCGGGGTGAGCCCGGCAAAAATGGCATTTCTTGCATACGAGGTGCTTGTTGGAAGAATAGAGTAATAGGTATCCTCTTTTTCTACTCTGAAATACTCGTTAATGGTACTGCTTATTACCCGCCACTGATCATACCGGAAATTGTCAATAAGGATAAAAAACAGCGGTCCTTCCCCGTCTTTCAATCTTGGAAAAACAAGTTTGTTCATCATCTGATGCGAAAGAACCGGGCGGTCTGCTTTCGGGTCACAGATCCAGTCTTCGTAGGTTTCTTCGATGAATTGAGAAAACTTTTGATTGGCCTCCGCTTTCTGCATTTCAAAAACCTCCTCCATCGATTTGTCGGATGAACTATCAAGTTCCAGATCCCAGTAAACCAGCTTTTTGTAGATCTCAGCCCATTCGTTATGATCTATTCGGTCATTGTATTGCATAGCCAGATTCCGGAAATCCTGCTGATACCCCATGTTGGTTTTTTCTGAGACCAGCCTTCTGTTATCCAACAGCTTCTTGACGGTCATCAGGATCTGATTCGGGTTAATGGGTTTTATCAGATAATCGGCAATTTTGGAACCGATCGCCTCTTCCATGATATGTTCCTCTTCCGACTTGGTGATCATGACCACCGGCAAATTGGGCCTGATCTGCTTTATTTCTGCGAGGGTATCAAGGCCGGTCATTCCGGCCATCATCTCATCCAGAAAAACCACATCAAAACGCTGCTCGTGCACTTTATCCAGAGCATCAGAACCACTGGGCACGGGGGTAACGTCGTATCCCTTTCCTTCCAGAAAAACGATGTAGGGTTTCAATAAATCTATTTCGTCATCGGCCCAAAGTATGGAGTATCTGCTCATGCGGTTTTTGTTTGTTGTTTAGTTCTCAATGGTAAAAGGCTTCATTTATTGCCCGTGTCAACTCATTTTAAGGTTAATTAAGTCCTGTGGTGAGTAAACTCCTGTGAAATCGTGCTCAGTTTCGCAGCAGTAAATTTTATATCCGTATCCCAGCCACCTCAGCTGCTCCAGTTTTTCGGTTTGCTCCAGTACATTGACGGGCAGCTTCACTATTTGTCGTAAAACATCATTCCGGTAGGCATAAATTCCAATATGCTTGTAGAACGCTGTATGATCGAGCCAGTTTTCTTTGGGGACATCCTGTACGAAGGGAATGGCCTGCCTGCTGAAATAGAGAGCCTGCTTCCGCATAGTAAGAATCACTTTCACCTCGTCGGGATCATCCAGAATTTCCAGTCTGTCTATCTTTCTTACTGCACTGGCAATTTCGGTTTTGTAATCGAGCATATCGCATACCTGGTCGATAAGTTCGGGAGAAATATTAGGCCAGTTACCTTTGATATTGACCACATAATCATAGGTTTCGCCTTCATCCAGCAGAGCCAGAGCCTCGGCACATCGATCGGTTCCTGATGTATGAAACTCCGATGTCATAAGAACCTTACCACCAAAAGATTTTACATGATCGGCAATTCTGGTATCATCGGTAGCAACAAAAAGTTCGGATAATTTTTCTGAGAGCCTGCACTGCCGGTAAATCTGATGAATGAGTGTACGATCACCCACTTTTGCCAGTGGCTTTCCGGGGAAACCCGGCGAAGCATATCTGGCCGGTATAATTCCAAGTATATTCACTCCGTTTTGTGTAATTGAAGGGCTAAGTTAGCCAAGAAATAATTTTTATCCCTTTTTCAGTCGAAAATGCGTTACAATATCAAATTTTATTAAATTTGTTATCCAAACTTTCCTAATAATTACGATGAAATCTATCTTAACGCTGTTGGCCGTTGGCCTTATTCCGCATCTCGCTGAAGCATCTGCCGTAAAATCCGATTCTCTCGTTGCATCTGCCCGGGTGGCTGAGGTGGTATCCCATCGCGTAGTTCATGGAGAAACCCTATACAGCTTACTCAGACAATTTGAATGTTCAAGACAGCAATTTGACGCACTCAATCCTTCCATGAAAGGCACTAATCTGATTAAAACGAATCAGGTATTGAAGTTTCCCGCCCCTGCTACTCCTGTTCAAACCACTTCCTCTGCGGTTTTATCAGAGAGAAAACTGGCTGAGAGAAAGATAGAAGTGCCATCAAAAAATGAAGAAATAATCGTACCGGAGGTTTCCAAAGAAGAAGCGAAACCCGAAACTTCACGAATTACTACCATTCATACTGTAGCGGAAAACGAAACCCTGTATTCCATCTGTAAAAAGTATAATGCAGATATTGACGAAGTAAAGCGTGTTAATAATCTGTCATCTAACGAAATATCTATTGGCCTGGCCCTGAAGATTCGCAGGAACAGTGATGACATCAAAACAGGATTTCCTGAAAATCTGATGATTGAGAAGAAACCTTCAAGAATTATTGTTCCGGAAGGGCATCTGGCAAAAAAAGTGGACGAACTGGGCGTGGCAGAGCTTATTCCAAGTAAAAAAACGAATGATCAGATGCTGGCCTTACACAAAACGGCCCCGCTGGGCTCGCTCATGCTGGTTAAAAACAGAGCTACAGGCAGACAGGTAACTGTGAAAGTTATCGGCAAGCTTCCGGATACAGGTAATAACGAAAATGTATTGGTTCGTTTATCTCCGGCAGCCTTTTACAAGCTAAACCCGAAAGACATTAAATTTTCAGCCGAGGTTACCTATTACCTGCCGCCTGATCAACTTTAGCAGAAATTACAGTACAGAGATTTAACTTTGAGGCGGGAAACCGCCTCTTTCTTTATGCCCGAGCTCCGTCAGGTCATAGACCTGCTAAACAAGAAAGTACTTCAGTTTAATCATCCCGATTTTATCGGCCCTGATCCGGTAAGCATTCCGCACAGGTTTTCTTCCAGAGAGGATATTGAAATCAGTGGATTTTTTGCCGCTACACTGGCATGGGGACAGCGGAAAACCATTCTAATGAAGTGCCGGGAACTCATGGAAAGAATGGATAATGCTCCGTATGACTTTATCATCAATCATGAGGATACCGACCTGAAAGTCCTTGAAAATTTCAAACACCGCACCTTTAATGACACGGATACCCTCTACTTTGTGGAGGCTCTAAGGCATATTTATCAGCAGTACAACGGTCTGGAAAACGCTTTTCTACACTCTTTTTGTCCCGCGGCAGAAACTACTGAAAGTGCCATAATAAGCTTCAGAAACCTCTTTTTTTCTCTGGAAGACTATCCGGCCAGAACCCGGAAACACATCTCTGATCCTTCAAAAAATGCCACCTGCAAACGGCTGAATATGTACCTTAGATGGATGGTCAGAAAAGACCCATGCGGTGTGGACTTTGGACTTTGGACACAACTCAAAATGAACCAGCTGATTATCCCTTGCGATGTTCATGTGGAACGGGTGGCCGGTTTACTTGGGCTATTACCCTCCGGAATGAAAGGCTGGAAGATGGCCGTGGAACTCACCCGTACTCTCAGGAAATTTGACCCGGAAGATCCTGTAAAATACGATTTTGCTCTGTTTGGTTTAGGCGTGGAAGGCTACCTTTGAAATCTTTTAAGTAAATTTTAAGTTTCTCACGGGCAATATCCCTACTTTTGCCGGGCACGATAAGAAGAATGACTGTACTTACACTTAGTAACCCTGGCGGCGACCTCGCTGAAATTGACCTGAATTGTGGAGCTGCATTAACACGTCTGGTGCTTAGCCGCGAAGACGTAATCAAATACCCTTTAAAAGTGGATGATCCGGGCCGTGGATACCCTTCGGCGTTGTTGTTTCCGTTTCCGAACAGAATCAAAGATGGCCGGTACACGTTTGAAGGAAACGAATACCGGCTTGATATCAATGATCAGGAAACCTTTAGTGCCATTCATGGTCTTATAGCATTTAAGCCTTTTGAGATCGAAAAACAGGAGAAGGCTTCGGCTACTCTTCTTTTTACCTATCACGGAGAGATGGAGGGATATCCTTTTCCTTACGAATTCCGGATCACTTATACCCTCAGAAAGTCGAAACTGGACATCTCGGTAATTGCAAAAAACACCGGAGAAAAATCAATGCCCTTTGGTTTTGGATGGCATCCGTATTTTGGCATTTCCGGAAAGCCGATTGCCGAAATGGAAGTTCATGTACCCGATCGCAACAAAATAGAACTGAGTGACCGCTTCATCCCTACTGGAGATAGCAGTTTTGAACACGAGGGAATAATTCCCCTGAAGAATACCATTCTGAATAATGTGTTTTCAGTGGCCGGAAAAACCAAAAAGTCTGAGGTAAGCTTAAAACATGAAGATAAAAAACTCGTTGTAAGCCAGGAAAGCGGACCAGGAAAGCTGGAGTATTTTATTCTTTATACGCCCCCAACCCGCGATTGTATTGCGATTGAGCCGCAATCCTGCAATACCAACGCCTTTAACAATGGAGATGGTTTGCAGATGCTTAAGCCAGGAGAAGAAGCAAAGTTTAAGATATCTGTTCGTGTAGAAATCTGAGTCTACTTATATTTGCAAGGTGGAAAAGATCAAACTTGACATATTAGACATTTCTCCCAGCCAGGTACAGGCAGGTAGCTTTACCATGGTTTTATCAGAAGAATCGGGTGATCTTCGTTTACCGATCATCATTGGGATGTTTGAGGCCCAGGCCATTATGATTGAACTGGAACGTATCCGGTCCACTCGCCCGCTTACCCATGATCTGTTCGTTTCTTTTGGTAAAGCCTTTGACTTTGCTGTGGAAGAGGTAATCATTTCTAATATATCTGACGGCGTTTTTTACGCCAAAATTGTTTGCTCAGATGGCATCCGCCAAAAGAATATTGATGCACGCCCCTCAGATGCCATTGCTATAGCCCTTCGATTCAAGGCCCCCATTTACACCTTACCCAAAGTACTTGAAGAGGCAGGAGTAAGCACTTCAGAGCTCATGGGAGAAACTGACCGGAAAGAGGAACCTCAAAACCGGGTTTCTGTCGAAGTAAAAGACAGAAAAAGAGGTAATTCACTCAATGAACTTAGCATTAGTGAACTACAGGAGCTTCTTCAGAAATCTCTGGATCAGGAAGCCTATGAAGAGGCCGCCAAAATCAGAGATGAAATAGAAAGAAGGAATTAATCTGTTTCCTTTTTCTAACTTAGCAGCTTATTCCTACCCCATGCTCAAGGTCCTTCTGAACTTTCTGCCAATTCCGAATAACAGCGGAAACAAACTATTGAATTACCTCAGCCGTCTGGATTTTCTGGGGATATTCGAGAAAGACCCATGGGGTAACTGGCTTATTATAAAGCGAATCATAATTTTCATTGCGGGATGGCCCACCTACTGGAGAATTGCTGTAGTTAATAAACTGAAAGTAGAAGGAGGAGAGCATCTCAAGAATTTACCTAATACCAACGTACTGTTTCTTTCAAATCATCAGACGTATTTTGCTGATGTTATTACGTTTTACCACATTTTCTGTGCAGCAAAATGGGGTATGTATAAGAAACCATTGCCCTTTTACCTGTTAGCACCCAGAGCCCGTACTTTTTATGTGGCGGCCAGGGAAACCATGAAATCGGGATTTTTACCCAAAATGTTTAGTCTGGCGGGAGCCATTCTGGTAGATCGAAGCTGGCGGGCACAGGGGCAGAATGTACAGCGGGAAGTTGACACATCTGCCGCCATGAATGTTGAAAAAGGGCTTGATTTCGGCTGGGTTATTTCCTTTCCCCAGGGCACCACCAGTCCGTATGCTCCTATAAGAAAAGGTACTGCCCACATCATTAAAGATAATAACCCGATTATTATTCCCGTAGTTATTGACGGTTTCCGCAGAGCGTTTAATAAAACAGGACTCAGCTACAAAAAACGAAATACCAGCCTCAAAGTTCGATTTAAGCCTCCGGTTTATTTCGACCCAAATTTACCTCTGGAAGAGATCGTAAAACAAGTGACTCAGATTATTGAGCAGAATGTTCCTGAGAATATCGCGGAGTGGAGAGCAGAGATGCAAGACTCTTAAAAAAGCCTAACTTCCATGTATTTATCCCCTGACCGATTATCTTTGCCCCTATGAAACCTACTCAAAAACCTGGAAGCTACCCCGGAATACTGATTACAATCAGCCTTACCGTAGCTCTGTTTCTGATCGGTTTTTGTGGCTGGGTGGCCGTTTCTTCCAAAGAATTGATTCGTTATGTGAAACAGAATATTGAGGTTCAGGCTTACCTGGAAAGAGATATTTCTTCATCGAGAACAGATTCCATCAAAACCATACTTTCTAAACTTCCAGAGATTGAGAGCTCTCAGGATTCTGCTGCCATTACTTTTATTTCCAGTGAACTTGCTGCCGCCAATTTTCTAAAAGAAACGAATGAAAACTACGAGGACATTCTGGGAGATAATCCTTTCAGAGACGCCTTTAATCTGAAAGTGAAAGAAGAATTTCTGGATGAAGGGAAGCTGGCTATGCTGAAACGGAAAATTGAAAAAATAGAAGGTGTTTACGAGGTAGATTATGCCCGGGATTTTGTGAACGGTATTACTGAAAATGCCAACAAAGCCTATCTTATCTTATCGGCTATTGTTCTTATCTTCCTGGTGGCCAGTATTTTACTTATTAATAATACCATAAAACTGGCTCTTTACTCGCAACGTTTTCTAATCAGAACCATGCAGCTGGTAGGAGCTACCAACGGATTTATTCAGAAACCCTACTTAACCAAAGGACTGATTCAAGGACTTACGGCGGGATTTCTGGCCGGAGTTTTGCTCGTGCTCACCCAACAACTAGCCTTGCGGGAAGTGGAAGGCCTTGAACTCATACAAAACCAAACCATGTCGTTGATTTTGCTCGGAATTCTGCTGATTCTGGGTCCGATGATCGGTGTGGTAAGTACTTTTCAATCGATTAGCAGATATTTAAACATTGATTTAGACGATTTATATTGATATGTCAAAGAAAAAAAGTTTTCAGAAACCTCTGGCGGCCACCTCTGTTTCAGAAACAGCTTCACAAGTAGAGTCGCCTTCGATTTCCACAGATTCTTCTGCATTGGCATTTGGCCGAAGTAATTACCTGTTTATGCTTATAGGCCTGGGAGTAATTGCCCTGGGTTTTATTATCATGACGCTGGATAAAGAAGAATTCGGCTTCGGATTTCTGGGCATTACTCTCGGCCCGCTCGTAGTTTTCGCCGGCTTTATGATTGAACTCTACGCCATCCTGAAAAAGAAATCCTAAGCTATGAGTGTTATTCAGGCGATCATACTCGCCATCATTGAAGGTATTACAGAGTACCTTCCCATTAGCTCAACCGGTCACATGATCATCGGCTCTACCCTTATGGGAATAGAT
Source organism: uncultured Cytophagaceae bacterium (assembly GCA_966250325.1). Lineage (GTDB taxonomy): Bacteria > Bacteroidota > Bacteroidia > Cytophagales > Spirosomataceae > Jiulongibacter. The sequence goes on along the minus strand of CBINGY010000036.1, from coordinate 19,112 downwards.
GACGACAGCTTCACTAAAATATTTGAAGTGAACATTCAGTTTGGAGCCATACTTTCTGTACTGGTGCTTTACTGGAAGAGGTTTCTTCAAAGTTTCGATTTTTATTTCAAATTACTCGTAGCGTTTTTACCGGCTGCGGTTATTGGTTTTCTGCTGAATGATTACATTGACATGATGCTGGAAAGCGTGCTGGTGGTAGCTGTAATGCTGGTTTTAGGTGGAATTGTCCTTTTGTTTATTGATCGTTTTTTTGAAGACAAACCCACCACAGAAGAAATAAGCTATTCCGCTGCCTTCAAAATTGGTATATTTCAATGTCTGGCCATGATCCCGGGAGTTTCCCGTTCAGCTGCTTCCATTATTGGAGGTATGGCCCAGAAACTCAACCGGAAAACAGCTGCAGAATTTTCCTTTTTCCTGGCGGTTCCTACCATGCTGGCGGCTTCTGCCTATAAGATGCTGAAAGGCTACCTGGAAGGAACGCTTACCTTTAATTCAGAACAGATACAACTTCTTGCCGTGGGAAATATCGTGGCCTTCATCGTGGCTATGCTGGCCATTAAATTCTTCATTGGCTATCTTCAGAAATACGGCTTTAAGGTTTTTGGATACTACCGGATTGTAATGGGTCTTCTGATTCTGGGACTCCTTGCCATGGGTTACGAGCTTAGGATCTGATGAATTACTTTGACGAAAAAGGGTGTGTGGTACTCGTAGATAAGCCCCTCGAATGGACCTCCTTCGATGTGGTGAATAAAATCCGGTATTCGGGGAAATTCAAAAAGGTAGGTCATGCGGGTACACTGGACCCCCTCGCCACCGGGCTGCTGGTGCTTTGTATCGGAAAGAAAACAAAAGAAATAGAAACCTTTCAGGCCGAAGAAAAGGAATATACCGGTAAACTGGTATTGGGAAAAACCACTCCGTCTATTGATCTGGAAACCGCATTTGACGGTGAATTTCCCACCAGCCATATAACTTCAGAGGACATAGAGAGTGCTGTGCGTAAGTTTACGGGGCTTATCCTGCAAACTCCCCCGATGCACTCTGCCATTAAAGTGAAAGGTAAAAGAGCCTATGAAGCGGCACGGGAAGGCAAATCACTCGAACTGAAACAAAGAGAAGTAGAAATTCGGATTTTCGAAATTGATCAAAAGAATTTCCCTGAGATATCGTTTCGGGTAGTTTGTTCGAAGGGCACGTACATCCGAAGCCTTGTCAGAGACTTTGGCCTCAGTTTACAATCTGGTGCCTATATGAGTGAATTAAGAAGGACCCGCATTGGCTCATTCCTTGTGACTGATGCCCTGCCGGTTACCGATCTTGCCAAAGAAATCAGCGAACAACGTGAAAGTTTACAGAAACCTGAGTGAATTTAAATCGCTGAAAAACGCGGTAGTGACCAGCGGAACTTTTGACGGCGTTCACCTGGGTCATCAGAAAATTATTGAAATGTTGCGGCAAACGGCTGCCCAAACAGAAGGAGAAACGGTTCTGATTACTTTCTGGCCCCATCCACGGCTCATTGTTTCACCGGTTGACCAAAACATTGGTTTACTTACCACACTCGATGAAAAAATTGAACTGCTTCAAAAACAGGGTATTGATCATTTGCTGGTGCTCCCCTTTACACGCGAACTCTCTGAACTAAGTTCAGAAAAATACATTGAAGACATTCTCATCTCAGCCATTGGTACCAAAACATTGGTGCTGGGCTATGACCACCGTTTTGGCAAAAACAGAGAAGGAGGATTTGACTACCTGAAAAATAACTCAGAGCGTTTTGGCATTCATCTGGTAGAAATACCACGTCAGGAAATTGACCAGATGACCATTAGCTCCACCAAAATTCGCGAGGCCTTGAAATCCGGAGATGTAAGTACCGCCCGCGATCTGCTGGGCCGCAACTATTGTTTTGAGGGTCTGGTGAAAAAAGGCCGGCAACTGGGCAGATCCATCGGGTTTCCGACGGCCAATGTACATGTGGCAAAGAAGTATAAGCTGATTCCCGCCAAAGGGGTTTATGCGGTGCGTGTGAAACTTCGCGGTACCTGGCTCAACGGAGTGATGAATATCGGTGAAAGACCTACTGTGGAGGGAATTGGAATAACCCAGGAAGTCCATATTCTGGATTTCAACGACGATATTTACGGGGAAATACTCAAGGTTGAGCTCATTGAGTTTATCCGGGAAGAAACCAGATTTCAGTCCGTAAATGATCTGGTGGATCAGATAAACCGTGATTGTGAAAAAGCGAAGAATATCCTGGGCTAGATATTCTTCACATAACTACCCAGCACTTTTACATACGCAGCATGTTTTTTTAACACTTTGGCCAGGCCCCCGTCTTTGTAATAGCCCATGGCTTCAATAAAAAACCAGAAATTGAACTCTTCACTTCCTTTGTAAGGTCTGCTTTCAATCTTGGTGATGTTGATATTTTCCTCCTTAAAATCATTCAGAAAATCTGCCAGCACTCCCGGGCTTTCTGTATGGGGTAGACGGGCAATCAAGGTAGTTTTATCATTCCCACTTGGCTGATTTTCAAAGGATTTTGCCAGAATGAAAAAACGCGTCCGGTTGTTACTGTTATCCTCAATATTCTGATACACCATAGGAAGGCCGAAAAGCTTGGCCGCAATTTCTGAACAAATTGCCGCACTTTCCGGGTCTTCAAATGCCATTTTCGCAGCTTTTGACGTAGATTCTACCTGAATTTCTTCTACCTCCTGCTGTTCAAAATATTTATTCAGAAAAGTGCGGCATTGCCTGAAAGCGATATCTTTCGAATAAATGCGTTTGATATTCGTCAATGGCTCGGCTACCGATGCCAACGCAAAATGAATGGGCAGCTTGAGCTCGGCCACAATACTCACATCGGTTTCATTGAGAAGATCGACGGCTTCATAAACAATACCCGCCTGATTGTTTTCAATAGGAATTACCCCAAATCTTACCCTCTCTGTATCTACCGCTTCAAAAACCGATTTGATAGAAGGCAGCATGATATACTCACTCATGGCCCCAAACCTACTTTCAGCAGCCTGATGGGTGAAGCTCCCTTCCGGGCCCATGTAGGCAATTTTTTCAGGCAATTCTATATTCCGGGCTGTGGCAAAAATTTCCAGAAAGATAGCCTCAATAGCCTTTTCATTGAGAAGGCCACGATTTTCTGAGACCAGCCGGCTCACAATCTGTTTCTCCCGCTCGGGTCTGTAAATCACCGTCTGTGTTTGACGTTTCACCTCCCCTACCTCCTTAACCAATTGCATGCGTTCGTTCAACAGACGAAGCAACTGGCTGTCAATCTGATCAATACCTTTTCTTAAATCGTCTAAATTCACAGACTTACATTTTGTTTTTATAATTATCGTCCCAGTTCTTTACCTTGGGTTCATGTAGCTTACCCAGGCTTTTGCCTACAAGTAAAGCGACCGTGGCATCACTGGTTATATTCACCGATGTCCGAATCATATCCAGTGGCCTGTCAACCGCAAAAATAAGGGCAATTCCGGCAGGATTCACACCAATGGATTCCAAAACTATTACCAACATGAGTACTCCTGCTCCCGGGACAGCAGCCGTGCCTATAGAGGCCAATGTTGCCGTGAGCACAATTGCCAGCTGATCGGCCAGTGTCAGATCATCTCCGAATACCTGAGCAATAAAAACAGCAGCCACCCCCTGGTAAAGGCTGGTTCCGTCCATGTTTACCGTGGCTCCCACTGGGCATACGAATGACGTTACATCTTTGTCAACCCCAAGATGCTCTTCTACGCGTTCCATGGTAACAGGTAGCGTGGCCGCCGAACTGCTGGTAGAAAATGCCAGTAACTGGGCCGGGGAGATGCCCTTTAGAAAAGTGCGATAACTCACACCGGCGAAAACTTTAACCAAAAGCGGATACACGCCAAAAAGCAACAGGCCTAAACCTAAAATAACTGTGAAAGAGTAAGCCCCCAAAGCCACAAATACATCCGCAGAAGGAGCCTCTGCCACCAGGGCTGCCAACAGGGCGAATACCCCTACCGGAGCAAAGAGCATGATAAGGTCTATCATTTTCAGGATCACCTCATTGAGAGCGTCAAAGAACTCCTTGACCGGCCGGGCCTTGGCCGGTTCAATTAGAATGATGCCAATTCCGAAAAATATAACAAAGAAAATAACCTGAAGCATGTTACCGTTTGAGCTGGCTGCGGCAATGAAATTATCAGGGATAACTTCCACCAAAGGAGTGAGCGGCCCGCGATCTTTGGTTTTCTCAGCGGCATCAATCCGGGAATCTGCCTCCCCTGAGAAGCTGGCCATCATACTTTCCCGTGTACTGTCGGCTATAAAATTTCCCGGCTGTATCAGATTCACAAGAATCAACCCCAGACTAATGGCCATTACAGTAGTTCCGATATACATGATTACCGTACGGGTACCCATTTTGGACAGCTGGGTGATATCACTCAGATCTGAAACTCCCTTTATCAAAGAAGCAATGATTAAAGGAATAGCAATCAACTTCAAAGAATTGATAAACATGGTACCGAAAGGCTTTATCCAGTCGGAAACAAATTTTCCGCCCCATTCAAACTGAATAAACAGGATACCTGCCAGGATACCCGCCACCATACCAATAATGATCTGCCAATGCAGTGCAAGTTTTTTCATAGATGATTTTGAAAAGATTACGCTTCTGTGAGCTCCTCCAGAACCTCAGTTTTGGCAGGATCTTCCTCTGCGATGTCTTTTTCTACTTTTAGGTTTTCGATGATAAATTTTTGGCGGTCGGGAGTATTTTTACCCATGTAGTAGGTCAGAATTTTCTGAATACTGGATTCCTTTTCAAGAATCACGGGATCAAGTCTAATGTCTTTTCCAATAAAATCTTCGAATTCGGAGGGAGAAATTTCACCTAAGCCCTTGAAACGGGTAATTTCTGGTTTTCCTCCAAGCTTCTGAATGGCATACTGCCTCTCTTCATCGGAGTAGCAGTAAATGGTTTCCTTTTTATTTCTTACCCTGAATAGCGGAGTCTGCAGAATAAACAGGTGGCCTTCACGTACCAGATCAGGGAAAAACTGCAGAAAAAAGGTGAGAAGTAATAATCGTATGTGTGAGCCATCCACATCGGCATCCGTGGCTATCACAATCTGATTATAACGGAGCCCTTCAATGCCGTTTTCAATATCCAGGGCATGCTGCAAGAGATTAAATTCTTCGTTTTCGTAAACTACTTTTTTAGACAGCCCGAAGCAGTTCAATGGTTTTCCCCTTAAACTAAAAACCGCCTGAGTCTCGGGACTCCTGGCCTTGGTGATCGATCCCGAAGCAGAATCTCCTTCGGTTATAAATAGCATGGTATCCAGCCTGTTTTCAAACTTCTGATCGGTGAGGTGAAAGCGGCAGTCACGTAGTTTTTTGTTATGAAGGTTGGCCTTTTTTGCCCTTTCGTTGGCCAGTTTTTTCACCCCTGCAAGCTCTTTTCGTTCCCGTTCCGACTGCTCTATTCGCCTTTTGAGAGCTTCTTTGGTTTCAGGATGCATGTGCAGGTAATTATCCAGATGCTCTTTCACAAAATCATTGACAAAAGACCGGATCGTCTGGGAATCCTCCTCGGGAGATATGGTAACTGAGCCCAGTTTGGTTTTGGTTTGAGACTCAAATACCGGCTCCTGAACCCGAACAGAAACCGCTCCGATCACAGAAGCCCGCACATCTTCAGCGGCGTAATCTTTGCCGAAATGATCCCGGATAGTTTTTACCACTGCTTCTTTAAATGCAGACAAATGGGTGCCGCCTTGTGTCGTATTCTGTCCATTGACAAAAGAGGAATACTCTTCGCCGTATTGATTACCGTGTGACATCGCTATTTCTATGTCACTGCCTTTGAGGTGAATTATGGGATAGCGTAAAGACTCGGCATCTGTTTTTCTTTCGAGGAGATCAAGCAGTCCGTTCTGCGAAATAAATTTACGGTTATTATAGGTAATGGTGAGGCCTGCATTCAAATAACAGTAATTCCAGATCATATTTTCTACATACTGAGGTATGTAGTGGTAATTTTTGAAGACCGATTTGTCAGGAATAAACTCGATGAGCGTTCCGTTTTTCTGATCAGTAATTTCAATGTCTGACTTTTCTGTAAGTTCTCCTCGGTTAAAAGTTGCCCATGCACTTTCTCCCTCACGAAAAGCCTGCACCCGGAAATAATCTGACAGAGCATTTACGGCTTTGGTACCCACCCCGTTTAACCCCACCGACTTCTGAAAAGCTTTACTGTCGTATTTGGCACCTGTATTGATTTTAGAGACTACATCAACCACTTTTCCCAGCGGAATGCCCCGACCAAAATCTCTGACCGTCACCATTCCATCTTCTACCTTAATGGTTATCTGCTTACCATGCCCCATGGCAAACTCGTCTATGCTGTTATCTATTACCTCTTTTAAAAGCACATAGATACCGTCATCGGCAGAAGCTCCATCTCCCAATTTGCCAATGTACATACCGGGTCTGAGCCTGATGTGCTCTTTCCAGTCAAGGGATCGAATACTGTCTTCATTGTATTGTGCTTCTCCGTTTTGACTCATTTTACAGCTTAGCTTATCTTTTTTGGGTGATCACCTTTTTGTAATTCTCACAGGGCAGCTTCTCAATACCGAAAATCTTCCGTTATTTTGCACAACTTTTGTACGAAAAACCGCCCAGAAGGGTTAGTTGTTTATCAAATACTCCTTTATGAAACTGTCCAAAGTTAGGAATTCAGTTCGACTCCCAAAAGTTCTGATTGCTTTAATACTTACAGCTTTTTCCACACTTTCTGTAACTGCTCAGTATCCTGTCACTTATCCCCAGCAGTATCCCGGGGGATATCCTATTCCTACCGGAACCTACCCGGCGGGCACCTATCCCACCCCTCAGGCACCGGCTACCCAACCGGGCACCACTGCAGGCCAGCGGGATGTGACCAAAACCGACGCAGATGATGAGGCAATGACCCACGAAGATTCGGTGAGAATGGCGATCGAAGAACGCGAAACCGAAGATCTGGAACTCGAAAAAAGACGTCGTAAGATATTCGGGTACAAACTGTTTAATGGCGTAGCCTATGATCCCAATCTGGTCATTAATATTCCTACTCCAAACAATTATGTACTAGGTACGAATGATCGCCTGATTATTGACGTATACGGATATATTCAAAGGCATTTTGAAGCTACGGTAGATGCAGACGGATATATCAGGCTGGAGCAGGCCGGTGTAATTAAAGTAGGTGGAAATTCCATTGAAGAAGCCCGGCAGGATATCCAGAATGCTTTAAGCCGTGCCGGCTTTATGTCGGGCAATAGTCGCCTGAAAATTTCCCTTGGCGACGTACGTACCATCAAAGTAACGATTACAGGCGAAGTGATTGCCCCGGGTTCTTACACCATTAGTTCGCTGTCTTCGGTTATGACAGCCCTTTACCGCAGCGGTGGTCCGAACGAAGTGGGGTCATTCAGAGAAGTTCGGGTGGTACGAAACAATCAGGTGGTGAGTACCCTGGACTTATATGATATCCTTATCAACGGATTCTCAAAAGATGATATTCTGTTAAAAGATCAGGATGTAATTGTGGTTCCACCTTTTCATAACCGACTCATTGTGGATGGCGAGACCAAGCGTACAGGATATTTTGAGCTGAAGAAAAATGAAACTTTGCAAAATGGCCTTGATTATGCCGGTGGATTTTCACCGGATGCTTATACTCAGCGGATCAAAGTATATCGCAATAACCGCCGGGAAAAGGAAATTTATGATGTGCTCTACAGTGACTTCCAGAACTTTAAAATGGAAAGTGGAGATTCTATTTCTGTCTCCAAAGTATTGACCCGTTACACCAATATGGTTAACATCGATGGGGCAGTTTACCGCCCGGGGCAGTATTCTTTACAATCGAGCCCCACCCTTACAGCACTGGTAAGTAATGCAGAAGGTCTCATGGATGACGCCCTCGCCGGCAGAGTTTCGCTGGTTCGTGTCAATCCTGACCTCACAACCACGAATATCTCGGTTAATTTCGCAGATATACTAAGTGGAAAAGCCCCGGATATTGAACTGAAAAGAGAAGATTTAATTCTCATCCCTTCGCGTTTTGACCTGAATGAAGAATCGTATGTCAGAATTTACGGTGCCATTAATAATCCGGATGCTGAGGACGGGGTAGAGTTGCCGTTTGTCAAAAATATGACCATTGAAGACGTTCTTATCCGGGTAGGCGGCCTCACAGAAGCTGCCAGTCTCAGTCGTGTGGAAATAGTTCGTCGCAAAAGAAATGTGGATATAACCAAAGCAAATGCCCAGATCTCTGAATTAATCCGTCTGGATGTTAATCCAAATCTCGAGGTGGTTTCTGGAAAAGAAAATATAGTTCTGGAGCCCTATGATGAAATTTTTGTGCGGAAATCACCCAACTACGAAGAACAGACTTTTGTTGAGATTCAGGGAGAAGTATTCTATCCTGCAGTTTATGGCATTGAAAGTAAGGAAGAAAGGATCAGTGACATCATCAAACGAGCTGGCGGACTTACCCTTCAGGCATACATCCCCGGAGCTACATTGATCCGGACCATCGAATTAAGTCAACGTGAAATAGATCAGCGTCAGAAAACCCTGGAGGGGCTGGCAGATAATCAGGATGATGGAAGTATTGAAGTAGAAGCTATAGATAGCACTCAGGAAGAATCTATCGGGATTGACCTCACAAGCATTCTGAAAAACCCGGGCTCAAGCGAAGACCTCATATTAAGAGACGGTGATGTTATCAGCATTCCAAAGCAACTGGAAACAGTACGGGTACACGGAGAAGTGCTTTATCCTACCACCGTAAAATTTACGCAGACTTCCGGATTTAAATCCTATATCTCGGGGGCTGGTGGATTTACGCGTCAATCTATGAAACGGAAATCCTATGTACTTTACCCGAATGGATCAGTAGACCGAACGAAGAAGTTTCTGGTGTTCAATATTTATCCCAGGATTCAGCCGGGCTCAGAAATTATTGTGCCACAGAAACCTGACAACGGAACGCAGCAGCTGGAAGCACTGGCAAGGGTGCTGGGGACTGTATCCACCTTATTTACCGCATTGTTCACAATTTACGGTTTCATTAACCTGAACAGAAACTCCAATCCCCAATGAGCACAGAACCAGAAAGCAAACAGGAGAAATTCATAGCAACCAAAGAGTTGCTTTTGAATATCTTTAGTTTCTTCACCCTTATTTTTTCGAAATGGAGAATATGGCTGTCTGCGATATTGATTGGCACCATTATCAGCCTGATTATTGACCTTACGCAGGAACGGGTAATTAATTTCAGATCAACTATCATTTTTAATCTGGAACTGGGTGGTACTAATGCCAGCAGCCAATTGGGTGGACTTGCCAGTGCATTTGGAATCGGGGTTCAAAGCGGTGGCTCCAGTGGTGAGCTATTTACCAGTCAGAATTTCCCGACCATCGTGCGTTCCAGAGCCGTACTGGAACGTGCACTTATGAAAGATGTAGTGGTAGATGGAGATACACTTCTCATGATGCAGTATGTGATGGATAGCTCGGATATCAAGACCAATGAGTGGGCCGGTGATCTTTTTCATGATCCTTTCACAGATGCCATCAATTATAAATTCAGAAAAAAGAATCCCGCGGATTTCACTATTCTGGAAAACCGTATTATGAATTCGGTGTATGATAAAATGATGGAAGCCACAGAGATTAGCTCGGTAAAAACCACGAATAGCATTATGGTGCTCACTTCAGTTCTTACAAATGAGGTTTTGGTAAAGAAATGGGTGGAGACCGTACTCAAAACAACCGAGGAGTTTTACATCGAAATGAAGACTCAGAAAACCCGGGATATGCTGGAAACTCAATATGATCAACTGGCAAAAATTCAGTCGCAATTGAATTCCGCAGATAGCCGATTGGCTCAGGTGACTTTTGAAAATCCGTATGTGGCAGATCCCTCCGGCAGAATGAAGGAGACTCAGATAAATCGTAAATCAACCTTCTTGTCAAGTCAGTATCTGGCCCAGTTAAATACCATTGAAGGTCTTAACCGCATCCTGTTGGAGCAAACCCCCATCTTTACGGTTATGGAAGAAACCCGTCTGCCTCTTGAACGTGAATACAGCCAGTCGGGACTTGGCCTGAAAGTCATTAGTCTTGCCTTATTCTTCCTGTCAATTTTCGGGATCATAATTGCAGACACCTACCAGAAAGTGATGAACGCCTAACAAAACCCCTTATTTTGAGCCATATTAAAGAACGAATTATTACCGCAAGGCCCTCATTCATAGAATACTGGAAAGAGGTCTTTGATTATAAAGAGCTGTTTTGGATTCTTGCCAAAAGGGATATCATGGTAAGATACAAGCAAACGGTTTTTGGAGTGGCATGGAGTGTCATTCGCCCGCTAATCACTTCCCTTGTCTATGTTTTCGGAGTAAACAGATTGAGTAATCTGGGCGAAAATACGAGCATCCCATATATCCTGTATATATTACCGGGGACTATCATCTGGCTGTTTTTCGCTCAGGCTCTTCAAACGATAAGTCTAAGCCTTGTGGTGAATCAGAATCTGGTTTCCAAGGTATTTTTTCCCAGGATCATTATTCCTTTCAGTTCTTTCTTTCTGGTGCTTCTCGATCTCCTCATTGGTCTGATCGTATTCCTTGGATTTTGTTTCTATTATGAGTTTACACCCGATTACCGGATCTTCTTTACTCCGATCATCGTGTTACTCACCTATATGGCAGCTACCGGAATCGGCCTTTTTGCCGCCGTCCTTAATGTCAAATACAGGGATATAGGCCAGTTAATTCCCTTTGTAGTAAGTTTTGGTTTATTCATTTCTCCGGTACTTTATACCACTGATATGGTGAAAGGCCACTGGGTGTATAATATCTATGTTCTGAACCCCGTAGCCGGGGGAATTGATGCTTTCAGATGGGCGGTTCTGGGAGATTATTCACCATTCAACTGGGATAGTTTCCTTCCTCTTCTCATTTTCTGTGCAATAAGCATGGTGGTGTCTGTTGGCTATTTCAGAAAACATGAAAGCTCATTTGTAGATTACATTTAAGATGTCCGTAATTTCAATCAATAATGTTTCAAAGAGCTATGTCATTAAGCATAAACTGCTTAAGGGAACTACTCTGAGAGATGACCTGGTCAATTTTGCCAAAACTGCCCTGGGTAAAAATAAGGCCAGTGAAAAAGAAATTTTCTGGGCCCTTAATGATATCAGCCTTGAAATTGAACAGGGCGACCGCCTCGGACTGATCGGGGCAAACGGAGCAGGAAAATCAACCCTGCTCAAATTGCTTAGCCGAATTACGGCTCCTACCAAAGGCGAAATCAGAATTAAAGGACGAATGGCCAGCCTTCTTGAAGTGGGCACAGGATTTCATCCCGAACTCACCGGAAGAGAAAATATTTACCTGAATGGCTCCATTCTTGGCATGCGGAAGGCCGAGATAGACGCTCAGTTTGATAACATTGTGGAGTTTGCCGGTATTCAGAAATTTCTGGACACGCCTGTCAAAAGATATTCCTCTGGTATGTATGTACGTCTGGGATTCGCCATTGCCGCTCACCTGGAGCCTGAAATTCTGATTGTAGACGAAGTTCTTGCCGTAGGTGACGCAGATTTTCAGAAGAAGAGTATCGGGAAAATGCGTGATGTGTCAAAAAGTGGACGTACCATCCTGTTCGTAAGTCATAACCTTACCGCCGTTCAAAGTCTCTGTAATAAAGGAGCCTTTTTGAGCAAAGGACAGCTCATTGACCACGGCCCTATCAATTCGGTCATTGCCAATTACATTCAAAAGGTTTCTTCTTTCAAAATCAAACAGGAATGGAACCAGCCGGGAGACGGACCTGGTGACAACGGAATTTTTGCCAGACGTGTAGAGCTCAAATCTGAAACCGAATTAAGCTCTGGTGCTCAGCTCACCACAAAGACTCCGTTGAAAATTGAATATGAGTTCTGGAACGAACACCCCGAGGCTAAACTCAATCTGAGCGTATTCCTGTACTCCATGACCGGCGAATGCGTCTTTAACCTCGCAAATAACGGCCAGGTGTACAGCAAAGGAATCATTTCCTCTGAGCTTTCCATACCGGGAGAATTCCTGAATGACGGCTCCTACTATATTTCACTGATGGTGGTTCAGGATGAGTCAAAGCCCTTGTTTTTCTTTGAAGAAGCTCTGCAATTTGACATTCAGGATTTCAGGGAAGATGCAGAGTGGCTAGGAAAATGGCCCGGGACAGTTAGGCCCATGACTTTCAAAGTGAAGTCCTGGCAAAAAGAACTATCCTAGACAACCGGCATTGAGCTGCTAATTTGTAATTTTGGACGTACATTAAAGGTCAATCTGTGAGTATCAACGTTACCAAGACTTTTCTTCCTCCGCAGTCAGAATATCTGCCTTATCTTGACAAAATATGGAAATCCGGATGGATTACGAACAACGGTCATCTGGTACAGGAGCTGGAAACAGAACTTAGAAAACGTCTGGGAATTGAGCATCTACTCTTTGTTTCAAACGGCACCATTGCACTTCAGCTGGCCATCAAAGCACTGGAACTCACCGGTGAAATAATAACCACGCCGTACTCCTACTGTGCTACAGCCACCTCCATTGTGTGGGAAAACTGTAAGCCTGCGTTTGTGGATATCAATGAGCATGATCTCAATCTGAATGCCGATCTCATAGAAGCCAGGATAACTGAAAATACTACCGCTATTCTCGCCACCCATGTATACGGGAATCCTTGTCAGACAGAACGCATGGCTGAGATTGCCAGGAAACATAACCTGTTTATAATCTATGACGCAGCTCATGCCTTTGATGCTGTGCTCAATGGAAAATCCTTGCTGAGCTACGGCGATGTAGCCACCTGTAGTTTTCATGCTACAAAGGTATTTCACACCGTTGAGGGTGGTTCTGTAAGCTGTCATAATGAGGAGATTTTCAAACGACTTTCCCTCTACAGAAGTTTTGGCCATATCCATGACGACTATTTTAGTATCGGAATAAACGGCAAAAACTCGGAGTTTCACGCCGCTATGGGACTGACCAACCTGCCTCATGTGCAACCCAACATTGAATTACGCAGACAGGTATCCGAAGTGTATGATGAGTCGCTCAACTTTGATAGATTGTTTAAACCGTACACGAAAGAAACTGATTTCAAATACAATTACGCCTATTATCCGGTGGTATTTGAGTCTGAACACGTCACCAATGAGGTCATCAGGGCTCTGAAATCGCAGGATATTGTACCCAGAAGGTATTTTTATCCTTCTTTAAATACGCTGTCATACATGAACAGTCAGGATGCCTGCCCTATCTCAGAATCTGTGGTTAACCGGGTTTTATCTCTCCCTCTTTATCCCGATCTGCCCAAAGAAGACGTACTCAGAATTTGCCAAATTATTAATCAGGTTATTTGATTTTGACCACTTCAAAGCCCTCCATATTGTTTATTTCTCATGATGCCAACAGAGCCGGTGCCCAGCTTTTTCTGGTAAACATGATGAAAGAGATGAAGGAAAGGGGGTATTTCGTAGGCCTTCTATTGCTTCAACCGTGGGGTGGGTTAAAGGAAGACTTCCTGCAGGCAGCAAATTTGACCTTTGAGATGCCTTCGGAAGTGCCAAAACTCAAACGGGTACTTGGTAAAAATCTGGAGAAGCATCAACGAAAGTTTGTCCGGGAAATCAGGAAAATCCATGTTTTTGATCTCATTTACGCCAATACCATTGCTACAGCTTACTGGGCTTTGCAAATCAAAAAAATGACTCAGTGGCCGTTGGTGACTCATATTCACGAACTAAAACATTCACTGGAACTTTATTCAAAAAAAGAGGAAAGAGAAGAACTACTGCTTCAAAGCGATTCGATCATTGCCTGCTCAAATGCCGTGGCTGATAATCTCAGAACCTACGGGCAGGTACATCCTGAAAAAGTGATCACGATTCATTCCTTTGTGGATAATGATCTGATGCTGAAAGTGCATTCCTCCTCTGATAGTTCTCTTGTTAAAAGGGAATTTGGAATTCCCGAAAACAAAATACTGATAGGTGCTTGTGGAAACTCCGAATGGAGGAAAGGAGTAGATCTCTTTGTGGACCTGGCCACAAAAGCTCAGAGCGAACCGAATCATTCACTTTTTTTTATCTGGATAGGTGCCCGCAATGATGGCGACCCCTACACTTCGGAGATTGAAGCCAGAATCAGTCAAACTTCATTAAAAAATATACTGCTAATCCCGCAAACCTCCAAAGCTAAAGAGCTGATCAACGCCCTGGATATCTTTGTAGTTAGTAGCCGGGAAGATCCATTCCCGCTGGTTATGCTGGAGGCTGCACTTTGTCAGAAACCTATTCTTGGGTTTGAAAATACGGGAGGATGTACAGAGTTTGTCAAAGATAACTGTGGCTGGCTAGCCCCATTCGAAGATTCGGAGGCCCTCTATCAATTACTTCTGAAAATGTCGGCCTCTGCGGAGCTCAGAGAAAACTTTGGAAAGAAAGGTCAACAGGAAGTTTTGGAGAAGTATAATTTCAGAGAGTCATTTCAGAAGATTGAGCAGCACTTGCTTAGTCTTTCAGCAGTCTGAAACTCCTTCTGTGATGCTCCGTAATCCCAAATTCTCTTATGGCTTTGCGATGAAATATGGTCGGATAACCGGCATTTTGTTCCCAGCCATACTCGGGATATTCGAGGGCTAATTTTTCCATAAGCTCATCCCGAACTGTTTTTGCCAGAATACTTGCCGCAGCAATACTCTGGTATTTGGCATCTCCCTTAATCACACAGGTGTGCGGAATACCCAGATAAGGTTTAAACCGGTTTCCATCCACAATCAGATGATCTGGACGAATGGGTAACAGATCAACCGCCTTGTGCATAGCTCTTATACTCGCCCATAGAATGTTATACTCGTCAATTTCCTCTCTGGAACATATACCCACAGAAAAAGCAAGTGCCTCTTCACGTACCAAATGAGCAAGTTCTGTTCTCCTGAGTTTGTCCAGTTGCTTGGAATCATTCAACAAGGGATTTGAATAATCGGGAGGTAAAATTACTGCAGCCGCTACCACCGGACCAGCCAGACAACCCCGACCGGCTTCGTCAAGTCCGCTTTCTATGCAGGAACTGTTGAAAAAGGGTAATAGCATATGCCAAAAATAAAAAAATCAGCCGCCTCTTTGGAGACGGCTGATCATAAATTCATACTTCTGTGTTAAATCCCCAGATAAGCCGGAGAAATCATGGAAACCGATTTGGCTTCCAGGAATGATTCTCCCATCAGCCAGGTGTCAACGGCTCTGGCAGCTTCTCTTCCCTCAGAAATGGCCCACACTACGAGCGACTGCCCGCGACGCATATCTCCGGCGGCGAATATATTCTCTTTGTTTGTCTGATATTTCGGAGCATTTACATTTCCCCGCTGATCGAGTTCGACTTCCAGATCGTGAAGCAAACCTTCATGCTGCGGGTGAACGAAACCAGCGGCCAAAAGAGCCAGTTCACAAGAAATCTCCTTTTCTGTACCGGGAATTTCAACCATTTGCATTTTGCCGGCTTCATTTTTCCACTCTATACCTACGATCTTCAAACCTTTCAGATTACCGTTACCATCTCCAACAAACTCCTTGGTATGGATGAGCCAATCTCTCTCACAACCCTCCTCATGAGAAGTGCTGGTACGTAACTGCATGGGCCATTGAGGCCAAGGTGTGCTGGCTGCTCTTTCTTCAGGTGGTTTTGGCATAATTTCTATCTGATACACACTGCGTGCACCATGACGATTTGAGGTACCCACGCAGTCTGAACCCGTATCGCCTCCACCAATGACAACTACATTTTTACCGGTTGCCCAGATTTCACCATTCTGATATGCCGCCGCCGAATGATCCACCGCAAAGTCAACATTTACCCCACGCTCAGAAGCTACACGTTTGTTTTGCTGGCTCAGAAACTCCATGGCAAAATGTACCCCTTTCAACTCTCTCCCCTTGATGTTCAGGTCGCGGGGTACGGTGGAGCCTCCTGTTAACAAAATGGCATCAAAGTCACGCTCCAGCTGAGCCGCTTTGATATCCACTCCCACATTGGTCTTAGTTTTAAAGATGACCCCTTCAGCCGCCATAACTTCGATACGACGGTCTATGATCGTTTTGTTTAGTTTGAAATCGGGGATACCGTAACGAACCAAACCACCAATCTGATCTGCTCTTTCAAAAAGTGTAACGGTATGGCCTGCTTTATTCAGTTGAGAAGCTGCTGCCAGTCCCGCCGGACCAGAACCCACCACAGCTACTTTTTTACCTGTTCTTACGGCAGGAGGCTGCGGTTTTACCCACCCTTCTTCAAATGCCCGTTCAATAATTGATTTCTCAATATACTCAATAGCCACAGGAGGCTTGTTGATACCGAGCACACAGGAGGCTTCACAAGGAGCCGGACAAATCCTCCCGGTAAACTCAGGGAAGTTATTGGTGCTACTCAATATTTCATAAGCCAGCTTCCAGTTTTCGTCATAAACTGCGTCATTGAACTCAGGAATGATATTTCCCAGAGGACATCCATTGTGACAAAACGGAATACCGCAGTCCATACAGCGTGCCGCTTGTTCCTTGGTCTGAGTTCGGTTATAGGCCAGCTCTACTTCGTTATAATCTTTCTTTCGCTCTTCAACGGGTCTTTTCAGAGCAGCTTTTCTTTCAAATTCTAAAAAACCGGTAGGTTTTCCCATGATTGATTTGTTGTACTGTTAAACTAGATTTCCTTAAGCCGCTACCAGGCTTGCTTCCTTTTGTTTTCTCTCATTAAGAATACGTTTATAATCCGTTGGATATACTTTTACAAACTTTTCTTTTTCAACTTCCCAGTTATCGAGGATTCCCTGTGCGACGGTACTACCGGTAGCCTGAAGGTGCTTGGTGATCATTCCCTGAAGCATGGCTTCATCATCGGTATCCATTTCTTCAAGTTCCACCATTTCCTTATTGCACTTACCCTCGAAGTTCTCATCTTTATCATAAACAAAGGCCAGCCCCCCGCTCATTCCGGCAGCAAAGTTTCTTCCGGTTTCTCCAAGAATCACAACGGTGCCTCCTGTCATGTATTCACAGCCATGATCTCCTATTCCTTCTACAACCACCCGGGCTCCTGAGTTTCTTACACAGAAACGTTCACCTGCCAGTCCACGGATATAGGCCTCGCCGGAAGTGGCTCCATAGAACGAAACGTTCCCTACCGCCATATTTTCCTCGGGCTTGAAGGTAGCATCTCTGTCAGGATATACGATCAGCTCTGCTCCGCACAAACCTTTACCAAAATAATCGTTCGCATCACCCTCCAGTTCCAGTTTAAGCCCTTTAGTAGAGAATGCTCCGAATGACTGACCTGCCGTACCCCTGTATTTATAGTGGATGGTTCCTGCAGGCAAGCCATCACCACGATACTTGAGTGATACTTTATGAGAAAGCATCGCACCAATGGTTCTGTCGAGGTTGTTGACCTTGTATTCAGCAGTGACTGGTTTCCCGTTCTCAAGAGCATCTTTTGCATCACGAATCATCTCCCTGTCAAGTACGAACTGAATACCGTGATCCTGCTCTTCCTGCTTGTATTGAGCCACCTTATCTGCCAAAGGTTCTTTATAAAGAATTTTTGATAAATCTAGCTCCTTGTATTTCCAGTTCTTTATGTCTGATCTTTTCTCGAGCAATTGCACCTGTCCCACCATTTCATTGATGGTACGGAACCCTAGCTCAGCCATAATTTCGCGAAGCTCCATAGCCATATAAGTGAACATGTTAATGACATGCTCGGGTTTTCCGCTGAATAGGGCACGCAATTCTTTACGCTGAGTAGCGACACCAACCGGACAGGTGTTCAAATGGCATTTACGCATCATAATACAGCCTGCAGCCACCAGTGCCGCTGTGGCAACACCAAATTCCTCTGCACCTAATAAGGCAGCAATGGCCAGGTCACGTCCTGTACGAATCTGACCATCTACCTGAACCACAATTCGGCCACGTAGCTGATTTTTCACCAATGTCTGGTGAGTTTCGGCAAGACCTAATTCCCAAGGCAGACCGGCATGACGAATAGATGAAAGTGGTGAAGCACCAGTTCCTCCGTCATAACCTGCAATAAGAACCACATCCGAGTGGGCTTTGGCCACGCCCGTTGCAATAGTACCTACCCCAGCTTCCGAAACCAGCTTCACAGAAATTCTGGCATCTTCATTCGAATTTTTCAGATCGTAAATGAGCTGGGCTAAATCCTCAATCGAATAGATATCATGGTGAGGAGGTGGCGAAATCAAACCTACACCCGGAGTGCTGTGACGTACACGTCCGATCCAGTCATCCACTTTGTGACCCGGTAATTGACCTCCTTCACCGGGTTTGGCTCCCTGTGCCATTTTTATTTGTAACTCACGGGCCTGGCTCAGGTAATACGAAGTAACCCCAAAACGGCCGGAGGCAACCTGTTTGATACTTGAAGATAAATTATCTCCGTTCTCATCCGGGTTGTAACGTATTTCGTCTTCTCCACCTTCACCGGAGTTTGAACGTCCGCCGATCCGGTTCATGGCGATAGCCAAGGTGGTATGTGCCTCCCAGGAAATTGACCCGAAAGACATGGCACCTGTAGCAAAACGCTTAAATATTTCCTCGACAGACTCAACTTCGCTCAGAGGTACACTCTCAGCTTGTTTGAAGCGTAAAAGGCCTCTCAACGTTAAAGCCTCCTGAGTCTGCTCGTTAATGAGCTTTGAATACTTCCTGAAAATCTTGTATCCTTCTTCCGGATTATCCACTCCTACCCGGCATGACTGTTGAAGCAGGTGGATGGTTTCAGGATTGAAAATATGTTTTTCTCCCCGATGTTTCCACTGATACACACCACCTACTTCGAGACGATTCACCGAATCGGTTTCTGTTTTCGGATAGGCCACACTATGGCGTACAATCACCTCTTTCGCGATTTCGTCTATACCAAGACCTCCTATTCTGGATACTGTTCCTGTGAAATATTTGTCGATCA
>CBINGY010000035.1:0-43631 GCA_966250325.1 uncultured Cytophagaceae bacterium | reverse complement strand
AAAGAAGTCAGAAGTCAGATGAAATTTGATGTAGAAAACCTTACTACTTCAAGCTTCCAGCCAAAAAAATATAATAAACTATGCTTAAAAGTTATTTGAAAATCGCCTGGAGAAATCTCATTCGTAATAAGATGTTCTCAGTTATTAATATTGCCGGTCTGAGTATTGGGGTGGCTTGCTGTATGCTCATCTTACTCTATACCAAAGACGAGGTTAGTTTTGATAAATTTCATGAAAACAAAGATCAGCTTTATCAACTGGTAGTAAATGTGACAGAACGCGATGGCAGGGTCATGAATTATGCGGCTTCTGCACAGGTTCACGGCCCGGCCTTTGCTGCTGAAATTCCGGAAATAGAGGAGTTTGTTCGTTTTCAGGAGCGTGATTTTATCCTGAAAAAAGGCACAGAAACCTTGTATGAGCGTGTGGCCTTTGTTGAACCCAACTTCTTCGAGGTCTTTTCTTTCCCTTTGATGGAAGGCAATGCCCAATCTGTACTTTCCGACATGCGGTCGGTAGTCATCACTGAGGAAATGGCTGAGAAATATTTTGGCACAACTCAAGCTGTTGGAAAAACATTGGAGATAGAAATCGATCATGTTTTTGAACCGTTTACGGTAAGTGGAATTGCAAAGAATGCTCCGCAAAACTCCAGTATTCAGTTCGGTTTTTTGATCCCGTTTACCTACATGGAAAAGAAAAATCCGGATGATATATGGCTGAATATCAGTTATCCTACCTATCTCGTTTTGAATTCCAAAGCGGATGTCAAGCATGTAGAGGATCAGATGGCCCGTGTTTTTGAAGCGAAAGCCGGGCAACAGATTATTGAGGAACGAAAACATGGATTCGATGCTGAGTTTAAATTTGGTGTGGAACCACTCACAGGTTTACACCTCAATACCGATTATCAGTATATCCCGCAGGGAAGTAATCCGGTTTACTCGTATATACTTTCGGGTTTAGCATTATTTATACTGATCATTGCCTGCATCAATTTTGTAAATCTTACCGTAGCCCACTCACTTCGCAGAGGTCGTGAAATTGGAATACGTAAGGTAATTGGCGGAGAGAGAAAAGAACTGCTCGTTCAATTTTTAGGAGAAGCAGCTCTGCTTAGCCTCTTGGCTTTTTCGCTGGCTTTTGTGCTCACAGAGCTCAGTTTACCTGTATTCAATGAACTTTCAAATAAACGTCTTTCTCTGACTTATCTATTTGATTTTCAATTGATAGCCGGCTTTTTAGTTTTGTTTTTGCTTACCATTCTTGCCGCAGGCTTTTATCCGGCCATGATTCTGTCCGGTTTCAAACCTATTGCTGCCCTCAATAACCGGCTGAAGCTCACGGGCAGAGGGTATCTTTCCAAAGGGCTGGTGGTATTTCAATTTGCCATAACCACCTTCATGGTAATCACAAGTATTTTTGTGTACAGGCAATTTGAGTTTCTCACGCAGGCAGACCTGGGATATAATGATAAAAACCTGCTGGTGGTAAGTGTTGGAAGAGACGATGATGAGGCCTTTCAGGAGCGTTATAAGGCGGAATTTGAAAAAATTGCCGGAGTACAGTCTGTAGCCCAACGGCAGAATGGTTTCTGGGTTACCGGGTCAAAGGTCAACGGCAAAGACATTGAAGTAACTTTGGAGCATGTGGATGAAGACTACCTGAATACACTGGAAATCCCTCTGGCCGCAGGAAGAAATTTTTCAAAGGAATTTGCCGGCGATGCCACGGGATCTGTGTTAGTTAATGAAGCCTATGTGAAAGCTGCCGGGTGGACAGACGGAGGCGTAGGTAAATCCATCGATTTTTTTAATGGCTCAGACAATAAGCTGACAGTGGTGGGTGTGGTCAAAAACTATGTTTTCGGGGATTTGAGAAGTGATATTACGCCCCAGTTATTTCACATGCAGCCGGGAGGTTTACGTGGCCGGTTTTTTCTTCGGATAGAGCCCAAAAGTCGGGCCCGGATTATTTCTGAGGTCGAAAAAATTTATCGGAATTTGTCTCCATACCGGCCTTTCCGATACGATTTCATGAAAGACCTGAACGATCAGAAATATGAATCTGAAGCAAAGTGGCGTCAGATTATCAGTTTTGGTGCGATACTCATGATACTGGTTTCATGCATGGGTTTGCTGGGATTAAGCATGCTTTCTGTGCAGCAGCGGTTTAAGGAGATTGGTATTCGGAAAGTGCTCGGTGCCGGAATATTCGAAATCCTCACTTCGCTATCGCAAAACTTTGTGATACTTATACTTTTATCTATGCTGTTTGCCATACCGGCCGCCTATTACGCTGTAAGCAGATGGCTAGAAAATTTTGCATACAGTGTGCCGGTTTCCGGATGGGTTTTTCTCATTGGGAGTTTCCTTGTGATAGGCATAAGTGCTATTATCATTAGTTCCCAGGCCCTGAAGGGAGCTACAATTGACCCCGTGAAAAGTTTGAAAAGCGAATAATGAGTTGATTAGGTTTTAGGGGTAGGTAATAGGTATTAGCTTTTAGGGGGTAGGAATTAGGTTTTAGGGAGTAGGTTTTAGAAGTAGGAAAAAATTGTATCCTAACAACTAAGCCCTACAACCTAACTCCTGAAAAACAGCTCAAAAAAAAGACTGTTTGGTATGGAAGTTATACCGGGTTTAAAAGCTATCTCACTCTCAGATACCGCTCAATATTATAGCGTTTGATGTTCTGGTCTTTGATTTCTTCCATGCCTTGCTGGATGAGGGTATCACCGTTCAGGGTAATTTCAAAGGGGAAATCGTGGCCTTCCCATTCACGTGCGGTGCAGTATTCCAGATGCTCGGTGTAGGTCTTGTCTTTCAGGGTATATTTTCCACCTCCGGATGAGTAAACAGTTGAGGTGCTGTCAGTGCCCTTTTGGAGATCATGAAGCAGGAATGCGAAGTGGGTGTCGTTGATAATCTTAATAAACGAGCGACCCTGGGTGTAATCAGTCACTGTGGTGTCACCGTTTTCAATGAGTGTGCCTGTTTGTAGTTTCCAGGTACCTCTGAGATCGTTTTCTGTTGAATGGCTGGTACAGGCGGTTTGAAGTGTAACAAGAAAAATAAGTATCGGCAGTGTTTTCATAGGTCGAAGGTTGATGCTGTGAATATCGCAGGATTTTGGCAAAATTCATGGGCTTTCACTGAGATCAGGGAAAATAGTCTGGTTGGTTTCATTCATTATTCCCAAAGGCTTTGTTCATAGTTGAAATGAATTGTCCGAAATCGGACAAGTTTTTATCAAAATATTTAGTTAACTGGTTTGTTTTTAACAGGTTAATTAATTTGGCATGATGTTCACTCAGGTTCAGGTAATTGTGAAAAAGCTATAGGTGTAAGGTAGGGGACCGGAAATAGTTTCAGGTGGAGAATATTTGACTTTCAGCCTGCGAACGAATCTCTGAGCCCTGCCGCCTTAACCATCTAAAACATGAAAAAATGCTAAGAAACTATCTCAAAATTGCCTGGCGGAATCTGATTAAGAGCCCTACTTATTCATTGATAAACGTGCTGGGTCTTGCCGCAGGAATGGCCGTAACCATTATTATCGGGTTGTGGGTATACGATGAGCTTACCTATGATGAGTACTTTGAGAACAACGAAAAAATAGCTCAAATTTATCAAAGCCAGACGTTTAACGGGAACGTCGGTACGGGCCCTGCCATTCCCCGCCCTCTGGAGTTTGAGCTGAAAAACAAGTACAAAGATTATTTCAGGTACATTGTGATGTGTACCTGGACAAACAGCCGCTATCTGCGGGCTGGTGATGTCACCATCAATAAAACGGGGAATTACATTCAGCCTGAAGGGCCGGAAATGCTGAATCTGAAAATTAGTAAAGGGGAACTTAATGGACTTAAGGATACCCGATCTATCATGCTGTCTGAGTCTGCGGCCCAGGCTCTTTTCGGAGAGGGTGATCCGCTGGGGCAGATTGTCAAAGTCAATAATGTTTCAGATGTGAAAGTGACGGCTATTTACGAGGATATTCCTTTTAATAATCACTTCAATGATTCCGATTATTTTCTCCCCTGGGATCTGGCCCTTCAGGAACAGCAATGGATGAAAGATTCTCAGGATCAATGGGGTAATAATTCGTTTCAGTTATTTGTTCAGGTGGCAGATAATCAGGCAGTAAGTGAGGTTTCAGATAAAATAGCCCGGGCCAAATACGACGCGGCCGGGGAAGATTTTCATCAGTACAATCCTACACTTCAGTTGATCCCTCTTAAGGATGTGTATCTGAGGTCGAAGTTTGAAAATGGCGTGCAGGTAGGCGGGCGTATCGAATATGTCTGGCTTTTTGGCACCATAGGGCTTTTCGTGTTGATTCTGGCATGCATAAATTTCATGAATCTGAGTACCGCCCGTTCTGAAAAAAGGGCGAAAGAAGTGGGTATTCGTAAGTCTGTAGGCTCATTTAAAAGCCAGCTGGTAAACCAGTTTTTGAGCGAATCATTTCTGGTAGTATTGCTTTCTTATGTAATGGCCATTGTTTTTGTGCTTGTGTTTCTCCAGCCATTCAATGATCTGGTAGATAAGGAGATGAGTTTTCCATGGCTTAGTTTATCTTTCTGGGTTGTATCGGTGGTATTTATTCTTATTACTTCCCTTTTATCTGGCAGTTACCCTGCCCTTTACCTTTCCAGTTTTCAGCCGGTGAAGGTTTTAAAAGGTACTTTTAAAGCAGGTAAAATGGCTTCTTTACCCCGCAAAGTATTGGTAGTGGCCCAGTTTACCATATCCGTTGCTTTGATCATTGGTACTATGCTGGTGATGCACCAGATTAATTACACCAAAAGCCGCCCGGTGGGATATGACAAAGAAGGCATGATCCAGATTCCTGTGATGTCCAGCGAGTTTGAGGGTAAATACGACTTCATGAGAACTCAATTTTTAAGTAGCGGAGCCGTAGAGGAGATGTCAGGTTCCAGTAGCCCAACAACCAATATCTGGTCAAACCGCTCCGGGTTTTTGTGGGATGGTAAACCAGAGGGCTTTCAGGAAGATTTAGCCTGGACTTCGGTCACTACCGAATACGCAAAATCATTGGGTCTTAAGGTAATCATGGGACGCGATTTTTCCCGTGAAATGGCATCAGATTCAAATGCCATGCTGGTCAATAAGACCTTTTGTAAATACATCGGAGTGGAGAATCCTGTGGGGATGTTCCTACGGGATGATAACGAGGAAGATCCCGGTCCACCCTTACAAATCATCGGGGTTGTCGATGATATGATTGCACAGTCCCCTTTTGAGCCCGTGAAACAGGGTGTTTACGTTTTTGACAGATATGATAATATCAGTTTCTACAATTTACGACTGAATCCTGAGAAATCTGCCAGTGATAATCTGGCGGTTATCGAACGTGTTTTTAAGGAGCAATTTCCTGCTTTGCCCTTTGAATATAAGTTTATTGACGAAGAATACGGCGAGAAATTCTCTGCAGAGGAGCGGATCGGAAACGGGGCTATGGTCTTCACTATTCTGGCCATTTTTATATCCTGTCTGGGGCTTTTTGGACTAGCCTCTTTCGTGGCTGAGCAACGCACTAAGGAGATAGGAATCCGTAAGGTTTTAGGTGCTTCAGTGCCAACGCTCTGGGCTCTTCTTAGTAAAGAGTTTGTGCTTTTGGTGGGCATTTCCCTGCTTATTGCAGTACCTCTGGCAGCCTGGTTTATGAGCGGCTGGCTGGATAAATATACCTATCGGGCAAATATGGCCTGGTGGATTTTTGTCGCGGCTGGCCTCGGAGCCATTTTCATTACACTGGTAACAGTAAGTTTTCAGGCTATCCGGGCGGCTACCATGGATCCGGTGAAATCGCTTAGGAGTGAATAGGAATTAGTAGTTTGAAGATACAAAGAACTTCAAACTTCGTGCTTCCGGCTTTCATTTGAAAATAGAAAAACTATGATTAAAAATTACGTCAAAATTGCCTGGAGAAACCTCCTGAAAAACAGGACATTCAGCCTGATAAATATAATCGGACTGGCCGTGAGTATGTCGGTATGTCTGCTGATTATCTCGGTGATTGCCGATCAGAAAAGTTACGATACGTTTCATGAAAAAATAGATCGCATTTACAGGGTACTGACAGCAGGAAAGAATTCCAATCAAATGAAGTCTATGGCTTCATCAGCTCTTCCGCTTGGAGAGGAGCTGCGGAACAATTACAGTGGTGTAGAATCTGCAGCGAGCATTGCCAGAAATATCGGAGGTGATTTATTCTATAAAGACAAAATCGCTTCCGGTGGCGGATATTTTGCCGATGGAAATCTGCTCAGGATACTTGATTTTAAACTAAAGGAAGGAAATGCGGAGACAGCTCTCGAAAATCCCCGCTCATTGATTGTGAGTGAGGAAATTGCTGAGCAACTTTTTTTACATGAAGATCCCATAGGCAAAACGGTCAGATTGAATGATACAGATTTAAGCCCAACGGGTGTAGACAATGGGAACCGTGAAACAGAGCTTGGAGAATTTACCATAACGGGAGTGATGGAGCCTCTTCCGGGCAAAACGCATTTGCCGTTTAAGATTCTTGTTTCCCTGAACTCCATGAAAGCTCTGGCGGCCGATTCGCTTTTAGACTATGAGCCGCAGAACTGGAATAATATCTGGTCAAACTACACGTATGTTCTTATGCAGGAAGGAAAGAAACAGGCCGATTTGCAGCAGGTTCTGGATCAGGTTTCCGAAAAATATTATCCGGATGGCGAAGAGAATCAGTTTGCTTTCAGAGCTCAGGCTCTTACCGAGGTGACTCCCGGAGATATTCAGGGCAATGAGACGCATGTGCCTATCCCTAAAATTTTCTTAACCATTTTGAGTATTCTCTGTCTGGTGGTCATGGTTTCAGCCTGCCTGAATTACACCAATCTGTCGGTTGCCAGATCTCTCACCCGAGCCAGAGAAGTGGGAGTAAGGAAAGTTTCCGGAGCCACCCGCAAGCAGATTTTCGGACAGTTTATCACGGAGGCCGTTATCATTTCGCTGGTTTCGCTGGTATGCTCTGTGTTAATCCTTTTTGTGTTGCAGTCTCTTTTCTCCAATCTGGTAATCAATAGATACATCAAGGTTTCATTTACTCACGGGCCGGGTTTGTACCTGGTGTTTACTGGTTTCAGCGTAGCCGTAGGAATATTAGCAGGAATATTACCCGCTATTTATATTTCCGCATTTAATCCCGTAGAGATTCTGAAGAATTTTACAGGATTTAAAGTTTTTCGTCGGCTTACTATCCGAAAGGCCCTTCTGGTGGTGCAGTTTACTATTTCCTTGATTTTCATAATTTCCACTACGCTCATTTATCGGCAGACTGATCATATTTTTCACTTTGACTATGGTTTTAATCAAGACAATGTAGTGAATGTGACACTTTTCAAGCAGGAGAATTACCAACGGTTTGTTTCAGAAATTTCCTTCAATAAAGATGTTCTGGTAGCTGGAGCCTGTTCTTACCTACCCGCCAGCGGCACTCAGAATGGTACCCGTGTGATAAGAACAGATAGCAAAGATAGTTTGCAGATAACGCATGTGGATGTAGATGCCAATAGTCTGGATGTCTGGGATCTGGATCTCATTGCAGGTGAAAATTTCCCGGAAATTGCCAGCAGATCGGGTGAAAGCTATGTGTTAATCAATGAGGAGGCTGTTTCAAAGTTTAAGTTTGGTTCTCCACGCCAGGCAATTGGCCAAAACCTCCTTGTGGATGGACACAATGTTGAAGTAAGAGGAGTGGTCAAAGATTTTCAATTCCTGGATGTAACACGGGGAATTGAACCCCTCATGCTCAGAAACCGCTTTTCCGAGTTTAGTTACCTGACCATAAGGATAAGTGGAGAGAACCCGCCAGCTACCCTTGATTATCTGAAGGAAACCTGGCAAAAGGTTAATCCCGCCACCAAATTTGAGTATGAATTCTATGATCAACAGCTTCAGTTGATTCATACGATGTTCAGCAACGCAGCCGGTGTTCTGGGTTTCATTGCCTTTCTGGCCGTATTCATTTCTTTATTAGGCCTTTTGGGAATGGCTGCCTACACCGCACAAAGTCGAAGAAAAGAAATCGGGGTTCGTAAAATACTTGGCTCCGGAGCCAGACAGGTTGTATTTCTTTTGTCAAAAAGCTATTTGATTCTGCTAGGAATCGCCATTATCATTGCCACTCCGGCGGCATACTTTATCAATAATTTGTGGCTAAACTTCTTTGTATCGAGGGTAAGTATTGATGCTTTTGTGCTCATTTTTAGCATACTGTCGCTGCTTGTGGTCAGTTTCCTGGTCATACTCTCACAGGCGTGGCAGGCCGCTGTTACTAATCCGGTTAAGAGTTTGAGAAGTGAGTGATAATATGGGATTAGGGATCAGGCTTTAGGAATTAGAAAACCTCCTACCACTAACCTAATCCATATCCCCTGTGAACCTGTTCAACCTAAACATATAAAATCATGGCACATATCGCTATTCCGCTGCCTCATGGAAAAGGCAAACAAGATGTTGAAATTGAAGTGACCATCAATGGTCAGAAACAGCAATTGCATTACCGCGTAGAGCTATTCTATTGGGATGACTGTAAGGTTCCTACGGTTGACCGGGCCGAGTGTATCCGGCATATGCTGAAAGACTACGATCAGAACTGGACTTTGTATTTTATTGGCTCGCCTACCGATGAGTTTGTTCCGATCACTTTTGTGAAGAAAGATGAACTGAAGCGTCAGCGGGAATTGATGATGGTTTGATTTGGATTTAATCCAGCAATTCCACAACCATCAACAGAGCATAGTGATCAGAGGCAATATCGTCTTTGATCACTTTGGTTTCCAGCATTCGCCAGCGGTTTCCCGGTGTGCCCATTATGTAATCAAGTTTCCTTGCTTTTTTTGGGTTTTTGTAGTCTGGAAAAGTGATCTCTACCTCCGTGTTATCGTAGAATGATTCCCAGTCCTTTTCCAGTGTGGTAATGGTTTCAGAGCCCGGAACAGCGTTTAAGTCACCCGCCAGCAGAACAGGATAGTTTTTTTTCAAGACAGATTCATTGATTTTTTCTACCTGTGGCAGTCGGGCCGCCTCATCCTGGTGATCCAGATGCGTGGCAACAAAAGAAACCGTATCTTTTTCGTTGATTTTAATCAAAACTTCAAGGGCTGTCCGGGGTTCCTTATCTTCAGGATTAGGTAAGTTGATCACCCGTGAACTGATAAAACTGAACTTTGAAAGGATTCCATTTCCATACTCTCCGCCATCAAAATTCATGGAACGGCCAAAAAGCGGCACCAGATGCGTGCGTCCGGCAAGTTCAGCCATCAGATCGTACTTGTGTGAGCGATTGGTCTTGTGATCAACCTCCTGAAGGGCTACAAGATCGGGTCTGGCAAAACGGATGATTCCCGCCACCCGATCCAGGTCAAAACTGTTGTCCATGTTGGCCGCATGATAAATATTGAAGGTGAGCACACGGAGTATTCGTGAGCTTTCAACAGGATTTTGACCCCTTGCCAGGGAACCAAAAAACAACAGAATTGCAGCAAGACAAATCGGGGTAGATACAGGTGTTTTCATTCTTTCAAAAGTAAGTGATTCTGATTGGCGGCACGTAAAAACTTCAAATAATATGATTATTGCCTGAAAACGCTTTTTTGACGACCAGCAAGAAAAACTGAAAGGGGTAAGGTGCTCTTAAAATTCTCTTTTTGTTACTTTTGAGAAAAACCCTATTCGTTGATATGAAAAAACTTTTAACACTGCTTTTTGTCTCACTTTTCTGTTTGCAGACCCAGGCTCAGGAAGTGGGAATCATCATGGGGACCGCCCGTGATTACATGCGTATCGGTGATCTGGAAAGTACGCTTGTTCGTCTTAAAAATATGGGAATCAGACACCTGGAGGGTGCTACTGGCGGCCGGAACATACCCAGAGAGCAATATAAGGCACTTCTCGACAAGTATGGCTTTGATGTGGTCTGCGGAGGTTCCAGCTTCGAACAACTCCAATCGAAGGAGGAAATCGACAAAATCATTGAAAATCTGAAGTATTTTGGAGCCGAGTACGCCGTTTGCTACTGGATTCCTCACAAAGGAGATGATTTCACTTTTGAGGACATGAAAAAAGGCGTGGAGGTTTTCAATAAGGCAGGTAAGCAGTTTGCCGAGGCCGGCATTTCCTTCCTGTATCATGCTCACGGGTACGAGTTTAGGGCGTATCCCGGCCCGGGCACCATGTATGACTACATGCTTGAAAACCTGGACCCTCGCTACTGTAACATCGAAATGGACGTTTTCTGGATGCGGAACCCGGGCCAGAACCCTGCAGAATTACTCCGGAAATATCCCGGTCGATTTCCGATTACTCACCTGAAAGACCGCATGATTGGCTCAGTGGATAATCTGAACGGACGCCAGGATCCGCAACGAAATGTGGTACTGGGTGATGGGGATGTGAACATGGCAGAAGTCATGAAAGCGGCCAGAGAAACTGGTGTTAAATATCACTTTATAGAGGACGAATCTTCCCGAAGCGGCGTGCAGCTGCCTATGCATCTGGCGTTCCTGAGAACACTCGATCTGGATCGCCAGGCTCTTGAATTTTCTGTGGAAAAACTTCACAATGCTTTGTTAGAGGCAGATTCTGTGTCACTTAGTTATCTTACAGCCGAAGAATTGACCTACGGTCATTCCAGCGGGCTGGTGGAAAATAAGGCGGCTTTCAAGGAAGCTCTACTCACAAAAAAATCTGATTTCACCCGAATAGAGTTTACATCTTCCGATATACATATCAAAGAAGATGTAGCCTGGGTTCGCGGGAATATGGATGCAGACCTGGCCGCAGCCAACGGTGGAACCACCAATGTAAAGCTCAAAATCCTTTACGTTTGGGTCAAAGAAAAAGAAAGCGGATACTGGAAATTACTGGCAAGGCAAGCGGTTAGGTAGAAAGCTTATTTTTAAGAAAATAGTATGTCCGAAGACACGCGAGAGCGTCCGTTTTCGGACATTTTTATATGCGATTGTTTTGTTTAATTATTTAATAATGAGTGATTTGTGATTTTTGGCATTGGGTTGGCATTCAGCTTTGTATAACACGATTAGGAAAATGCTCAAGAACAACCTGAAAACCGGCTGGAGATCGCTCAAAAAGCAACCATTTTTCACTTTTCTCAATACCTTTGGTTTAGCGATTGGAATATCCGGGGCTTTACTTATTACCTTATACATAACAGACGAGTTAAGTTTTAATCGGGAATTCAAAGATGCTGAACGTATTCACCGCGTACAGACCGATGTGAAGTTTGGAGGGCAGGCTCAGGAATTTGCGGTGATAGTAGCTCCTTTTGCAGAAACGGTAAAACGCGATTTTCCTGCAGTGGAAGATGCTACCCGGTTCCGTACATGGGGAAGTATGCTATTAAGAAGACCCGAAACGATTGAAAATCAGAAGGAGGAAAAGACTACTTATGCCGACCCCAATTTTATGGAATTCTTTGGGCTTAAACTTAAGGAAGGTAATCCGCAAATGGCTCTTAAGGAACCCAACACCCTGGTTTTGACAGAAACTCTGGCAAAAAAGCATTTTGGCGAACATTCTCCTATAGGAGAAAGTATTCTTTTGAATAATTCAGAAACGTATCGGATCACAGGGGTGCTTGAGGATATTCCTTCCAATACCTTTCTGAGAGAGTATCATGTTTTTATGAGTATGGAAGGTTATCCCGAATCCCGGGATCCGGACTGGGGAAGTAATAATTTTAATACATTTATTAAATTAATTCCATCGGCAAAAGCCGAAGACTTACAAAAACCTTTGCAGATTCTCTTCGAGAAATATGTGGTGCCGTATGCACAAAGTTTTATGCCTGGTGTAAACAGAGAGATATTTGAAGCTCAGGGCAATTATATCAGGTATAGCACCATTCCCCTCCTCAGTCTGAATTACTCTGGAAACCGGGTGGCCGAAATGAACTCAAATGGAAATAAGCAAAACCTCTATATCCTGTCATTTGTTGGCTTGTTTCTGATTATCCTGGCGGTGGTCAACTTCATGAACTTATCAACGGCTCAATCTCTGAAACGAGCTAAAGAAGTGGGTATCCGGAAAACACTTGGTTCAGATAAGGCTGGTCTGGTGACACAGTTTCTGACAGAATCCTGTCTGATATCTTTTGTTTCGTTGCTCGCTGCCCTGGGAATAGCCTTCGCCTTTCTTCCTCTTTTTAATAGCCTTACTGGTAAAAACCTTACCGTTCCGGTCCAAAATCCGGTTTTCTGGTTGGGAGTTCTGCTTTCCACGTTTATTCTGGGAATTGTATCTGGCAGTTATCCGGCATTGTTTCTCTCAAGATATGTACCTGTCAAAGTATTGAAAGGTGACAAAAATGGACCTGCAGGTGGAGGCAATGTACGCAATGCTTTGGTGGTAGTGCAGTTTGGAATCTCCGTCTTCCTGATGGTAAGTACGCTGGTGGTGTATTACCAGTTAAATTATATCCAAAACAAAGATTTGGGATATTCCAAAGATCAGTTACTGGTTATTGAAGATGTGTACGCTGCGGGCAATCAGGTAGAAAGCTTCAAAAAAGAGATCATAAACCTGCCTTTGGTAGAATCGGCTACTCTGAGCAGTTATCTGCCTACGCCATCAGCCCGCTCGGATTATGGAATGGAACTGGAAGGACCCGAGAAGAAAACGGTACAGATGCAATCGTGGAGAGTTGATGAGGATTACGTAGAAACCTTTGGTTTGGAGCTTATTGCCGGGCGTGACTTTGATAAACAGTTCAGTACCGATTCTTCCGGCATTCTGGTAAATGAAAGTGCCTTGCGTATTCTCGGAATTAAACCCGAAGATGCGATTGGTAAACGACTCACCGATGTAGTGGATAAAGATGCTCCAGGGAGTACATCGGTTATTCTGGGGGTACTGAAAAATTTCCATTACGAGTCTTTTAAGGATGAAATTGGAGGTTTGGCACTCAATATTCGTTCCGGTTACCGAAGTAAACTCACAGTTAAACTCAAAGCCGGGAATTTTTCACAAAGTATAGACCAGATAAAGTCAAAATGGGAGGCTGTGGCTCCCGGTCAGCCGTTCAATCACTATTTTCTGGATGAGTCGTTTAACAGCACCTATGAGGCAGAGGAGAGACTAGGTAGAATCTTCATGACATTTACCATATTGTCTTTATTGGTGGCATGTCTGGGCTTATTCGGTCTGGCTACTTTCAATGCTCAGAAACGAATCAAGGAAATAGGAATTCGTAAGGTCATGGGTGCATCTGTGAGTCAGATTGCCCTCAAATTGTCAGCAGATTTTCTTAAGCTTGTCGGGCTCTCTATATGCCTTGCCCTGCCTGTCAGCTGGTTTGTGATGAACAGATGGCTGCAGGATTTTACGTACCGAATCGAAGTGGCCTGGTGGATTCTGGCCGTCACAGCTCTGGCCGCACTTGCTATTGCGGTGGTCACGGTTAGTTATCAGGCCATTAAAGCGGCTTTGGTAAATCCTGTTAAAAGTCTGAAGGCTGACTAAGAAAATCTACTTTGGAAACAACACCTTAAAACAAACCGCATCATCTTCTTTGGAAGGATCAAAAGCTTCATTGCTATAGAACCTGTTGAAAAAGCTGTTGACCGGGCTCCAGACAGTTTGTATCATCCCGGCATATCTTTCTTTTAATTCCGGCGTAGCGGCCGCTCTGAAATCCTGAATCATTGTTTTTTGTTTTAGAGCCAGTGAACTGTTTCGCCAGGGGCAGGTAGCCACTGAAAAACCTTTCATAGCAAAATACGCAGCGGTTGGATCAGCCCGTTCGTAATGCCAGTCGCAGATAAATACGTCTTTGAGTATAAGGTCAATAGCCCTGTGCGTATTATTCATGCTGCCTTCCCACATGCCAATTCCTGTGGTTTTCCCGTCAATGAGCCGGTCGCCCCAAATCCAAAGCTGCTTGCCGGTAAGTGCCAGATGATTCCGTATGGTAGTAAGTTCATACGCAAAGATTTCGGCGGGATCTTTCCCACCGCATCGCGGACATTTCTCATCAGCTATGTAGAAGACCTCATCCATTCCTGCATGAAATTTGGTGGCTCCAAAGGCTTCAAGCAGCTCGTCAACCAGCTCAAAAACCACTTTGTGAACTTCCGGATGCAGCGGGCAGTAACTTTTGCAATACAGGCCGTCATCATTTGGCCATTTGTACTCGGTGTTTTCGGGGAATTTTACATGTGGGGTCTCGTCAAACTCAGGATACACCTCAAGGAGTTTTTCCAGATCGTAATGCCACGATTGATGCCCCAGCAGATTAATTTGTGGCACAATTTCAATGTGATTTTCTGCACAGGCTTTGACAAGCTTTTCTATTTCTTTTCGGGAAAGTGCCGTTTCATTCCGTAGCTCCGGATGACTTTCATACTCAAAATCATAATCCACACGGAGTATCAGTGTATTGATTTTCCTGGGGGCAAGCTCCTCATGAATAAAACGTACAAACTTATCCACGTTTTCCTTCTCAGGAATTTTGATGGCTAAACCCCTGACTGGCAATTCCTCCTGAGCAAAAATACTTAATGCACAGACCATTACGAAACAGAATAAAACGATCGTTCTCATAGTTCTTTTATTTTAACCCAGTCAGACCTGCAAGGTCAGACCAGAAAACCAACAATTCTAACTTCAAAACCTTGTCTTCAAATGCTCATTAGAGCTTTAATTTAACCGGAATCCTCGAAAGTGCTTTCACCAGATAGATCATAGCCAGAGACCAGACGAGAGATCCCGATACGGCCAGCAGGGCAGATTGATCCTGTTTGTATAGCAAAACCTGAAAAGGCAGCGACCATAACAGGTAATACACGATATCAGGAGCCAGGTAGGTGGTCAATGAATTCTGACCTGCCAGTCTGAACGGTTCTAACACCTTAATATCAGCCCGTTTTTCAAAAAACAGATAGATGACAGAAAAAACAAGAAGGCTGATTCCGGTACACAGAAAACCCCAGCTTGGTGTTGCCTGTATTTTAGAAACAATGAACCAGTTTCTCAGCAGGAAACCCGCCGCCAAACAAATTAAACCCGCAATAAAAAGGAATCTGAATAAGGCGGGTCTGTTCGTGTTCTTTTTTAAGAAAATCCCTGCCAGCACCCCGCTGCAAACGAGAAAAGGGGTGTTGCCTCTCAGTATCACACCGCAAACCGAAGACAGCAAGCCAGGCAAAGGGAGCAGTTTCGCAGATCCCAATATATTCAGGAGAAGAAATATACTCACAAATACAGCCAGAATGCGGGGTTTTCCGTTTGAGGCCAGATAACTTAGAGAAGCCGCCAGATAACCCCAGCCAATAAGACCCAGAATTCCCCACCAACTGGTTTGTAGCCATGGACTTTCCGGGTCGCCCGACCGGAAAATGAGGGCAAGTCCTGCTAGACCGACGATTCCCAGGCCGCGTAGGATTAGGTAAATTTTGGTTTTATCAGGATAGCGGTTCCAGATGAGGAATACACTGATATACATAAGAATGGCCCACAGATTTTTTGGGAGTCCGCTCAGCTCTTCGCTGTACCGGCCCACATTGACCATCATTACACCAATGAGCAGCAGGCTGAAACTACGGACAAGTATATGTCTGATAAGCACGGGTTTGGAATGGCCAGCTTCCAGACGGCTCTGAAAAGCAAAAGGTATAGAAAGACCCACCATAAAGAGAAAGCCTGGAAATACCCAGTCTGCCAGTCCCATGCCGTCTTCTTCCGCTGCCGTGTGAGCCAGCCAATGCGGCACTCCAGGAACATACAGATCATTGACAAACAACATGAGAAATAAAGTAAAACCTCTCATGAGATCAATGGAAGCCATATGGTTTGAATCAGAAACTTTCATCTTACAGGAATTTGAGGTGATTCCGGAAAAAGAGACGAATTGTACGCATAACCCTGAGCCACCTGAATCATGGAAATTCTGACCGTAGTCGGAAAAAAATGTTCATGATCTTCTCTCTTGTGGGCATGCCCCTGCCCACCGCTGTCATCCTTTATTACCAGATCCATTTGTTTGATGCCCTCTGACCAGATTATTGACTCATTTTCCCAGAATGCGTGCATTTCTTCGTCTCGTTCGAAGACACCTTCTTCTGTGAATAATCCGGTGCTCGTGCAGCCATAGCCGTTTCCCTGGCCTTTATTGGGTATATAACAGAGCGTCCAGGTGGTTGGGAAGTTGCCTTCAGGTTTGTTAATTACTTCTATACGTATATGCACTTTTCCGTCCCGGTAGTTTACAGGACTAACCCAGTTGACGGGTCTGTTAGGGTTAATGAGGTCTTCTTTGACATAAAAGTGAGACTTGCTGGGGGTAGAGTTATCTGCGTCATTTTTGGTGTAGGTAAACTGCACATCGAAAAGTACAAATTGCTCTGCGGCACCAGCCATTTTCTGCGAAAATCCGTTTTGACCGGTCAGCAGAGTCAGTGTCAGAAGGGTCAAATAAGCGTTTTTCATTCGGTTGATAGTTAGAAATAAGGGCCTTCCTCTGTGTAAATTTTTAGTTCGGGTTTGTACGCCTGCACCGCCTGTATCACCGGATAACTTACCTTGGTGCCATACAGGTAAACCTCTTTCAATGCAGGAAACCGGAGCAATTCCAGCAACAGCTTGTCGTCGGTTCCGGTAAATGAAAGATTAAGCTTCTCCAGCCTGGGGAGTTTGCTCAGATACAAAAGGCCCTGACCCTGCACTTTGGTTTTCTGTAAATACAATTCCTGCAGATTGGTCATGTTAGTGAAAAAGTACAAATCGGCATCATCAATTTCTGAGCTTGCCACAGAGACCTTGGAGAAAAGCTCAAAATAGGGCTTTAACTCCAGTAATTTCTTTCCCGTAAAAGTCACCGGCGGAAACTTATTTGACAACATATACAGGTCTCCTTCCGCCAGCGAATCTGGTCGGATTACCATTTCAATATCTGAGGCCAGAGCAATTAACTCTCCCGTTGTTTTTTCACGGTTTAACTGTGTTCTCACCAGGTCAAACCGATACTTTTTAATCGCTGTACTCAGAGGTATCACCAGCATATTGGTTACAGAGTCGGGCAATTTGGCGAGCGGCATTTCTGACCTGGCTCCGGCATTTATCCAGTATTTGATCAGCTGTATTTCCTTTCTGTCGAGCGGGGTTTTTCCTGCCGGAGGCATGTGCTCGTCCAGAGAATCGGGGAGAATAAGTCTGCGGTAAAGTTCACTGCTGTCTGCCAGAGAATGAACCACGGCCCTTTTGCCGCTTTCTCCTTTTTGATAAAGTGCAGTCAGGCTACTCACTGATATGCCGCCTTTGGCCCGAAGCGAATTGTGACAGCCGGCACATCGACTTTCCAGAATGGGTTCAATCATATCCTCGTAGAGAAAAACCAGACTGTCACTTCGAAGTTCTTCTACCGCCTTCGGGTTATTCATCATGGCGGTGTATTCGGTAAGAAAGTTTCTGCCATGGGTGAGGCTTCCGCCCTGATGCCCCGTATATAGGGCAAAGGCATTGGTAAGTACTAGAGCACCGGTAAATAGTGGCGGTATCCAGCTTTTCTTTTCCCGAAATAAAAAAAACAGGAAGCTGATAATCAGCAGAATGGCTGTGCCAAGGGCTCCGTTAAAGTGCTCGTCCATAAGCAGGCCGGTATATTCTCCATGGGTGTACAACAGATAACCGCTGATAAAAGTAAAGACGGTGAACAGCAGGGTAGTTATCAGCAAATAATAGGTGAGACGGACATCTGTTTGAAGGATTTGAAATATCCGCAACAATTCCAGAGCAAGCAAAACTGCTATCAGCACCAAAGGAAAATGAAGCAGCACCGGATGAAACCGCCCCATAGTCAGGAGAAAAGGAGAGCTGATTTCAAGGGGTATATACCTCAAAAAAACGAATACTACGCCAGTAATCAAAGGCAGTAAGATCTTCCAGTTCTTCAGTAAATCTTTGATCATCAGGCCAACAATTCTTTCAGTACCCGGGTGCTGTCACCAAACTGCGATTGTTTGATCTTATGAGCCTGCATCATGGTAAGGTAAAGGTTTGCCAGCGGTGCTTCTTTACCCAGATCCAGATTTTGGCCCTGTTTAATCATTCCGCCGCCCCGGCCACCCAGCAAAATGGGCAAATCACGGGGAGAATGCCTGTTTCCATCCCGCAAATCGGATGCGAAAACAACCATAGACTGATCCAGAAGTGTCTTTTCGCCTTCTTTTATGTTTTTGAGACGTTGGAGGAAATACGCATACTGCTCCACATGCCAGGTCGAAATGAGTGCATATTCCTCCATCAGATCTGCCTTATTCATGTGATGGGAGATGCTGTGATGATTCCCTTTCACCCCTTCCAGAA
This sequence comes from uncultured Cytophagaceae bacterium, assembly GCA_966250325.1. Lineage (GTDB taxonomy): Bacteria > Bacteroidota > Bacteroidia > Cytophagales > Spirosomataceae > Jiulongibacter. Next base: position 25,254 of record CBINGY010000035.1, on the reverse strand, counting down.
AGGAAAAATTGCGGTTACTCACCGAATTCCCAAACATAAAGGTAGATACCCGGCTGGCGTCGCTCCAGAAGGCCAGTACCATGATATCCAACATGAGACGCGTTTTCTCCGTAACGTCAACACCGGAATACACTTCCTGGTATTCGTTGATGCTCTTGTTTAAGCGTACCAGTTCTTTCTTGATGTCGGGAGAAATGTTGTTTTTAAATTTCTCACGTTTTTCTTCGTTGCCTATCCGCATCTCTACGCTGCGAATGCTCTCCATATATTCGCTCAGTTTATCCTGATCGGCCCTTCCTAGATTTCGCTGCAGCGAGCGGGCATCATCCATCACCAGATCAAGTACACTTTTTTTCCAGGGATCTTCCTGATTCTTAACCCCGGGTACAAATGATTTAAACAGCCTGTCAAAGGCCAGTTTCGGGTCAATCTCCTTGGTCATCGGCTGTCGGTCAGTCTTCCAGGAAATCACCGACCCGTAAAGTCGGGTAAAGCCTACATTGATATCTACACCGGTAGTTATGCGGTCAAGACCGTATTCCAGTGATGGGAAGAGTGTATCCTGACCCACTTTGGAGGCAATAAACTGGTCAATGGACTGGCCACCGCTGCTGATATTATCCCCAACTGTCTGGCGTATAGGCATACAGGTGAGAATACTGGCCGATTTGGCATAGTGGCCGTCTGCTCCCTGAAAAATGGAATTGTGATTCATCAGGTTACCCAGTACAGAAATCTCTGATTTCAGTTTTTCGAGAGGGGCCAGTTGTCGTGTAAGTTTGAAATTGGATCCATACGTAGTGGGTGTCCAGTGGTCAGGATGAACGCCGTTTGGCATAAAAAGAAAGGCAGATCTTACCGGAGAATTCCTGAGTGGGTTTGAGAGCAAAGGCTCACCCATGGCCTCCAGAAAAGGAAGGGCAATGGTGGCTCCCATTCCGCGGAGCATTGTTCTTCTTGAAATCTGCCATTTTCTCATAGTCCTTATTTTTTTGATAGGTGTTTATACCGATTTCTTTTCAAAGTCATTAATCTTACTCAGGAATACATAGCTGGTGACCAGTTCCTGCAAAAAAGGTTCGGGCCTGAAATCGTTCGCCAGCAAAGTATTTTCCAGCTTTACCAGAGCAGGCTCATCGGTAAATAAGACCGATCTGCCCAATGCATATGAAAGCATACGCGTGGCAATATTTCGTGCGATCCGCTGCTTTTGATTCAAAAGTATTTTTTTGAGTTCACCCGGCCCGTTAAATCTTTCACCATCTGCCGTTACTCCGGAGGCATCCACTTTCACCACTTCGTAGGTATCCCGCCACTTACCTGTAGGGTCATAGTTCTCCAATCCCAGGCCCAGCGGATCCATTTTTTCATGGCAGCCACGGCATTCGGGATTTGAGCGATGCATTTCCAGAATTTTTCGAAGACCCAGTTTTTCATGAATTCCTTTATCCTCTGTGAGTGCCGATACTTCCGGCGGAGGCGGAGGCGGCGAAATTCCCAGAATCTGTTCCATCACCCATTTGCCTCTCAAAACCGGACTGGTGCGTGTAGAAATAGATGTGGTCGCCAGCACAGCTCCCATTCCCAACACACCGCCACGGCGGTCGTCGGCAAACTGCACCATCCGGAATTCTTCCCCTTTGATACCCTCCACTTCGTAAAAGCGGGCCAGTCGTTCATTGAGTAATGAATAGTTGCTGTTAACCAGATCCAGGAAATTCCGGCTTTCGGTAAGTACATAATAAAAGTATTCACCGGCTTCCTGATACAAATCTTTTCTGAGTGACAAATCAAACCCCGGATAAAGCTCTTCATCTACCAGGGGCTGCGGGTCTTTCATTTTGGTGACACCGAGCCATTGCACCGCAAAATTTTCGGCAAATCGTTTGCTTTTGGGATCAGCCAGCATCCTACTTACCTGTTTTCTGAGTACTGCGGTGTCCTGAAGTTTGTTCTGATAAGCCAGACCAAATAGTTCGTCATCGGGCATGCTGCACCAAAGAAAATAGGAGAGGCGATTGGCCACCTCAAAATCACTAAGCGGATACGGACGGTCATTCTGTGGCTCTTCCTCTACTTTGTACAGGAAATTGGGCGAAACCAACATAGCCTTCATAACCTGAGCTATTCCCATATTAAATCGCTCGGTGTATGATTCTGCCTCCGATTCCTGATAGACAGACGTGAATAAGTCAAGTAGTTTGTCTTTTTCTTCAGGTTTCAGAAATCTGCGGTAAGTACGGGTGCCTAGCTCGTCAATGATGCGACCCGCTGCCAGCTCTTCCTTAAAAAGATAATCGTAATCGCTGGAGAATAGAGTTTTTACCCAATGGATAAAGCCGGTAAAACCTCCCGGCCGAAATCGAAACGGAACTACCTTACTCCATTTATCCTGATCACTTCTTAGTGAATCCACGATGCTTCCGGCCGCATCATAGTAGCGTTCCAGTTTGAGCGGAGTAAAAAATAGTGCCCGTCCCTGATTATCGAAGCCGCCACCGCCCGAGCCATCGGAGGGGAAATAGGCTGCCGCATCAAATTCTATTCCCAACAGGTCTTTTATAGTGTACTGATATTCCGCGTGACTTAACCGCCGTATCACCACCTGACCCGGCGTCTGATTTTTAAGTGAGCTTTGTAGTATCTGGTCAATGTTACCCACCAGCTTCTCGTAATCCATTCCACTAAGAGCCGGTTCGGTTTTCGGCGGCATGGCTCTTGTCTTGATTTCGTCCAGTACCTTCAGCCAGAAGGCTCCGTCTTTTATGACCCGCTCATGCTCTTTGTAATTGTCGATATTAACACCGGCTTTGGGTTGATTGGTATTGTGGCATTTGATACAGTGTTTTTCAAGAAGTGGCCTCACATCCTTCTCATACCGAAGGCTGTCTGCCGCGTTTGAGCTAAAGCAGAAAATAAAAAGAAAGAGGCCCGAGTTCAGTATAGTTTTAAACATCAGGGTCGTAGGTGAAACGCGGTTAGTTCGTAGGTATTGAATGACTGAAAATAAAATTAATAAAATATTTTAAAATAGTTTCGGGCATCAACTGTCTACCAGTTGCTTTGTAGATGAAAGCACAGAATCAGCCTTTCAGATGGCCTCAGAATGATTCTGTTGGCCTTTCAACTTTATGCAGAGCGGGGAACTATCTTCCCTTAATTTGGGAATTGAGAAAATAATTTAGCGGAATGCAACCATTCCGGAGGAGGCGTCATCTACTGCACGTTACTTTTACTTATAAAACTCAATACTATTATGAAAAAGCTGTTTTTACTTTTTGTGCTTGGTCTGGTTTCTCTGCTTACTGAGGCACAGGATTCGCCTTATCTGGTCAAAAAATTTGATGCCTCACAAATCAAAAATCTGGAAGTGAACACCTCGGGTGGAGGAATTACGGTTCAGGGCGGTAGTGAGACCGACGCCATCGTAGAGGTTTACATCAAAGGCAATGCAGGAAAAACTTTGAGTCGATCTGAAATTGCCGAGCGTCTCAAAGAATACACGCTGGAAGTACGCCGGGAAGGAAATACCCTGGTTTGTTTTGCGAAAAACAATGAAAAATGGAGCTGGAAAACCAGCCTGAACATTTCGTTCAAAATAAAGACCCCTAAGAATCTAAACACGGAGTTGCTGACCAGTGGTGGTGGAATTCGGATGTCTAATCTTCATGGTAACCTTAAGTTTTCTACAAGCGGTGGCGGACTTGACCTGGCAGGCCTCTCAGGTGAAATTAAAGGAAGAACCAGCGGTGGTGGTATTCACCTGAAAAACAGCGAAGACCTTATTGATCTGACTACCAGCGGTGGTGGAATCGAAGCCGAGGGCGTTTCCGGAAACATCAAACTAAATACCAGCGGTGGGGGAATCACCCTTAAAAATATGGCAGGCATGATTAAAGCCAGTACGAGCGGCGGCGGAATTCGGGTAGACGGAATTGATGGCGAACTGATGACCTCTACCTCGGGAGGTTCCATTCATCTGGCCGCTATCAAAGGTAGTGTAAAAGCAAGTACCAGCGGTGGAGGCATTCATGCAGATATTATCAAGGTGGGTGATTATCTGGTACTTCATAGCAGCGGAGGAAATATAACTGTAAATATGCCAATGGATAAAGGAATGGATCTGGATATCAAAGGAAACAGAGTTTCATTAAACGGGTATAAAGACTTTTCGGGTTCATTTGACAAAGATCATATTCAGGGAACCTTGCGGGGAGGTGGAGCCGAGGTTAAGATTTCTACCAGTAGCGGCAATGTCAACATTAACTAGGAGATACCCGCCAATACCTGGAAAAGGGCTGTCAAAAGACAGCCTTTTATTTTTTTCAGAATTTTCTGGTCCGCGGTACAACCCGCACGGGCCATCCTTCATTCTAAAACTAAATAACACGCTTAAATTATGAAAAAACTAGGATTGGGTTTTGTCTTGGTAGCTTTACTGGCTTGTGAGAGTGAAACCATTAGTGAGGAGTTCGCTGATAAGGTAGCAGCAGAAGGGATTGAAAAATTTGATTGCCTCAATAGTCAGGCAGATGCACCTCCGGCATTAGACGATGCCAAAGAGTGGATTGTAGGGAAATGGCAGCTCAAGGGAATGATTACCATGATGCCGCAAAATGAGGTCCCGAATATTCAGCTTGAATTTAAGGAAGATGGTGGGGTGTTTGTGAGTTTGGCCGGGGAGAACGTTTATACCGATGCGTATAGCGTTATCGAGACAGAAGAAAACGGCTATAAGTCCATACAGTTGATAGGTGATAATATGATGATTGACGAAACCGGCGATTATCTGTTACCACGTGGCACTCTGCGAATTTGTGAGGACGAAATGATGATAGATCAGGGTATTGCATTTGATGCTCCCGGCTATCTCTTCAGAAGATTACAGTAAATACTGGGTTTGTGGAATGTTAAAAGGCGGGAGCTATTCCCGTCTTTTTTTTATGGCCTGTTTTTGAGTTTGTACACATAGGGTGCCCGGTTTTGTGCTCCCGTAAATTGTTTTTCCAGTCGTTCCAAAATATTCAGATCAAGCATTTTTTTCTGGAAATTATTGCGGGGAAAAGGTCGGTTATACACGGTCTCATACAGCTCCTGTAAATCTTTCATCGTAAAAGTTTCGGGTAGCAGGTTAAAACCAATAAGTTTTTCGTCAAGGTTTTCACGAAGTTCTTCCAGCCCGTCAAGAACCATTTGGTTGTGATCCATGATCATTTCAGGAAGTTCGTCTATCGGATACCAGTCTACCGAATCGTCCATGGAAGTTTTCTGCGGACTCACCCGTTGGATATCAACCAGAGCATAGAAACCGATAGAAATGAATCGCTGAGAAATCCAACGTAAAAAATCGGATGGAAAAGGATTTTTCGCTTCAGGCAGGGTCTTCAGATGTTCCAAAGCCTCCTTGAGAGCGGTATTCACGCGATCTGTCTGACCAAAAACCTTGAACTGCTCCAAAAAGATATTATCCAGACTAGTTCTTTCTTTCAGGATTCTTACCGCCGCGTTTTCAATGCTTTCATTCTGCCCGATGAAACCACCTGGCAAAGCCCAAAGGTTATCAGCGATATTCAGTTTTGAAATTAATACATGAAGCCGGCTTTGAGTATATCCGAAAACCACACAGTCTATTGAAAGCTGAGCAATAAAATCAGAGGGGTCAATGAAATCTGTGCGTGCGGTCATGAATTGGAAACAGCCTTTATTCTCAAACTGGATAATTTTTTTCAAAATTAGGATAAATTTTATTGTCTAAAAAATAGACAATAAAATTTAAGGCTTACCTTTGTTCCGAATCAAAACCTTAACCTATGAGAAAGAGTTTGCTATTGCTTATCTCATTGCTGGCATTTGTCACGGGAAATGCTCAGAGCAATAAATTAAACGTACTTGTTTTTAGTAAAACAGCGGCTTTTCGTCACCAATCAATCGAAGCAGGGCAAGCTGCTATCAAAAAAATGGCTGCCGAAAAAGGGTTCGCTGTGGCATTTTCAGAGGATGCCTCTTTGTTTACGGAGCAAAGCCTGAAGAACTATCACGTCGTAATTTTTCTTAATACCACGGGTGATATCTTCAATCAGGCTCAACAGACCCAGTTTGAAAGATACATTCAGGCGGGCGGAGGTTATGTGGGAATTCATGCCGCCACAGATACCGAGTATGAGTGGCCCTGGTATAATAAACTGGCTGGTGCCTGGTTTCTTGATCACCCCATGACGCCCAGCAATGTTCAAAATGGCCGGTTTTATGTGACTCTGAAAAACGAAATGACCGCTCACATGCCCGATGAATTTGAGCGTATGGATGAGTTTTACAGCTTTAAGGATATATCGCCCTCGATCAACGTAGTATTGAAAATTGACGAGAAATCGTACGTTGGCGGGAAAAACGGGGAGAATCATCCTATCAGCTGGTATCAGGAATTTGATGGTGGCAGATCTTTTTACACGGCCATGGGTCATACCGATGAAACGTTTTCAGAACCTCTGTTTCTGAATCACCTGTGGGCGGGTATAAAGTATGCCGCAGGCGGCGAAAAACCGAAAGGGTTGGATTACAGCAAAGCCAGACCTGAAGAGAATCGTTTTACAAAGGTGGTACTCGAAGAAAAACTGGACGAGCCCGTGGAGCTAACCCCTCTGGATAAAGACCGTGTTCTGTTTATTCAAAGGAAAGGGGAAGTTCGTTTGTACAATAACAAGACAAAAACTCTGAAAACGATTGCCACCCTACCTGTGAGCCTGAAATATGTCAATGCAGAGGGCAAGGAATCTGTAGCTGAAGACGGACTTCTGGGTTTGAATAAAGACCCCGATTTTGCTAAAAATCAATGGATATATCTTTTTTATTCCTCCACAAAAGGCTCTTACAATGTACTCTCCAGGTTTACAATGAAAGGAGATGAACTTTTGTTGGACTCAGAAATTGAGATGTTGAAAGTAGAAACCCAACGCGAAGAATGCTGCCATACGGGTGGTTCGATAGATTGGGATAAAGATGGGAATTTATATCTTTCTACCGGGGACAATACCAATCCCCACGCTTCCAATGGATATAGTCCAAGTGACGAACGGCCGGGCCGAAGCCCCTGGGATGCTCAGAAGTCGTCAGCCAACACAAACGACCTTAGAGGGAAAATTCTTCGGATTAAACCTCAAAACGACGGTACCTACACCATTCCTGAAGGAAACCTCTTTCCGGCTGGCCAGGAAAAGACCCGTCCTGAGATATATACCATGGGCCATCGTAATCCATACCGCATAGCAGTGGATAAGAAGAATGGTAAATTATATTGGGGGGATGTAGGTCCCGATGCTTCCAAACCAGATCCCAATCGCGGAGCAGCGGGTACCTGCGAGTTCGGGCAGGCATCTATGGCCGGAAATTACGGCTGGCCGCATTTCGTCGGAGATAACGAAGCCTATAATAAGTTTGACTTTGCCACCAATCAATCGGGTGAAAAGTGGGATTATCTCAGACCGATGAATACTTCTCCTAACAATACCGGTCTTATTCAGTTGCCTGAAGCCAAAGGAGCCATGATGTGGTACACCTATGGTAAAAGTGATAAATTTCCACTGGTAGGTGCCGGCGGATGCAATCCCATGGCGGGCCCTGTTTACTACCGTGATAGCTATGCATCGGCTCCGAATGCTTTTCCGGCCTACTACGATGGTAAATTTTTCGCGTATGAATGGATGAGAGGTTGGATAATGGCAGTGACTTTTGACGAAAAAGGCAATTACGCCTCCATGGAACATTTTATGCCCGGTACCCGATTCAGTAACCCGATGGACATGGAATTCAGTGAAAATGGTGACTTATATCTTCTTGAATACGGCTCCGGCTGGTTTACGGCCAATGACGATGCCCGTCTGATACGAATTGAGTACAACGGTGGAAACCGCAAACCTCAGATTCAGATGGAAGTAAGTCAGAAAGGCGGTGCTATCCCTTTTAATCTTAAAGTTTCTGCTGCCGGAACAAGCGACCCCGATGGCGATCAGCTTTCTTACACGTGGACGGTAAAATCTGAAAAAGGTAAACCTCAGACTTTCAATACTTCAGAAGCCTCTGTAAAGCTTTCTAAGGTGGGCATTTACAATGTAACTCTGAAGGTGGATGATGGCAAAGGTGGTGTAACCGAGCAGTCAACCGAGGTGGTGGCAGGAAATGAGCCGCCCGTACTTAGTCTGGAGATGCCGGGAAGTAACCGTTCTTTCTATGTAGCAAACCAGCCCTTCAACTATCAGATCCATGTGACTGACAAAGAGGATGGTTCGTTGGGTAATGGTATTGATCCTGAGCAGGTTTCTGTATCAATTGATTACCTTGAAGAAGGTTTTGATAAAATTCAAATTGCCCAGGGGCATCGCTCTGCTGATGCTTCTGTCTCATTTGCCAAGGGCAGAAAGTTGATCGAAGGAAGTGATTGTCTGGCATGTCACAGTAAAGACAAGAAATCCATAGGGCCCAGCTACCGGGAAGTAGCTCAAAAATATAAGAACGACAGCAAAGCTCTGGAATATCTTTCTGCTAAAATAATCAATGGAGGAAGTGGCGTTTGGGGAGAAACGGCCATGGCTGGTCACCCGCAGCTCACCACAGCAGATGCATCAGAAATGGTGAAATACATCCTCAGCATTGCTAACGAGAAACCCAAAGGGAAAACCTTGCCTACTTCTGGTTCGGGATTAGCCAGAGTGTCAAAAAATGACAAAGGTGTAGGACTTTACATGGTAAGAGCGGCTTACGAAGATCAGGGAGCCAATGGCATGCCTTCTATCTCTTCTGAGAAGACTTTTGTGCTCAGAAATTCAAAGATTGATGTGCATGCATTTGACGGGTATCAGGATGTCAATAAGATGTCATTTGGTGGGAATAACCTGGCGATCCCTGCAAAACATGGGGCGTCTATGGTTCTTAAACAAATCGATTTGTCGCACATTACTTCGCTGAAAGTAGCAGCCATAGCACCCAAACCGCAGTTGAATGCAGCTGGAGGAAAAGTTCAGGTAAGGCTGGGTAGTGACAAAGGGAAAATTATTGGCACCTCTGCTATGCTGGAGCCTTCAGAGTCACTGAGTTTTGAACCAAAGCTTCTCGATATTCCGATCGAAGCTTCATCTGCTGACCTGCAAAAATTACAGGATTTGTATCTGGTTTTCGTGAATCCGGAGGCAGACGTCAATTCGCTGATGGTGCTCATGGGGGCAGAGTTTATCGTTTCAGGAGGTGCCGAAGCTCAAGTAGATGTGGCAAAACCCGCTGCCGAATCTGATCAATTTGCCGGAGAATGGCTCATGAAAATATTCGGTACGCCGCAGGGAGATGCCGTTATGGACCTTTCTCTGCAGAGGAAAGAGGGAGAACTTAGCGGGGTGATTGTGCCGCAAGGTGGTGGGGGAGAACCTACACCTATTGATAAAATTGAAGAAGATAACGGCCAGCTTACCCTGCATTTCAAGATGGGAGGCTTTAACCTGAATGTCAAACTCCAGCAGGAAGATACGGATACATTGAGCGGAAAGCTAATGGGTATGTTTGAAGTAAAAGTTTCCAGAAAGTAATTAATAATCGAAATACCTTAATTTATGAAAAAAATCAGTATTCTTCTCTTTCTCCTGAGTCTTACAAGTGTCACTATGGCTCAGAATTCAGATTTTTATGTAGGCAAATGGGAAATGGAGTTTATTGGAACTCCGCAAGGTGACGCCAAAATGTATCTTATCTTCTCAAAAGACGGCCCGGAGCTGAAAGGGGAAATTACATCTCCCGATGGACAGGTAATTGAAGTTACTAAAATTGAAGAGGCGGCAGATGGTATCACCCTATATTTTACCATTCAGAGCTACGACGTCAATGTGGCTTTTACGAAAGAAGACAACGATCATCTGAAAGGTAGTCTTATGGGTATGTTTGATGCCAAAGCTACCCGTGCGTCTGCATCCGGCGATTATTTTGCAGGAAAATGGAAAATGACCGTTTACGATACTCCAAATGGCGACGCCAGTCTTACCGCCACATTTACCCGTGATAACGGAACACTGAATGCTACCTTATCGGCAGAAGACGGTACCACATTCCCGGTATCTGGTGTGGAAGAAGAGACAAACAGCGTGAAGGTTTCATTTGCCGCAATGGGCTATGATGTATGGGTTTTACTCAGCAAAAAGGACGCCGACAAAATGGAAGGATCTTCGATGGATATGTTTAAGGCAGACGCTGTACGTATCAAATAGATCTCGGATAAGCAGGAACTTAGAGTAAACAAAAGGCCGGATCTCACTGAGATTCGGCCTTTATGTGTATGTATAATTTTATAGTTCGCCAAATGTCGAATTTTGTGTTGGATTTACGAAGTTCGACTCCCCGGAATTGGTGTGCCCAAAAACTTTATCCTCAATTCCTCCTATCTTTGAATACAGATTAATTAACCCTATGACCAGAATATTCTTCTTCCTGCTGCTGATAGTTCCTTTTGCTCTCGCTGCTCAGGATTTTGAAAAACCAGAAATGTATTACGGTGATTCCAGCCGTCTGGGAAGACCTTATGCCAAAGATCCGCACGTGGTTCGTTTTAAGGGAAGGTACCTTATGTATTATTCCATTCCCGGAATTCCGAAATCAGATACCATGAGTGGATGGGGAGTAGGAATTGCAGAAAGTACTGATCTTACAAACTGGAAACGGGTAGGGGAGATTCGCCCCGCCGGCGGTCCTGAAAAGAAAGGCCTGGCAGCACCCGGAGCATTGGTTCATGAGGGGAAAGTGCACTTGTTTTATCAAACCTACGGGAATATGGAAAAGGATGCTATTTGCCATGCGTATTCCGATGATGGCATCCACTTTACCCGGAATCCCACTAATCCGATCTTTGCTCCAAAGGGTAACTGGACCATTGGTAGGGCCATTGATGCGGAAGTAGTGAAACTTCAGGATAGGTTCATGCTGTATTTTGCCACCCGCGACACCACGTTTACCATTCAGAAACTCGGGGTAGCCTCGGCTCCTTTAAGCACAGATTTCTGGGCCTCCGACTGGACACAGCTTACCGATGAGTCTATTCTGGCACCCAAATATGCCTGGGAAGAAACCTGTATTGAGGGTGCGTCGGTCATACAAAGAGGGGAATGGCTGTATATGTTTTACGCCGGTGCGTACAATAACCGCCCGCAGCAGGTAGGCGTGGCCCGCAGCCGTGACGGTGTAGTATGGGAACGACTTTCCAATAAACCATTTTTGGAGAACGGAGAGCCCGGAACCTGGAATTCAAGTGAATCTGGCCACCCCCATATTTTTGAAGATATTGAAGGACGCACCTGGTTATTTTTCCAGGGAAATAATGACATGGGTTACACCTGGTTCATCTCAAAAGTGGAGGTTTTCTGGAAGGAGGATGGGCCTTCGTTGATTCCTTAAATGTTCGTATTCTCAAAGCTTCACCTTTTTGAATACGATTTTCTGATAGTTATCTTTTTCATACAGGATTCCAACTTGCCTTCTTGTCAAAGATACCAGATCCGAATAGGCAGCCGATTCAGGGTCTATAGTCAAGGTTCGGGCCCAGGTTCGGGCCCCGTCATAACTGACATGCAGGCTGAGATTTTGGCGTTCTTCCGGATCATAAAGTTGCGAAAGAAGAACTGCATCTTTCTTTTTTCCAGGTATTACAAGCAAACTGCCTTCGCATACCGGGTCGGTGAGGTAAGGGTCAATTTTCTCTTCAAACCAGCTTATTCCTCCATCCCTACTTCTTGCCGTATATCGTTTTCCGGTCTTCTCGGTCTGGTCTCGTGCGTTCAGAATCACCTCACCGTCTGATAGTTGGCCAGCCGTGCTTTCGTTGCTCCCGGGTAAAGTGAGCAGGTCTGCCAGACGGAAACTCTCACCATGATCATCTGAGAAAAAAGCTCCGGCCCTGTAGGCGATTTTGCCATTCTGAGGCTGGCCCAAACTTATATTCATTGGAACATAAATTCTGCCATCTGTCAATTGAATCGCATGCCCAGGTGTATTGGCATGGTGCCTCCAGTCTTCCTCAAAAATGTAAGCTTCATTAAAATCTGGTTCATTGGGCTTATGTACCTGTAAAGTGATGTTTTCTGGATTTGACCAGCTATTCCCATCGTCTGTAGAGTATTTATACCATACTTCCCGCACACCGCTACCATGAACTATATCATGTTCAGAGGCTGTACCTGTATTGTAAAAAAGGAAAAGTCTTCCGTCAGGATATTCCGGATCCTTTACATCGAAGACAGGAGCCGGATTCCCTGCCTGTAAATCTCCATAATTACAAATCACCTGTAGCTCAGACCAGCTTTTTCCTTTATCTGAACTGGTTTTGAGTACAATATCCACATCGCCAAAATCAGAACAGGAATTTTTCCGTCCCTCTGCAAATGCAAGAAGTTTTGAATTGACTTCCAGAATGGCGGGAATCCGGAAACAGGCATACCCCGCTTCTCCGGCAGAATAGACCACACTTTGTCCTTTTGTCTTGAAAAAGACAAAGAATAACAAAATGAAATGGAAGAATTGTTTCATAGAAATTTCAATAGATGCAGACTGGGGGATTTTTTGAATCTGCAGGGAATTTAGTTGGTTTTTTTGTCAATTGAGAAAGTTTCCCGTTCCATTACTCAGATTTTAAGCTTCTGTTAATCGCCTCTTTTAATATTGGAAGAAAAAAATCATTCATGCGATTCAAACACCTGATACTGCTTTTTCTCTCTGTCTCGGGGCTTCGGGCCTTCGGACAAAGTACCATCCATCCGGCATCTGCTGCCTACGAATACCCAACTGATCCGCTAGTGGCAGAGAAACTCGAGCATTGGCGTGATCAGAAGTTTGGGTTACTGGTACATTGGGGAGTTTATGCGGTTCCCGGGATCATCGAGTCCTGGGCTCTATGTAATGAGGAATGGATAAGTAGGGGAGATAGTGCCGTAAGTTATGCGGATTTCAAACGTTGGTATTGGGGGCTCAGTGAGAAATTTAATCCTCAGGATTTTGATCCCGATCAGTGGGCCGATGCCGCTGCCAAAGCCGGTATGAAATACCTGGTCTTTACTACCAAGCATCATGACGGATTCAACATGTTTGATACCCAATTTGCAGACTATAAAATTTCAAACGGCCCATTTCGTAATCATCCCAAAGCAGATGTAGCCCGACATGTTTTTGACGCCTTCCGCAAAAAAGGAATGATGATTGGAGCCTATTACTCCAAACCCGACTGGCATTCGCAGGATTTCTGGTGGGATTATTATGCTACACCAGACCGCAACGTAAATTACGATATCCGCAAACATCCGGAACGCTGGAGCAGGTTTGTGAAATTCACGCATGATCAGCTCAATGAAATTACCAGCAACTACGGGAAAATAGATATTCTCTGGCTGGATGGCGGATGGGTACGTCCAAGAAATACAGTTACAGAAGAAGTGATAAGTTGGGGAGCTCCGATCCCGGAATTTGATCAGCAGATAAATATGCCCGAGGTTGCCGATATGGTTCGAAAGAACCAATCAGGAATTCTCATAGTAGATCGAACCGTACACGGCCCGTATGAAAACTACCGCACTCCCGAGCAGGGTATTCCGGCAGGCATGTCTTCTGACCCCTGGGAAAGCTGTATCACACTGGGTGGTGCCTGGGGGTATGTGCCCAATGATCTGTTCAAATCTTCGTCAAGGGTGATCCATTTATTGGTAGAAATTGTAGCGAAGGGAGGCAATTTACTCCTTGGTGTAGGACCTACCGCCAGTGGGCTGTTTCTGCCCGAACAGGTGGCCAGACTGGAGGAGATAGGAGCCTGGCTCTATGTAAACGGTGAAGGTATATATAACACAAGAGCCACAGAACATTTCAAAGACGGTAATGTCTATTTTACAAAGGGAAAAGACGGAAGCTTCTTTGCTATTCCGGTGTTTACGCCGGAAAATCCACTTACCTCAGAAATCACATGGAAAGAGAATGTTCCGGCAGCAGGGTCTCAAATGATGCTAGCGGGGTATAAAAAACCTTTGAAATGGAGAAGGGAAGGCGAAAGTGTTATTGTGAATGTTCCCGCGGAACTTGTTAAGAAACTGGCCGAGCAACCGGCCCTGGTTCTCAAATATCGCTGATGATTTGTTATAAAATTTAGGTCAGTTTAAACCGGAACACGATTTAAGCGTTCGTTTCCGGTTTATTCGACCTTGAACAATTTATGTGCAAGAAAGGCATTCAGGCCGGCTAATCGTGCGAAATTACCCAGCTGAGTTACTTCAATCTTCAGGTCTTCCTTAAAGTCGGGAAGGCAGAATTTATTGATGGTGTGTTCCACCGGGTTTACGATAAATTTGCCCGCCTTGGAGAGTAAACCATCAATGATGATAATCTGCGGATTAAACAGATGAACGGCAATGGATAATCCTTTTCCTATCTCCAGGCCAATATTATAAAGAAGGTCAATCGCAAATTCGTCTCCACTCTGTACAGCCTCAATGATCATCTCCAAATTAATAGACTCAGGCTCGTCTTTATAGGTTGAGAGGCGGGAAATTTTTCCTTCTTTCAGTCCTTTTCGAATACTTTTTAAAAGGGATGATGCCGAGGTGATGGTGTCAAGGCAGCCCACCTTACCGCAGCTGCATAGTTCGCCATCAGGAGCTACCTGAATATGGCCAAGCTCACCGGCGAAGCCATTGGCACCCGAATAGATATGACCATCGGTATACATGGCCAAACCTACGCCCCAGTCTACATTGATACTAAGCACATGAGAGAGATCTTTGCCTAAACCATAAAGTGCTTCTCCATTGACAGTGGCTTTGGAGTCATTCACCATGTAACAGGGCATCTTTAAATTCTTGCTTATCTTTTCACAAATTCCGTAGGAACCTATACGGATGTTTCTATAAGTGAAGTTTTTGCCCTTGTCTGAGTTGATCAGTCCGGGCATTGAAATCCCTATAAGTTCTATGTGATATTGGCTAATTTCGGCAGAATCAATAAAAGACTTTAATTGTGACAGCAAGGCTTCCAGGTATTTCGGGTTATCTTCCAGCGGTGAATCATACTCCTTTTGAAAGAGGATTTCGTTCCGGAAATTTATGAGGTACAGGCTCAGGCTGTTTATAGAAATGTCAATCAGGACATTGGCCTTGTAGGAAGGATTAATAAAATAGGCCATGGGTTTACGGCCCTGTTTACCCGTTTCAATCTCCTCCCCGCTAATCCAGCCCTCAGACTGCAGGTCATCTACCAGCGAAGCCATTGAGGGGATACTCAGAAAAAGGATTTCTGAAAGCTCTGAAAGCGAGTAACTGTTTGAAGCAAATAGGGTTCTGAGAATATCTTTTTTGAGTCTTGATTTTTTTATTTCAACGGCTGACTCCTTCTGGTATCCCAGGGCCTCCTGGCGGGTTGTTTCTGTTGATTCCACAACTTACTTTATGCGATGTGATAAATGGTTTTTTCTCGGCAACGGTGGATTACAAATTAACGCAATATTTTTTGAGACCGCTTTAGTTATAATTCAGAAAAAGAGGAGCAATTGCTCCTCTTTTTCACATTTTCTATTATTTAACCGGGATACTGTTTACCTGAAGTTCATTTCTAAACAGCATCCTTAGTTGGTTCTTCTATTTTACATCCCAGAAAATGCGGGTGGTCAGATTATCCTTTGACCTTACTGCCTCATAATTCGCAACATTATACGTGGTTTCATTTCCCGGGTATTGCCATCTGGAAGGCACCGTTTTCTGATTTCCGGCATTGTCAACCCAGAAGGAAAGAGCTGGCAGATCTGTTCTTCGTATTTCAGACCAGTTTTCTGAAGGTTGAACGACATTGAAATGAATGTATCTCTGATCGGCGATAAGCGACATTTTTTCAGCTATAGACGTCGCCTTTGACCAGCTGGCATTGCTTTCGTTAAGATAATCAACGATTTGGCTTTCTGTAACGGCTGCAGCCGCAGGCGTGGTATTGTCATTGCTCATCGCCCGTACTTTCTGGTAGAAATCTACTGAGTTTCTGAAGGCACTATCGTAGGCTTTTTTAGCTTCGGCATCATTTCCTGCACCCAGATAATATTCGGCTTTCAATAAGTCAACTTCGGAGGCTGTAATCAGTACTCCGGGGAAGTACTGATTTCTGCTAAGAGTTGACCTATTGTAACGGGAAACCTGTGCACCTGTGATGAGGTTCTGCTGGATATCCGGAAGTGCCAGCGGATCTATTCCCGAATGTGCAGTTGCATTTTGACCCTTCTCGAAGATGAAATCAAGTCGTGGATCGGATGTGCCCAGCATTTTATCAATCATTACTTTGCTCGCCACATTACCATCCCAGTCTTCAAGACCCGTCTGAAAGCCTTTTGAATTGATTGGGGAGCCCAGATCATAGACCTTGATCATGATATTGTCTTCGAATGAACTAACCACGGGGTATTTGACCGGATCTGCGAGTATAGCAGCAATCTCGGTTTTTGCCCGTGATCCCAGAGAGCCCGATCCACTCACCCGGGTGAGTAAACGCAAACGCAGTGAGTTGACGTACTTTTTCCATTTCATCAGATCCCCATTATTGATGATGTCCTGGGTTCTGAATCCAGTAAGAATACCGGCGTTTACAGTAAGCGTGTTCAGTTCGTCACTGTAGCCTTTCAAGTCATCCAGCATTTTGGTATAAACCTGCTCTCCGGTATCGTACTTTGGATTGGCGTTCAGATAATCACCTTCTTTGATACTGAGCATTCCTGCTTCAGAAAAGGGAACATCTCCGTGAAGGTCTACAACCTTGTGAAGATGATCGTACAGATAGGTAGTGGCAGCAATGATGTAGATACGGCGATCGTTTTTCTCTACATCGCCCAGCTGCGAGTAAATCTTTTCAATTTCGCGGTATTGAGCCAGTGCTCTATAGAAATACGTCCATCTGTCGCCTACAGCCGCAGATCCTGGTGTATACTGGTTTTCAGCATTCACCCATCCCACCGCCTGGCTATAGCGATTCAACGTGATGCGGTTGATTACGAAATAATTCCAGTATGCAGGTAAAACGTATTCTCTGGTGGTGTAAATAAAACCAGCGAATTGCTTTTCTACGGTTGATTGAGAAATCTTTGAAGGGTCCGTATACACTTCTTCAAAGGCCGATTTCTGGCAGGAGCTTACAAGTATAGTAAGTCCGGTAACCAGGTATAAAATATGTTTTTTCATGTTCTTAGTTCTTTAATTTAAGTTGACTAGTCTGCAGCTATTCATGCCGCAGAAAGCTTACTCAGTTCGCTTAGAAAGAGGTTTTTAGCATGATACCTACTGAACGGGTGGCAGGGTTTGTACCTGCATTGTTGATGGTTTGTAACCAGCGTGACCCGGCGGTAAGTACCTCAGGATCTATATCCTTCAATTTTCTGTACAGGAAGAACAGGTTACGACCAAAAACAGATACAGTCACACGGTTTGCTCCCATTTTGGAGGCAACTCCAGAAGGAAGGTCAAAGCCGACGGTCAACTCTCTCATTTTTACATAGGTGGCTTTTTCCATATAAAGTTCATAACGCGAGCTGCTGTATTGAGGCCCTCCCCAGTTATATACGTTCCAGTAATAGAAGGCCTGAGATACCACATTGGTATTCGGCTGGCCATCTGCGGTAACCCCTTCCAGAAGCATTCCATCGTGGAAAACGGTTTCGCCGTTTGGTCCGGCACTGGCGGTGGTTTGCACTCCCTTTCCGTTACTCACATAATAGGAAATTCCACCGCTCTCTTTATCCATATATTTTGTAGACTCTTCTGTAAGACCGCGTGAGGTCATCCAGTTGATACCGGTTGGCATTACGAGTCCTCCCAAACGGTAGTCAATTGAGGCATCAATAACAAAGTTTTTGTACGTAAAGGTGTTGAAGATTCCACCGATACCTACAGGTTGAGTATTTCCTATTTTTTTCCAGTTCTCGTCCAGTTTATACAAACCGTTGCTTTGAACAATCGGACGACCGCTGGCATCCATCGCTATGCCGTGGGCATACAGATCGCCCATGGGCTGGCCCACGGTTGATCTTAACTGAGCAGCGTTTCCATCGTAATCACGGTGAAGAATTTCATTCGAATTATCGGTGAGTTTCTCAACAATATTCCTGTTAAAGGCGTAATTAATATTCAAATCCCATTGGAAATTTCCTATCTTAATTGGGGTGGTGTTAAAGGCAATTTCTATCCCTTTATTACGTAATGTACCTGTGTTAGCCAGAATTTCACCTGCTCCGGTAGATGCCGCCAGGGTAGTTCTCAGGATCTGGTTTCTGATCTGGGCATTGTAATACGTGATATCGAGACCCACCTTGTTTCTGAAAAGTCGGGTTTCCAGTCCGATTTCGTATTCATGCTTTCTTTCGGGTTGAATCTGATTGTTTCCGAATGACCAGGGTAGTTCTGTATAAAGTACGGATGAACCGCCTGCCATCTGGGTTCCAAGTGTTCCTTGCGAATAGGTAATTGGGGCATCATAAATTCCAGGGTAGTTACCCACAATACCCCATGAAGCCCGAAGTTTTCCGTAGTTCAGGAAGGCAGGCATTTCCCATTTTTGCGAGAATACAAAGCCTGAGTTTACAGAAGGGTAAACGAAGCTGTTGTTATCGGGATGCATGGTGGAGGTACGGTCTCTTCGGATGGTTGCCTCAGCGAAAAGGAAGCCATCATAGTCAAGGTTTACAACACCGAAAACGGCATCAATTAATCTGTTTTGACGGCGGGTATCGCTGTTCGCTTTGTTCACAGAAGCAGCCACATCGAAGAAGTTCTCTGTGCTGAGACCGCCATCTGTAGATCTGCTAACCAATGACATTTTAGCATTTGTGGCATTATAACCTGCTCTTAAAGTAAGATCCATTTTCTCTGAGAGCTTCCTGGTATAGTTTGCCAAAAATTCTCCATAAAGTACAGAATTAAGCTCATTTGAAAGAATATATTCTCCGGAGTATCCAAATGCCAGCGGACGCTCAGTAGCTCTGCGGTCATCGGTATTCATAGAGGTGAAGTCGTTTGACACACGAGCCCGTAGGCTAAAGTTTGGAGTCACCTGATAGGTGTTAGTCATACTGGCAATTACCCGATCACTTTTTTCAAGGGTGTTGTGACGATTCACACGCCACATATAGTCCAGAATGTCTCCTTTATATCCATTGTAAATGATATTTTCTGCTGGAGTAAGGCTTTGGCCGTTTGCTCCGGTCACAAAACGATATCCCTGGCTGGTTTCATACTTGTCTTTGTACCAGTCTCCGTTATCAAACCTTCCCAGCATCCCGGTGAAGTTATTGATCATACGGTCAGTAGAATATGGTCTGTTTTTGGTGTTTTGATTGATGTAATTCACCACTACATCTGATTTGAACTTCCTGGAGAAGTTGAAGGAGGTATTCAGGTTGATGATGTTTCGGTCATTGGAAGCGTTCAAACTTACGCCCTCGTTATCCTGGCGGGTAAATGATAATCGGGAAGTAACGAATTCATTTGACTGCGAAACGGCAAAGTTAACCTGTGAGTTATGAGCGTCCTGAAACAAATTTCTGTAGCCGTCTGGCTGAGCAGAGTAAGGTCGCACCACGCCATCCCAGGCCATTACGGGTTTACCATCAAATTTCGGCCCGAAGTTGATCGAATAGTTAAGGATACCACGCGTCTCACGAACTCCATCCCCATCGGTATCGTAATAAATAAAACCTTCGGCATCCTGGCCTCCGTTACTTACATGAATGGGGGCACCAGCACCACGTACATTCTGAAAACGAGGAAGATAAGCTACCCGGTCAACAGAGTAATTGGTATTGAAATCTACCGAGAATCCTTTCTTGCCTCTGGCTCCTTTTTTGGTAGTTATCAGAATGACGCCATTAACAGCCTCAGAACCATAAAGGGCTGCGGCGGAGGCTCCTTTGAGCACCGTTAGTGTTTCAATATCCTGTGGGTTTATGTCATTTAAACCGTTTCCACGCTGTCTCTGGTCTCCCCAATAGTTGTCATTGTTGGCTTCGCCTGAGCGAATAGGAACCCCATCAAGAATAATGATAGGCTGAGTAGAAAGTGAAAGAGAGTTTCCGCCTCGAATAGTGATGTTTACAGGGCTGGTAGCACCACCCGGGCCGCTGGCGATCCGTACACCTGGTGCCTTTCCATAGAGAGATGCGGCTACGTTGGTGTTGGCCACTTTTACCAATTCATCGGCCTTTATTTGAGTAGTAGCATACCCCAGAGCTTTCTGGTCTCTTGATATTCCGAGAGCAGTTACGACTACTTCCCCCAGATTGGTCATATCCTCTGCCAACGTCACATTGACCTCGCTGCGGTTTCCTACAGCCACGTCCTGCGGGGTAAATCCAATGTAGGAGAATGTGAGCACTGCATCTTTGCCAAGAGCCGGAGGAATGGAAATAGAATAGTTTCCTGATCCGTCAGTAACAGATCCAACAAAACTCCCCTTGAGAGCTACGGATACACCGGGCAAGGGTTCATTTCCGGCGTCTACAACCTTGCCGCTTATGGTTTGGGTGTAAGCTGCCACCCCGGTTACCATGAGCAAGGTAATCATTAACAGTAGTTTTTTAGTCATAGATTTGGTATTTGATTAAAGAAAATATTTTAAACATCAATAATAGAAAAATATTTTATCAAATATTCATAAATGAATAAAAATGAAATTTAAATATTAATAAAAATGTAAGAATGTCAAGAAATTATAGTCTTTATATGAGTAAGTAAGAAGGCGGGGTGAGGCAGATTTGTTTTTCTTCGAAATGGTGTAAATGAAGGAAATGTCAAAAGCGGCTGTAAGAATGATTCTTTCAAACACCAAAAACCACTGGCAGGGAGAAGCCGCCACAACTAAAATTTACTTTATGTGAGCACTTTTCAGGAGATGGTTAGTGTTTATGCTACCCGGGCAACGGCTACTTCGAAATGCGGCAAATTCGTTGTTCGGGTCATTTAAATGAAGACTCTGATCAAAGAAAGAGAGTAGACAAACTTTCGGATTGCCGGATAGAATTATTTCTTACAAAGCCGCCCGAAGTATGACCTATGGATTATCCGGAGTTGATTCTTTTGCTGTTGGAGTGGTACCGAATTCGTCAATATAGATTCGGGAAAGAATAAAGAATACAGAAAGTAGTAGCGGACCGAATATGACTCCGATAAATCCAAACAGATTAATACCCATGATTACCCCGAGCAAGGTAATCAGCGGATGAACATCCGCCAGCTTTTTCTGAACCAGAAAACGTGCAATGTTATCTACGGAGCCAATTACAATAAATCCCCATAGGGCCACCGCAATTCCTTCATAGGCCCCGGCAGTAGCAAATTGAAAAATAGAGAGTGGAAGGTAAATAGCAAGCGTACCCACAATAGGAATCACAGAGCTTATAGCAGTAAGGATTCCCATGAGAATATATTCCTCCACACCGAAGATCCAATATCCGATGGTGCCTACTATCCCCTGAATGAAAGCCACAATGGGTATCCCAATCGCATTGGAATACACCAGATTCCTGATGTCGGGAATGAGGGTTCTGGCATTGGTAGTTTTAAATTTGACATTCCTTCGAAGCCACCTTTCCATGTTCCTGGTTTTTACCAGCATGAAGTACAATACCAGGTACATCAGGAAAATATTTCCAAGAGCAGAGAAGGTTCCTCCCAGTGTTTTCTGTGCAAAAGGAACCACCTCCTGACTTATCTTCTGTACATTTTCTTCGTTGAGAACATCAATCTGATAATTGGTATTAAGATAGGTATGCACTTTGGTGACTATATCATTAATTATTGCAGGGTTTTCGATGACCGGTCGCACTTTTTCAATAGTAACCATTGCCATATAGGCAATAGGGATGACCATTACAATCAATGATAAAAGCATGAGAGAAAGAGCCGATAGCCAGGATGGCCATCTCCAGATAATCACCAGAAATTTCATGGGGGTCATAAGAATGACGTAAAGTGTTACAGCCCCCAGAAATGCACCTACCATGAAGTAGAGCTCCTTAAAAATAATGAGCCCCAAACAGATCAGGAAGCCCAGAAAGAGAATCTGTCTGATCAGGTTGGGGTGAATATTCACCCGTGTGCTGCTTCTTTTAACTCCCATTTGCGGTGTTTTTCCTGCAATAGTATGATTTTTTCACTGATCTAAGCAGCATACCACCTATTCGCCTGTAAAATCAATATGAAATCCCTCAGGATTAGCCTTTTGAAATGACACTGTTTTCTCCATTAGTCAAGCCTGTTTATATCTTCATTTGTCTTTTACGGTCTTCATCTGAATGATATCGACAAGAAAGGCAAATGCCATAGAGAAATAGATGTACCCTTTGGGTATTTCAAAATGGAAACCTTCGGCCAGAAGGGCCACGCCAATCATCATCAGGAAACAAAGTGCCAGTATCTTAAATGAAGGGTGTTTTCGGATAAACTCACTGATGGGTTTGGAAGCAAAAAG
Organism: uncultured Cytophagaceae bacterium; assembly: GCA_966250325.1. Taxonomy (GTDB): domain Bacteria; phylum Bacteroidota; class Bacteroidia; order Cytophagales; family Spirosomataceae; genus Jiulongibacter. The sequence goes on along the minus strand of CBINGY010000035.1, from coordinate 2,763 downwards.
CATAATAACCACCGTGACAATTACAGCGGTATACATCACCCATAGCTCCTGAACCATTCCCACGGCAGTAATTATCGAATCTATAGAAAATACCAGATCCAATACAATTACCTCTGCTAGTAGTCGCTGAAATCCACTTTTCTGTGGTACTGTGGGGCCTTCCTCCTTGTGAAGTTCAGTTTTGTGATAAATTTCTTTAGTGCTTTTGTACAATAGAAACAAACCTCCGAATATGAGAATGAGGCCTTTGCCGGTAAAATCAAGGTCTGCCACTACAAACAGCGTCTGATCCAGTTTAAGAATCCATGAAATGAAAGCGAGCAAAGCAAGTCGCATTACCATAGCCAGAGAAATTCCCCAGATTCTGAGTTTGTTACGTTGGCTTTCCGGAAGTTTGTCAGCCAGTATGGAAATAAAGATAATGTTATCAACTCCAAGGATAACCTCCAGTGCAATAAGGGAGAGTAAAGGTATAATAGCATCAAGCATAGATGTAATGTTTACCGGGTCTTCTGTTTGAGGGCTTAAGATAGTGAAGAAAAAGGATTTGTAAGTGGTAGTAATCTACATCCTGAGGCTACGAGAGTATTGGGGACCAATTGGCCTGTGTGAAATTATCTGATCCAATCTCAAATCTTTTGTAAAAAAGATTCATCGATTTGAATTCAGAAAGACACTTTGCAGCACTCCTCAAATTCCCTACTTTTAATCATGGATGAATTCTTTAAAGCAGCATTAGAGGAAGCCCGGGCAGGTCTGGCCGAAGGCGGAATCCCCATCGGCTCTGTACTGGTGCATGAGGGCGAAATTCTGGGGCGTGGACATAATCGACGAATACAAAAGGGAAGTGTGGTGCTTCACGGTGAGATGGATGCCCTGGAAAATGCAGGAAGGCAGCCTGCCCGCATTTATCAACAAAGTGTACTTTATACCACCTTATCACCGTGCCCCATGTGTACCGGGGCGATATTGCTGTACGGGATTCCAAAAGTTGTTATTGGTGAAAATCAAACCTTCAAAGGATCTGAGGAACTTCTCAAAGCTCATGGGGTGGAGGTGACTGTATTGCAGGATCTGGACTGCATTGCTCTCATGGAAAAGTTTATAGAGCAGAATCCTGAACTTTGGAATGAGGATATTGGTGAGGAATAATTGATTGCTCTCTGAAAAGTTCTCCTGAAGAGAGCTATAAAAATTTAGCCGGTTTACTGTCCTTTTGTGTCGTATCAGGTTTATTTTTGATTTTTTTGCTGCTATGAAATATCATTTCCTTCTTGTCCTGTTTCTTTTTTCGTTCTCAATCAGAGCTCAATCTACCCCCGAGGCTGCCCTACAGCAGCTCATGGAGAAATACCAGACGGTAGGCCTTTCTGTGGCGGTTGTTAAAAAAGGCGAAACCATTTATAGCGAAGCCTTTGGGTCGAAAAATCTGGAAACCGGGGAAAAACTGGAAGCTTCCGATATTTTCCGCATTGCTTCTATTTCCAAATCTTTCTCGGCTACAGCAATTATGCAGTTGGTAGAGGCTGGCAAGCTCACTCTGGATGCTGACGCCGGTGAACTTGTGGGTTTCCGGATACGTAATCCTAAATTTCCTGATGAGGTCATCACCCTGAAAATGCTGCTTTCTCATACGTCTTCTATCAATGATTCTCAGGGTTATTTCACCCTCGATCCGCTGAGTCCGAATAAAAACCCCGGCTGGAAAGGCTGCTACAATGACTATGCTCCGGGTAGCGGTTATGAGTATTGCAATCTCAACTTCAATCTTATTGGAACCATCATCGAGAAATATTCCGGTGAGCGGTTTGATCAGTACATTACCAATCACATTCTGAAACCACTGGGGCTGTACGGGGGCTATTGTGTAGATTCGCTGGATACAGGTCGGTTTGCGGGGCTCTATAATTTTGACAGCACGGCTAATGCCTATATCTACTCAGAAGGAGCGTATCACCCACGCAGAGAGCAAATTAAGGAATATGTTTTTGGGTACAGTACTCCGGTTTTTTCTCCTACCGGCGGTATGAAAATCTCTGCACCTGATCTGGCACAGTACATGACCATGCACATGAATTATGGGAAAAAAGGTAAAATAAAGATTATTCCTAAAAAGTTGTCCCAATTGATGCAGACTCCGGTAAGTGAAAATGGCTACGGTTTGGCTCTGGAGAAAAAAGAAAACCTGATTCCCGGGGAAACTTTGATCGGTCATACGGGTTCGGCCTATGGATTGTACAGCTCCATGTTTTTTGAGCCAAATAAAAAGTTTGGAATAGTGGTGATCACCAATGGCTGCCGTAATTGCGTGGATGAGCATTGGGAAAATGTACTATTGAAAGAAGTGACAAACCTTCTTTACGATACCATGATTCGGGAATAATCATCAAAGGCTTACCCGGCAGATTTTGATTTCTTCCTGCCCGCTGAATTTCGTTTCAGTTAACTTCTGGTCTCTGAAATTGAGTACACTTCCCTGAGTTCGTACCTGATCAACCAGCTCAAAATCGAGCGTTTCAAAATGCCAGCCGGGAATATTCCGATCGGAGGTGCTTAGAATTCCCTCCTCGGGAAAACCGAAATCGGGCGTAGAATATACGCCTCCGTATCCATAATTGATATCAACAGCCGCCGACCAGATAGCAGCACCAACGGTCTGGCTCACTGCCACATAACATTGGTTTTCAAGGGCTCGGGCACGGGCTCCTACATGTACCCGGGTCGCACCATGAAGCGTTTCTGTGCAACTGGGAGCTACAATTA
>CBINGY010000034.1:0-46238 GCA_966250325.1 uncultured Cytophagaceae bacterium | reverse complement strand
TTCCACTTTCCTGATACCTGAGTAGATACTACATTCGTTGTTGCCGTACTTACCTTTGATATAGTAGTCTCCGGTTTCTGTAATCCTGAGGGTCTCAAAAAACTGAGGGATATCCTGCACTTTGCTGTCGTCTTTCCACAGTTCAAGGCCATAGATGTTCCTGATTAGGGTACTATTTCTGGAGGATATCTGCAAATTGATGGTTTTTCCTTTGCAGGTTTGGGGTAGAGTTGAACTAATGAGGTCCAGTACCTCAAAGTTACCAATCGCTAATTCGATGGGTTTTGAATAGGCGATGCATTCTCCCTGTTCCTGCGTATACCGGTAAACGCCGGGTGTGGAGACAAAAATACTGCTAAAGCTCCCCGGGTTAATCAAAGAATCGTTTCTGTACCATTTTGTGATGATATCGGAACGGCTGGCGTAGTCAGATACCTGAAGAGAAATTCCTGCAGATTTGCAAATTTGTATGATACCATTCACTGCTGAAACCGGAGATGATTGGGGAACTCCTCTTTTCAATTGGCCAATCTGCACGTTGAATGGATTGGAGAATTTACTGCAATTTCCCTGTTTGGCCAGCACCCTGAATTCTCCACTTTCAGAGGCAGTAAGTGTTCCTGAAGTGTTTCCTGAAAGAGTGTCTCCATTTCTGAACCATTGCAGGGAGACGTCAGTAATATTAGCAGTCTGAGCAGTAAGTTGTAAACTAAAGCCCTCACACAGCTGAGGTATGCTGGAAGAGTTGATAACCGGAGCATTAATTTCTCCGATTCGTATAACCGCTTTGCCGCCTACGTCATAGGTACATCCATCCCGGCTTACGCGGGCTGTATACGTTCCGGCTTCGGTAGCCCTATATATCGAAGAAGGCGAATTTGAGACAAGCGAGTCGTTGAGAAACCAGGCCAGCTGATCACCAGTCTGAAGCCCGGTATAAATGGTAATTTGTCTGGTGTATCCCGTGCATACGGGTTCTGCCTCAAACTGAAGAAAAGCAGAGACGGGTGTCTTCACGTTTAAATTTACCAGCGGCGAGCTTATGCCGGATTTCAATGCTTTGACTTTCGCCTGTGTGCTCTGGGTGGGAGTGTAGGCCAGACTATCCCCGGTAGTTTTTCCGAGCTGGATTTCGGTGCCATTTAATAATACCTGAATAAGAGCAAACTCCTCATTGGTGGCAAAATCACCACTTTTAATGAAGCGGATATAACTTGCCTGACCGCCGCAATAGGAGGGAGCTGGCTGGAGCAAAAGACTCTGAGCTCCGGCTATTTGAGCCGCAATAAAGAGGAGGCAGACGAGATTCCGTAACGTTTTCATAGTTCTGGATGGAAATCCCGGGCAGTTTAGATCATGATTGCTTTCAAAATCACATCATAATCAGCCGAAAGCACGAGTTTAACGCTAATTAGCAAGACGTTAAATCCCGTGCAAACAATGAGCCAGTTTTCTATTCTAAGGTTATATTTTCGAGGAAGCGTAATCAATAGCTGCCTTTACAAAAGCAACAAAGATAGGATGAGGCTCGGCTACCGTGCTTTTGAGCTCGGGATGAAATTGTACGCCAAGAAAGAACGGATGATTCTTAATTTCGACTATTTCTACCAGATCTTTATCAGGATTGACGCCGGATATCACCAGACCATTTGCTTCAAAATCTTTGCGGAACTCGTTATTGAACTCCCAGCGATGCCTGTGGCGTTCAGAAATATGTTTTTTGCCATATACCTTCTCTGCGAGAGTAGAAGCTAAAATATCACAGGGATATGCCCCCAGACGCATGGTGCCTCCCTTGTTTTCCAGATTTTGCTGGTCGTGCATCAGGTCAATTACGGCATGAGAAGTAGCAGGATTCATTTCTGAGGAATGGGCGTCTTTCCAGCCGATCACATTGCGTGCGAATTCAATCACGGCCATTTGCATTCCCAGACAAATCCCGAAAAATGGAATGTTATTTTCACGAACGTAGGTAACAGCTGCGATTTTTCCTTCAATGCCCCGTTCTCCAAATCCGGGGGCTACCAGCACGCCGTCCATGTCTTTCAGCTTCTCTTCTACATTGGCCGGAGTGAGATTTTCTGAGTGAATCCAATTGATCTTCACCTTGCACTCGTTTTCAGAGCCGGCATGAATAAAAGCTTCAACGATCGACTTGTAGGCGTCTTTCAGCTCCACATATTTTCCGATAAGCCCGATATTGACCTGTGCCACCGGATTTTTCAATTTTCCGAGAAACTTCTTCCAATCTGTGAGGTCAGGATCTTTGTCATTGTATATGCCCAGCATATAAAGTGCACGCTGATCAAGCTTTTCTTTTTCCATGAGCAGCGGTACGTCATAGATGGTAGAGGCATCTTTGGCCTCAATCACCGATTTGATTTCTACGTTGCAGAACAGGGCTATTTTTCTTCTTAAATCAACCGGCAAACTATGCTCTGTGCGGCAAACGATAATATCTGGCTGCAGACCGGCTTCCTGAAGCTGCTTCACCGAGTGCTGGGTTGGTTTGGTTTTCAACTCACCTGCTGAAGCCAGGTAGGGTATGAGAGTCAGGTGAATGGTAAGCATATTTTTTTCACCTAAATCCCATTTCAGCTGGCGAACTGCCTCCAGAAAAGGAAGAGACTCAATATCACCCACGCAACCTCCGATTTCAGTGATCACAATGTCATATAAACCGGTTTCGCCCAGATCCAGAATATTTCTTTTGATTTCATCCGTGATATGAGGAATCACCTGTACCGTCTTTCCCAGAAAATCTCCCCGACGCTCTCTGTTGAGTACATTGTAGTAAATACGCCCGGTGGTTACGTTGTTTATCTGAGAGGTACGTACATTCAGAAAACGTTCGTAATGACCCAGATCCAGATCAGTTTCTGCACCGTCGTCGGTAACATAGCATTCTCCATGTTCATAAGGATTTAAGGTGCCCGGATCTACGTTAAGATAGGGGTCGAGTTTTTGAATGGTTACTGATAATCCTCTGGCTTGCAATAATTTAGCAAGAGAAGAAGCAATGATTCCTTTACCTAGAGAAGAAGTAACACCTCCGGTAACGAAGATGTATTTTGGAGATTTTTTTAGCCCGCTCATCAATGAGAATAAGATTCCTGATTATGATTACGGGATACAAAGGTAGCCTTTTAATTCTATTTGAATAAGGGCAAAACCTTATTTTGAAAAGATTTTTCAGAAATAGTGTTCAACCTTTTGAGAAGATTTACCCGTTAGCGTACCACGCATTTGATAATCAATGAATCAGATTCCGCAGAGCAGATCGTAGGTTTCTGTGGCAGGTCTGAGGCGGCCGTTGAATGTTTTGGAAATATTGGCTTGAGACGCATAACCCGCCTGCTCATCGTACTCCACATTTAAGACGGTATTGCCCAGGTCACTGTAAATCACAGATTCAGTTGGGTTATTGGTACATAAAATATTGGTGTAATTGGTGTCGCCAATGAGTACATTATATACCGCGAAATGAGCCATTATCTGACGTAGCGGTGAGCCGCTGAAAGGACTTTTCAGTTCGTCAAAAGCGAGATTTTCAAGAACGGTTTCAAACTTATTTCCTTTTTGCTGGGAGATTGAAAGCAGATTTCCCTTGTCATCATATTCAAGCTTTACCCGGGCATTCTGGATCACCTGGAAGTTCAGCGTCATTTCCACAATGCGGTCTTTGCTGTCGTATTTGTAGGTGGCAGAGTTGGCTACTATTTTTCCGGTACCATCCCTTCCATCTATCGTAAAACCGGTAATCTGATTTTTTGAGTTGGTTTGAAATAGAATTTTCCAATCAGGTAAGGCACTGTTTTTAGCTTCTATCAGCTTTTTCCCGTCGTAGATGAGCTTATCAAATCCCGGAAAACCACTTATTTCTGTGATGAGATCTTCTTCATATTTAAAGCCAATATTCACTCCGTCAGAACGTTTGAGGCTTCTGAGGCGACAATTCGTTTCGCCGGGCTCCACACTACTACCCGATTTTCTGGGCTTGATGCCGAGATTGATATCTTCCTTGCATCCATGAAGGAGGAAGAGGCCAAATAAAACCAGAATAAAGTGGGGGCGTAATCTTTTCATCATGGCTTGATCTTGCAAAAACTGTGCTAAAAATAAAGGGCCTATTCCGAAGAAAGGCCCTTTAAAGTTTGCTGGTTCAGCAATCTTACATCATTCCGCCCATTCCGCCACCGTGCATGGCCGGAGCATCCGGTTTTTCTTCAGGAATATCTGAGATAACCGCCTCGGTAGTAAGAAGTAAACCTGCAATAGAAGCTGCATTCTCAAGTGCCAGACGAGTTACCTTTGTTGGGTCAATGATACCAGCATTGATCATGTCTTCGTATTTATCTTCACGGGCATTGTAGCCATAAGCACCTTTACCGTTTTTAACCTCCTGTACTACCACAGAGCCTTCTCCGCCGGCATTACCAACGATTGTTCTCAGTGGAGACTCGATGGCATTCCGGATAATTTCGATACCAGTTTGCTCGTCAGGAGTTTCACCTTTAAGACCTTCCAGAGAAGCCTGAGCTCTGATAAGAGCTACACCTCCACCGGCAATGATACCTTCTTCTACCGCTGCACGTGTAGCATGAAGGGCATCATCCACGCGATCTTTTTTCTCTTTCATTTCCACTTCGGTAGCAGCACCAATGTAGATGATAGCTACACCACCTGAAAGCTTGGCAAGACGCTCCTGAAGCTTCTCACGATCGTAATCAGAAGTCGTTGTTTCGATCTGAGCTTTGATCTGGTTTACACGGCCTTTGATGCCTTCCTGATCGCCCTTACCGTTTACTACAGTAGTATTGTCTTTATCAACAATCACTTTCTCTGCCTGACCAAGCATGCTGATATCGGCATTCTCAAGTTTGAAGCCTCTTTCTTCAGCGATAACTGTACCACCAGTAAGGATCGCGATATCCTCCAGCATAGCTTTTCTTCTGTCGCCAAAACCCGGAGCTTTCACAGCACATACTTTCAAGGCACCACGGATTTTGTTAACAACCAGCGTGGCCAAAGCTTCACCATCTACATCCTCAGCGATGATCATCAACGGACGGGAAGTTTGTGCTACCTGCTCCAGAACAGGAAGAAGCTCTTTCATAGAAGAAACTTTCTTCTCAGAGATAAGAATGAAAGCATTTTCTAATTCGGCTTCCATTTTATCGGCGTTGGTAACGAAATATGGAGAAAGGTAACCGCGGTCAAACTGCATACCTTCCACAGTCTTAACTTCGGTTTCTGTACCACGTGCTTCTTCCACCGTGATCACACCTTCTTTTCCTACTTTTTCCATGGCATCAGAAATCATTTGGCCGATCTCGATGTCATTGTTTGCAGAAATAGAAGCTACCTGAGTTACTTCTTTCGAAGTAGAAATAGTTTTTGATTGCTCTTTCAGGCTGCCTACCACGGCAGTTACTGCCTTTTCGATACCTCTTTTCAAATCCATTGGATTTGCACCTGCCGCTACGTTTTTAGCACCGATGGTGTAAATAGCCTGAGCAAGTACGGTAGCAGTGGTAGTACCATCACCTGCCTGATCAGCAGTTTTTGAAGCTACTTCTTTTACCAGCTGAGCACCCATATTTTCAATAGGATCTTTCAGCTCAATTTCTTTGGCCACAGAAACACCGTCCTTGGTAATGGAAGGTGATCCGAATTTCTTATCAAGGATAACGTTACGTCCTTTTGGTCCCAGGGTTACTTTCACGGCATTGGCAAGCGTGTCAACCCCTCTCTTCATTCTGTCTCTCGCTTCGGTATCGAAATGAATTTGTTTTGCCATTTTTTTAGAGTTTTTTGGTTTTGAACTTCTTAATTGACTAAAAATTAAACGATTGCGTAAATATCAGATTCACGCATGATGAGGTATTCTTTACCATCAATGTTTAACTCTGTGCCGGAGTATTTTCCATACAATACAGCGTCACCTACTTTCACGGTCATAGGCTCGTCTTTTTTGCCGGGACCTACGGCCACTACTACTCCTTTCTGTGGTTTTTCTTTCGCAGTATCTGGAATAATAATTCCGAAAGCTGTTTTTTCTTCGGCTGGTGCTGATTCAACCAACACGCGATCTGCCAAAGGTGTTACATTAACTGACATAGCGTTGTATTTAAAATTAAAGGTTTACAATTATTTCGTACTTCCCCTTGATCAAATCATTTGCCAAGTGCCACAAATGGCAAGGAAACTGACATTTTTGCTGGATTACCTCAATTTCTGCAGATCAGAAACATTTTTCCTGTCAGTTTTATGTCAGTTTTAAAAAAATGGTTGAATTTTTGGCAGAAAGAATGTCAGTAATTAATCCTCAAAATCAATTTTTATGAAGAAACTCTTTATTCTAGCAGTTTTTCTTTCAGCCAATGTTTTTGCCACAGAGCCGGAACTGGAGTCAGTAAACCGGGAATTTTCACGACTAAGTCAACTGGAAAATCATTTACTGCAAAATCCGGATTTAACGGCGGAACAGGTCAAAGCTGATTTTCCTGAGCTGGCTGGCCAAATGGAATTTGACAACACTACCGAAGTGTTTGATGGAAGAAACAGTGGCACTCTGGGTATTCCTCCTTTTTTGTGGGGTTGTATTCTAGGCTTAATTGGTATTATTCTGGTGTATATCTTATCTGATAATGATAAGGAAGCTACAAAGAAAGCTCTAGTGGGCTGTCTGGTAGGCTACGGCACAGCTCTGGTGGTTTATCTTATTTTCGTTTTTGCCGTTTGGGGGTCCTTTGCCGCGGCATTTTAACAGGAGAAGCTCAGTAAGAAATATTCTTATTGTGGCTTCAAGGGACGTCACCGGAAAAACCTGAGACATGAATAACAAAAAAGAGGCACTTGAATATCAAATGCCTCTTTTTTCATGAAATCTTGCTTCAGATTATTCTGCAGGAGCACTTTCTGGTAAAGCCGGAGTAGCGGCAGGTCCCGTAGGAAGACCCTGAGCCGGTGCCTGTGAAGGTGCAGCGGGTGCAGCCTGGGTACGCTCCACATCCAGAGCACTGTTTCCGGTGCTGGTATCAGAAGTTCTCATGAAAATTCCTGTGGCCAGAGCACCTACTACTATGAAGGCAAAAAAGCCCCAGGTAAGTTGCTCAAGTAAATCTCCGGTTTTCTGAACACCAAACATAGAGGAGGTGGCACCACCACCAAACTCACTGGAAAGACCACCGCCTTTCGGGTTTTGAACCAGAATCACGAGGATTAGCAGCAGAGCCGCAATAATCATAAGTACAATAACTGTAGTAAACATATATGAAATGTGCTAATTGGCTTTTTAAAAATGAGCCGCAAATTTAGAACTTTTTCCAATCTATTTGAGACCTCACTCAAAAAAAGAAGACTTAGCCCCATTTGCCGGATTATTTTGTGGCCTTCAGGGGTTTGTTAATGGCTGAAAATGAATCCAAAAAGAATTTAATCTTATCGTTGAAAGGCAATATGTCAATATCTTCGTCATAATTTCTGGTGGGATGCTGCGGATCTGGCTCCAGAATACGCTGCTTTTTTTTCCAGATTTCCTGTTCTTTCAGAAAATGGGGTCCTTTGGCACCAAAACGTATGCCTTGTTCAATAAAAACTTTCCGCAGGAGATCAAAATCGGGATACGAATCCAGCAATGTGGCGAATACCTGGAAGTCTATGGGTCGGCCTCTGGCAGGGTCTTTTGCCAAAGTTAAGAGCAGATCAATATTCTCCTCACTTACCATTGTGCGGCGGTGTCATTAAAAATATTAAGTACCAGCTGGTCCAGAATTTTGGGAACCAGAGAAGGCTCGGCATCGGTAAGTGACTGTTCCTGAGAGAAGTCCTGATAGAAAGAAAACTCTCTGTCAAAGCTTTCTTTTTCATTTTTTGAGTTCACAAAGGTAACTTCCACACCTATAGTAAGCCGGTTTGTAGCGGCACGGTCGCCAGCCGTGGTGGCCACAGGGGTCATTTCATATTTGGTAATACTGCCGGAAAGAAACAAGTCTCCGTTTGCCGGAACCAGTTTCAGACTGGTGTTACGCTGATAATATTCCTTCAGTTTTTCATTGAATGAAAGGGCCATGTTCTGGGGCCCGCCTGCAGCCGTAAGACCAAAATTCTGGATGGTAATGGTTTCCAGATCAGCGGAAAGGGTAGTTCCCGTGAAGGAATACACTCCGCAGCTTTGCAGAAACAAAGAAGCTACAAAAGTAATTACAAGCCGACTTAGAAATTTTGCCTTCATGCTGAGAGTAAGTGTTACCAGAGTAACGTTATTTTGCGTCTTCGATGTCGTACTGTTTGATTTTTCTGTACAAAGTCCTTTCAGAAATGCCCAGATCCTGAGCGGCATACTTTCGTTTAAAGTTGTTCTTTTTCAAGGCCTTAAGTATAATCTCAAATTCATTCTTTTCAAGAGAAAGCGATTCTTCCTCTGTCTCGTGGGTGATATCTTCAACATCTTCGCGATGTTCTGACAAATCATCAATCTGAATATAATCGTTCTTCTCCGCGGTCTTTTCAGTGAATACCGGGAAAGGCCGCTCAGGCAAAGGCTCACTTACGGAAGGAAGAGCAGGAAGCCCGGCTTTGACTTCATCAAACAGATCACCGTGGTCATTGACAAATGAAGGGTCGATATGTCCGCCTTTGAGTAGCCCGTACACCAGCTTTTTCAACTCGGTCACATCTTTCCGCATGTCAAAAAGAACCTTGTACAAAATTTCTCTTTCAGAAAGATCCTGATTCCCGCTTCCGAATTTACCCAGAAGAGAAGGCAGTCCGCCCGACTGGTGTTTGGGAAGGTATTTTTCAAGAATCTCACCGTTTATTACCCGGGAAGGCTCAAGAAGAGTGATTTGCTCGGCGATATTTTTGAGCTGACGGATGTTTCCGGGGAAACGGAAGCTGTAGAGGACTTTTCTGGCAGATTCGGTTAACTCTACGGGCTCAATCCTGTTTTTTTCCGAAAAGTCACTCGTGAATTTGATAAACAAGAGTTCGATATCAAATCCCCGGTCACGCAGCGGAGGCACCGAAATGGGTACGGTGTTTAAACGATAATACAAATCCTCTCTGAACCGTCCATTCTCTACAGCCTGAAAAAGATTCACATTGGTAGCAGCCACTACACGAACATTGGTCTTTTTGACTTTAGATGAACCTACCGCGATAAACTCCCCGTTCTCAAGCACACGAAGCAGTCTGGCCTGAGTGCTTACGGGCATTTCACCGATTTCATCCAGAAAGATGGTTCCGCCGTCTGTTGTTTCAAAATACCCTTTCCGGTCGTCAATAGCTCCGGTAAAAGCTCCTTTGGTATGGCCAAACAGCTCAGAATCAATGGTTCCTTCAGGTATGGCACCGCAGTTCACGGCAATGAACGGGCCGTGCTTTCTTTGACTTAAACCATGAATGATTTTGGAGAAAGATTCTTTTCCGCTACCGCTTTCTCCGGTAATGAGTACGGTAAGATCGGTAGGAGCTACCTGAATGGCCACATTAAGGGCATAGTTCAAAGGGGCAGCATTACCAATGATACCGAACCGGTTCTTTACATTTTGTATTTCCGGGCTATTTGTCATGTTATACCAGTTCTTCAATTACGGCTATGCCTTTCAGAGTTGCCGTGGTACAGTCTTCGATTCGCACCATTACGTAATCTCCTTTTCTGAAGTTCTCTTTCGGAAACACCACCACTTTATTCTGATCGTTTCTGCCCTGAAGGAACTCTTCAGATCGCTTACTGAACCCTTCTACCAGAATCTTTTGAACCTGACCCAGAGCCCTTTGGTTACGCTCCAGTGAGTGAGCCCGCTGTTTCTGAATAATTTCGTCGAGTCTCCGTTTTTTGGTTTCCAGATCCACATCATCGGTCAGTTTCTTTGCTGCCGGTGTGCCGGGGCGTTCTGAATAGTAGAACATATAGCCGTAGTCAAATTTGACATAATCCATGAGGCTTAAGGTCTCCCGGTGATCTTCCTCTGTTTCCGTACAAAATCCAGCGATGAGGTCCTGTGAGATACCACATTCTTCACCAAGAATAGCCCGGATCCGGTCAATTTTTCCCAGGTACCATTCCCGGTCATAGGTACGGTTCATGAGCTCCAGAATACGGGAACTTCCACTTTGTGCGGGCAAATGAATGTAATTGCAGATGTTATCGTAGGCTTTGATGGTGTACAATACCTCGTCGGTAATATCTTTTGGATGAGAAGTAGAAAAACGCACCCTGAGATCGGGACTCACTTCTGCCACCATGGCCAGCAACTGGGCAAAATTGGTCAGTATTTCCCCCGATGCATTTTGCCATTTGTAAGAATCAACATTCTGACCCAGCAAGGTTACTTCGCGGTATCCTTTTTCAAAAAGATCACGGGCTTCATTAACAATGGTATGAGGATCACGACTACGTTCTCTGCCACGGGTGTAGGGAACCACGCAGAAACTGCACATATTATCACAGCCACGCATAATGCTGATGAACGCGGTGACGCCGTTGCTTCCGAGCCTCACCGGGCTAATATCTGCGTAGGTTTCTTCTCTGGAAAGAAACACATTGACGGCTTTCTGACCTTCCTCCACCTCGTTAATGAGGTTTGGTAAATCGCGGTAGGCATCGGGCCCCACCACCATATCTACAATTTTCTCTTCCTCTAGCAGCTTGGTTTTCAGTCGCTCGGCCATACATCCAAGAATGCCGATCTTCACATCGGGACGGTTCTTTTTGGAAACCGTAAGATGAGCCAGCCGGTTACGTACTTTTTGCTCGGCATTATCCCGTATAGAGCAGGTGTTGAGTAGGATAAGTTCCGCTTCTTCCTGCTTTGACGTGGTTACAAAACCTTCTTTTCTAAGGATAGAAGCTACGATTTCGCTGTCAGAAAAATTCATTTGACAGCCGTAGCTTTCAATATATAGTTTACGTTTTCCTTCGCCTTGCTCATCTTCTGAGATACGGGCTTCATCAATTCCTGCTTTTTCTTCTTCACTCAGGATTTTCAACTCACCGGATAGTCGCTCCATGCACCTTACTAATTTGAGGCTGCAAAGATACGAAAGACTGACAGAATGGCAGACTTTTAGCCGGATTTTTGATGGTTGGTCAAATAGCGGTTTGGAGTTGAAAAACTTCGAAAAAACAATCGAGTAAGAAAAAGAATAGGAATAGACATAAGTGGGTTTGACAATTATTGTCTGCTTATCCAAATAACGGAAAAGTTATGGCACTACCACCCTCAGCCTAAGCCTGCCATTTCTCGCTCCAATTGGGGTATATTTTATCCATAAGGAATCACCTCCATAATATTCGGAAGCATTTGTAGTCATATTTATTGATCCTTTTGAAAATATTTGTTTCTTGTATCCTTCAGATTGTTCAAGATGTTTCAGGTCCGTATTATCTTTTATAAATTCACCCCATTCAATACTAAATGTGGAATCTGATTTCCCTTCCAACTCGAGATAATTGACATTATTAGTAGGTCCCCAAAGCTTTTCAGCGAACCAACTTCTATGCTGGCAATTCCGAACGAAAAATTGTTGCTTTGATAAATCGGATATCTCTATATAATCAACAGAAAGTGTATCCGGTTGACAAGCGAAAAAAGAGTAACAAATAATGAACACTAATGTTTTTCCTCTTACAGGCATTGGATTCCTGGTTTTGTATCTTGAGCAAATAAAATCAAAATGCAGGCTTTAAGTGGAAAACCAAGATCAGATTTACTGCTTAATACTAGTTCATCAGAGGTAATTTCAAGATTACTTAAGTCTCGTAACACCCACCAGAGAGCCTTTGAAAAGGAAAATATTATCAAATTTAGATATGTAAATATGTATTTGGATAGGAAAAAAGCGTTTCACCTTACAGCTTTTTCTCTATTCACTCCGTATTTTTAAGCGATTTGCAACATCTTACCTCCAGACTATAATGCAAAGAATTTTACCAATTCTATTGTTTTTAACGACTTACACAGTACGGGCACAGCAGGAGATCACTGGTACAGTAAAGGCTGAAGCCGATAATTTCGAGTTACCGGGTGTCACGGTTCAGATAAAAGGCACCCAGCTGGGAACTCAGACAGGGGCCGATGGCCGCTACCGAATCCGTGCTTCGCGTGATCAGGTACTGGTTTTCTCTTTTATCGGGATGGAATCTCAGGAGATTACCGTAGGAAATCAATCGGTGATCGATGTTATTTTAAAAGAAAATGCCAGTCAGCTCAACGAAGTGGTGGTACTTACCGCTCTGGGCCTGGAACGTAAAAAAGATGATGACCTCAGTTCTTCCACTTTGGTCGACGCAGCCGCATTGAAAAGGTCGGGAGAATCTGGTGTGATTCAGGGGCTTTCAGGAAAAACTTCAGGACTTACGATTGTCAGAAACAGCGGGGATCCGGGCTCGGGGGCTTACATTCAGATCAGAGGTCAAAATACCATTTCGGGAAGTGCCTCTCCCTTAATTATTCTTGATGGTGTTCCTATTTCCAATACCAGTTTGGGCGGTGGAGTGGATGGTGTAGTTCAGCAATCGAGGCTAAATGATATCAACCCGGATGATATCGCGAATGTCACCGTACTCAAAGGAGCGGCGGCGGCGGCAGTCTGGGGTACCGGTGCAGCCAATGGAGTAATTGTGATTCAAACCAAAAGAGGGGGCTTAAAAAACAAACGGGTAAGTGTGGAATATACCAACATGACCAGCCTGGATGTGATCAACCGGGAGTTTGAAAAGCAAGATAAGTTTGGTCAGGGTACACCGCTCATGATGGAAACCGGCAGGCCGCGTGATGCCTACAATTTTATCTGGAATCCTACCACCAGTCTTTCCTGGGGGGATAGAATACGGGACCGGTCTGGAGAAGAGGACGAGGTTAGAGAAGGAAATAAGCGATTTATCTCATCCACTACCGGCAATACCTATTATCCGATTCTTACCAAAAACTCAACGAAGACCTTCATGGAAGAAAACCGAGATCAGGTTTTCAGGAACGGATTTACCTGGAATAAGGCACTGAATATCAATTTCAGCAATGACAAAAGCTCTACGTATATGAGCTTTTCCCGCTGGGATCAGCAGGGGATTTTTAAGGCAAATTCAGATTATATCCGTACCACCGGGCGGATTAACAATGACATGCAGCTGACCGATAAAATCCGGGTGAAGCTCAATACAACGCTTACGCATATTACCTCAAACCGAATTCAGCAGGGTTCTAATCTCAATGGCTTCTATCTGGGGTATCTGCGTACACCCGCAGATTTTGACAATACCGATTACATAGGAACCTATTACAATAACGATGGCGTACCTACTTTCAACGCTCACAGATCGTTTATAGGTAACCAGAATAATCTGGGGTATCTGGGTGAGGGTGCACCGTTTTACACCAACCCGGGCTGGACAGTGGACATGCAGGAAAATCCGAATGAGGTACAGCGTTTCATCATGAATCCGGAAATTAACTGGAACCTTTCGAAAGGTATAAATCTGGTGGCTCGTTATGGGTTTGATTATTATAACGAAAGCCGCGAAACCTGGTTTCCTGTAAATTCTGCGGGTGATACCTATCAGGGGTCTTTTAGCCGGAGCGACATTACAGAGAGAAATACGTCCTTAAACGCTTTTCTGAATGGAACCCACCTTTTGAGCAATACCTTTAACTTCAGCTGGATTGCCGGGATTCAATTGGAGGATGCCTATTTCACCAGTCACGGTGGTAGTTCCACCAATTTCACCAATCAGTTTGTAGGCATTCTCAGAACCTTCGGGAATGCCGAAGCCGCGAATGAAACTCCTACTTTGACACGGCTTCGTCAGCGTAAATCAGGAACTTATGGCGTGCTGAATGCCGAATTGTACAATCAACTTTATCTGGAGATTACAGGAAGATACGAATTGCCGGGAACACTTACCAGTCCGGTATTTTATCCCAGTGCCTCTGCAGGCTGGGTATTTACAGAGAAATTCAAACTGCCTGTTCTGAGTTTTGGAAAAATACGGGCCTCCTATGGTGAAGTAGGAATTGAGCCCGTTTCGTATGCCTCTCAGACGGTTTATGGGCCGTTTGATCGTAGCACCTCCTGGGGAGATGCCCTTAGTGCGGCGGTGTACGGAAATCCGTTTGCCCGCAGCGGGAATTCAGGAAATCCTAATCTGAAACCGGAGCGTGTGCGGGAAATTGAAGTGGGGACGGACTTACGCTTTCTGAATGACAAGATTTCGCTGGGAGTTACCTATTACGACCGCGTCACCAATGATGCCCTGCTGGCAGTAGATCTGGCTCCGTCTTCAGGTTTCAGTTCGGTTTGGGATAATGCGGCTACCATTACCAATAAAGGTTTGGAGGTAGATGCCGGTTATCGAATCACAAAATTCAAAGGTCTCGACTGGAGAATAGACGGTAATTTCTCAATGAATAAAAACATGGTGACCCGTCTTGAAGGCGTGGAATCTGTTTTTCTGAATGGATTTGTGGGTACCTCGTCCCGAGTAGTAGAGGGCCAGCCTTTCGGAGCACTTTGGGGTGGTCGCTGGGCCCGGGACGATTTCGGGTTTATTGTGGTAAACAGCAACGGATTTCCGCAGGTGGCTGAAGAAGAGGGAGTTATTGGTGATCCTAACCCGAAATGGAAAGGAGGTCTGGGTAGCAGTCTCACCTGGAAAGGCATTAATCTTTCCTTTCAGTTTGAGACCTTCCAGGGAAATGATATCTGGGCGGGTACAGAGAGCATTCTCAAGTATTTTGGAGTACATCCCGAAACCGCCAATGAATTTATTACGGATACTGAGTTAACCACGGTAGATGGGCGTAGAGTGGCTTCCGGTACGCTTGTACGGGGGAACATCGGAAATTTCGGTGCCGGTAACGTACTTCTGGATAGCGAATGGTACACCGGAGTAGGTGGAGGTTTCGGAAATGCCTCAGAGCAGTTTATCGTGGATGGCAGCTGGACCAAACTTCGGGAAATAACTTTAGGGTATGCTCTTCCTCAAAGTATTGTCAATAAGGCACGACTTAACTCGGCGAGCATCAGCGTAGCGGGCCGAAACCTGTTCATCTGGTCGCCTTTAAAGTTTGTTGACCCTGAAGTAAACCTAACGGGAGCCTCCAAAGGGCGGGGTCTTGAGTATTTTACCAATCCGGGTACAGGTTCATACATCGTTTCATTAAAACTTGGCATTTAAGAAGCACATGAAAAAGTTAATGATCATTTCGGCTCTTTGTCTGGCCACAGTTTCCTGCAGAAGTTATACCGAAGGGTTTGATATAGACCCCAATAATTTTACCGATGCCCCGGGCGAATTGATTATCGGGCAGGCTAATCTTTCCTGGGTGCTGATGACCGAAGGCGAGGCCAGCCGTATCAGCGGAGTTTTTACCGATCAGTTTACGGGTTTGAGCAATCAGTTTATTAATATCAACACGTATGATGTCAAATCAACCGATTTTGATGGGGTCTGGAGTAACAATTATACGGGTGGGATTTCTCAGACCCGAATTGTTCAGGAGAAAGCCCTGGCGGCTGGTAACAACAGACTTTTGGGTGTAGCACAGATTGTAGAAGCGGTCATGGGTGCCGAGCTGGCCGCTTTGTTTGGTGATGTACCGTTTTCTCAAAGTGTACAGCCGGTAGAATTTCCAAGCCCTGCGTATGATAAACAAGCCGATGTATTTGCTGCAGCACAGGAATTACTTTCTGAGGGAATAGAAAATGTGGGCAATGCCCGGGTGGCCGATTTTTTTGGTAGCCCTGTTTTTGTTTCCAATGCGGCCACCTGGGCTGAGGTGGCACATACACTGAAAGCCCGTTATTATTTGATCACCAAAGAATACAACGAAGCACTTGCCGAAGCTAAGCTGGGAATTTCTACAGTAGACAGAAGCCTCATGGCTTTTCATTCCACTACACAGGGGCAAAGAAATCTGTACTATCAGTTTGGTGTGGAGCAAAGAGGAGGTTATCTCACGGCCACTCGGTCTCACCTGAGGAAAATGATTAATCTAAGTGATTTGACTACGGAAAGAGTACTGTTTACTCCGGGTGAGCAAAGCAGATTTTCCAAATATTTTCAAGGCAACGAACTGAACTATTCTGCCACAGGATATTTCGCTCAGGATGCTCCCTATCCGATTGTTGACTGGTATGAAAACCAATTAATCCGGGCGGAGTGTGAGGCACGTTTGGGAAATGACGAGGGTGCACGTACCGCCTTCAATGCGGTTCGTGACCAGTTGGCCAGAGTGTATAGTGATGATTTCCCGCGGGTAAGTATTGGAGGAAATACACTTTTACGAATTATTCTGGAAGAGAAATACATCACGATGATCGGGTCTCCACAGGTATTTCACGATGCCCGACGTACCGGCAATATCCTGAATATTCCGATTAAGAACAGCATAGCTCCGACTCTTCCACAGCGTTTTTTGTACCCTCAGGTGGAAATTAACACGAATAAGAGCTTTCCGGGGGTGGTGAGCCTGTTTACAGTTACCGGGGTGAATGAGTAATTGATGAGGAGTTTTGATAGAGAAAAGAAAGAAAGACACTTTACCTGATTCTCTATTACACTGGAAATCGCAGAAATATCAAAAGACACGCTGCCATACCTTTTTGTTTACAAAACTGTATTCAAAATCGGAAGAAATGGCAAAGCAGACATACCCTGCTTCATCCAGCCGTTGAATAATCCGGTTTTTGAGTTCCAGACCATTGGGAAGGAATCGCTCATGAAATTCCACCAGAATCTGACCAAACTTCAGCGTGTTGAAGTCGAGTGCCTCAAGAACCGAGAATTCACTTCCTTCAATGTCAAGTTTAAGAATGTCAATGAAAGTATGACGGTTTTCCTGTGCTATGGTAGCAATGGACTTCATTTCCACCTCAATTTCATCTTTATTCTCATCTTCGAATGAATGAACCGTAAAGCTTACCCGGTGAGATTTAGGCAGAAACATCGTTTCTTTTTTGTTCTCTGATCCAATACCAACTGGAGCGAAAATAAAGTTTGGCGGTATTTTTTTTCGCCCTATCCACTCGATTGACCTTGGAGTAGGGTCAAAGGCGTAGATTTTTATGGATTTATAGTTTCTTATCAAAGCAAGGTCAAAAGAAATGTCAGTTCCTACGCCAGCTGAATAAACAATTATTTCCCGATTCTTCTTGTAATCCAGTAGTTCTGTAGCCACAAAAAATCCCCCGTAATCGCTTCCAAGCCATTTGTAAGATACATCTACAACGGGTTTTTCAAGGAGGTAGTTCTTCTTTGGGTGCAATGCGGAAAGTGCCCTCTTCAGTATTTTGATCATTTTCAGTCTTCTAAGTGAATTGCTTCCTGCCCCAAGGTACTCATTGACCTTCAATATTTAACTATTGTATTATCCACGTAGTCGTTGGGAAGCTACTTCTCCGAGTTTTGAATCATACTCTGGAATCAGGACTTTCTGGAAAACCGAATGTTGAAAATCATAATGCCTATTCTGCCTTTGATTCCTTCTTTCATTATCCCCACAGACTGTCTATTTTTGCAGCTTTGAAAAGACTTCATGCTCACCATCCATAATTTATCCTTCTATTTCGGAGGGCGTACTATTTTTGAAGAAGCCTCCTTGCAGGTCAAACCCAAAGACAAAATAGGGTTGATTGGCCTCAATGGAAAGGGTAAATCCACCTTGCTTAAGCTCATAGTGGGCGAATACACCCCGGATGGTGGCTCCATTTCCATGCCGGGTGACACCACCCTGGGTTTTCTGAATCAGGATCTGCTTTCGTATGAAAGCAGTGAGTCTATTCTCCATGTAGCTATGCAAGGTTTTCAGCGTGAGCTGGAGCTTCAGACACAGATCGAGGAGGTTCTTCATAAAATGGAGCTCAATTACTCCGATAAACTGGTGGAGAAACTGGGCGAGCTGCAGCATGAATTTGATATTCTGGGAGGCTATTCCATCCAATCGCGGGCAGAAGAAATTCTGGAAGGTCTGGGTTTTAAAACCGAAGATTTGAACCGGCCCTTGAAAGAGTTTTCCGGAGGCTGGCGTATGCGGGTGATGCTTGCAAAATTGCTTTTACAAAAGCCATCCATACTGCTTTTGGATGAGCCCACCAACCACCTGGATTTGCCTACTATTCAGTGGATTGAGAAATATATTCTGAACTATGAAAACGCGGTGATTGTAGTTTCGCACGACCGCCGTTTTCTGGACAACGTCACCACCAGCACGGTGGAGGTTTCACAGGGTAAGCTTTGGTATTACCCGGGCAATTATTCCTTTTATCTGGAGGAAAAGGAGCTTCGCAACGAAATTCAGAAAGGAGCTTTTGAGAATCAGCAGGCTCAAATAAGGCAAACAGAGCGGTTTATTGAACGATTTAAGGCCAAAGCCACCAAGGCACGTCAGGTGCAATCCCGTGTGAAAGCTCTGGAGCGGATGGATCTCATTGAAGATGTAATCAGTGACGACGCCAAGGTGCATTTCCGGTTCAAATTTGGCACCCAGCCCGGGCGACATGTCATGCGTCTTGATCATATTTCAAAAGCCTACAGTTCCAATGTGATTCTCAAAAACACCACGGCTCACATAGAACGTGGCGATAAAATAGCACTGATCGGAGCTAACGGTAAAGGTAAATCTACCTTGTTACGGATCATTGCCGGCACCGAAGGGCATGAAGGGCAGCGGGCCATGGGTCACAATGTTAATTTCTCTTTTTACGCCCAGCATCAGCTGGAATCGCTGCATGTGAACGAGACCCTGCTGGATGAACTCAAATATGCCGATTCCACCAAATCTGAAACCGAATTACGCTCCGTATTAGGTTGTTTTCTTTTCGGTGGAGAAGAAGTGTTTAAAAAAATCAAGGTATTATCCGGAGGGGAGAAATCACGGGTGGCCCTGGCCAAAGTATTGATCTCTGAAGCCAATTTCCTTTTATTGGATGAGCCCACCAACCACCTGGATATGCAGTCGGTGAACATCCTGGTACAGGCCCTCAATAATTACGAAGGTACCTATGTGGTGGTTTCGCACGACAGGGATTTTGTTTCCCGCGTGGCAAATAAAATCTGGTACATTGAAGATCAGGAAATTAAACAGTACCCTGGAACGCTCGATGAATACCTCTGGTGGCAGGCAGAGCGTGAAAAGAATGGGCTGGCGGCTCCGCCGAAAAATGCTGCTGCTACCTTGGAAGAAACCGATGGCAAGGCGAAAAAAAGTCACCGCGACCGGTCAAAAGATGACTTGAAAAAGATAGAGAAAGAAGTAGAAGAGATTGAATCAAAAATAGAGGAACTGGAAGAGCAGAAAAGGCTTATTGAAGCCAAACTGGCCGACGAACAAATATATTCTGACGCAGAAAGGCTGGCAAAGGAAAATCAGCGTTATGAAAAAATAAAGTACAATCTGCAGCAGGCTCAGGATAAATGGGAATCCAAGATGATGGAGCTGGAAGATTGAAATTAAAAAACCGTTTTGTGAAACAGATACGCTTTTGTGCCTTAGCTCTTTATCTACTTTTCCTGGTTTTTCAAGCCGGAGCACAAGCCTATCGGGAAGCATCTTTACAGGTGTATGATCCGGATATCAAAACCATTCAACTCTATCCTCTGGGAGGCAATTCGGGGTATCCGACCTTAAATCCGGCTGTCTGGAATCTCAGTTCGGGAGAGTCTATGATTCTGGAATTTGACGATCTCACGGCTTCATACCGCCAGTTTCACGTGAGGTTATTGCACAGAAATTACGACTGGACCGAATCAACACTTCGTGATGTAGATTTTCTTTCTGATTTTAATGATTTCATTATCAATAATTTCGAAGTTTCTCAAAGCACAAAGGTGAAGTATTATCACTATGGATTTCAGTTGCCCCGAGTGCGGGTTTCTGGCAATTATATCCTGGAGGTTCGGGAGAATTCGGTCGATGGTCGTCAGATTTTTTCAAAGAAATTCAGGGTGCTGGAATCTCAGGTTGGGATTTCTGCTCAGGTGAACCGACCTCAGGATGCACAGCTTTGGCGTACGCATCAGCAGGTTGATTTTGAGCTGAATTATGGCAATTACCCATTACGCGATCCCAAAGCGGAACTAATCGTTGAAATACGGCAAAATTTCAGAGATGAGACCATCCGTCGGAATTACCAGCCGTCTTCAGTAAATCTGGCTTCCCGCAAATTGATTTACCGTTTTTTTGACAATGAAAACCTGTTTACTGCGGGCAATGAATTCAGGATTCTTGATATACGAAGTACGTATGCCTACGGGCGAAATGTGGATGAAGTGAAGCAAGGTTTGGAAGATCAGGTTTATACAGAAATTCAGGAGATGAGGTCAAACCGAACCTACCTGGAGGCTCCCGATCTGAACGGTCGCTACCTCGTTGAAACACTGGAAGATCAGCATCCTTCGGTTTCTGCCGATTATAACCACGTTTACTTTGCGGTGCAGTCACCCAAAATTCCACCACATCAGCGGTTCTGCGTTCTGGGAGAATTTAACGGCTATTCCTGTGATACAGAAGGAGAGTTATTTTTGGATCGGGCTTCTGGCATATACGTGGCAGACATTCTTCTGAAACAGGGTGTTTATGATTTCCAATTAGGTCTCATAGAGGATGGAATCATCGATTTTTCCTTCTTTGAAGGTGATTTTACAGATACCGGAAACAGCTATGAAGTTTTTGTTTATCATAAGCCACCCTCTGCCCGGTCAGAGAAACTGATTGGCTATAGTCTGGTAGCAGATTCGAGAAAAAGGTAAGAGCTGACCAGTTTCGCTCAATGAAAACGGTCTGGCCTGATTTCGAGCGATTTCATAATCTCTGCTTCCTGCTGAAGTAGCTGCCGCCAACGTTCCTGAACCTGCTGTTGTGGATTATATTCTTCTGCCAGCTCAATGAAATTTCTATAATGGCCCGCCTCAGAAATCATGAGTTCATGATAGAATTTTTTCAGTGAATCATCTGCTATCTCTTTGGAAAGCAGCCTGAAACGCTCGGCACTTCGGGCTTCAATGAGGGCACAGAGGAGCACATCTTCCATGAGTTGGTGGTTACGGCTCATACCCTTGCGTTTTATTTTCATCAGAGCGGCCACATATTCATCTTTTCTGGCGGCTCCGAGTTCTATTCCACGTTTTGCCATTTCTTTTAGAACCCTTTGAAAATGACCCCATTCTTCGGCGACAACGGGTGTCATTACTTCCACCAGCTTTTTCTTTTCAGGGTATTGTACAATAAGGCTGATGCAGGAAGACGCCGCTTTCTGTTCGCAATAGGCGTGGTCAATCAGAATATCTGCCAGGTTCATTTGTGCGATATTCACCCAGCGTGGATCTGTAGGTAATTTTAGACCCAATGTGGTGAGATAATCAGCCATTTTTTTCCTGCATTCTACGGGTTTGACGCTTATCTAAAGTCATCAGGAAGGAGGGAAGAAGCATCAGGTTTGAAATCATACCTACCAGCAGGGTCAAAGAAACCAGAAGACCCAGGAAGACCGTGCCTTTGAAGCCAGACATCACGTAAATTCCGAATCCAAAGAAAAGGATGATTGCCGTGTAGAACATGCTGATTCCGGTCTGCTTTATGGTTTCACTCACCGCTTCTGAAATGCTCTTACCCTGATTGATTTCATCCTTGTACTTGGTTAGAAAATAGATGGTGCCATCGGATGCAATGCCAAAGGCAATACTGAAGATCAGAATAGTAGAAGGCTTCAGCGGGATACCGAAATACCCCATTACACCAGCCGTAATCACCAGCGGTACAATACTCGGAATGGTAGAAATAAGTACGGTTCGCAGATTAAGAAACTGGGTAGCCATTACCAAACTCACCAGAATTAGGGCTAGTAAAGTGCTTTCTCTCAGGTTTTTAAGCAAATAATCATTGCCTTTGGTAAATACCACCCCGTTTCCAGTTAATCGGGCATCTATTTGCTCTTCTGCCGGTAGCCAGTCACCAAACTCTTCATCATAATTGAAAATGGTATCAATTTTGGGTTGCAGGGCTTCAATTAATTCAGTCATTCGCACCGTACCGGCATCTTCTGCCTGGTAACTGATACGGGTATAACGGCGGGTAGAATCCATGAAGGAGGTCATCAGGTTTTGCTTACCTTCTGCCATTCCTGCGTAAGCGGCAAGTTTATTCAGCTCCAACGCCCCCGGAAGCCGATAGTACCTTTCGTCACCTCCCCGATAACCCTGGTAAACGAACTTAATAGCCTCCACCACCGAAATGGGTTTGGTGAATTCGGGGTATTTCTCAAATTCCCGCTGTACCAGCCTCATTTTATTGAGCATTTCGGGGCTCAGTGCACCATTAGGTTGTTTGGTGTCAATGGCCACTTCCACCGGAACAATACCTTTGAAGTTTTTTTCAATGAATTTCAAATCGGTGTAAACGCGATCATTTTCAGGAAGGTCATCCACCACATGGCCTACCGATTTGATGCGGGTCATACCCAAAACAGAGGCGGCAATGACAACTCCCGTTACCCAGTATAGACGCGTTCTCCGGTTGTGAACAATAAAATCTACCACCTCCAGAAACTTGCTGATATTCTTGTTTTCAAGATGCCGTACATGCTTCTCTTTGGGCTCAGGATTGTAGCTAAAGATGATCGGAATGAGAATGAGGGAAATGGCCCAGGTGGCCAGTACACTTACGGCAGCTACCAGTCCAAACTCAAGCAGTAGGGGAGATCCTGTAAAGTAGAATACAAAAAAACCGATGAATGTAGTTACGTTGGCTATGAAAGTCGTTTTTCCGATTTTCTCAATGGTTATTTTGAGCGATTGAATTTTGTCTTTGCATTTAAGGAATTCTTCCTGATATCGATTAATCAGGAAAATGGAATTAGGTATCCCAATTACGATAATGATGGAAGGGATAAGTCCGGTAAGGAGTGTGATTTTATAGCCAAAAGCGTGAATAAGTCCCACAGACCAGAGCACAGAAATGGCTATGACAAGCACGGCAAAAAATACAACCCGCCACGATCTGAAGAACAAAAACAGTATGATGGTAGTAACCAGAAAGGCCAAACCCATAAACATCGATACCTCTTTACTTACCTTTGACATGAAGTTGGTTCGTACAAAGGGCATTCCTGAGTAGTGCATGGGTATGCCGGTGGACTGGCTGAATTCCTCGCACATTTCTCTCACATTATCTGTGATGGTTATCCGGCTTTTAGAATTCATTTTTTCCTGATCAAAGGTAACGGCCAGCAGGTGGGCGGTTTCATCTGCACTGAAAACGAATCCTTTATAAAACGGATACTTGAGTATGGTCTGGCGAATACTGTCCACCTCTGCCTGCGTTTCAGGCTTTTCAGGACTTATGGGTTTGAAATCAAATTTCTTTAATTCATCGTTCCGTACAATCTCAAAAAGGCTGGTGTTGGAAGCCACATTCTTAATGCCGTCTATTTCTTTGATTTTCGCCGTGAGATCAAACCATTGCCTGAAATTTTCCAGCTTATAGATATCCTCTGTTTCTGCCGCAATCACCATCACGTTACCATCTTCCCCGTAACGGGCTTTGAAGGCTTCATACCGTTGAAAGTGTTCATCCGATTGCGGGAGAATTTTGGCCAGTTCATACGATAACTCCAGCCGGCTGGCCATATACCCCATAAACAGCGTTACCAGTGATACCGCAATGAGCCAGACCATACGATGATTGAGTATGAGGTCGGCTACTCTTTTCCAGAAATTCTGTAGAAAAGGAATGTTTTTAAGAAAGGACATGAATGAGTTTTTGAGCGATTCCTGAAGGATGTTTCAAACCGACCGCAAAAGTAGTAAAACACTGGCAGATTACCCTTGTTTAAGGGGTTCAACTTCATAGATCAAACCGTATTTCGGACAAAGAAGCTTACTTTTACAGAGGGTAAAGTTCAGGTTTCTGAAAGGGAATCAGGGCAAAAATCACCGCTGGAACATAGAGGTCTATGCGGTCAATGAGGTTGTCTGTCAGTAGTCCGCAGCTCCCCATTTTTTGTTTACTGTTCTCAATTCCAAAAACTAGTTCATCGGCATGACCAAGTTCATAGCCTTTGTCAATTAATTCAATGGTTTTTTCCGGCAAAAAGAATCCGGCTGTTCGTCCTTTTCCGGTACGGTCTTTTGATTTAATGACTACCCAGGCCATGGCTTCCATTTCTTTTCCATGCCTGATATTTCCTCCTTCGATACCCACCCAAAAATCTGCATCGGGAATTTCCATCATGGCATTTTCAACTCTATTTGCAGCACCCAAAAGTGTTTCTTCAGAACCCATGGGTTGGTCTGGCACTCCGGAGGGAACAGACACAGACTCCGCGGTAAAGGGTATATCCGGGAAAACTTGTTGAAAGCCTTTTAAGGTAGCTTCCACTTTTACCGGATTCTTTGAAGAAACAACTACAATCATGGTTTCAGAAAGAGTTCGGCTACCTCCAGATCTTCGGGAGTGGTGATTTTCAGATTTCGGTAGTCGCCTTCGATAAGATTGACCGGATTTCCTGCAAACTCATAAACCGATGCATCATCGGTGAAGAAAGGCTGTTCTCCCAGAGCAAACGCCTCTTTAATTTTTTTGAGGTCAAAAGTTTGCGGGGTTTGAATGAGACGTATTCCAGCCCGGTCAATATGGCGGTTCTTGCCACTGGCATCTATCTCACGTGCAGAGTCTTTCATGGCCACCGATAAAACGGCAGAGCCCTGTAGCATCGCCTGTTTGTACGATTCGAGGATAAGTTCGGTACGAATGAGTGGTCGTACGCCATCGTGTATAGCCACCAGACCTTCCGTGTCTGAGATGGCGTTCAGGCCATTGCTTACAGATTGATAGCGGGTAGCTCCTCCTTCTATGGAAATGAGTCGTCCCTGATCTTCGGCCACGATCAGCTTTTCACTGCTATCTACGATTTCCCGCCAGAAAATCATGTCTCTGGCTGGCAGCACAGCAATAACATTGCAGTTGGGTATCTGAAGGAACTTTTCAACGGTATGAGCAAGAATAGGTTTGTCATCAAGCGGTAAAAACTGCTTGGCGATCACACTTTTCATACGGCTGCCGCTGCCCCCGGCAACTATCACAGCGTAAAGATTTTTTGAAAATATCGACATAAAAAAAGCCTGCACTCATGCAGGCTTCTAATATAAGTATTATTTCGATTCTACAGGATGAGCATGACATCGCCGTAGGTGAAAAATTTGTACTTTTCTTTGATAGCTTCTTCATAGGCCTTCATAATGAGGTCATGACCACCAAACGCACAGGCCGACATCAGCACAATACTCTGCGGCATATGGAAATTGGTAAGCAAAGCATTGCTGATCTTGAAATCATAAGGCGGGAAGATGAACTTATCGGTCCAGCCATTGTCCACGGGCTTCAGACGGCTATTGGCAGATACGGAAGATTCCAGTGTTTTCAGAGCGGTGGTTCCTACCGCACATACCTTTCCGCCGGCATCCAGTGCTTTGTTTACCTCCGTACAGGTAGCTGCAGGAATCGCAAAGTTTTCAGAATCGGCCTTATGTTTCGTTAGGTCTTCCACGTCAACACTTCTGAAAGTGCCAATACCGATGTGCAAGGTAATAGGTGCAAAATCAACGCCGTTGATCTGCATTCTACGCATGATATTCTTGGTAAAATGCATACCGGCAGTAGGAGCAGAAACAGCCCCTTCCACTTCGGCGAAAATTGTTTGGAAACGTTCTCTGTCGGTGTCATTTACCTCACGCTCAATGATGTCTTTCGGGATCGGTGTTTCTCCCAGTCCGTAAATGGTTTCCATCATTTCGTCATGATCCCCGTCAAAAAGAAAACGGATCGTACGACCTCTGGAGGTGGTATTGTCAATCACCTCAGCCACCAGATCGCTCTCGCCGAAGTACAATTTATTACCGACACGAATTTTACGGGCGGGATCAACCAGTACATCCCAGAGACGCATTTCGCGGTTCAGTTCACGGAGCAGGAATACTTCGATTTTTGCACCTGTTTTTTCTTTGGAGCCATACAGACGGGCAGGAAATACTTTGGTGTTGTTGGTAACCATTACGTCACCTTCGCCAAAATAATTCACAATGTCTTTAAAGGTTTTGTGCTCTATTTGTCCTGTTTTGCGGTGCACCACCATCATGCGGGCTCCGTCTCTTTCCTCGTAGGGATGCATAGCAATAAGGCTATGCGGGAGGTCAAACTTGAATTGTGATAATTTCATTCGATATATACCCCGGAGATTTATGCTACTCACTTTCAGGGGCCTCGGTAAGTAAACTATGCTGAAAAACAGCCCGCAAATGTACAAAATCGGGATAGGGGTTGTCAAGGAAAACGGGATTTATATTCCCGGAAAAATTCAATTCTGTTTTCAGAGGTAAATCCAGCCATCCAGATAGGTTACCGCTTCACCTGCGATTGTCACCCGATCACCTTTGAGTGAGCAAAACAGTTCTCCGCCTCTTTGTGAAATCTGTTTGGCCGAAAGTCTGGTTTTGCCGAGTTTTTCGGCCCAGTACGGGATGAGTTTGGTATGTGCCGAGCCGGTCACCGGATCTTCATTGATTCCTGCTGCCGGAGCAAAAAATCGGCTAACGAAGTCCACTTCCTTTCCCGGTGCAGAGCAAATAATGCCGCGTGCAGGTATTCTGGCCAGCAGCCCGAAGTCGGGACTTAACTCAGCTACCTGCTGCTCAGACTCAAAAATGAGCAGGTAATCTTCATGAGCCTTCAGGGATTCTACGGGGGTGAATTGAAAGCCATCGGTAAGGCCTTCGGGTAGTTCAGACTTTTCTGGAGCTTGTACCGGGAAATCCAGTTCCAGCAAATTATCCGATTTGTTTACAGCCAGTTGGCCACTCTTTGACGAAAAGAGCACGCGGTCTTCGGCAAATCCCAGTTCATTCATCAGAATATGAGCGGTGGCCAGAGTCGCATGTCCGCACAAAGCTACCTCCATGGTAGGAGTAAACCAACGGATATGGTAATCGTCCTGTTCTTTAACGAAAAAGGCAGTTTCAGAAAGATTATTTTCCATGGCTATTTGCTGCATGAGCTCATCAGGAAGCCATTCTTCCAGAGGAACAATTGCTGCCGGATTTCCTTTAAAAAGACTGGAAGCAAATGCATCTGCCTGAAATATTCGTAGTTTCATTTTCTGTTGACGGTAAGTCGTTTTTGTGTAAAAAACAAGACAAGTAGAGCTAAGGATACCAGATAAATTACATTTCTGGAGTCAATAACGCCTCTGCTTAGCGAGGAATAATGAAACTGAATACTCAGAAAATCAATGGAATAGGCGGTTACTCCACGGAATAGCTGTGAGAGCTGATGTACGCCGTCATAAAGAAAATAACAGGAAAACGTCGAGCCTATAAATGCGACCACCTGGTTTGACGTAAAGGCCGAAATAGTGATGCCGATTGCCGTAAATACCCCGGCAAGCAAAACCAGACCGAAATACGAACCAATAACAGCCGCCGTATCAATATTTCCAACGGGGTTTCCAATAGCCCGGATACTGAAATAGTAAACGAGCGTAGGAAGAACCGCCAGAAAAATGAGCAGCCAGGAAGCAAAGAACTTACCGCCGATAAGTGCATACAAACTTACCGGCTTGGTAAGAAGAAATTCCATGGTGCCCGTTTTAAACTCTTCTGCAAAGCTACGCATGGTGATTGCGGGAATGAGAATGAGAAGTACAAACGGCGTAAGGCTGAAAAAGGAATTCATCTCCGCAAAACCGTAGTCAAGTACATTGCTATCCGGGAAAACCCACAAAACCAGTGCGGTAAGTATCAAAAAGAGAACAATAACAATGTAGGCTATCAGCGAATTCAGATAACCGTTAAACTCCTTTTTGAAAATACTCGCCATGAATTAAAAAACAGGTTTATTTTTCTTCAGTATCGCGGCTATGATGAGCGACAGAATGAAAGCAAACAAGATGGAAAAGACTAATCCTAAAACAAAAGACAGCCCTCCGGAAGTAAATTTTGAAGTCATTTCCAGAGCCTGTTCAATCTGCTCTTCACTCATTCCCTGTTCCTCCAGCTTCTCGTATTGAAAATCTTTCATCTTGTCTGTAAAAGTGGGATCAATTACTTTCTGATATACCTGTGTATAGGCATTTCCGATCAGAGAATAAACAGCACCAGTTAGGGTAGATACCCCCAAGCCCTCTCCATAACTAAGAAATCCGGCGTTTTCTGTCCGGTATTCTTTGGTAGCCATGAAAAGGAAAGCGGCCATCACCAGCAACGGAATGACCGAAGACACCGCCTGATTCTTCCAAAGATCTGTCATGTAAAGTACGGTTGACAAAATGATACTGGCCAGGCCACCAATGATACCCCATTTGAGGGCGATACGGGCTGAAGAAGGTTTTTGTTCCATAAGTAATAAGTTTTTGAGTAAGGTTATCGGGTTATTTCTGTCTTCGCAGGGCCATCGAGATCAGGGTAATCGCTACAATGGCAAATTGCTTGAAGAGAAGATCATCCAGTATAATCTGATACGGTTTAGCTTCTCTCAATGACTTTATCTGCAAGTTAAAATTTTCTTCACTCAAAAACTTATTTACCGCCTCTTTCTGATCGTACAGGAATTTAATTCCATTGGAAATGAGGGCATCAAAAGGTTTTGGATCCACAAATTTCAAAAACAGAAAAATGAAAAGTCCGCTCAGTAAAGCCCCTGTTATATTGGTAAGGAAGCCAATGGAAAAACCTTCATAAAAGTGCAGAATTCCTCCATTCCGCTGTTTATAGAGCCAAATGGCCAGAAAAATCATGAGAATATTTATTCCGAGATCTGGGCGGCGATTAGAAAGAGGATCGTCGTTTCCCGCATAAAGAACCATAAAAAAAGCAAAGCACAGTATGCCGGTAATGAGTCCGAAGATCAGTCCGAATTTGATGATTCTGTTACGCATAAATTTCAGTGATCTTGTTGGATAAGGTGCCCAGAATCTTTCCTTTCAGATATTTTCCAATAAACGGAGAATTCTTTGACAAGGATCTGATGTCTTTCTTCTCAAAAAGATAGGTGGCTTCGGCATCAATCACGGTAAGGTCTGCCTGTTCTCCCTCTTCAATTTTCCGGGAGTCCATACCCAGAATTTCAGCTGGTTTGCTGGTAAAGAAAGGTAACAGTTCTTCCGCCGTTTTTCCCGAATAGGTTAAAGCCGCTGCAAAAGCGGTCTGAAGACCAATGGCCCCAAATTCAGCCAGATCAAACTCCAGATTTTTATGTTCTTCGTCCAGCGGATGGTGGTCAGATACAATGGCGTCGATGGTTCCGTCTTCCAGGCCTTTAATCAAAGCCTTTTGATCCTTGGCGGTTCTGAAGGGCGGGCTCACTTTCAGGTTCGTATCAAAACCAGATAAGTCTTCATCCGTAAACGCCAGATGATGTGCCGCTATATCACAGCTAACCGGCAGACCGTTTTGTTTGGCTTTCCGTATATGTTTGAGGGCAGCAGCAGAGGATATGCAAGAGAAATGAAGCAGAGGTTTATTACTGGTGTATCCCGCATACTCCAGTAATTTAAGGTCACGCATCACCATAATTTCTTCCGCTTCAGCGGGAATCCCTTTGGTGCCCATGAGTGTACTGGGTAATCCTTCGTGCATTTGCCCGAAAACCGCAAGCGTAGGTTCTTCCGGTCGGTTGATCAGAAGTGCTTTTTTGGGGTACAGGTATTGCAGACTTTTCAAAAAGATATCAGCATTCCAAAGGGGTTTGGAGCCGTCTGTAAAGGCAGCTGCACCCGATTGATGCAAATCCCACATTTCGGTGAAATCTTCGCCTTTACACTCTTTGGTAACAGCACCTGCGGGAAGCAGGTCTGTGATAGAATTCTTTGAGAAATTCCGGAAAAACTGAACCGATTCTTTTGACTGAATGACCGGCCGGGTATTGGGCATGATCAAGAGGTGGGTATAACCACCGGCCGCAGCGGCTTGGGAAAGTGATTCCAGAGTTTCCATGGATTCTGAGCCGGGTTCCTGACTAAAGCTTCTCAGATCGGTGAATCCGGCAGAGAGGTAAAGCGATTTTCCCTCCAAAACCCTATCTGCTTTTTCTTCCAGATGGTCTGAGATTCTTTTAATGATTCCATTGACCAGAAAAACATCTCTGATCATCAGATGATGGCTTGAACCGGGGCTAAAAATGGTCGCCTTTTTAATTAAAACCTTCATAAAGTTCAAAAAAAAAGCCCTGACGGGCTTTTCGCTTACTGACCAATTTGACTTTTATAAGTTTCGCTGTCGAGCAAACCGTCGAGATCTGCTACATCATTGACTTTCAATTTAATAATCCATCCTTCACCATAGGGATCTGAGTTAACCAGCTCCGGCTCGTCTCCCAGTTTTTCGTTGAATTCGGTGATGGTTCCGGCTACCGGAAGGAAAAGGTCTGATACTGTTTTCACTGCCTCGATGGTTCCGAAAACTTCATCTGCGGCAAGTTCTTCCTCCACGGTCTCCACTTCTACAAAAACAATATCGCCCAGCTCACTCTGTGCAAATTCGGTAATTCCAACCAGGGCAGTTTCTGCATCCAGCATTTTGATCCATTCGTGTTCGCTGGTGTATTTGAGTTCAGAAGGAAAATTCATGAGTTGATTTAAAATGTGCTGCAATTTACGGCAATTCCTGTGCTATGCAAAAGGTTTTTCGAATGCTAGTCTGCCAGGTTGAATCGCATACTTATACCGCCTATGGTACGCCGTGTCGCATAGGTTATGGAAGTGAAAGGTGTATTTACAAAGCGTTCAAAATAAAAACTCAGGCTTAGCTTTTTATT
Organism: uncultured Cytophagaceae bacterium; assembly: GCA_966250325.1. Classification (GTDB taxonomy): domain Bacteria; phylum Bacteroidota; class Bacteroidia; order Cytophagales; family Spirosomataceae; genus Jiulongibacter. The sequence goes on along the minus strand of CBINGY010000034.1, from coordinate 15,435 downwards.
AAACTGGTAAGCTATCTGGGGCTTGATCTGAAGGTTATAATTTCCCTGAACCGGCACAGCTTCGCCATCCAGTCTTCTCTGGATAGCAGTTATGTCGCGTATGGTTACGTCAAAACGTAAATTCAGGTCATTGGTGAGCACCACATTGTTTCCATCTCTGCCTTTAAAGGGAAGTTTGACATTATTCTTTCGCATACCTACGCCAATCACGAAGTCAGAGGAGTTGTACTCGGCTACCTGAGCATTCGAAAGGTTAAGGGTAGCTCTCCTTTCTTTGTTGTACTCAACCCTGCCCGAAACACTTCCTTTTGTGCTGAAGTTTACTCCGATTAAAGGAGAAAAACGTTCTTCCATGGTAATATTGCTCATGATGAAAACCGGCATGAAGAAATTAACGGCGGTTCCATCTGAAAGGATTTGATTATTCAGGAGTTGATCGCCTAGAGGATAATTATTGACACTAAGATTCACCAGGTTTTCTCCATAGGAAAGTGAACTGGTGAAGTTACCGACGCTGTAAGTTGATGTGTAGCTGTGGCTTAATGTTATAGACTGGAACATCTTTTTGAACAGAGGAAGTTTTTCTAACCCTGTATAGTCCACTCTCCAGTTTGGCAGCGGAAATTGCAGAAATGGATTAAAGGTTTTGTTTCCTTTCTTTTCAGCTTTTTCAAATAATTTATCCAGATCTGTTTTACTGTATGCCGCAAAGAAGGCAGGGATGAGCACATCCTGAGAGTTTTTATCGTAGCCTTTATCAGTTTGCTGGATTTCGTAAAGTTTGTCAATCACCTTTTGTCGATAACCTAGCATATCCTCAAAAACAGAATAGGCATAGTTGTCTTCTGGCTTGTCACTGGCTTTAATGAAACCGGTTCTGAATGACCAGAATGACATGCTGTAGGTACCGGTTCTGAACGGATTATGTGAAACAAAAGGCCCGCCGTCTGTATCTGGTCTGTAAATATCCTGATACGAGTCGCCCCGGCTGTAATTTCCCCGAATCTGCATCCTGAAACCGGTAAACGGCTCCAGATTGGTGCTGAAATCAAATTTCTTCTGCCGGTTCTGTGTGAAAGGATCATTTCGCTCTGTACTTGGCGATAACCAGCCGTTGTTGGCGGCTATTTTGTGAATGTTTCTGTTCTGGCTACCCAGTACAAATGGGAGGTAGGGGGCCCGGCTATCCTTATCCAGACCAAAAATGCCAGGCGAGGGCATATACCCGGGAAGAATAGTGCCTTCCACGATACTGTAATTGAAATTAATACCCCGTACCGTCATTAGAAGTCGGGTAAAAGTTTTCAAAACGTCTGACGATGGGAGCATGATTTCTTCGTCATCTCCCGGTGCCCGGGTAAACCGTTCTTTGGCCTGATTAGGTGAATTGGCCAGTTTGAGGTACTTCAATTTGTTGTAAAGTTTTACCAGATCCACTTTGCCCTGTATCGCTATCGACCGGTTATTGTCAATGAAGTTGCCAAAAGAGTTATCATCAGCATCCTCAATGGTGTTTCCCCTATTATCTGCATTTATATTGTATACAAACGCATTGGCCCGGTAATGATAATCAGCCGTGAATCGGGTATCGGCCTGAATCCAGTCTAGCAGGAAGAATTTGTCCAGCGGCAGACGGTAGGTAGCCTGCAGCGTATGCGTGTAGTTTTTTGCCCGGCCGAATTTCTTCAGATTCTGCCAGATTTCTTCCCGTATCCGATCCCGATCATCGGTATCGAAAGGTTCATCCACAATCGAGTTCATGTGGGCGTTGAAGGTAAGAGCCAGAGATCTGCTGAGATCCCATTGCACATCGTAGTAGCGGTTCAGTAGGAAGTATTTGATGTAGTTGGGAACAATGTTATCGGTCGTGAGATCGGCATTTCGGAACTGCGTTTTCGTGAAATTCCGGTCAAAATCGGTGCGGAAAGCCAGCAGACTTGGGATTGGGGAAAGGTTGAAATCTTTCAGCCAGGCAAAGGCCGGTCTGGCCAGGTTTTCTGAGTTTTTAAAGGGTTCCCACTTAATCTGTTTGGGTTGAAACTGATAGGCAATGGCCCCTCTGCGGTGTTCAGAAAGGTATTCGTCAATCAGAATGTTTTGGCGGTTAATGATGCTTTGCGAGTACGAAAAAGTGAAATTTTCGATATCGTAAAGATGATTTTTTGCCCCGGGATCTGTTTTTACCTTTCGTACGTTGGCGAGATTAAAACCCCGGTTGATGTTCTGATCAATAATCAAATCCCGATATCTTCGTCTGGCCTGAACATCCTCTATGGAATTGAGAGCTCTTTCCAGCACGATATCCGGATTGAGCGGATCAAAGTGTGGTACCACTTCCTGCTTGTCATAATTCATAAAAAGCGGAATGCTAAGCCCCCATTTTTCAGGGAAAAGGCGGTCAAGTTCGAGCGTGGATGCTATTCCGAAGCCCCTGGAATTGGATCTGGAACGCGTACTTATGCGATCCTGAACTCCACCGAATCCGAAAGTGCTGTAATTGGCACTTAACGACACATTACCCAGATCGGCCAGTTTGATATCTGCAGAAAAAATGGCTGCCTCGCCGCTGGTTTGATCAAAACCATTTACCCTCAATTCATCCATCCACACGGTAAATGTTTCAGGCTCTCCAGTGGTTGAGTCAGGTGGGTTACTCACACCGAGCATGATGGTTAGAATATTGCTTAGGTCTGGATTACCTACCACAGTGATTTTGTAGTTTCTTACAATTTCCGGATTCTCTTCATCCGGTACAGCGTATCTTTTGGAGACCGGTTCATCCAGATTTGCCGTAGTGAATTCTCCGATGGAAAGTCCTCTGGCTATTTTTGCCTCACGAAGCAGGTCTACCGGCAGGTCAAACTCATTCTCTGCAGGCCATATTTTCTCCGGTGTTTCGGTTGGTCTTTCTGTGGTGGTTAAGTTTTCAATTTCAATCTCGTAGTAATTTTTCTTCAGGTCGGTGCCCAGGCGGATAAACGCACCTGCATTATTCGGTCGGTTATTCGGGTTTTGCGAGTGCACAAACATCTGTAGACGTTTGTACATATTGAGGTCCAGTTTAGTGTTTTTGAAAATACCACGTTTGTCTCCATCCCGTAGATTTTCAACCGAAATACTGATAGACTGCTCATTGAATTGTCTGAAAATCTGCTGGGAAAAGTCTCTGTCTCTTACAAAGCCGGGTGGAACCACGTAAGGAATCTGACCTTCCTTTACATTACAGTTTCCGCTTTCATCGCAGCCATTTTCTTCTACCGAGACCGTGGTGGCTTTCACCTTGGCATCATAGGTCTCGGGCTTGTCAATGTAGGAGTTATCGTTAAGGTCCTGGGTATAAACCCGGTATTGATTAGATACGAGTTGCAGTGCTGCAAAACGAAGAACTACGGGCTGCTCCCATTCGCTCATGACCATTCGCACAAAGCGAATGCTTTTAAAACCATCGATGTTTACGGGTTTTACTTTGGTGCTGTCACGCAAAGGAATCCGGAAGAGATACCATACCGCCTTATCTCCGGAGGTCACCTGGTCTACCACATAATCGGGATCAACGACCATTCCGCCAGCCGATGCCACCAGTGGGATTTCCATTTCCCAGTACGATTCAGTTTCGTTGATGGTGTTATCCTGGTTTACATCTTCTTTGTCTGCCGTAACGGTAGCGGCCGGTGTAATAAATTCATCTTCTTTTTGCATGGGAGCATTATTCTCCATGCCCAGATAATTTTTGAACCGTTCTACGATGTACTGATTATCTGTAAATTGCGGGTCAATGAAAAATTTAAAGTCGTCACCGGATGGGTCCTGTTTAATTTTTTCCAGAGCATCTTCATTGATTCCTCTCTCAGAGAGCGATTCCAGAAATGTTTGGATATGAGGAAATTCATTCTCTTCCTCATTGCTCAATCCATCAAAGCCTACATCCTGCTTTTTTCGGTTTTCTTCGGAAGTGTCAAAAGCATCGGTTACATACTGAGTACCTGGGGCTTTCCCCCAGGGTGTAGTAACAGGTTGAGAGTTTGCAAAGGAGGAGTTTAGTCCATTTTCAAAATTAAAACGGCTATCGGGTATAACATCTTCAGAAACATCTCCAAAATGGAAGGTGAGTTTTCCGCCGGTATCATTCGTGGTACCTTCTGCACTTCGGCCATCTCTTACCCTGTCTTTGAATGGGTCAAGAAGCCAGAATTCCAGGTATTCTACGTTGGCATTGTCGAAGTCGGCATCAAACGTGATGCCCCTCATCACCGAACCGAAGTTTTCTTTGGGTTTTTGAAGAAAGCCTTCCGGAGTTAAATTGGAATTGTAATTATACATTCCCCGCTCTTCCGGGAAATACGAGATATCCAGAATGGCAGTAGGGAGGTTTTGACCATAAACAGGGCGTGATCTGCCCGGGAAAATATCCTGAATCTCAAAAGGTTTTTCATACAGATTATTTCTGGAAGACTCCGTTACGGCATCGGGTAGCACGCCACCGCCACCGAAACCGTTAGTGATGTAGGTAGATAGATCAATGGTGTAGGCAGAGATTTTGGCTCGGCGGTAGTTGTAACCGTAGATTGATACAGAATCAACTTTGAATTTATCAGGGGTGGATCCGAGTCTCCATCGCTGCGGCTGTCGGGTAAGATCATTGATATTTCTGGCCGCTTCAAAATCATCAATCATGGAATTACCGTTGATCTTCCGGTTGTTTACTCCGGGAATCAGCTGGGCAAATTCCGCATTCAGGAGGATTGCGGATGGCTCTTTGGTCTGAATGAGCGGGAGTTTATCCAGAATACGGGTGAAACCGTTTCCTTCCTGCTTCAAATTAATATCCAGTCCCCAAAGTGTATTATTCACGGGTTCGTTCCCCAGAGAGGTTCGGGTGAGGAAACCGGGAGTATTCTCCCGAAGATCCATTAAAGTTCCCCCTATTCGTAAGTAACGGTTTACGGTATAATCGAGGCGTAAACCGAATAATCTTCTGATCTGGGCCTGAAACAGGTCGGGCCGTTCATAGTCGATCCGGATGGTACGTCCCGATGCCAGAATGCTTGGGTTTACGATGCGGATTCGTCCGAATTGCTGATCCACTTCGTAATCGATGCCTTGCTGCAGCTCGGTTCCACCCGAATATACGCGTACCGATCCGCCGGAGGCCCCCAAAGGCAATGGAATTTCTGAACTGCTGCTTTGAACCGAACCCTGCAAAAAGAATTTGTTCTTGGTATTTACCTGCTGGGCATCCGTTAGGGTTTTGTCGTACAGCTCCTGGTACACATACTTTTGTTTCAGGAGTTCCTCCTGCCCGTCAATAAACTTGCTTTCAAGAAAAGAACCGAAGGGCTCCAGTACCGGAAAAATAATGGTTCCTCTTTCAGGATTTATCGTGACCCGTTCCACGAAATCAAAGTTCCCGTCGGGCTGGGGATCGTTGTTGAAATTGAGTCTATCCAGCTTCATGACCGAAATCAAGGGGATATTCTTCAGGTTTTGGCCTTCGTGAAGATTGGGTGTGTCCATCCCTGTGGCATCATCTTTATAAACGATGCGTAACTGAAATCCTTCCCGGTCAATTTGCGACTGATTCAGCGAGTACACGTTTTTCATCATCAGATCCCACATGGGGTGGCTCAGTCTGTTTCTGCCGGTAGATGATTTCAACAGTTTGAGAGCTATGACTTCCTGCTCGGCCCTGAACGAGTAATCTTCTGTGAGCTCACCTACTTTATAGGGTTGCCCGTTGTAGGTATATTCATAGGCAACTGCCAGAACTTCGTCATTTCTAAGTGGTGTTAGCAGGGATATGTAACCCAGCTGAGGATTGAAATCAAACTCCCTGTCGGTAAGTCGTTTTGCACCTCGTAATATTTCAAAATCGATTCCTTTGTTTAAACTGAGTTGTTCAAGTGCGGAGGAAGTGTTGTCAATTTCCCGAATGCCTGCATTTGTTTTAAGTACATTTCCCAGCTTATTGGCGTCATTGGAGGCTACGGGAGTAGAGGCCAGAGGGCCCATATTGGGATTATGCGGATTGGCTTCGCCGAGGTCGGTAAGTCCCACAAGATTCCGCATACTGCCCACATTGTTGGTTCTGTTTGTCACATATACCTCAATACGGGTGATATAAATTCCGTTTGTGATCATGGGCAGGTTCTTCAGACTTCGCTCATACTGCTCTCTGAAAAAATGAGATAGAAAGAAGTGGCGGTTTTCATCGTACTGGTCCACCCTGATTTCGAAAGGGCGATTTTGTGCCCCGCCATTGATCAGGATAGATTCGGTGCGGCTTCTTTGCTGAGCTACCACGGAGGTTACGTCTAATTTACCGAAACGCAGGCCTGCCTTCACACCAAAAAGGTTTTCTACCCCGGGTACCAGCTGACTGCGTACCGGGAAACTTACGTTACCTGCTTCGAGGCTTTGCAGGATATCTTCCGGATCTGACTTGAAATTAAGCTTAAACTGATTCTCAAAATTGAAAGCCGATTTCGTATCGAAATTACCGAGAATTCCCATTTTCTCGCGATAGGGATTTCTGTTTCCAAGACCACCTAAACCACCGGAGCCGGTGGCAAGTCGTCTCAATTCGTCCAGTCCGCCGCCCTGATTGGCCCCCGTCTGAGGATTGTTTCCCCCTCGATTTCCAAAGCCACCCGGATTTCCGGTACCTCCGCCTGAGTTATTGGCGTTATTGTTGAAGTTGATCGAAATTTGTTGGTCAAAATCAAAAACGGGCTGCCTTCTTTGAAAAATATTCTGGGCAGGATTATCTACATATTGTGTACCTACCCGTAAATCAACCTGAACAAACCCATTCGGTTTAAATTCGGGGATTTTTCCGCCAAAAATTTTATCAACAAGCGGTGCTTTTTCTATCAAAGGAGACAGGCCGCGGCCGCTGGTGGTACTGCTTCCATCCTGCATTCGCTCGTAATCTCTGATAAGACTTTGACGTACCATGGCATTCTGAATGCTGGAATACTCATTAAACGTCATAGATTGAGGTATTTTTACATCGATGGCCGGGCCCAGCTTTTCTTCTACATCAATACGTTCTGCTCCCGGTTTATATTCTACATACGTATGCAGGCTGTCTGGCTTAACAAATACAAGCGGAGAATGGGGAAGCTGATAAGAAAACCGGTTGAGAAAACTATCACGCCATCTGTAACCCGGCTTACTCCCCGATTTCTCCAAAGAGTCAATTACCACCTGACCAAATCCAAATGAACTTATCAGTGATAGAAGGAGGGTTGAGAGTAATTTTTTTAGAGCCGGGGTATTTGTTCTTAACATACAGATTTGTTCTGTGTGCTGTTTTATCGGTGATCTAACGACTAAAATCCTGCCATTATTCTTATTTCCGCGGTTTTTTATCGAAGGGCAAGTTTAATTAGCTCTTCCAGCGTGATATCGCCTCCGGTCCTTTTCAAAATAGTGTCAATGGACTTTTCAGCGGCGGGTTTGGCTATGCCAAGCGTAGTGAGTGCGGCCAGAGCCTCTTGTCTCATCGCGAGATTTCCAGAGGCAAACATGGTTGGATTTACGCCGGAAGAGAGTAAATCTTTTTTCAATTTATCTTTCAGCTCAATGATCGCCCTTTGGGCAGTTTTGGCTCCTATTCCTTTAATACCCTGGATGGTGCGTACATCTTCAGAAACAATAGCCTGAACAATTTCAGCAGAACTCAGCGAAGAAAGCATGACGACCGCGGTACCGGGCCCAATACCCGAAACGGAAATAAGATGCTCAAAAAGTTCTTTTTCATCTGCCTGATGAAAACCATAAAGGGTATGCGAATCTTCCCGGATTACCAGCAGCGTATGCACGGTTACCTGTTCGTCTGTATTGGCCAGCGAGGCGTAGGTTTGCAAGGATATCTTCACCTGATATCCGACACCTCCCACATCTAGAAGTAAATGCGTGGGCTCTTTTCGTACTAAACGTCCCCTTAAGAAAGCGATCATTTGGAATAACGGTTGTTAGCAACCGGCAAAGATATTGATTATAAACCGCAGACCAAGTGACCCTGGCGGCGAATGACCTGAAGAAGTCTATTCAGGGAAGGAAATCTTTAGTGAGGACTACAGAAATTTTAACAGTCCCATAATGCTTAAAACAGCAGTATCTCAAATATTTCTTTACTTTTGCGACTGTTTTTGAGCATTCTATGCCTTAAAACAGGAAAATTTGAAGTGAAAATTGTATAGATAAAGTAAACTAGAAAAAATGAGTCAGATTGTAAGAGTACATGCCAGACAAATTCTGGATTCCAGAGGAAATCCTACGGTAGAAGTTGATGTATTGACTGAAAACGGTTTTTTAGGTCGTGCAGCGGTACCATCAGGAGCATCTACGGGTGTTCATGAAGCTGTTGAGTTGAGAGATGATGATAAAAATGTTTACGTGGGTAAAGGCGTTTTGAAGGCTGTAGCAAACGTAAATGATACCATTGCCAACGAACTTCTGGGGTATAATGTATTTGAGCAAAATGCCATTGATCAGATGATGATCGCTCTGGATGGTACTGCCAATAAAGGTAAACTGGGAGCAAACGCCATTCTTGGAGTTTCTCTTGCGGTAGCTAAAGCAGCCGCTCAGGAGGCAGGCCTTCCACTTTTCCGTTACATCGGCGGAGTGAGTGCCAATACACTTCCTGTGCCTATGATGAACATCATGAATGGTGGATCTCACGCTGATAATTCAATTGATTTCCAGGAATTCATGGTTATGCCTGCCAAGGCAGATACCTTCTCTCAGGCTTTAAGAATGGGTACAGAGGTTTTCCATAACCTGAAAAAAGTACTTTCTTCTAAAGGATACTCGACCAACGTGGGTGATGAAGGGGGCTTTGCTCCAAACATCGGCTCAAACGAAGAGGCTTTGGAAATTATTCTTACTTCTATCGAGAAAGCAGGATATAAGCCGGGTGAAGATGTATTTATTGCCATGGATGCGGCTTCTTCTGAATTCTACGACAAGAAAACAGGTTTATATACCTTCAAAAAATCTTCGGGCAAGCAGCTTAACTCTGCGGAAATGGCCGCTTACTGGAACGATTGGGCAGATAAATATCCGATTGTATCCATTGAAGATGGAATGGACGAAGACGACTGGAGTGGATGGGCAGAGCTTACCAAACTGGCTGGCAAGAAAATTCAGCTGGTAGGGGATGATTTGTTCGTTACCAATGTGAAGCGTCTGGCTCAGGGAATTGAGCAGGGTATCGCAAACTCAATACTGGTGAAAGTAAACCAAATCGGTTCACTTAGCGAAACCATTGACGCCGTTAACATGGCTCACAGAGCACATTATACTTCGGTTATGTCTCACAGATCTGGCGAAACAGAAGATTCTACCATTGCAGATCTTGCTGTGGCCTTGAATACAGGTCAAATCAAAACTGGTTCGGCTTCCCGTTCAGACAGAATGGCGAAATACAACCAGCTTCTTCGTATTGAAGAGGAATTGGGAGATACAGCTTATTTCCCTGGTTTGAAGTTTAGAGGGTAAGGTTAGCTGGAAATATACTAGAAAGGGCTGTCTGAGAAATCAGGCAGCCCTTTTTTAAAAATCAGGTCAGACTTCTCAGAACTCAGACCCGAGATGTTTCTGGTTAGGAACAATTTAATAAGACGATAACTTCTCAAGTCCGACCCCCAAGGTCTAATTTTTAGTATAACTTCTCATAATAGTCCTTAGCCATGCGGTCAGAGTCAAAGTATTTAAGCACATCTTCCATGCTTTGAAAAACCATTTCATTCAATTGATCCGGCTTATCGTAATACATGGGTAAGATTTTCGTTTCCAGTACATCCAGCAGGTTATTCTGATCAGTTACATCACGCATAAAATCGGATTCTGCCGGGGCTAGGGGAACCACAAAGGAGTTATGTTTCGTGGCAAACTCACAGATCCAGCCGTCATCGGTAGAAATATTGATGCTGCCGTTCATGGCTGCCGTCATTCCGCTGGTGCCTGAGGCCTCCCGGGTTACCACCGGATTATTCAGCCAGCCATCTGAACCCACTTTCAGGAGTTTTGACAGGGCCAGTTCATAGCCGGTAAGCACCGCCATATTACCATAAAGGTGGCTTTTGTAATACAGAGAATTAAATGTTTCAATGGCTCCGTGATCGTGCGGATACGGCTTTCCGGCCCAGATGATCTGAATGGGATATTTCGTGTTCTTCAAAAGACGGTCAAACTTTTCAGTTTCGCGGGTAATTAGGTCCGGACGCTTATAAGCAGCAAACCGGCGTGCCCAAACCAGTGTGAATACCTCCGGGTCAAACAATTTACCGGCCTGATCTGCCACCACCCTAAAGAGTTCTGATTTCAATTCCTTTTTTCTGAAAATAAACGCTTCGGCATTTTTCTCATGAAAAGCTTTTTCAAGAACCTTATCCATCCAGTATAGACTTTGCTGGGCGTTGGTAATGTGTGTAATTTCACAGACACCTTGGTGATGCGACCACATTTTTCGTGAGACTTCGCCATGCAGTTTGGAAACACCATTGGCTTTCCTGCTCATTTTGAGAGCAGCCAGAGAGTGATTGAATAGTGTTTCTTCTGTTCCCGATAGTTTCCGTACCGTACTTTCAGGCAAGCCAACAAAGAACCCCATTTTAACTAAAAAGTCGAACAAGTGTTTCTCATTGCCTGCTTCTTCGGGAGTGTGAGTGGTAAATACCATTTTCTCCCTCAGTTTGGATGCTGTTTTAAAGGTCTTAAAGAGTTCAAAAGCCGCAGAGATTGCATGGGCCTCGTTGAAGTGAAATACTTCCGGCTTAATTTTCAGTGCCTTGAGAATTTTGACTCCGCCAATGCCCAGAATCATTCCCTGAGCCACTTTTTTCTCGGGCTCGTTATCATACAAATGGTAGGATAAAGATCTGGCCCAGTGATCATTACCGTCGATGTCCGTTGTCAAAAAAAGCAAGGGAACCGTGCCGAAAGTGGTAGGATTCAAATAAAAAGCTGCGATTTTCACCGTCTGGTTGTTAATAATCATTTCTTCCCTGACACCGGTATCAACCAGAAAGTGATACATTTTTTCACGAAAATCAACCGCCATGCTGTTGTCTGGATTTCTGCCCTGATCATATTAACCGAATTTCCACAACATGCTGAGGCCAATCAGATTTTGTTTCAACTCGTATGCACTTCGCATGTGTGAACCGGCCAGAAAACCGAGTCCGCCGGAATACGTTTTTAGTGACTGATCAACAGCAATTTCCATTGAAAAGTAGGCGACAGATTTTTCGAATTTTTTGTCAAATGAATAACCGTGTTCGGGTAAGATTTTCTGAGTCTTCATTCCTGTTTTTTGATTGTAGGTACAAATCAAATTTACGTTCCGCTTTCTTTGTGAACGACCTATTCCTGATCTGAGTTTTGATCTGAAAGTAAATGCCGGGAGGCATTAATTCAGCATATGGTATTTTTTCAAAATCTCCAGTGTTTTGGCCTCCGGCAGTTCTTCCACCCGGTGGCCGTCATGCCCTTCCATGGTTTCTGCTGCAAACAAAGAATTGATAATCGCCTCTTCGGTAGCTTCAATGACAGCCTCAAACAGGATGCTGATGTGTTCTTCTCTTAACTCCTGAAAAGTCTGGGTTAAATCCCGTGATCTGTTTGGAACACGTACCTCTTCATTCGTTGAAAAAGCGATCACATAATCCCCGCTTCCATGGGCGGCAATTCCCCCCGTTCTTCCCAAACCCAGAAGGGCACGAGAGGCGAGTCGCTTCAAATTTCTATGAGTTAAAGGAGCATCAGTAGCCACTACAATCATGCAGGAGCCATCTTCCTTGTATTCTTCGTTAATATTTTTGAAGGAATACTGCCCGAGTTCCTGACCTACGGGTGTTCCCTTGATCTGTAAGACTCCGCCAAAATTGGTTTGCACCAACACCCCAACCGTATAAGCACCCCGGCTTTGAGGAAGTTTTCGGGAAGAAGTGCCGATCCCGCCTTTAAATCCAAAACAAACGGTTCCGGTGCCGGCACCGACATTTCCCATGGCCACCGGCCCCGACTTTGCTTCTGTGATCGCCCTGATTACATCTTCTTTTGAAATATGCAATCCTCTGATATCATTCAGGTAGCCGTCATTGGTTTCACCTACCACTGCATTCAGACTTCTGACTTCTTCATTTCCTGGTAGATTCAGCGTGTACGCTATGAGGCCTTCCACACCACTTGCCACATTCAGCGTATTGGTGAGAATAACCGGTGTTTCCATGGTACCCAGTTCCGTAATTTGCGTGTAACCCGCCAGTTTTCCGAATCCGTTTCCCACATGGATGGCCGCTGGTACTTTTTCCTGAAAGATATTTCCACCATGGGGTACAATGGCAGTTACGCCGGTACGCACATCCTGACCTTCAATTTTTGTCACATGTCCTACTTTTACTCCGGGAACATCGGTGATGGCATTGAGCGGGCCCGGTCTCAGGATGCCTATTTCAAGCCCCAGATCTCGGGGGAGTAGGTTTTGAGCTAGAATAGGAAGGGCGAGGGCCTGAACGAAAATCAGAAGAAACATTTTTTTCATAAGGATCAGAGATGAAGGAGGTTGAGACAAAAATAAAAGGATTAGACAAGGCTCAAAATTAATGTGTGGAATAAGGCAGTTCCCGCATGAAATGATTCAAAATCATCCTGAATTTGTCCTTTCCGTAAAAAAGAACCTTGTGAACTGAGAAAGACTTCTTTAACTTTGGTACACCTTACGTGCTAAACATGATGAAACGAATCTTCTACCTGAAAAAATACGGTTTCTATTTCTACTCCTCGGCATTTTTGCTGGTCTGGCTTTCGTTCTTTGACGGAGCCAATTTCATTACACAGTTTAAACTTTGGCGAAAACTGAAGGGATACGAAGCCCAGATCGAATATTACGATCAGGAACTGGCCAAAGTAAAAAATCAGGAAAAGTATCTGCTCAATGACAAGGATGCTCTGGAGAAATTTGGACGGGAAAAATACCTAATGAAAAAGGAAGGAGAAACGGTTTTTGTGATCTTCAATGAAGAGGGAGAGTGGCTGGAAGAGACGGAGTAAGAGCCTGTAAATTTCAATCTTAAATTATGGTAAACGTCCTGTTTGTTTGTCTGGGTAATATCTGCCGGTCTCCTATGGCCGAATCCATTTTCAGGAATTCGGTGGAAAAAAGAGGCCTCTCAGATCAGATTTCTGTAGATTCGGCAGGTACCGCAGGTTATCATATCGGCAAGAAACCCGATCACCGTACGCTGGAAGTTCTGGAAGAAAACGGGCTGGTGAGTGGACATACAGGCCGTAAAATGGGACTGGAAGACCTTGATCTTTTCGATCATATCGTGGTGATGGACGAACAGAATTTTGAGGAGGTTCATAATCTGTATCACAAACTTAAGCACAAGCCACCGGCACCTTCCAAGCTTTTTCTTATTCGCGATTTTGACCCCCAGGTTCGTGGAGTTCATGAAGTGCCAGATCCGTATTATGAATCAATAGAAGCTTTTCGCGAGGTGTATCAGATTCTGGAAAGAAGCTCTGAGGCTTTGATTGACCACCTGATAGATATTCATGGGCTCCAACCTGAGGAGGAATGAACATCAAAAGCTCATTGCTGGCAGACCGAAGCAAGGCAAATTGCGAACGTATTTTGAGATACCTTGAATCACACCCTCCGGCAATCCAAGAATTCATGAATTGTCTTCTACTGCCAGATTACGAACTCAATCAGAAGGCGGCGTGGGTACTTCATTTTATCACGGATCACAGACCAGAGACGGTGGATGGCTGGCAGAAAGACCTCCTGGAAAAGTGCCTTTCAGAAGGCAATCATGACGCGGTTACGAGAGCCATTGTACGTCACTGGGGCGATTTCGGATATCCCGAATCCATTGAAGGAGAAGTGTATGACCTGTGCTTCAGGTACCTTCAGGGGAATGTATCCATAGCCATTAAAGCTCATGCCATGTATGCCTGCCTTCGGTTGGTTCTAAAATTCCCCGAATTAAGAAACGAATTTCAAACCGTTATTCAGAATATACTTGATACTCAGGGAGCAGACTCGCCAGGCTTAAAAAGCCGGGCATCCAACGTATTACAGAAGCTGAATACTATCATGAAATGAGACTTTTGGAGGCCATGGCCGCTCCGATAATGCCTGCTTCATTCCGGCTCTCTGCCACTGCCAGAGGTACTTCCGTGATTAGCATTGGAGAAAGGGTATCCCATCTTTTGCTGGCACCTCCGCCTACTATGATCAGATCGGGTGAGCAAACTCTGTTAACGTACTTCAGGAAGTAATTCAAACGTTCGGCCCATTCTGTATCAGACAAGTTCTTCTTTTTCCGGATCGAATCAGCGGCGTATTTTTCAACCGGCTTATGTTTTTTGTAACGAAGGTGCCCCAATTCAAAGTTTGGAATCAGGGAGCCATTGTAAAATACCCCGGACCCTATGCCGGTGCCTAAAGTAATGGTAACCACAAGTCCGCTCTTATCTCTTCCGGCTCCAAAGGTCATTTCTGCCAGTCCGGCCGCATCGGCATCATTTACTATGACAAAATCGTTTCCGCAGTATTCCTTGAACAGCTGGTCAATATGAAGATTAACCCAGTCTGGATGAAGATTGCTTTGCGAGCGGCACTGGCCGTTTACTACAATCGTAGGGAAACCAACACCTACGGGGCCTTTCCAGTCAAAATGATCCAGAACTTTTTTTACAGCTTCTGCCATGTCTTCGGGGCGGGCAGGGCGTGGCGTTTCCACCCGGAATCTCTCGGCAGCCAGTTCGCCTGTTTCCACGTTTACAGGAGCACCTTTAATTCCGGTTCCGCCGATGTCAATTCCGAATACCAACATAAATGAGTGGGTTTTTATGATTCATGAACTCAAAGTTAATGAATTTGAAACAGGTGAGAAGTGAAATAAATCATATCCCGGTTTTAGTGGTTGATTGTAAGTGAATTACTCCTAAAAAAAATCAGTACAAAAAAACTCCCCGGATAGATTTGAAGCGTAATTTCGCAGGCTTTTTAACGAACCCGATATGGCATTCTACGAGGAAGAAGTATGGCTGGAGTGGATAGATCTGCTATCTGAAAATGAGTATGTGATTGTTGACAATTTCCTGAGTGAAGAGTTGTATTCTCTTATTGCTCGGTTTTTACAGGAAAAACTGGAGGAAAATGACTTTGAAAAGGCATCTATTGGCACCGGGTCTGAAAATCAGGTGATTTCTGAAATCAGGGGAGATTATACCTATTGGCTCGATAGCAGTCGGGATGTCGGACTCCATACTTTTTTTCAGCTGATTAACGAACTCATCGGTAAATTGAACCGCTATTGTTATCTGAGTTTATCGGATTACGAACTGCACCTGGCCCATTATCCGGAAGGTTCATTTTACAAACGGCATATAGATCAGTTCAGAGACCGGTCA